>JAXMCJ010000020.1:0-100932 GCA_046349415.1 Geminicoccaceae bacterium
CGCCAAATGATGGATACCTCTCTCTCAACGCCTCCTGGCTCCGAGTTCCTAAACCCCCTTTTGCTCAGCTCGACGCAAACCGACTTGTAGTTCCATTCAGAAAGCATCCCGAGCCGGTTCAACCTGTGGGCCATCGCCATGGCGGATACCCGCCAGCGGGACTTCGCCTGCAAGACGACATCTACGGTGATAGGGCGAGGAACCCTCGCCCTCACATCGTTGGCGGGCATCAGGAAAGCGGCCGCGAACATGTTGGCTTCCCGCTCAACAGAGCGAGGGTCTTTGGGACCACCGTGTTTGTGCATGACTAGGTGCCCAAGCTCATGGGCGATGTCGAACAGGCTGCTTTCGGCGGTCTTGAAATTGTTCAGAAAAACAAACGGCTTGCTGTCCTGCCAAAAGGAGAAAGCGTTCACGGACGCCGTGCTCTCGCTGAGCGAGAACACACGCACTCCATGCGTCTCCAGTAAGCCGAGCATCATGCCGATCGGCTTTTCGCCAAGCCCCCAGTAACGCCTTACCAGATGCGCGGCGACTTCCGGATCGGTCTCGTAGCTGAGGTCGATCAGGTTTGCAGGCGGTAGCCCAAACCTGTCCTCAATCCACGCATTGAGTTGCAATCCGAGCGACCCCGCAGCTATCGCCGCGTTGCGCTCGCGCGCGCTCATCTTGGAAAAGCTTCGGAAGCTAACTGCCCCGACATCAATCTCGTGTAGGTCTGGGCCGCAGAAAAACCCGACCGGGAAACGCAACGCTTCCGCAAGTCTAGCGATGGTTAAATCGTCCGGCTTATTAAGCCCGTTCTCCAACCGAGAAATGGTATCGACGGCGAGTCCCGTACGCTCAGCGAGCGCCTTCGCCGTCAGCCGTCGCCTCTTGCGGGCGAGGCTAAGCCTCCCTGAACAAAACATTTCCGATTCTCACGCCTTGCGGGTGACCTGCGGATCGAAGTCAGTTGCCGCGTCGTCGGAGTCGAGAGGAAGAGGCTTCCTATCGGTGAAGTCGCTGCCATCCGACAAGTAGATCCGCTCCACGTAGGCGGTAAAGGCGCCATTCGTGATGACCGGGCGCGACAACTCGCAAGCCCCGTCGGAGGCAGTCATCAAATAGAACGTCGCGCACTTGTCGAAGGGGACGGGAGCAAAGCGTGGGAGCTGACCAAACAAGCCGTTCCCTTGGCAAAGGCGCTCGGCTCCGGCTCCCTTCTCCGAGCGCGGCGCCGGCGCGATCTCGTCATCGCACGCACGATCCACGTTCTGGAACGCGATGCGGATGTTGAGATCCTTGTTGAATATCGCCTCGACACCGTCCGCGCGGTCTACCGTCCAGCGGAGCCCCGCGAACTGGTCGCGCAACGCCCAAGTACCGTGCTGGTAGCTGAATGTGCCGGCCGCATTTGCGCAGTGGTTCGGCGTGGCGTTCGCCGCCTCGTTCAGCGCCACGTCCCGGACCACGAGGAGGCTTCCGCGGCTCAGGGCAAGTTCCCTGAGACGTCGATCCACATCCCAGGTCTCCTTGAGCACGCTGGTCTCGATCCAAGGCATGCCGCCAAGCTCCATATCGACTTTTGCTCCCTACTGGTAGGTCGGAAAAATCGACATGTCAACGATTCTCACTCCACCGGCGGGCGTCCGCAACCTTAGCGATCTCGGCCCACAAATCGCGGAATTGCACGATCGAATTCGCGGCGCGACGAGTACGAATCCAAGAGCCAATATGAATCGATAGCTCATTCGAACCCGCTACACCTGCTCAGTCTGCGAACTGTGGCAGCACTGGCCTCGCGTACCGGGATCGCCCGCCGATAGTGCCGGCCGACCTTGCCCACCGGCCGCTTGGCTGGCAAGTCGCGCCATCGGCGCCGATCGGAGGGCAAGATGAGCGACAGCCTGCAGCAGCAACGGATCGACCTCGCCTGCGCGCTGCGCTGGGCGGCACGGCTGGGCCTGCACGAGGGCGTGTGCAACCACTTCTCGCTGGCGGTGGCGGGCGAGGACGGGGTCGCGCGCGGCGACCGGTTCCTGATCAACCCCTATGGCTGGCACTGGTCGGAGATCACCGCCTCCTCGCTGGTGCTGTGCGACGCGGCAGGCAACGTGCTGGAGGGCGAGAACACGGTCGAGCCCACGGCCTTCTTCATCCACAGCCGGGTCCACCTGAAGGCGCCGCAGGCCACCTGCGTCATGCACACCCACATGCCCTACGCCACCGCCCTGACGCTGCGCCGGGACGGCAGGCTCGCCATGTGCGAGCAGAACGCGCTCATGTTCTATGGCCGCCTCGCCTACGACGACGAGTATGGCGGCCTGGCGCTCGACGGCTCGGAGGGCGACCGCATCGCCGCCAGCCTCGGCAATGCCAGTGCCCTCATGCTGGCCAGCCACGGCATCATCGTCACCGGCCGCAACGTGACCGAGGCCTTCGCCGACCTCTACTATCTCGAGCGCGCCGCCCAGGCGCAGATCCTCGCGGTCTCGGGCGGCCACGAGCTGCGCGCCATTCCGGAGGAGGTGCAGCGCCAGACCGCGCAGCAGCACATGCAGGAATATGAGGGCCTGACGCAGCGCCTGTTCGGCGCCTACCGCCGCATCCTGGACAAGGAGGAGCCGGACTACCGCGCCTGAGGCGCGGGCTGGGCGCCGTGCCCACTGACCTCGGCGCCGGCATCGGGCGGCAGGCGAAGGTAGACCAGGATGGACAGGGCGGCGCAGACGCCGACCGCCAGGAAGGCCGGCACGAAGTCCGTCGCCTGCAGGGCACCGCCGCCGCGCGCGGCCATGGTCAGGTGGAGCAGGATCGCGCCCGTCGCCACGCCGGCGCTCAGCGAGAGCTGCTGCGCCATGCTGGCGAAGCTGGTGGCGCGGCTCATGCGCTGCGCATCGATGTCGGCATAGCCCAGCGTGTTGATGCTGGTGAACTGCAGCGAGCGAAAGAAGCCGCCGATCAGCAGGACCGCCAGGACGACGGCATGCGGCGTCTCCGGGCGTAACAGGGCGATGGCGGCCAGGGACACCGCACTCAGCGCCGCGTTGGCGAGCAGCACCCGCCGGAAGCCGAAGCGGCGCAGGATCGGCTTGGCCACGAGCTTCATGCTGAGCGCACCCAGGGCGGCAGCGAAGGTGAGCTGGCCCGATTGGAAGGCGTTGAGCCCGAAGCCCGCCTGCAGCAGCAGCGGCAGCAGGAACGGCAGAGCGCCGATGCCCATCCGGAACAGGAAGCCGCCAGTGACCGAGGCGCGGAAGGTGCGCACCTCGAGCAGGCGCAGGTCGAGCACGGGATGGGCGATCCGGGTCGCGTGGCGCACGAACAGCGCCATGCAGGCGAGCCCCAGGACGAGCAGCAGCGCGCTGGCCCAGCCCGGGATGATGTCACGGCCCACGGTCTCGAAGCCGAACATCAGCCCGACCAGGCCCGCAGCGGTGAGCATGAAGCCTCCCGTGTCGAAACGCGGCGGGCGCGGCTCGCGAACGGCCGGGATGAACAGGGTGACCAGGGTCAGGCCCAGGATCGCGATCGGCACGTTGATCCAGAAGATCCAGCGCCAGTGGAAGTAGGTTGTGATGAACCCGCCGAGCAGCGGCCCGATCACCGGGCCGATCAGGGCGGGCACCGTCAGCCAGGCCATGGCGCTCACCAGATCCGCCTTAGCCACCGAGCGCAGGAGAACGAGCCGGCCGACCGGCACCATCATGGCACCGCCCAGCCCCTGCAGCATGCGCGCCGCCACCATCTGCCACAGCGAGCTGCTGAGGCCGCACAGGATCGAGCCGGTCAGGAACACGACGATGGCACCCCGGAACACGTTCCTGGCGCCGAAGCGGTCCGCGACCCAGCCGCTGATCGGGATGAACACGGCGAGGCTGAACAGGTAGCTGGTGATGGCGAAGCTGAGCCGGACCGGGCTCTCGCCGAAATCGTGGGCGATGGCCGGCAGCGAGGTGGCGAGAACCGTCGAATCCAGGTTCTCCATGAACAGCGCGCAGGCGACGATCAAGGGAATCAGCATGGCCGCAGCATAGGCCCGCTCGGCCGGCTAGCGTACCCGTCATGCTTGCTCGGAGGCGCAGTTGGCCTACCTTGGGAGTCACCTTTGCGGGAGCGCTCCCCATGACCGCCTGCATCGTCGGCTGGAGCCATCTGCCGTTCGGCAAGCACGAGGGCCGCAGCGCCGAGAGCCTGATCGTCGAGGCCGCGTCCGGCGCCATCGCCGATGCCGGGCTCGAGGCCGCGGAGATCGACGAGATCTGGCTCGGCCACTTCAACGGCGGCTTCGTGGCCCAGGACTTCACCAGCTCGCTCGTCCTCCAGGCGGACCCGGGCCTGCGCTTCAAGCCCGCGACCCGGGTCGAGAACGCGTGCGCCACCGGGTCCGCCGCCGTGCACCAGGGCCTGCGCGCCATTGAGGCGCGGGCGGCTCGGATCGTGCTGGTCGTGGGCGTCGAGAAGATGACCGAGCTCGCCGGACCGGCGATCGGGGACACGCTGCTGCGCTGCTCCTACGTCGCCGAGGAGAAGGGCATCGAGGGCGGCTTCGCCGGCGTGTTCGGCCAGATCGCCGCCAGCTACTTCCAGCGCCACGGCGACCAGTCCGACGCGCTGGCCGCCATCGCCGCCAAGAACCACAAGAACGGCTGCGCCAATCCCTGGGCACAGATGCGCAAGGATCTTGGGTTCGAGTTCTGCCGGCAGGTGTCGGACAAGAACCCGATCGTCGCGGGGCCGCTGAAGCGCACGGACTGCTCGCTGGTCTCGGATGGGGCGGCGGCCCTGGTGCTCGCCGACGTCGAGACGGCACTGCGGATGCGCAAGGCCGTGGCGTTCCGCTCCTGGGCCCAGGTCAACGACTTCCTGCCGATGAGCCGGCGCGACATCGTCGCGTTCGAGGGCTGCACCGCCGCCTGGGGCAAGGCGCTGGGCCGCGCCCGCCTGACCCTCGACGATCTCGACCTGGTCGAGACCCACGACTGCTTCACCATAGCCGAGCTGCTCGAGTACGAGGCGATGGGTCTGGCGCCAAAGGGCCAGGGCAGCCGCGCCATCCTCGAGGGCTGGACCGAGAAGGGCGGCAAGCTGCCGGTCAACCCCTCGGGCGGCCTCAAGGCCAAGGGCCACCCGATCGGCGCCACCGGCGTGTCGATGCACGTTCTGACGGCGATGCAGGTCCGTGGCGACGCCGGCGAGATGCAGGTCGAGGGAGCCAAGCTCGGCGGCGTCTACAACATGGGCGGCGCCTGCGTGGCGAGCTATGTCAGCGTGCTGGAGCCCTTGCGTTGACGACACTTCGAACAATGGTCGGCGCCTGTCTGGCCGTCGCCACGTTTACTGCCGCCCATGCCGCCGAGGTCGACGTGCAGGCGCTGTTCGCCCGGGCGCAGGCGGAGGGTCGGGTCGGCGCGGCACGCAAGACCAAGACGGTCGACGTCAGGCCGGCCCGGCCCGGCGAGGTCGTGGTGACCGTCATCGCGGGCGAGGGCAAGGAGACGCAGAGCCCGCCCGCCGCGGCGGGCGACATGGTGGTGCGCAACCGCTGCCCCGAGACCGGCAACGAGGAGATCCTGGTCGGCGCCGCCAAGTTCGCGCAGCGCTACGAGGGTCCGACCGGCGCCGCGGACGGGCAAGGCTGGGCGCCCTATCGGCCCAAGGGCGTCGAGATGCTCTATCTGACCCTGGGGCCGGACGAAGGCCCGTTCAGCTTCACCGCACCCTGGGGCGAGCCCATGGTGGCGCGGCCCGGCGATGCGATCGTGCAGGACCCGAACAACGCCGCCGACACCTATCGGATCGCCGCCGCCGCCTTCGCCTGCACCTACGAGATCCTGCGCGCGGCCACCTGAGCCGCTCGCCGGTTCGCTCACCCTACGCGCGAGTACCGCCCGCATGCTGCCCAAGCTCGATCCGCAGATGGCCGAGATCCTGAGCCTCATCGCGAGCCTCGATCTGCCGGCCTACGAGAGCATGAGCGGTGCGGAGGCGCGCGCGGCGGCGGAGGAGCGGAACGTCTTCTGGAACGAGGGCAATCCGGCGGTGGCGAGCGTGCGCGAGCTCGCCGTTCCCGGCCCCGCCGGCGACATGGCGGTGCGGCTCTACGAGCCGGATGGCGTGGCGACGGTCTCCGCTGGCATCCTCTACCTCCACGGCGGTGGCTGGGTGATCTGCTCACTCGATACCCATGACGGCGTGTGCCGCCGCCTCGCCAACGCAACCGGCGTGCGGGTGGCGAGCCTCGACTACCGCATGGCGCCCGAGCACCCGTTCCCGGCACCGCTGGACGACTGCGTCGCCGCGACGCGCTGGCTGCTCGCCCACGGCCGCGAGCTCGGTATCGACCCGGACCGGCTGGCGCTGGCGGGCGATTCAGCCGGCGGCAATCTGGCCCTGGCGACGCTGCTCGCCCTGCGCGATGCCGGCGAGCCCCTGCCCCGGACGGCCGCCCTGATCTACGGCGCGTTCTCGGCCGACCTGGATTCGCCCTCGCACAAGCGCTTCGGCGGCGGCGAGTACGTCCTCTCCACGCCGACCATGCACTGGTTCTGGGATCAGTATGTCCCGGATCGCCAGCGGCGCACCGATCCGCTGGTGGCACCGCTCCTCGCCGATCTCGCCGGGCTGCCGCCGCTCTATCTCTCCGCCGCCGAGCTCGACCCGCTGCGCGACGACAGCGAGCGGCTGGCTGCCAGGCTGGCGCTGGCCGGCGTCGACTTCGACTACCGCCTGTGGCGCGGAGTCTGTCACGCCTGCTTCATGATGAGTCGACTGCTGCCCGCGGCGGACGGTCAAATTGCGGAGGTCGCGGATTTTCTGCGCCGCCGTCTCTCGTCCTGAACCGGGCCGCAACGCACCCCCTGCCGCGACGATTGTCGCACCCCGCGCACGCGCTCGCGTGAGGCCCTTGCGGCCGCTGCGGTGACCACCGAACTGTCGGGAGTGAAACTCACGAGTTCAGTTCGCGATGGCAACCATTCACCCAGCCACTAATGAGCGGCGGCAACGCATCCTCGCCGCGGCGGGCGACCTGTTCGCGCGCGAGGCCTACGCCGTCGTGCAGATGGACGACATCGCCCGGGCCGCCCGAGTGGCGAAGCCGACGCTCTATCGCCACTTCGGCACCAAGGAAGCCCTGTTCGCCGAGGCGGTCGCCCAGTCCCTTGGCGCGCTCGAGCGCGAGGCACGACGCATCGCCGACGGCGATGGCCCTGCGGTAGCGCGCTTTCGCCTGCTCGTTGCCGAGATGCGCGTCCGAATCGGCCGACTCAAGGCGCTGGTCCGCGAGGCGGAGGGCAACGGCTCGCATCCCGGCGGGCGCGGGCGCGCGACGATCAGGCGCGAGCTGCGCGGTCTGCGCCAGGTGATCGCCCGCGTCATCGCCGACGGCATCGTCGAAGGCAGCATCGCCCCGGTCGACCCCGAACTCGCGGCGCGGATCGTCCTCGGCGCCGTGCGGATGACTTCCGATGCCGGAGAGACGGAAGCGGCTGGGTCGGTCGCCGACCTGCTGCTCACGGGTCTCGCCGGCCACCGTTCGCCCAAGCAGCAGAGCTGACCCATGACTCGCCCGCTTCGTTTGCTGATCGTAGCCCTGCTGCTGTGTGGAGTAGCCGGGTATGCGGCATTCGCCCGCTTGCAGCCCGGAGCACCGGAGAACGGACCATCCAAGCCCGCAGAGGCCGGGGCACGCGCAGCCGGGGCCGCTGTCCTGACGGCCACCGCGACAGCGCAGGACGTGCCAACGGTGCGCACCTCCGTCGGCTGGGTCGAGCCGGTGTCGAGCGTGACCGTCCGGGCGCGCGTCGACGGCGAGGTCGTGGCGCAGCTAGTCCGCGAGGGTCAGGACGTAGCGCAGGGCGAGCTGCTGTTCCGGATCGACGACCGGGAGGTCAGGGCGGCGCTCGCCAAGGACGAGGCGCTGCTCGCCCGCGACCAGGCGACACTTGCACGGGCGCAGGCCGATGCGTCGCGGGCGCGCGATCTCCTGGCCCGCAAGGTCGCGGCGCAGCAGCAGGTCGACCAGGCGGACGCCGACGCCAAGATCGCGGCCGCCAACGTGCAGGCCGATCAGGCGGCGATCGACATGGACCGCATCCGGCTCGACTACACCCAGGTCAAGGCGCCGATCGAAGGCCGGCTGGGCGCGATCCGCGTCACCGAGGGCAATTTCGTGCGCTCGTCCGACGGCGGCGACGGGCTGGTGACCATCACCCAGATGAAGCCGCTGCGCGTCAGCTTCACCCTGCCGGAGCGCGACCTGCCGGTTCTGCGCGACGCCGCCGCCGGTGGCGGCGATGTTCCGGTCCGCGTCAGCGCGCACAGCGGCGGCGGTGCGGTGGCCGCCGGCGCGCTGAGCTTCATCGACAGCAGCGTCGACGCCAGCTCCGGCACGGTGACCGTCAAGGCGCTGCTGCCGAACGAGGACGGCGCGCTGTGGCCCGGCCAGTATGTCGACGTCGAGGTCGAGCTGGGGCAGGCCAAGGGTGCGGTCACGATCCCGCTCGTCGCCGTGCAGCCGGGGCAGGACGGGCCGTTCGTCTACCTGGTCGGTCCGGACAACAAGGCTGCGCTGCGCCAGGTCGCCCTGGGCGACACGACAGGCGACCGGGTGGTGGTGCGCGACGGCGTGGCGGTCGGTGACAAGGTGGTAATCGAGGGGCAGCAGCGCCTGCAGGACGGGATGCTGGTCGCGGAGCGCGCAGCGAAGGCGGCCGGAGCCAGCTCGTGAATCTCTCCGCGCTGTTCATCCGCCGGCCGGTGGCCACGATTCTCCTGTCGGTGGCGATCACCCTCGCCGGCCTGTTCGCCTACCGCCAGCTGCCGGTGGCAGCACTGCCGCAGGTCGACTTTCCGACCGTCTCCGTCACCGCGCAGCTCCCGGGCGCATCGCCGGAGACGATGGCGAACGCGGTGGCGACGCCGCTGATCAAGCAGTTCTCGATCATTCCGGCGATCCAGCAGATCAGCACGACCAATTCGCAGGGCTCGACCTCGATCGTGATCGAGTTCGATCTCGACCGCGACATCGACCAGGCGGCGGCCGACGTGCAGGCAGCGATCGCGCGGACCCAGCGGCAGCTGCCGGTCGAGATGACCACGCCGCCCAGCTACCGCAAGCTCAACCCCGCCGACGCCCCCATCCTGCTGCTCGCGCTGACCAGCACGACCACGCCGCTGCCGACCCTGGACGCCTTCGCCCAGCAGGTGATCTCCCCGGCCCTGTCGACCATCGAGGGCGTCGGCCAGGTCCAGATCTTCGGCAGCCAGCGCTATGCCGTGCGCATCCAGCTCGATCCGGACGCGCTCGCCGCGCGCGGCATCGGCGTCGACGAGGTCCAGGACGCGGTGGCGGCGGCCAACGTCAACACGCCGGTCGGCACGGTCCAGGGCGAGACCCAGAACCTGACGATCGAGGCGCGCACGCAGCTCGCCGACGCCGCGGGCTTCCGCGACCTGATCGTCGCCACCCGCAACGGCCATCCGGTTCGCCTGGGCGACCTCGCCCGCGTCATCGATTCGGTCGAGAACACCCAGCAGGCGAGCCGGTTCGACGGGCAGCGCTCGCTCGTCCTGGCCGTACAGCGCCAGCCCGGCGCCAACACCGTGGCGGTGGTCGACCGCGTGAAGGCCATGCTGCCGCAGTTCGCGGCGCAGCTCGGCGCCACGGGCGGCATTCACGTGCTCAACGACCGCTCCACCTCGATCCGCGCCGCAGTGCACGACGTGCAGATCACGCTGCTGATCACGATGGGGCTCGTGATCATGGTGATCTATCTGTTCTTGGGCCGGCTCGGGGCGACGGCGATCCCGGGGGTGGCGGTACCGATCTCGGTCGTCTCGACCTTCGGCGCCATGTATCTGCTTGGCTACTCGATCGACAACATCTCGCTCCTGGCGCTGACGCTCTCGGTCGGCCTCGTGGTCGACGACGCCATCGTCATGCTCGAGAACATCGTCCGCCACGTCGAGGAGGGGATGAGCCCCTTCGAGGCCGCGCTCAAAGGGAGCGGCGAGATCGGCTTCACCATCCTGTCGATCACCCTCTCGCTAGTCGCCGTGTTCATCCCGGTGCTGCTCATGGGCGGGGTGGTCGGCCGGGTATTCCACGAATTCGCGGTCACGGTCACGATCGCGATCGCGGCTTCGGCCTTCGTCTCCCTGACGCTGGCCCCGATGCTCAGCGCTCGGCTCCCTCACGACCGCGGCGGCGAGCGGCGCCGCAACCTGTTCGAGCGCGCCTTCGATCGCGTCACCGCCGGCTATGCGCGACTGCTCGACCTGTGCCTGCGGGCGCGGCCGGTGATGTTCGTGGCGTTTCTCGCCACCGTCGCCGCGACGGTCTGGATGTTCCAGGCGATCCCCAAGGGCTTCTTCCCGCAGGAGGACATCGGTCAGCTCTCGATCCAGACCCAGGCGCGGCAGGACATCTCGTTCCAGGCCATGGTCGACCTGCAGGCCAAGGCCGAGGCGGTCATCGAGCACTCGCCCCATGTCGCGCACGTCGCCTCGATCGTGGGCGGCGGCGGCCCGACCTCGACCCTCAACAACGGCCGCTTCTTCGTCGAGCTCAAGCCGCTCGGCCAGCGGCCGGACCTGCCGGCCGTGATCGCCGACCTGCGCCGCGAGCTGTCGCGCATTCCGGGCCTGAACTCCTTTGTCGTGCCGGTGCAGAATCTCAGCTTCGGCGGCCGGCAGAGCAAGAGCCAGTACCAGTTCGTCGTCCAGGGCCTCGATCGGGCCGAGCTCGACGACTGGGCGATGCGGCTCACCGACCGGATGCAGCAGGACAAGAGTTTCATCGACGTTACGGATGATCTCGAGAACACGGCGCTGCAGGCGCGGATCGACATCGACCGCGACAAGGTCCGCGCCCTCGGCATCACCGCCGAGCAGCTGCGCTCGACGCTCTACAGCGGCTTCGGCTCGCGGCAGATCTCGACCATCTACGCTACCGGCGACAACTATCCGGTGATCGTCGAGTTCGACCCGCGCCTGCCCTGGACCGCCGAGCGGTTGGACCAGATCAGGGTGAGGGCCGCGGCCGGCAAGCTCGTGCCGCTCTCGGCCTTCGCCACGGTGCAGCGGACCGCCGGCCCGCTCACCATCAACCAGCTGGGCCAGCTGCCCGCGGTGACGGTGTCGTTCAACCTGCCGGAGCGCGTCTCGCTCGGCGATGCGGTGCAGAGGCTCGAGGCGATCAAGGCCGAGCTGGGAGTGCCTTCGACCATCAGCACCACCTTCTCCGGCACCGCCCGGGTGTTCCAGGACGCGCTGGGCAACCAGGGCCTGCTCCTGCTGGCCGCGGTGGTGACGATCTACATCGTGCTGGGCGTGCTCTACGAGAGCTTCATCCACCCGCTGACCATCCTGACCGGCCTGCCCGCGGCGGCGGTGGGTGCTTTGGCGGCGCTCGATCTGTTCGGCCTCGACCTCAGCGTGATCGCGATGATCGGCCTGCTGATGCTGATCGGCATCGTCAAGAAGAACGCGATCATGATGATCGACGTGGCCCTGGTCCGGCAGCGCGCCGGTGCGAAGCCCCTGGCCGCCATCCGCGAGGCCTGCCTGCTCCGCTTCCGGCCGATCATGATGACCACCCTCGCGGCGATCATGGGCGTCCTGCCGATCGCCATCGGTCACGGTGCGAGCGCCGAGCTGCGTCAACCCTTGGGCATCGCCGTGGTCGGCGGCCTTCTGGTCTCCCAGATCCTGACCCTGTTCATCACGCCGGTCCTCTATACCTACATGGAGGACCTCTCCCGCCTTCTCAAAACGCTGGTCCGCGGTGGCGATCGGCAGGGCAAGGCCGCAGCTCAGGCGCTGCGGTAGGCCTCGATCTCACCGAGCCTCCGCGCCTCGTAGACGCCGCGCATCACGGCGCGCGCCACTACGTCGGCAGCGATGGCACCCAGCCGGACCAGCCCATCGGGCTTGTCCGGCAGGCGGACCGCGCCGGTGGCCAATGCGAACAGCGTGTCGCCGTCATAGGGCGTGTAGATCGGGCGGATCGCGTAGGCGTAGCCGCCCTGCGCCATTGCCGCGAGGCGCTGGACTCCCCCGTGATCCAGGGCGGCGTCGGTGGCGACGATGCCGATCGTCGTGTTCATGCCGATGCCGCGCTTGGTCTCGAAGGCGTGGCCGGTCGCCTCCCGCGGGGCGGCCTGGCCGCCGAGCTCGCCGTCCTGCTCCAGATGCCACGCCCACATGGTCCGGCTGCCCGGCATGGTGACCGAGCCCACCGAGTTTACCGCGACCAGCGCACCGACCGTGACGCCCGTCGCCGGATCGAAGGCCGAGGCGGTGCCCAGCCCGCCCTTCCAGCCGCCCGCGACCGCGCCGAAGCCGGCGCCGACATTGCCCATGCGCGTGTCGGACGAGGCGCCGTCCGCGGCACGGGCGGCGAGCGACCGGTAGGGTGGCTGACCGCCCCATTCCTTCTTACCGCCGTTCAGCAAGTCGAACAGGATCGCTCCCGTAACGATCGGCAGGCAGGGGCCCCAATCGGCAAAGCCACGCCCGCGCGCCGCCAGCCAGTCGATCAGACCGGCCACCGCTTCCAGGCCGAACACCGAGCCGCCCGACAGAACGACGCCGTTCACACGGGTGATCAGGCCGCCGGGGCGTAGCGCGTCGGTATTGACCGTGCCGGGCGCCCCGCCACGCACGTCGACCGCGGCCAGCGCAGGTGGATCGGCCAGGACGACGGTGACTCCCGTTCGCGCCGCCGTGTCGTCGGCACTGCCGATGCTGAGCCCGGCGACGTCGCCGAGGCCGTTGCGCGGGCCGGGGCGGATCAGGGGCGCACCCCGAGCAGCTCCAGGGTGGCAAGCGCCATCACCTGCGCAGACGCGACCAGATCGTCGATCACCACGAACTCGTCGGGCTGGTGCGCCAGATCGAGGATGCCCGGGCCGTAGGCGACGCAGTCGTGGAGATGGCCGATGCGGGCGACGTGCTTCTGATCGTAGGTGCCCGGCGAGCAGATGAACTGCGCCTCGCGACCCAGCACCCGCCTGATCCCCGTGGCGACCGCCCGCGGTACTGGCATGTCAGGCCGCGTCAGGACCGGATGCACCTCCATCACGTCACGAACCCGGTAGCGGAAGCCCGGGCGATTGGCGGCGAGCTGTTCGAGCAACCCGTGGACCTCGCCCTTCACGTCGTCGAGGCGCTCCTCGATCAGGAAGCGCCGATCGATGACCATGCGGCAGCTGTCCGGCACGCACGGGCTGGGCAGGCCGGCATGCCCTTCGTCCTGACCGCCGTGGATCGAGTTCACGTTCAATGTCGAGGCGCGCGCGCCGTCGGGCACGACGGGCATGGCCGTATGCCGCCCCGCCAGCCTCGGCCACAGATCACGCTCGAGGCGATCGACGACCGCGGCCATGTGACGAACGGCGCAATCGCCGAGGAACGGCATCGAGCCGTGCGCGATCCGGCCGAAGGTCTCGATCTCCGCCCACCAGACCCCGCGATGGCCGATGCACACGCGGTCGACGTCGAGCGGCTCGGGGATGATCACGTGATCGACGCGCGGCGGCGAGAAGAACCCCTGCTCCGCCAGCCAGGCGACGCCGCCATAGCCGCCCGATTCCTCGTCGACCGTGCCCGAGACCTCGATGACACCCGGCAGGTCGATCCCGCTCTCGAGCAGTGTCTCGACGGCGACGATGGCGGCGGCGAGCCCGCCCTTCATGTCGCAGGTGCCGCGGCCGAACAGCTTGCCGTCCCGCTCCTCCCCACCCCAGGGGTCGACGCTCCAGCCGTGGCCCGCCGGCACGACGTCGATGTGGCCGTTGAAATGGACGCACGGACCCGGTCGGCTGCCCTGGCGGCGCGCAACGACGTTGATGCGCGGGTGGCGCGCGGAGTCGCCCGGGGTCCCCTCGGCACGCAGATACTCGACCGCGAAGCCGCGTCGGCGCAGGCGCTCGCCGACGATCTCGGCGCAGGTGCCATAGGCATCGCCCGGGGGATTGACCGTCGGCACGCGGACGAACTCGCGCGTCAGCGCCACAACGTCCTGGCGCTTGTCGGCGAGCCGCTCCAGGATCGGCGCGAACATACGGGGCAGGCTAGAAGCCGCGTGCAGCGCCTGTCAACGCGACGGCAGGGAGGGGGCCAATGGACGAAACCGCACTGGCGGCGGCCGCCGACGCGGTGGTCAGCGCGCGACTGGCCCGGCGGCGGCTCGGCCGGCTCCCAGGCGTGGACAAGTTGGAGGATGGCTATGCCGTCCAGCAGCGGGCGAACCGGGAGCTGGCCCGACAGCTCGGCCCGGTCGCCGGCCACAAGATCGGCGGCACCACCGAGGCGATGCGCCGCTACATCAATGTGCCGGAGCCGCTGGCCGGCGAGGTGTTCGCGGGCCAATGCCACGCCGACGGCGCTTCGGTGCGGCGCGGCGACTTCGTGCGGCTCGGCATCGAGACCGAGATCGCGGTGAGGTTGGGCAAGGCCCTGCCGCCGCGGAGCGAGCCCTACGGGCGCGCGGACGCCGCCGAGGCCGTAGCGACCGTCCATGCGGCGATCGAGCTGGTCGACGACCGGTACGACGGCTTCGCGACCATCGGCGGCCCGACGCAGGTGGCCGACAACGCCTTCGACGCCGGCAGCCTGCTGGGCGAGGCCGTCGCCGACTGGCGCCATCTCGACCTCGCGGCCCTGAGCGCCAGGACTTACCGGGACGGCGACCTGCTCGCCACCGGCCTCAGCGACGTGCTCCTGGGCCATCCGCTCGACGCGCTGGCCTGGATCGCGACGCGTCGCTCCCGGCTCGGGCTGGGCCTGCCGCTCGGAACCTTCGTCAGCCTGGGCTCGATCACCCCGGTCGCGTGGGTGGACGGGCCGGCCGAGTTCCGGATCGAGGTCGAAAGCCTCGGGCAGCTGTCGGTGCGGGTGGTCTGAGACGCGATCAGCCCTCGGCGACCAGGCCGTCGCGATAGCGCCGCCAGTTCGCCACGTAGCGCAGCGAGCCGCGCCGCATCCGTTCGGCCTGCTCGGGGCGCACCTCGCCGACGACCTTGCCCGGCACGCCCATCACCACCGAATTGTCCGGGATCACCTTGTTCTCGCCGATCAACGCCTTCGCGGCTACCAGGCAGTTCCTGCCCACCTTGGCGCCGTTGAGCACCACGGCACCGATGCCGATCAGGCAACCGTCGCCGATCTCGCAGCCATGCAGCATCGCCATGTGGCCGACGGTGACGTAGGAGCCGATGATCAGCGGCGTGCCGGGATCGGTGTGGCAGACGGTGCCGTCCTGCACGTTGCTGCCGCGCCCGACGACGATCGGCTCGTTGTCGCCGCGCAGCACGGCACCCCACCAGACCGAGGCGTCGGCTTCCAGCCGCACCCGGCCGATGACCACGGCCGTCGGGGCGATCCACCAATCGTCGTTCTCGGTTTCCAGGGCGGTGTCGTCCAGTCGAAAGCGCATGGTCAGGTCCTTCCGGGATCGGCCGTGCCGTCGCGACGTGTCTAACGCGCCGCGCTTGTCGGCATGTCCATGATCGCCCGGCGATAGGGCTTGCCGGCGCGACGGTGCGATGCCACCAAGGCCACGCTCGGACCACGTAAGAAAGGAAATTCGTCATGCGGGTGCTGATCGCTTTGGTCGTCCTCGCGGTGGTGGCGTTCTTCGGCTACCGCATGTTCCAGGAGCAGACCACTCAACAGGCGGTGGAAAAGGCCGCCGAGACCGCGACCCAGGCGGCAACGCAGGCTGCGGACGCCGCCAAGCAGGCTGCCGGTGCGGCGCAGCAGGCCGCCGGTGATGCCGCCAAGGCGGCGGGCGATGCGGCGAGCCAGGCGGCCAGCCTGGTGGTCGGCGGCGTCGATGTCGGCGCCGAGCTCAAGGGGATGCTGGACAAGGTCAGCACCACCCTGGGCGGCATCACCGACAAGGCTACGGCCGACGCCGCGCTGCCGAGCCTCGACGAGCTGAAGGGCAAGGTCGACGGCATGACGGCGCAGGTGGACCAGCTGCCGGCCGAGGGCAAGAAGACCCTGGCCAGCCTCGTGTCCGCGGCGCTGCCGGCGCTGAAGGAGCTTTCGGCCAAGGTCACCGCGATATCCGGCGCGGAGTCGGTCAAGCCGGCGCTGGATGCGATGATCGCCAAGCTGGAAGCGTGGGCCCAGGCCCCCGCCTGACGCCTACCAATCACCCGCCCAGTGGCGGCCCGACGATCTCGGTGCCATGCCGCTGGGCGAGTTCCCGCAAGAGCGCCTCGTCGGACTTCCCCCGCGTCATGGCGGCGGCAAGCTCGATGAAGAACGCCTCGCCACCCAGCGCCGGAGTCAGTATGAAAAGCAGCCGGGCAGGGGTCGGGCCGATGTTGCGGAAGGCGTGCACGATGCCCGGCGGCACCACGGCCGCCGCACCGGCTGTGGCGACGTAGCGCCGCTCGCCCACCACCAGCTCGTACTCGCCTTCCAGAAAGCGGAAGATTTCGGTCTGCCGATGGTGAACGTGCCGTGGCGGACCCTTTCCCGGCTGGGTCGTCTCCTCCAGCATGGCAAGCTGGCCTTCCGAGACGGAAGCGCCCACCAGGATTCGCTGCTCGATCCCGATCGCCGGCAGGAGAACACGGGTGCCGTCGGCCGGAGCCAGAAACATGGTCGAGATCGTCATCCGCGGCCTCGCGCCAGCTCAGCCGTCGCGCCAGTGATGGCAGGCCACCTCATGCTCGGTGCCGGCGCTCTCCACCATCGGCACGAGCTCGGCACAGATGTCGGTGGCGCGCGGGCAGCGCGTCCTGAACACGCAGCCCGAGGGCGGCCGCAGGGGCGACGGCAGATCGCCGGTGAGGACGATGCGCCGGCGCGACCGCTCCAGCTCCGGATCGGGGATGGGGACGGCCGAGATCAGCGCCTGGGTGTAGGGATGCCTCGGCTGCCGGTAGATCGCGTCGCGCCGTGCGATCTCCGCCATCCGACCGAGATAGAGCACCATGATCCGGTGGCAGATGTGGCGGACTACCGCGAGGTTGTGGCTGATGAAGATCAGCGACAGGCCGAACTCGCGCTGCAGCTTCATCAGGAGGTTGACGATCTGCGCCTGGATCGAGACGTCCAAAGCGGAAACCGGCTCGTCGCAGACGATCAGCCGCGGCTTCAGGATCATGGCGCGCGCGATGCCGATGCGCTGGCATTGGCCGCCCGAGAACTCGTGCGGGTAGCGGTTCAGCATCTGTGGCAGGAGGCCGACCGCCCGCATCATCTCCTGCACGCGCGCCTTCACCTCGGCCTGGGCGAGGCCCGGCTCGTGCGTGACCAAGGGCTCGGCGATCGACTGGCCGACCGGCATGCGCGGATCGAGGCTGGCGAGCGGGTCCTGGAAGATGATCTGCAGATCCCGCCGATACCGGCGCATCTCGCCGGAGCCGCGCCCGGCGAGATTGTCGCCGAGCCAGGTGACCTGCCCGCCGGTCGACGGAATCAGCTGCAGCACCGCTCGGCCGAGGGTGGACTTGCCGCAGCCGGATTCGCCGACGATGCCCAGGGTTTCGCCCGGCCGCAGATCGAACGACACGCCATCGACGGCTTTGAGGGGGACGAAGCGGCGCCGGAGCATGCCGCCGGCCGGAATCGGAAAATGCACCTTCAGGTCGCGGACGCTGAGGATCGGAGCGCTCATGCCAGGCGCTCCAGATGGCAGGCCTTGGCCCGCTCCGGTCCGATGGGCAGAAGCGACGGGCGCTCGATGCGGCAGCGCTCGAAGACATAGGCGCAGCGATCGGCGAACACGCAGCCCTGCGGCAGGGCCTGGAGATTGGGCGGCTGGCCGGGGATCGTCGACAGGGCGTCCGTCGTCGCCTCGTCCAGGCGCGGCATCGAGTGAAGCAAACCCTTAGTGTAGGGATGCTGTGGATCACGGAACAGCGGGCCTGCCGGGGCCACCTCGACCGTTCGGCCGGCATACATCACCATCACCCGCTCGCACAGGCCGGCGACGACACCGAGGTCGTGGGTGATCAGCGCGATCGCCATGCGCAGCTCGCGCTTGAGCCGCGACAGCAGCTCGAGGATCTGTGCCTGGACGGTGACATCCAGCGCGGTGGTCGGCTCGTCGGCGATCAGCAGGTCGGGCTCGCACAAGAGGGCCATGGCGATCATGACGCGCTGGCGCATCCCGCCCGAGAACTCGTGCGGATACATGTCGAAGCGGCGCGCCGCCTCGGGAATGCCGACCAGCTCGAGCATGGCGATCCCGCGCTGCCGCGCCTCGGCGTCGCCGATGCCCTTGTGCTCGCGCAGCACCTCGGTCATCTGCCGGGCGATCGACAGATAGGGGTTGAGCGAGGTCATCGGGTCCTGGAAGATCATCGCGATCTCGTCGCCGCGGATCTTGTTCAGCCGGCGCGCGGGCATGTTCAGGATCTCGGTGCCGCGATATCTGGCCGAGCCGGTCGAGCGGCCGTTCTTGGCGAGCAGGCCCATGATCGACAGGAAGATCTGGGTCTTGCCCGACCCACTCTCGCCGACCACGCCCAGGCTCTC
This sequence comes from Geminicoccaceae bacterium, assembly GCA_046349415.1. Lineage (GTDB taxonomy): Bacteria > Pseudomonadota > Alphaproteobacteria > Geminicoccales > Geminicoccaceae > Benzoatithermus. The sequence continues at coordinate 18,487 of JAXMCJ010000020.1, forward strand.
ACCCTCGCCGATGGCGAACCCCACCGCGTCCGCCGCCAGCACCTCACCATCCGGCGTCGCGAAGCGGGTGGTCAGGCTGTCGACCTCCAGGACGGCGGTCATGAATCAGCGGTCCTTCGGGTCGAGCGCATCGCGCAGGCCGTCGCCGATGAAGTTGAAGCAGAACAGGGTGACGCCGAGGAAGATCGCCGGGTAGATCAGCATCCAGGGGGCACTCTCCATCTGGCCCGCACCTTCCGAGATCAGCACGCCCCAGGAGGTGTAGGGCTCCTGGACGCCGAGGCCCAGGAAGGAGAGGAAGCTCTCGGTCATGATGACCTCGGGCACGGTGAGCGTGACGTAGACCACGACCGGCCCGAGCACGTTCGGGATGATGTGGCGCATGACGATGCGCCAGCTCGAGACGCCCGCGGCGTGCGCCGCCTCCACGAACTCCTTGCGCTTTACCGAGAGGGTCTGGCCGCGGACGATGCGCGCCATGGTCAACCACTCGACAGCACCCAGCGCGACGAACAGAAGAATGATGTTCCGCCCGAACACGACCATGAGGATGATGACGAAGAACATGAACGGCAGTGAATACAGGATGTCGACGAGGCGCATCATCGCCTCGTCCACCTTGCCGCCGAAGAAGCCGGACACCGCACCGTAGATCACGCCGATCACGAGGCTGACCAGGGTGGCGGCAAAGCCCACCGCGAGCGACACGCGCGCCCCGTACAGAACGCGCACGAACAGGTCGCGGCCGTTGTTGTCGGTGCCGAACCAGTGCGCGTTGGCGTAGTCCGGCGGCATGCCGATCCGGTCCCAGTAGACCTCGTCGAACGGATGGGGGCTGAGCCACGGCGCGAAGACCGCGCCCAGGAAGATCAGGGCCAGGAGGACCATCGAGACCACGGCGGCCTTGTTGCGGAACAGGCGCCGCCGCGCGTCCTGCCACAGGGACCGGCCCTCGACCTCCCCGACCTGCGCCAGCAGGTCGGCATGCGCCTGCATCGCCATGTCAGCCGGTCCTCACCTTGGGATCGAGCAGGCCGTAGATCAGGTCGACGGCCAAGTTCAGCAGGATGATCAGGCAGGCGTAGACGATGACCACGCCCATCACGACCGTGTAGTCGCGATTGAGCGCGGCCTGGACGAAGTAGCGGCCGATCCCCGGAATGCTGAAGATGGTCTCGATCACGACCGAGCCGGTCACCAGCGCCGCGGTCATGGGCCCGAGGTAGGACACGACCGGGAGCATGGCGCCCGGCAGCGCGTGGCGCAGCAGCACCAGCCGCTCCCGCAACCCCTTGGCCCGGGCCGTGCGCACGTAGTTGGCGTGCAGCTGCTCGATCATGGCCCCGCGCGACAGCCGGGCGACGCGGGCGACCTGGGGCAGCGCCAGCGACACCACCGGCAGGACCAGAAAGAGCGGTGCACCGCCGCCCCAGCCGCCGGCCGGCAGCCACTTCAGATAGACGCCGAAGATCAGCGACAGCAGCGGCGCCATCACGAAGCTCGGGATGGCGATACCGATCATCGCCAGCGCCATCACCGAGTAGTCGGCCCAGCTATTGTGGCGCAGTGCCGCGACGATCCCGGCGAGGAGGCCGAGGAAGGTCGCCAGCAGGACAGCTAGGCCGCCGACCTTGATGCTGGCCGGCGCACCCTCGGCGAGAAGTTGGCCGACGGTGAAATCCTTGGTCCGGTAGGATGGCCCGAAGTCCGCACGCAGCAGGCCACCGAGGTAGCGCAGGTATTGCTGCACCAGGGATTCGTCGAGGTGGTAGGCCTTCTCGACGTTGCGGCGGATCTCCGGCGGCAGCGGCCGCTCCTGGTCGAACGGCCCGCCGGGCGCGAGCCGCATCATGAAGAAGCTGAGCGTGATGATGATGAGCAGCGTCGGCAGGCCGATCGCCAGCCGACGCAGCACCACGCGCGACATCGGGCGCGCCTACTCTTTGATGGACACCCAGCGCGAGCGGTGGATCTGCTTGGTGTTGGTCTCGTAGCCCTCGACCTTCTGGGACACCAGATTCTTCGAGACGTAGTAATAGATCGGCAGCCAAGCATCCTCGGTCATCGCGATCTTTTCGGCCTGCTTCATCTCATCCAGCCGGGCCTTCGGGTCGCGCTCCTGGCCCTGTGCCCGCATCAGGTCGTCGAATTCCGAGTTGCTGTAGCGACCATAGTTCTGCACGCCCGTACGGGTCTCGAGCAGGTAGAGGAAATCCTGCGGGTCGTTGTAGTCCGCGACCCATGCCGCGCGCGCGATGTCGAACTGATTCTCCTTCAGCACGTCGTAGTGGACTTTGACCTCGCGGTTGACCAGCTCCGCCTGGACGCCGAGCGCCTTCCACATCGCCTGGACCGCCACGGCGATTCGTTTGTGGTTCTCGCTGGTGTTGTAGGAGAGCTCGAGCTTGAGCGGGTTGTCGGGGCCGAACCCTGCGTCCTTCAAAAGCGACTTGGCTTCCGTCAAGCGCTCGGCGTAGGACATGCTCGCCCAATCCGGCATGTAGCCGTCGCCCCAGTCGCCCGTACCCGGTGGCACCACGCCGTAGGCCGGCAACTCGCCGGTCTTGAGCACCTTGTCGGTGATCGCGTCACGCTCGATCGCGAGCGACAACGCGCGCCGGACCTCCGGTTTGTCGAATGGCGGGCGTTTCATGTTCACGACATAATAGTAGGTGCCGAGGTAGGGCGCGATCTTGGTCTCATTGGGCAGCTCGCGCCTGAGAAAATCGATCTGCTCGGAGGCGAAGTCGTCGGCGAGGTCGATCTCGCCAGCGCGGAACCGCTTGGTGACGGCGTTGCGGTCCTCGTCCGGATAGTAGATCACCTTGTCCAGCTTGACGTTGGCGGCGTCATAGAACTTGGGATTCTTTACCGACACGATCTGCGCGTTGGGCGTCCATTCGACGACCGTGAACGGCCCGTTGCCGACGAAGTTGCCGGGCTTGACCCAATCCGCCCCGTACTTCTCGATCGCGTGCTTCGGCACAGGCCAAGCGGTGTAGTGGGTCAGGAGCTCGAGAAAATAGCTGGTCGGGCCTTCCAGCGTGATCTCCAAGGTCTTCGGGTCGAGCGCCTTCACGCCAAGCTGGCTCGCGTCGGTCAGCTTGCCCGTGTTGTAGGCTTCGGCGTTCTTGATGGGGTAGAGCAGCGATGCGTATTCGGCGGCGAGCTTCGGGTCCAGGATGCGCTGGAACGAGTAGACGAAGTCGTCGGCGGTGACGGGCACGCCGTCCGACCAGGTGTGGTCGCGGATCTTGAAGGTGTAAGTCAGGCCGTCGTCGCTGATGGTCCAACTCTCCGCGGCACCGGGGATAGGCTTCGCGTCGACCGCGTCCGTGAGCAGGCCCATGAACGCGTCGCCGACGACGTAGTTCTCCCACACGCCGGAGATGAAGTGCGGGTCGAGGCTCTTGGGCTCGCCCATGGTGGCGATGCGATAGACCATCTCGGCGCGCGCGGGCGAAGGTGCCCCGAGCAGCCCGACCGACAGGGCGGTGGCGGCGAAGATTGCCCCAAGTGTCCGTCTGCGCATCGCTTTCCCTCCCGAAAGAGCCGTCGTCATGCGGCCGCCGCGCGACCGCCATCTGACGGTCGAGCCTAGGACCGGGAAAATCCGGCGGCAATCGCCAATAAGCGCAAGCCGATTGGTGCCAGCAGCCGACGCCGCTATGGTCCGGGCAAAGGGAACGGCAGAAATCCGACCTCATGCATGCCCACCGCACGGCTCTGATCATCGCGCTCACTCTCCTGCGGGCCTGGACGGCCGCGGCGCAGACATCCGGCGGCGCGGCGCCCGCTCCTTCGTTCGACGAGGTCCAGGCCACGATCAAACGCATGCAGGAGCGCCTCGACCGGCTGGGCTCGGCGACCACCGAGCGCGACCGGGCGCTCGAGTTCCTGCGGCAGCAGGTCGAGCAGGCCACCGGCGAGATCAGCGGCAGCGGCAAGACCACCGAGGCGCTGCGCGGCGAGGCAGCCGTGCTGGCCGACCGCGTCCAGGATCTCAGCGCCGACCGGGACAAGCTCCAGGACCAGGTCGGCGAGAGCGGCGAAGCCGTGGGGTCGCTCGAGACGCGACTGTCGCTGCTGACGGAACAGCTCGGCTCGGCGACGGAGCGGGAGGCCGCCCTGCAGTCCCGGGTCGCCGCCCTGGAGAGCGCCGCCAGCGAGAGCGGTGCGGCGCTATCCAGCAAATCGGCGGAAAGCGAGCGGCTGAAGCAGCGCGTCGCCGAGCTGGAGACATCGGAGGGCGAGCTCGACCGCCTGCGCGGCGAGCTCGCGCAAGAGGTGGCGAAGCTTCAGGCCTCGCTCGCCGGGGCTACCGCGAACGCAGCCGAGCTGGAACGCCGGGGCACCGAGCGTGCCGGCGAGGTCGAGCGGCTCGGCGTCGAGCTGAGCACGGCGAAGCGGACCGCCGACGAGGCGGCCAGAACGGCAGCGGTCAAGCTCGCCACAGCGGAAGATGCCACGACTTCCCTCCAGCGCCAGATGGCGTCCCTGACCGACGAGGTGGCCAAGCTGAACGATCGGCTCGGCACGGCGACGCAGCGGGAGGCCGACCTGCAGGCCCGGGTCGCGACGGCGGAGAGCGCCGCCGGCGACAGCGACGCGGCGCTCGCCAGCAAGTCGGCGGAAGCCGAGCAGCTGAAGCAGCGCGTCGCCGCGCTGGAAAGCTCGGCGAGCGAGCTCGACCGCGTGCGCGGCGAGCTCGCCAAGCAAGTGGCGACCCTGCAGGCCTCGCTCGCCGATGCCGCCTCCAACTCGAGCGAGCTCGGGCGCCGGGACACCGAGCGCGCGGCCGAGGTCGAGCGGCTCGGCACCGAGCTGAGCGCGGCCAAGCAGGCGGCGGACGAGGCGGCACGCAAGGCGTCGGTCGAGCTCGCCGCGGCCCAAGGGGGCACCGCCTCCCTGCAGCGCCAGCTGGAGTCCTTGACCAGCGAGGTCGCCGAGCTGAACGAGCAGCTCGCCGCTGCCGAATCCACCGTGGACGAGCAGCGGGAACAGATCGACGGGCTGGACGAGCAGCTCAACGCCGCCCTGGCGCAACGGGTCGAGGAGCTCGAGCAATATCGCTCGGAGTTCTTCGGCGAATTGAAGAAGGCCCTCGGCGATCGGCCCGATCTGCGCGTGGTCGGCGACCGCTTCGTCTTCCAATCCGAGCTGCTGTTCGATTCCGGGTCGGCGCGGCTCGATCCGGACGGCCAATCCCAGCTGCGGGCACTGGCGCGGACGCTGCAGGACGTCGCGAGCCGCATCCCTCCTAACCTGGATTGGGTGCTGCGCGTCGACGGGCATACCGATCGCCAGCCGATCCGCGACAGCACGTTCCGCTCCAACTGGGAGCTGTCGACGGCGCGCGCGATCTCGGTGATCGAGTTCCTGGTGGCGCAGGGCATCGCGCCGGAGCATCTTGCGGCGGCAGGGTTCGGCGAGTACCGCCCGATCGATCCCGCCGACGACGAGATCGCCTACCGCCGCAACCGGCGGATCGAGTTCAAGCTCACCGAAGGCTGAGATGCCCAAGCACCGCATCATCCTCGACTGCGACCCGGGCCAGGACGACGCAGTGGCGATCCTCCTCGCCCTCGCCTCGCCGGACGAGATCGAGCTGGCGGCCATCACCACGGTGGCGGGCAATGTCGGCCTGCCACTGACCACCCGCAACGCGTTGCGCATGCTGGCCTTGGTCGGCCGGCAGGACATTCCGGTGTATGCCGGCTGTCCCCGGCCGATCTTGCGGCCGCTCGAGACGGCGGAGTACGTCCACGGCAAGTCGGGCCTCGACGGCGCGGACCTGCCGGAGCCGACTGTCGTCGTCGCGGCGGGCCATGCGGTCGACGTGATCGTCGACGAGGTCATGCGCCAGCCGGCCGGCACGGTGACGCTGTGCCCGATCGGCCCGCTCACCAACGTGGCGCTCGCCATCGTCAAGCAGCCAGAGATCGCGACGCGGCTCAAGGAGGTCGTCCTGATGGGCGGCTCTATGGAGCTCGGCAATGTCACGGCGGCGGCCGAGTTCAACATCTATGTCGACCCGCACGCGGCGCGGGTGGTGTTCGAGAGCGGCGCGCCGATCGTGATGCTGGGTCTCGACGTCACGCACAAGGCCCTGGTCACGGACGAGCGCCTCGCCCGGATCAAGGCCATCGGCACGCCCGTGTCGGCGGCCTGTGCAGGGCTGCTCGACTTCTTCAACCGCTACGACAAGGAGCGGTACCACATTCCGGGCGCGCCGTTGCACGACCCCTGCGTCATCGCTTACCTGCTGCGGCCGGAGCTGTTTCGCGGCCAGCGGCGACGGGTCGAGGTCGAGACCGAGGGCACGCATACCTCCGGCCGCACGGTGGTTGACTGGTGGCAACGCTCGCCGCGGCCTGCCAATGCGCTGGTGATCAACGACGTCGACGACGAAGGCTTCTTCGCGCTGCTGACCGAGCGGCTGGCGCGGCTGTGACAAGGGTTCGGGGGAGGGGTCCAATGACGAGGAAGCTTCATGCTGCGGGGGCGGTAGTGGCCGCATCGCTGCTGCTCGCCCCGTGGGTGGCGCGGGCGCAGGATACCGCGACCAGTGCCGAGAGCTCCGGGGTGGCGGTCCTGCAGGAAACCGTCCGCTCGCTGACCGCGCAGATCGAGGCGCAGCGAAGCGAGGCACAGGCGCTGAAGGAACAGGTCGCGAAAAGCGAGGCGCAGGCGAATGACGCCGCGGCGCAGATCGCAGCGCGCGACGCCAAGCTGCAAAGTCTGCAGGAAAATCTGGCGGCAGCGGATACGCGGACGCAAGGCGCGCAGAAGGATCTGGACGCCGCCCGCAACGAGCTGGCGGCCAAGGAGGAGGCCCAGCGCAGTCTCACCGAGCAGGCCGAGGCCATGACGGCGTCCGCGGCGGCGCAGGAGCTGCGCCTAAACGAGGCATTGGCAGCGGCCGAAAAGCAGCGGGCGGAATTGCTGGCCGCGCGCAACGATCTCGACTCCGCGCAGCGGGCGATCGTCGACAAGGACAAGCAGATCCAGGCCTTGACGAACGCTGGACGCGAGCTGGTGGCCGGCGGCGAGGGATTGTCAGCCGATCTGGCGGGCCGCCAGAAGGAGCTCGCCGAAGCGAAGGCGGGGGCGGACCAGGAGCGGGTCGAGCTGATGGCCGCGCGCAACGACCTCGGCTCCGCCCAGCGCGAGCTCGTCGACAGGGACAAGCAGATCCAGGCGCTGACCAATGCCGCGCGCGAGCTGGTGGGCGAAGGCGAGCAGCTGGCGGCGGCCAATGTCGCGCTCGAAAGCCAGCTGACCGAGCTGACCGGGCCGCATGAAGCGTTCATGGCGGCGCTGGCCCAGAATCTCGGTCCCGACAGCGCGCTCCAGGCGGTCGACGGCCGCCTGGTGTTCTCGAACGACGTGGCATTCGCCACCGGTGCCGCGGGCTTGACCCCTCAGGCGCGTGCCAAGGCCCTGGAGTATGGCCGCGCCATCGCGGCGGCCCTGGCGACCCTGCCCGCCGATTCGCCCTGGCTCCTGCGCGTGGACGGTCACACCGATCGACAGCCCGTGGGCGGGCACCGGTTCGAATCCAATCGCGAGCTGGCGGCCGCCCGGGCGCTGGCCGTCACCGAGGTCCTGGTCGAGGCGGGCGTGCCGCCCGAGCGCATCGCGCCGGCGGCATTCGGCGAGTTTCGGCCGCTCGACCCGGCGGACACGCCCGAGGCCTATCAGGCCAACCGGCGGATCGAGCTGGAGCTCGACAGCGACTGAGCTGCCTCAGGCCGCGGGTCGCCAGCCGGCCCGCGGCTGTCGGAGTGCGGGGCCGGCAAGACATTGCTCGAGGTGACCCGCCAGCTCGAGCGCGTCGCCCCCCGCGCCGTCGATCAGCGTGGATTTGCGGCGCCGCATGAACGGCAGGCCCATGGCATAGAGGCCTATCGCCTCGGTCCGGCCCCCGTCGTGCACGAGCTGGCCCCGGCGATCGAGAAGCGGCAGCCGGAGCCAGCTCAGATCCTGGCGATAGCCCGTCGCCCACAGGATCGTCCGGATCTCGCCTCGGGCCATGTCGAGCGCGAGCCGCGGGCTGGGTGGGACGACGGTGGGCCTCGGCCGATCGGGCGGCAACCGGCTCTCGCCCATGCGAGCGGCGTGATCATCGATCAGATCGAGCAGCCGTTGGAGCTTCAGGTCGGCGAGCGCGCACCGATTGTGCAGCGAGCCCGAGAATTGCAGGCACCCATCGTGGCAGCCGACCAGCCGGCCAACCAGCTCGACGCCCATCCCGGATAGCCGGTTGAGGTCGAGGGTGCGGCGGTCGGCGGAGCCCACGAGCTGGAAGGATGGCAGCCGGCGGGCTCGCGCGAGGTCCTCGACCTCGTTGTGGCGCTGATCCAAAACGCCGGTCCGGTCGAGCCACCATTGGATGTCCCGACCGCGATAGGCTCGCGGCGCCCGGACATGGTCGCCGACTGCGAGAATCACTCGGCGGCCGGAGCACAGGATCTCCTCGGCGATCTGAACGCCGCTGGCCGACGCTCCGACGACCAGCACGCCGCCGTCGGGCAGGGCCTCGGCAGTGCGATAGCCATGCGGCGTCAGGGTGTGGATCGTCGGCGGGATCGCCGCGGCGAGTGCTGGCACGCGTGGCGTGTTGCAGGCGCCACTGGCCAGCACCACGGCCCGCGCCGACCAAGGCCCGCGGCTCGTCTCCAGGCGGTAGCCCCCGTCGACCTGCACGACCGAGGTCACGCGGGTGCCGACATGGACCGGCGCCGCAATCGTCCGCGCATAGCCCTCGAGCAGTCGGATCACCTCGGGCATCGTGCGGAAACCGTCGGGATCGGCGCCGTCATGGGCACGTCCCGGCAGCCGGCTCTGCCAGTTCGGTGTGAGCAGACGGAGCGAGGCCCAGCGCTCGGTGCGCCACGAATGCGCGATCTCGCCACGCTCGAGGACGACATGATCGATCGCGCGCTCCGTCAAGCGGCGGCTCATCGCCAGGCCGGCGTGGCCGGCGCCGACGATGATCGCGGTCGCGCTGCGCATCGGCCCCGCTCCGCCCGCCCTCACCCGACCTCGACTGCGACGTTGGTCGGGTTGGTGACGATGTCGAACACGGCCGAGCGCTTCTGTGCCTGCGCGACCAGGGCGCGGACCTCGTCGGGCGTGGCGTCCGCGTCGACGTCGAAGGTTACCTTGATGCTGTCGAAGCCGTTGCGGACGTCGCTGTCAATGCCGAGGATGCCCTGGAGGTCCATGGCGCCCTCGATCGTCGCCTTGACCGAGCGCAGCTGGATGTTGCGGTTCTGCGCGATGGCGGCGATGCCCGCCGTCAGGCACGACCCCAGCCCGACCAGGACGTATTCGACCGGCGTCGCACCCTTGTCCGCGGAGGCGAAGATCTCCGGATGGTCGGCTTCGAAGGTGAACTCGGTCCGATGGCGCTGATCCTGGCCCAGCCCGAAAAAGCCGTCGACACTGGAGCGGCTGTGCGTGCCGTTCATCCAGGTGCAGACGGCGCGCCAGTTGAACTTGGCGGCCTCGGGGGCCGCGGAGAGCGCCTCGCGTGCGCCCAGGAGTGCGGCGACATCGACGCCGTTGTCGACGACGGTCTCAGTGGCAGGCATCGGCAAGCTCCCTTTTCGGCCGCTGATTTGAGGCGGACGCCCGGGCCGCGGCGACGACGAACTCACCCGGGATCCGATAGCCATCGCCGACCGCGTAGGGAGCGATGGACTGGAGGTATTGGGCGTGGACGGCACTGCGGGTCGCCTGGTCGAAGCGGCTGTAGGCGAGAGCCACCGGCCCGCCCCGGAACACGGCGGCCAAGGCCGCCTCGGCCGACTCGTAGTGCAGCAAGGTCGCGAGCCGCTCGACGGTGACGTCGGCGAAGCCGGCGGCGGCCAAGGTCTCGGCCATCGCTTCGCCCGTGCCGAGCCGGAAGAACATCGGGCAGACGTCGGAGGCCACCCGGGCGTCGGTGATCGGAAAGATGTCCGCCCAGCCGCAGTGGCGCCGTGCGCCCCACACCGCCACCGCCGCGCGCCCCTGCGGGCGCAGCACGCGGTGCATCTCGCGCAGCGCCGCGACCGGGTCGGGCACATACATCAGCCCGAGCCCGCACAGCGCCACGTCGAACCGTCCCGCGGCGAACGGCAGGGCCTCGGCGTCAGCCCTCTCGAAGCGCACGCGGCGGAAGCCGCAGCTCTGCGCGGTTGCGACTGCGGCCTGCACCATCTCACCGGAGAGGTCGGTGCCGACCACCTCCCCGCAGCCCACTGCGTGCGCCGCGCGAAACGTGACGAGACCCGTACCGCACGCCACGTCGAGCACCTGCTCGCCCGGCCGAAGCCTGGCCAACGCCAGCATCAGATCGTGGGCTGGCGCGAGCTGGCCCTGCCAAGCCGAGCCGTAGCAGCTTGCCGCCCGATCCCACCCGTAGCGTTGAACCCTTCGCTGCAGACGCGCGTCCATCCGGGTCAGCCCCCCGCCGTCTTGACGAGATGGCTGCAGGTGATCGGGATCGCCCGACCGAACACGTCCAGATAGGGGCTGTGCCGCTCCACCCTGGCGAGGAGGTGGTCGATCTCGTCCCGGTTGGCCGGGCTGTCGATGTGGATCCGACAACGGACCATCGAATAGCCGGGCTCGACCTGGCTCATGCCGAGCTCGCCGCGTGCGTCGAAATCGGTCTCCACCTCGACCTCGACCGCATGGAGCTCGATGCCCAGCCTGGCCGCCCAGGTGCCGATCCCGATCACCAGGCAGCTGGCCAGCGCGGCGCGGCCGAGCACGCCGGGGGTGGGTGCGGTCTCGTCGCCGCCGAGCCTTGCCGGCATGTCGGCGGCGAGGCGCCAGGAGCCCTCCTCGACCTCGCAGCGCAGCCCGGCCACGCGCCGGGCCCGGGTGCGGCAGGTCAGCAGACCGCGATCCGGCCTGCGGGCGAGACACTCGATCTGGCGCTCCGCGATCTGGCGGATGGTGGTCGTGTCGGGCATGGCCCCTCCTGGCTCGGCTGGACGAGCAGCCGGGCCACGATCGAGGCGCGGTGTTTCAATCGAATGGCGCCACAGCGCACTAATGTTTCTCGCGTCGCTGCGCTCTGGCGCGCTTCTGAGTCGACGTGCCGCGGCGTCTGCGCCATCCTATGGCATGTAGCGGGGTGCACTCCGCGCCCCGGCGCCACGACGGCACGTTTGGGGGCTCATGACCAACTGGACGATGGGCGATCTGGAGTACTGGGACGCCAAGATTCGCGACGTGGTATCCGAGATCGGCCTGGACTGCTACCCGCAGGAGTTCGAGGTCTGCGACCAGAACAGCATGCTGGGCTACATGGCCTATCACGGCATGCCTTCACACTATCCCCACTGGAGCTTCGGCAAGTCGTTCGAGCAGACCAAGACCATGTACGACCATGGCGTCTCCGGCCTGCCCTATGAGATGGTGATCAACAGCGACCCGTCGCTCGCCTATCTCATGCGCGACAACAGCCTGTGCCTGCAGATCCTGACGATCGCCCACGTCTATGGGCACAACGACTTCTTCAAGAACAACTTCACCTTCACCTCGGCGACGGACGCCCGGGAGACCATCGCCGCCTTCAAGGCGCGTGCCGATCGGGTGCGCGGCTACATCGAGGACCCGTCGATCGGCTCCGACGCGGTCGAGGAGTTTCTCGATGCGGCCCATGCCATCTCGTTCAGCCGCTCGCGCAATCTCGCGATCCGCAAGCTCAAGCCGGCCGAGCAGCGCCAGCGCCTGATCGATGCGGCGCGACCGGCGCCGGACCCGTTCGCGCGGCTGCACCGTGCGCCCGAGCCGGTCGAGATCGACCTCTCGCGCGAGCCGCTCGAGCCCGAAGCCGACCTCCTGCTGTTCATCCGCGACCACAACCGCGATCTGGCCGACTGGCAGAAGGACCTGCTCACCATCGTCGACGAGGAGGCGCGCTACTTCCTGCCGCAGATCGAGACCAAGATCATGAACGAGGGCTGGGCCAGCCACTGGCACCACCGGATCATGAACGCGCTCGACCTGCCGTCGGAGGTGCAGCTCGAGTTCATGGTGCGCCACAATCAGGTGATCTGCCCGCACCCCGGCGGGCTCAACCCCTACCATGTCGGCTTCATGGTCTGGCGGGACATCGAGAAGCGCTTCGGCGGCGAGCACAGCGACGAGGGCCGCGGCAAGCTGTTCGAGGTGCGCGAGAGCGAGCGCGACGTCTCGTTCCTGCGGCGATTCCTCACCGAGGAGCTGTGCCGCGAGCTGGACCTGTTCGCCTGGAAGCCGCGCGGCGAGCATCTGGTCGTCACCGAGGTGTCCGACCAGGAGCACTGGGATCAGGTCAAGGCGTCGCTGCTGCGCCAGATCGGCACCGGCTCCATGCCGTCGATCCGGATCCACGACGCCAACTTCAAGGGCCGCCGCGCGCTCCATCTGGTGCACGAGCATGACGGCCGCGACCTCGACATGACCCACGCCGACAAGACACTGAACCACCTGCGCACGCTATGGGGCCGTGACTGCTATCTGTTGACCCAGGTGCGCGGCAAGAAGACGTTGATGAGCGTGACCGACGCCGGATTTGACGCGAAGCTGGTGAGCTGATCGGTTCGGCTACGTGCCACACTTGGCGGCCGGCGCGCGCGGGCCGCCAAGTGTACTCGACCAAGCTAGGGAGTTATCGACAGGTTGAAGCAGCCGAAGGACCCTTTGACGCCCCAAACCTTGACCTGCCCCGTAACCTTGCTCAGCGCGTTGACCGTATAGGTCTCGGTCCGGCCCGGGCCAAATCTATTCACCTTGTGATTGAGTTGAGCATAGATCACTCGGAACTGGACATTGAATCCGCTTCGGTCCGGAACTACTCGATGCAGGTAGGAACGGCCTTTGGGCAAAGTGATCCCAGAGTAGGTAATCACCGTGTTCCCGGAAACGCAACCACTGCGATAGACCGCGCGTTGCGATGACTGTGACTGCGACAGATCCTCGGCCACAATCTCGGCGCTGCCGGTCTCGCTGGCCGTCAGTTCGCCGCCGCTCCCGGGATAGTACCCGGTCGCGGTGGGTGTCGCCCATGCAGCGCCTGCCCCCATGATCAACGCCATAGCGGACAGCGATAGCCACGCCTTCCTCAAACCGCCCATGAGGTGTCCCCTTTGTAGTTGCCTTTTGGCATCTTCAGAAGTGGCATGCGCCCTATCATTTTCTCCAATTCGGTTCAATACATTATCATAAAGTGTGATATTGTTCGGCAGCGACACATCCAAAGGTTGTAATTGAACACTGCAATGGCGGTAATAGACCAGCAACCGCCACACGGTGAGTGGCGGTTGACAGATCGGAAGATTGCTGACGGCACAATGGAAACCGTACCTGCTCCCGGCCGCGAACAGCCCGAAACACCGCCGATGCATCCGAGGAGGCGGGCGCAGCACCGCGCCTCGACCCAAGTTTGGAAAGACACGATGCGCATCTTCGCCGTTGTTGCCTCTGCGATATTCCTCGCCCAGCCGGTGTCGGCCGCGGAGCCGGTCTCCCGTGGCGCCTATCTCGCGCGGATCATGGATTGCGGGGGCTGCCACACGCCCGGCGCCATGGCCGGCAAGCCGGACGAGGCGATGCATCTGGCCGGCGCGGATGTCGGCTTCGGTGTCCCGGGCCTCGGCGTGTTCTACCCGCCGAACCTCACCCCCGATCGCGAGACGGGTCTCGGCGGCTGGAGCGAGGAGGAGATCGTCCGGGCGGTCCGGACCGGCCAGCGGCCGGACGGGCGCGAGCTGGTGGTGATGCCGTGGCGCTCCTATGCCGCCCTGACGGACGAGGATGCTGGGGCCCTCGCCGCCTATCTCAAGAGCCTGCCGGCCACGGCCAACCATGTGCCGCCCCCGACCGGCGCGCAGGACAAGGCACCGGCACCCTATCTCGCGGTGGTCATGCCGTAGCCGGGCGACCGCGACCGGCTCGGCGATTTCGTTGGCGCAAGGCACCTGCTAGGGCTGCTCGACCAATCGGGGAGCCCGCATGCCAGCCGTGCGCACCGCACTCGCGATCGGCCTCGCCCTGAGCGCTGCGTCTGCTGCCGCGTTCGAGCCGATGCAGGGCTGCTTCGTGGCGCAGCAGGCCTGCGACGCATCGGTCTCGACCCGCCGCCTGGACAATCCGGGCGACGTCCGGCTCGACCCCGGCCACGGCTATCGCCTGCTCGGCGCCAACAAGGCCGAGGCTACGCATTTCCAGATCGAGCTGCCCGACGCCAGCCCGAAGGTGCGTTGGGTCGAGGCCAGTTGCGGCCGCACGCTCCCGCGCTGTGGCGACGAGCCCGAGCCCGCGGCCGCCGTCGCGGCCGAGCCGCCGAGCCATGCCGACAATGTCCTGTCCGTCGGCTGGCAGCCCGCCTTCTGCGAATCCCATCGCCGCCGGCCGGAATGCGCCAGCCAATCGGCCGACCGCTTCGATGCCGTGAACTTCACCCTGCACGGACTCTGGCCGCAGCCGCGCTCACTCGAATATTGCGACGTCGACGGCGAGCTGGAGCGGGCCGACCGCGGCGGCCGGTGGGACCGCCTGCCCCCGGTCGAGCTCGACCCGGACACCGAAGCGCGGCTGGAGCAGGCGATGCCGGGGACCGCCTCCGCACTGGAGCGGCACGAGTGGTTGCGCCACGGTACCTGCTACAGTCGAACGGCGGGCGAATACTTCCGGGAGTCGCTGGCGCTGCTCGACGAGCTGAACGCAAGCGGCGTGCGGGAGCTGTTCGCGTCGCGCAGCGGCCAAAGCCTGCGGGTCGAGCAGCTGCGTTCGGCGGTCGGGACCACCTTCGGCCGAGGCACCGGCGAGCGCGTCGAGATGGAGTGCGAGCAGGTAGGGCGACGCACTCTGGTCACCGGGATCACGCTCCACCTCCGCGGCGAGATCCAGCCGGGGACGAGCCTCGCGACGCTGCTGGCCCACGGTCCGAAGGCGCGAGCGGGCTGCGCCGAAGGTATCGTCGATCCGGCCGGCTTCGCACGATGAGGCCGATCGAGGCCCGAGGGACGGCCGGCAGCCGCTGGAGCCCGCGCAGGTGCATCGGGGCCAGCGCCGGATGGTCGACCCGGCACGGCGCGCCCGGGTTCGCCCGTGACGCGGCGAGAATCGGTCGTGCATTCCGCGGCAGCGAGGGGGGCGCCCACGGTCTGGACAAGGCCCGGCCAGGGCCTTCTAGTGCCGACGAGGCAGGGAGGCCGCCGCCGTCGAGCGGCGGGGATGTTGCGCGCTGCGGAGGTCATCCCGTCCGTCCTGGCCCTCGCTCGCCACCCATAGACCGCCGGAGATACCGGATGCGCCTCTGCTCGGTGACCTCGCTCCTCAAGTTCTACCCGCTGCCGGAGGCGTTGGCGGTGATCGCCGAGGCCGGCTATCAGGGGGTCGAGCTGTGGGGCGGCATGCCCCACGCCTACCCGGCGGACTTCTACGAGGACGGCAGGCTGGACCGCGGCGTGGTCGAGCGCTGCCGCCGGCTCCTGGAGGCAAGCGGGCTCGAGCGGGTGTCGTTCGTGCCCGAGCCCTGCCTCTATCCCACCAACTTCCTGATCGAGGAGGCACCACCCTTCGACGGCGCCAAGCTGCGCGAGCGCAGCCTGGCCTATTTCGAGCGAGCGATCGACGTGGTCGCCGAATTGGGCATCCCGCGCATGCTGATGGCGACGCCCTTCTGGGGCTGGGCGCGCGACGGCGAGCGCTTCAGGGCCGGTGCCACCAAGGCGCTGCCGCGCGCGGTGGACGCCATCGGCCGGCTCAGCCGCCGCGCCGAGGAGCGGGGCGTCACCCTGCTGCTCGAGCCCCTGACCAGCCTCGAGACCAGCTCGGTGGTGACCCTGGAGGACCTCTTGGCCGTGCTCGACGGCGTCGCCTCCAAGGCGCTGATGGCGATGCTGGACACCGGCCACATCAACGTCACGGCACGCCAGCTCGGCCGCGACCCGATCGACTACCTCCAAGAGCATGTCGACCGCCTCGGCCCGCGCCTGCAGCACATCCACCTCGACGACAATCTGGGCGACCTCGACGCCCACCTGGTGCCCGGCGAGGGCGATTTCGACTTCGTCGCCGCCTACGGCGTCCTTAAGCGCGCGGGCTTTGCCGGCTGGCTGTCGGCCGAGCTGATGATGTTCGGCGCCAACCCGGTGCCGCCGGCACCGCTCGCCCTGCTGCAACGGACCCGCGCGCACACGCTGCAGGCCTGGGAGGCCGCGGTCGGGTGAGCCGGGAGGCCGCGGGCGGAATCAGAAGTTCTGAGCTGGCGCGGATGGCGTAGGGCTAACGTTGGCTTGAATGTATCTACGTCACGTATATATTCCCTGTATCCCTGCGAAGCGAGGGGGGTGGAAATGGCCGTCGCCAAGGTCTTCAGGTCGGGCAACAGCCAAGCGGTGCGTCTGCCGAAGGAGTTCCGGCTCGACACAAGCGAGGTCGAGATCTTCCGCCGTGGCGACGAGATCGTGCTGCGCGAGAGGCCGCGCGACCTTGCCGGCGCGTTCGAGCTGCTATGCGCCATGCCGGACGATGCCCTGCCCGACTATGGCGACGACGCGCCCCAGGCGCGCGAGGGGCTTTGAGCCGGCCGCGCTATCTCCTCGACACCAATATCTGCATTTATGTCCGCCGGCGGCGCCCACCTGCCGTCCTGGCGCGATTCCGGTCGTTGCAGCCGGGCGAGGCCGCCATCTCGGTCATCACCTATGGCGAGCTGCGCTACGGGACGGAGAAAAGCGTCGATCGGGAGCGAGCGCTGGACCTGCTGGATCGGCTGGCAACACTGCTGCCGGTGCTGCCGCTGCCGCAGACTGCCGGTGAGACCTACGGTGCCATTCGGGCGGACCTCGAACGGCGCGGCCAGATCATCGGCAACAACGATCTCTGGATCGCAGCCCACGCGCTGGCGGCCGGCCTGATCCTGGCGACCAACAACCGGCGCGAGTTCGCGCGCATCGACGGGTTGCAGCTCGCCGATTGGGTGGACGGCGGCTGACGCAGCTCGAGCCTGTCGTCCCTCGATCCTGGCGGCCCAAACCGCCTTCCGTCGGTGAGCTCGCCCGACCGGCGATCGCCGCTCACCCCGCGAGCGCGAACCCCAGCGCCGCGCCGGCGGCCATTGCCAGCCCGGCGCCGGCGATGCGCGGCCTCGCTCCCGTGAGCAGGTCGACCATGGCGGCATGACGCCAGCGGTCGCGCAGGCGGGTGGAGGCGGCGGTGGCGATGCGGTTCCAGGCCTGGTCGAGCCAGCTATGGCCGAGGGGGCCGAAGCGCTCGCGCAGCGTGGCCTCGCGCAGGAGGCGGGTGAAGCCGGCGAGGCGGAAGCAGCCCGGGGGCAGGCGCTCGTCGATCCAGGCGCGGCCGACCAGCAGCACGATGCCCTGCAGGCGCACGTCGCGGCCGACGACGGCGCGCACGGCCCGCAGGTGGAGCGCGTTCTGGCGCAGCGGGTTCTGGATCGAGCGGCAGCGCAGACCAAAGCGCTGGGTCCAGCGCGCGTCGCGCTCGCCGCCGGTGAGCCTGCCGCCGAGGTTCTTGGTCTCGATCACCAGGATTCGGTCGGGCAGGCGGACGAGATGGTCGATCTGGGTCCAGCCGGCGCCGTCGGGGTGCGGCAGGAGCACGTCGTGGTGGGCGGCCAAGCCCTGGCGGCGCAGGAGGCGGGCGACGCGCCATTCGCCGAGGAGGCCGCGCAGCCAGCTGCGCTGGGCGCGCCAGGCGGCGAAGGCGAGCCCCAGGCCCAGGCCGAGCAGGAGCGGATCGAGGTCGGTTAGCGACAGGTCCGGCAAACGCAGCCCGGCGAACGAGCGGGCGGCCGGGGCGGTCGTGGCGTGGACGGTCTGGGGCGGGCTGCTGCCGCGGTAGATCTCCATCGCAGGCTCGATCCCGGCTGGCTGGGTGGCCGGCAGGGTAGCGGCGGCGGCCGGGCAGTGGGTTAACGGGGCGTACCCGGCGGAGCCGTGCTTGACCGGCCGTACGAAACGCGGGATTCTCCCGGGCATTGCTCGAGGAGAAGATTGATGCGCTCATTGCTGCTCGCAGGCGGTGCCGTAATCGCTCTGCTGCTGGCCGCCTGCTCGGAGACGCCCGGGCTGCCGGCCGGGACCTACGACCACTTCCAGGCCTTCAAGCGGGCGCCGCAGCACCGGGCCTACGCTTTCGCGCGCAACGTCAACGGCTCCTACTCGGCGGTGTTCGTCGGCAACGAGCCCTCGCCCGACGCGGCCGAGCAGGCGGCGATGGCGCGCTGCCGCAGCTACGCCTCGCAGCATCTCTATGCGGACCCGAGCAGCTGCCGGGTCTACGCGGTCGACGACACGATCCTCAGCACCGGCCAGAAGATCGCGCCGGCCACCGGCGGGTAGCGGGGCTCAGGCCCGCTTGCGGCGCGACTTGGCGAAGGTGTCGAAGGCAACGGCCAGAACGATGATCACGCCGATGATCACCTGCTGGACGTAGCTCGAGACATTGTTGAGCACGAGGCCGTTGAGCAGGACGCCGATCAGCAGCGTGCCGACGACGGTGCCGAAGATGGTGCCGATGCCGCCGAACAGGCTGGTGCCGCCGATGACCACCGAGGCGATGACGGTGAGCTCGTAGGTCAGGCCGGCGACGGCCTCGGCGGAGTTGAGGCGGGCGGAGAGGACGAAGCCGCCCAGGCCCGCCATGAAGCCGATGATGACGTAGACCGAGGTGGTGATCCGGTCGACGTCGAGGCCGGACAGGCGCGCCGCCTCGGGGTTGCCGCCGACCGCGTAGACGCTGCGCCCGTAGCGGGTCGAGGTCAGGACGATGTGGGCGAGGACCGCGAGCGCCAGGAAAATGATCACCGGCACCGGTACCGGGCCGACATAGCCCTGGCCCCACCAGCGGTAGCCGTCGTCGAAGCCGCTGACCGGGCCGCCGCCGGCGATGTAGAGGGCGAGGCCGCGAAAGGCCGACATGCCGCCCAGCGTGACGACGAAGGGCGGCACCTTGAGCCGGGTGATGGCGAGGCCCTGCAGCCAGCCGCAGGCGGTGCCGATCGCACAGGCGGCGACCAGCGCCAAGGGCCAGCCCCAGCCATGCGCCTCGGCCCCGGCCCCGACGGCGAAGCGGCTCTCCAGCCCGCCCTTGGCGACCATGGCGGCACCCAGGCCGGCCAGCGCCACCACCGAGCCGACCGAGAGGTCGATGCCGCGGGTGAGGATGACGAAGGTCATGCCGATGGCGAGCAGGCCGTAGATCGAGACCTGGCGCATGACGTTGAACAGGTTGAGCGGCTTGAGGAAGCGCGGCTCGACCACGGCGAAGATCGCCATCAGCACGAGGAGGAAGAGCAGCGGCGCCGAGCGGGCGAGGAAGCCGAACAGGTCGAAGCCCGTGCCGGCGCGCCCGTCCGCCTCGCCGCGCACCGCGGACCCGCTGCCCATGCCTGCCGCCCTCCCCTGGCCGGCCCGGATGGAGCCCGGTTCGGCGTGGAAGGTCAAGCGGCGACGGCTCAGCCCCGGCCGCCAACGCTGCCGTTCTTGCCGGTGCGGTCACCGCTCCCTAGGGTTTGTCGAGCTGTCCCGACGGGAGACGCGATGGTGCCGGAGGCGCTGGGCTTTCTCAGCTACACCCGCAAGGACGACCAGTTCTTCGGCGGCTACATCACGGCGTTCCGCCAGACCCTCGAGGCGGGCGTGCAGGTGGTCACCGGCGATCGCGGCTTTCGCCTGTGGCAGGACGTCGAGGGCATCGTGCTCGGCGAGCAATGGGAGAAGAAGCTCGCCGAGGTGATCGGCCAAGCCAGCTTCTTCCTGCCGATGCTCAGCCCCCTGTTCCTGAGCAGCCCCAACTGCCGCGAGGAGGTCGAGCTCTTCGTGGGCCATGAGAAGTCTCTCGGCCGCGACGACCTGATTCTGCCGATCTACCTCGTCGACTCGCCCAAGCTGGAGAAGCCCGAGGAGGTCGCGAAGGACCCGGTCGCGGTGGAGATCGCCCGGCGCCAGCGCTACGACTGGCGCGAGAATGCCTGGCTGCGCCTGGATGAGCCGGCGGCCCGCAAGGCAGTACTGACGCTCGCCCAAACAATCGCCGCCGCCCTCGAACGCATCGCACGGCCGCAAACGGCCGGTCGCGGGGCACCGGCTGCACCGCAACCGGCGACCGACGACGCGATGGCCGGGACCCGCATCGCAGCCGTTGCCCCGGCCGTGCGGCTGGAAAAGCCCCGCGAGCGCCCGGTCCTGTGGGTGGACGACCAGCCGGACAACAACCGCTTCGAGCGCGCCGCGCTCGAGTCCTATGGGATCCACTTCACCTTGGCCAAGACGACGAGCGAGGCGCTGGCATGGACCAAGGCCCGCAGCTTCGCGGCGATCATCTCGGATCTCGGCCGCCCCGGCGAGCGCAGCGCCGGGATCGATCTCCACGCGCAGCTGCGGGCCGCCGGGACGGACACGCCGTACTTCATCTACACTAGTGCCACTGCGGCGCGACGGCTCAAGACGCTCGCCGGCGCCCAGGGGGTCACCGCGGATCCCGACGAGCTGGTGGCAATGGTGGTGGCGGCGGTCCGCTGAGCGGATAACGGGAGGCCGCATGCTCTGGCTGATCGGCACGGCGGTGGTGGTCGTGGGTGCCTTGCTGGCGGTGCAGCCGCTCTTGAACGCGCGCATCGCCGCTGCCGCCGGGCATCCGATCTACGGTGCCATGTTCTCGGTGCTGGTGAGCACGCTCACCATGCTCGTGGCGGCGCTGCTGCTGCGCCTACCCCGGCCCGACCTGCACGGCATCTGGCGGCAGCCGCCGGGCTTGTGGACCGGCGGAATCATCGGCGCCTTCGTCGTGCTGACGGCACTCACTGCGACGCCGAAGCTGGGGGCGGCAACGACGGTGATGCTGTTCATCGCCGGCCAGCTCGCCTGCTCGCTGCTCATCGACCAGTTCGGCTGGCTGGGCGTGCCGGTCCACCCCGTCGACCTGCCGCGCCTTCTGGGCGTGCTATGCTTGGTGGCCGGGGTGGTGCTGATCCGCTGGTCCTGAGCCTTCAGTCGCAGAGCCAGGCGCGCGCCTGCGCCGTGGTCACGTTGCCGCCGCACAGGATGGTGGAGACGCGGCGGCCGCGGCCGAGGGCGGGATCGGCCAGCAGGGCGGCGACGCCGACCGCACCGGTCGGCTCGACCAGCAGACCCACCGTCTCGTGCAGCAGCCTGACCGCGGCGAGCATCGGGGCGTCGTCGACCAGGAGCACCTCGTCGACGGTCGCCCGCATCGCCGCGAGCGCTGCCGGCACCGGCACGCGGACGGCGATGCCCTCGGCGATAGTGGCGACTTCGGTCGTCTCCACCACCCGGCCCGCGCGCCAGGAGAGACACATGGACGGCGCGCCGGCGGCCACGAGGCCGACCACGCGGGTGCCGGGCCGCCGGGCCTTGACCCAGGTGCCGACGCCGTTGAGCAGCGAGCCGTTGCCGAGGGCGACCAAGACCAGGTCGCCCAGCGCATCGGCCCGGTCCATCTCCAGCCCGATCGTGCCCGCACCCTCGGCGATCGCCGGATCCGCCCCGTCCTCGGCGAAATGCCGGCTGGACTCGACGGCGAACGCCCGGGCCAGCGCCTTGGCGGCATCGAAGTCGCGACCGTCGAGCCGCACCTCGGCCCCGAACGCGCGCATCGCCGCGAGCTTGAGCGGGTTGGCGCCGGTCGCCGCGTAGACGGTGACCGGCACGCCGGCGCGGCGGCCGGCATGCGCCAGACCCTGGCCGAAATTGCCGGCCGAGGCGCAGACCACGCCGCGCGCGGCGGCAGCGCCGAGACGATGCATGAGGTAGCTGGCGCCGCGGCCCTTGAAGGAGCGGATCGGCGTCAGGGTCTCGACCTTGAGCACCAGCTCGCGGCCCAGCGCCCGGTCGAGCGCCTCGTTGCGCAGGACGGGTGTGTCGAGGAACACAGGATCGACGACCGCGGCCGCCTCCTCGATGGCGGCCAGCCGGGGCGGCGCCATCAGGCCGCTTCCGCCCGACCCACCGCCATGAGCTGCATCAGCCGCTCCTCGCTCGCCTGGGCGCGGCTCACTTCGCCGGTCACCCGGCCCTCGCGCATGGTGACGATGCGGTCGCTGATGGTCAGGATCTCGGGCAGCTCGGATGAGATGGCGAGCACGGCGATGCCGGCGGCGGCGAGCTCGTAGATGAGCGCGTGGACCTCGGCCTTGGCGGCGACGTCGATGCCGCGGGTCGGCTCGTCGACGATCAGCACCTTGGGCTGCAGCGCCAGCCAGCGGGCGAGCACCACCTTCTGCTGGTTGCCGCCGGACAGGTTGCCGACCGCCTGGTCCGGGCTCGCCATGCGGATGCCGAGCTTGCGGCGGAAGCTCTCGACCAGCTCGTCCTCGGCGCCCCGGCGCAGGAAGCCCAAGGCACCACACAGCCGGTCCATGCAGGCCGTGGACAGGTTGTTGCGGATGGCCAGCGCGAGAAACAGCGCCTGCTGCTTGCGATCCTCGGGTACCAGGCCGATGCCGGCGCGGATGGCGTCGATCGGCGAGCGGATCGTCACCTCGCGGCCGTCGACTAGGACGCGGCCGGCCTGGACCGGGTCGGCGCCGAAGATGGCGCGCGCGAGCTCGGTGCGGCCGGCGCCGACCAGCCCGGCGAGGCCAACGATCTCGCCCTTGCGCACCTCGAGGTCGATGCCGTCGAGGACGACCGCGTGCGGGTCGCGCGCATCGCGACCGCGGGCGATGCCCTCCACCGCGAGCGCCACCTCGCCCGCACCCGCCCCTTCGCGATGGGCGAACAGCCGGTCGACCTCGCGGCCGACCATCATGCGGATGATCCGCTCGACGTCGAGGTCGGCTACGGCCGCCTCGCCGACCAAGGCACCGTCGCGCAAGACGGTGGCGCGGTCGCAGATGCGCAGCACCTCCTCGAGCCGGTGGGTGACGAACACCACCGAGATGCCCTTGGCCTTGAGGCCGCGGACGATCGCGAACAGCCGCTGCACCTCCTTGTCGGACAGGGCGGAGGTCGGCTCGTCCATCACCACGAGCTTGGCCGCCATGGACAAGGCGCGGGCGATCTCGACCATCTGCTGCTCGGCCACCGACAGGTCGGCCACCAGGCGCCGCGGGTCGACGGCGAGGCCGACCTCGGCGGTGAGCGCCCGGGTGCGCCGGTGCAGCTCGCCCCAGTCGACCCGGCCGAGGCGGACCGGCAGCCGGCCGACGAAGACGTTCTCGCCGACCGAGAGCGTCGGGATCAGGTTAAATTCCTGGTAGATGGTGACGATGCCAAGCTGCTGCGCGGCATGCGGGTTGGCGAGGTGCCGCTCGGCGCCGTCGAAGGCGATGCTGCCAGCGTCGGGGTGCTGCGCCCCGGCCAGGATCTTGAGCAGCGTGCTCTTGCCCGCACCGTTCTCGCCCAGGAGCGCGTGCACCTCGCCGCGGCCGACGGCAAAGTCGACGCCACGCAGGGCCTGCACGCCGGGAAAGCTCTTGGCGATCCCGGCCATGCGCAGGAGGGGCTCGCCCGCCATCACCACGAGCCCCGCCCCGGCTACTTCAGCTCGCCGAGGCGCTCCGCCTTGTCGAGATTGTCCTTGGTGATCATGATCGGCGTCAGCAGCACGAGGTCGCTCTCGGGCTTCTTCTTGTCCTTGAGCAGATCGACCATGATCTGCATCGCCTTGCGGCTCTGGCCACCGGGGAACTGCTCGACCGTGCCGGCGAGCGCGCCGTCGCGGACCGCGGCCAGCGCCTCCGGCAGCGCATCGAAGCCGATCACCTGGACGTTGAGGTTGCGCGCCTTGACCGCCTCGATCGCACCCAGCGCCATGTCGTCGTTGGCGGCCACGATCACGTCAGGCGGCGAGGTCATGCCGGCAAGCAGGCTTTCCGTGACGGCGAGGCCCTGGTCGCGCGCGAAGTTGGCGGTCTGCTCGGCGACGAACTTGTACTTGTCGGCGTGGGCGTCGAGCACGTTGTGCAGGCCCTTGTTGCGGTCGATCGCCGGCGACGCGCCGGGCTGACCCTGCAGATTGATGATGTTGGCGCCGTTGGGAAACGCCGTCATCACCCACTCGCCCTGCGCCTCGCCGCCCTTGACGTTGTCGGCGCCGACATGGGCGGTGATCCCGTTCACGCCGGAGACCCGGCGGTCGATGGTGACGACCGGCACGTCGTTGTCGATCGAGGTCTGCAGGGCCGGGGCCATGGCGTTGACGTCGATCGGGCTGATGACGATGCCGTTCACGCCCTGGACCACGGCGGCCTCGACGTCGGCCGTCTGCTTGGGGGCGGAATTCTGGCCGTCCGACTCGATGGTCTTGACGCCCAGCGCCTTGCCCTCGTCCTGCATCGCCTTGAGCATATGGACGAAGAACGGAAAGTTCAGCCCCGGGACCGAGGTCATCACCGTGACGTCCTGCGCCCGCGCCGTGCCGGCGCCGAGCGCCAGGAGCGCGGCCACGGCGACGCCAGCCAGCGCCGCCCGCTTCGAAAACATCATTGCCAACCTCCCTGACGTGGCCGCACGGACCGGAGGCGCCGCCGGCGGCCGCGACGGTCGTGCCGGCCGTCAGGGCTGTCAATTGGTTTCCGCTACTCCCTCTGCACCTCCGTTTTGCCGATGTCGCCAACCGAAGTGTAGAAGCCTTGATCGTGCGTCACCTGATGGGCGCCCGTCTCGGTGTCGAGCATGGCGAGAGCCCGGCCGATCCTGGTCACGAGGTCGGTAGCCGGCTCGGCGTGAGCCTGCCGCCGCCAATCCTCCAGAATTGCACGCTTGTCCTCGGCGGCGAGCGAGGGGTCGGAAATCACGGCCTCGGGGTCGGCGAACCGGCCAGGCTGTTGCTGAAGTCCTATCATGATCGTCTCCTAACGCTTCGTCGGATGAACGCGCGGCGGCCAGGAACGTTACTTCGGTCGGTGCGCCGGTTTGCGGCCGAGGGTATCGTCCGTGGGCAATGACGGAGGGGTGAGCATGGAACTGCGCGAGCTGGGCGGATCGGGGCTGCGGGTGCCGCCCTTGTGCCTTGGTGGGAACGTCTTCGGCTGGACCGCCGATCGCGAGCGGTCGTTCGACCTGCTCGACCGGGCGCTCGCGGCTGGGCTGAACTTCATCGACACCGCCGAGATGTACTCGGTCTGGGTGCCGGGGCACCGCGGCGGCGAGTCCGAGGCGATCATCGGCGAGTGGATCGCGAGCCGTGGCTGCCGCGACCGGGTAATCATTGCGACCAAGGTCGGCGCCGACATGGGCGACGGCCGCAACGGGCTGAAGCCCGCACGCATCCGCGAGGCAGTCGCGGATTCGCTTCGCCGACTGCGCACCGACCGCATCGACCTCTATCAGGCGCACTACGACGACCCCGACACGCCGCTGCCCGACGTGCTCGGCACCTTCGCCGAGCTGATCGCGGCGGGGAAGGTGCGCGCCATCGGCGCCTCCAACCACACCGCGGCCCGGCTGGCGGAGGCATTGCGGGTGAGCGCCGAGGAAGGGCTGCCGCGCTACGAGACCATGCAGCCGCACTACAATCTCTACGACCGAGCGGTCTACGAGGACGAGCTGGAGCCGCTCTGCGTCGAGCAGGGGCTCGGGGTCATCTCCTATTTCGGCCTCGCCAAGGGCTTCCTCTCCGGCAAGTACCGCAGCACGGCCGATCTCGGGCAGAGCCCGCGCGGCGGCGGCGTGGCGGAATATCTGAACGAGCGCGGCCTGCGCATCCTGAAGGCGCTCGACGAGGCCGCCGCCGCGGCCGGGGCCACACCGGCGCAGGTGGCGCTGGCCTGGCTGATCGCCCGGCCGAGCATCACCGCACCGATCGCCAGCGCCACCTCGCCGGCGCAGCTCGCCGACCTCGTCGCCGCAGCCAGCCTGCAGCTCAGTGACGAAGCTATCGAGCGGCTGGCCGAAGCCAGCGCCTGACCAGCTGGAACGTTGCGGCGAGTATCCCGTTATCGCCCCGGCTCGGGTCGAGGCCGCAACTCATTGAAGCGTGGTCTTGACCGAGGCGGCGTGCCCGACGCAACAAGGCGGGACCCGGCCGAACTCCTTGCTGGCTCAGCTATGTCGAACAGTCCCCAAGCCAAAGCCCGCCGGGTCGTGGAACGCCGCCTGGATCGGGCGGAGCGCCACCTCCCGGCGCTGTTCGGCGAGTGGCTGGCCCATCTGCGCCAGCCCTCGGCGAGCTGGGTGCGGGTACCGCTCGGCATTCTGCTGATGGTCGGGGGACTTCTCGGCTTCCTTCCGGTTCTCGGCTTCTGGATGCTGCCTCTGGGGATAGCGCTCCTGTCGCTCGACGTCGCCATGCTGCGACGGCCGACGGCGCGGGCGATCATCTCTGGCGAGCGACATTGGCGGCGCTTCCGCCGCAATCGCCGCCGCTCCTGAGCGGCACCGGAACGGACGAGGGATTCGATGCGACTGTTCACCTGCCAGCACTGCGGCCAGCTGCTCTATTTCGAGAACGTCACCTGCGAGAGTTGCGGGCACGCCCTGGGCTACCTGCCAGAGCAAGGCACGATCAGTGCCCTGGAGCTCCAGGACGATGGCAGTTGGGCGGCGCTCGCCGCGCCCGGCCGATCGTTCAAGCCATGTGCCAACGTGGCACTCGGAGTGTGTAACTGGCAGCTCGATGCGGCCGACCCGCTCGACTACTGCCTCGCCTGCCGCCACAACCGGACCGTGCCGGACACGAGCATTCCGGAGAACCTCGAGCGCTGGCGCAAGCTCGAGGTGGCCAAGCACCGGCTAATGTACACCATTCTCAAGCTCGGCCTGCCGCATCCGACCGAGGCCGAGGACCCGGCACGCGGGCTCGCCTTCGACTTCCTGGCCGACCCGCCCAGCGACCAGGCGCCCAAGGTGATGACCGGCCACGACAACGGCCTGATCACCATTGCCCTGGTCGAGGCCGACGACGCCGAGCGCGAGAAGCGGCGGACCGAGCTCGGTGAGCCCTACCGGACCCTGCTCGGCCATCTGCGGCACGAGGTCGGTCACTATTACTGGGACCGGCTGGTC
The DNA here is from genome assembly GCA_046349415.1 of Geminicoccaceae bacterium. Taxonomy (GTDB): domain Bacteria; phylum Pseudomonadota; class Alphaproteobacteria; order Geminicoccales; family Geminicoccaceae; genus Benzoatithermus. Next base: position 45,471 of record JAXMCJ010000020.1, read on the forward strand.
GCCGAGGGCGGCGACATCGAGGGGTATCGCAAGCTGTTCGGCGACGAGCGCGAGGACTATGGCGAGGCGCTGCAGCGCCACTACGCCAACGTGCAGCCGGACAACTGGGCGGACAGCTACGTCAGCAGCTATGCGCGCGCGCACCCCTGGGAGGACTGGGCCGAGACCTGGACCCACTATCTGCACATCGTCGACACGCTGGAGACCGCGCGCGCCTTCCGGCTGCGGGTCGACCCCAGGGCCGCCAAGAACGACGACCTGTCGGCCGAGGTGGATTTCGACGTCTATTCGGACGTGCCGATCGAGACGCTGATGGACGCCTGGCTGCCGCTGTCGTTCGCGATCAACGCCCTGAACCGCAGCATGGGCCAGCAGGACGCCTATCCGTTCGTGCTCTCGCCCGGCGTGATCGACAAGCTGCGCTTCATCCACCGTATCGTGCATCACGCCCCCGCTGGATGACCGGCCCCGCTCTTTGCGGGGACGACCGGTTCCGCCATGATCGGCCCAGGCAGTCAGTCGGAGGCCGAGATGGCGAACTTCCAATCCAGAGGAGCAGGCCCGGCGGAGGCGGCGCGCCCGAGCGCCGCCGAGGCCAAGGTCACCGAGGAACGGTATCGGACCTTCCAGAGCAGGATGGACCGGCTGGCCGAAGCCGCGCGCAAGGCCGGCCGGTCGGCGCTCGGCAATGCGCTGGTCGATCTCGGCCAGCGGGTGGAAGATCGTGACATCTCGCTCGAGGAAGGTCTCACCGAGCTGCGCCACTACGAGGGTGAGATCCGCTCGATGCTCAAGCGCTAGGCGCTCTCGGGCTTGGCCGAACGGATCGCCGTCGTCGGGCTCGGCTATGTCGGGCTGCCCGTGGCGGCAGGGATGGCGCGGGCGCACGGCGGCGTACTGGGCTTCGACATCGACCCCGTGCGGGTGGCGGCGCTGCGTCGGAGCGAGGATGCCACGGGTGAGCTCGACGGGGCCGAGCTGACCGCGCTCCACCTGCGCTACAGCGACGATCCCGCCGATCTGGCCGGCCGCACCTGCTATCTGGTCACGGTGCCGACGCCGATCGACGCCGACCGGCAGCCCGACCTGACACCGCTTCAGCGGGCCTGCGCCACCATCGGTGCCGCCATGAGGCCCGGAGCCCTCGTCGTTTTCGAGAGCACGGTGTTTCCGGGACTGACCGAGGAGCTGTGCGGCCCCTGGCTTGCCGCCGCCTCGGGCCTGCGACAAGGGCGGGATTTCCAGCTCGGCTACTCGCCGGAGCGGATCAATCCGGGCGACCGCGCGCATCGGCTGGACTCGATCGTCAAGGTGGTGGCGGCCGACAGCGCCGCGGCGCTGGCACGGGTGGAGGCGATCTACCGGCCGGTGGTGGCGGCGGGGCTGCATCGCGCGCCGTCGATCCAGGTCGCGGAGGCGGCCAAGGTGATCGAGAACACCCAGCGCGATCTCAACATCGCCTTGATGAACGAGCTGGCGCTTATCTGCGACCGCCTCGCCATCCGGACCGCGGACGTCCTGGCGGCGGCGGCGACGAAGTGGAACTTCCTGCCGTTCACGCCGGGCCTGGTCGGCGGGCACTGCATCGGCGTCGATCCCTACTACCTAACCGCCAAGGCGGAGCGGCTGGGCTACCACCCGCAGGTGATCCTGGCCGGCCGGCGGATCAACGACGGCATGGCGGCGTTCGTGGCGCAGAAGCTGGTCAAGCTGCTGATCGGCCGCGACGTGGCGGTGCGGCGGGCCAGGGTCGGCGTGCTCGGCCTCACCTTCAAGGAGAACGTGCCGGACCTGCGCAACAGCCGGGTCCCCGACATCGTCCGCGAGCTGGCGAGCTTCGGCATCGCCGCACGGGTGCACGACCCCATGGCCGATGCCCGCGACGCGGCCGCGCAGTATGGCATCGAGCTGTGCTCGCTGGAACAGCTGGGCGCGCTCGATGCGCTGGTGCTCGCCGTGCCGCACCGCTACTATCAAGAGTTGGGCGCATCGGGACTCACCGCCCTGCTCGACCCCGGCGGCATCCTGATCGACGTCAGGTCCCTGGTCGACCCGGCGTCGCTGCCCGACACGATCGCCTACTGGAGCCTGTAGCCCGATGAGCCTGTCGCACGACGGCACGATCCTGGTGACCGGAGCCGCCGGCTTCATCGGCTACCATCTCGCCGACCGGCTGCTGCGCGACGGCTGCCGCGTCGTGGGCGTCGACAGCCTGAACGAGTATTACGATCCCCGGCTGAAGCGGGCGCGGCTCGAGCGGCTCGCCGGCCGCGCGGGCTTCCGCTTCGAGCGGCTCGACCTCGCCGACCGCGCCGGCACGGCCGACCTGTTCGCCGCGGTCCGGCCGAAGGTGGTGGCCCACCTCGCGGCCCAGGCGGGCGTGCGCTACTCGCTGCAGAATCCGCACGCCTATGTCGACGCCAACCTCGTGGGCTTCCTCAACGTCCTCGAAGGCTGCCGTCACCACGAGGTGGCGCATCTCGTCTACGCCTCGACCAGCTCGGTCTATGGCGCCAACACCAAGATGCCCTTCTCGGTCCACGACAATGTCGACCATCCGGTGAGCCTCTACGCCGCGACCAAGAAGGCCAACGAGCTGATGGCGCACACCTACAGCCATCTCTATCGGCTGCCGGTGACCGGCCTGCGCTTCTTCACCGTCTACGGCCCCTGGGGGCGGCCCGACATGGCGCTGTTCCTGTTCACCGAGGCCATGCTGGCCGGCCGGCCGATCAAGGTGTTCAACGAGGGCCGGATGCGCCGCGACTTCACCTATGTCGACGACATCGTCGAGGGCGTGCGGCGCGTGATCGACACCTTGCCCACGCCCGACCCGGACTGGACCGGCGAGCTGCCGGACCCGGGCACCAGCAAGGCGCCGTACCGGATCTACAACATCGGCAACCACCAGCCGGTCGAGCTGATGCACCTGATCGCGACGCTGGAGAGCGCCTTGGGCATCACCGCGGCCAAGGAGATGTTGCCGATGCAGCCCGGCGACGTGCCGGCCACCTTTGCCGACATCGACGATCTGGCACGCGCCACCGGCTTCGCGCCCGCGACCCCGATCGAGGTGGGCGTGGAGCGCTTCGTGCACTGGTATCGCGGTGAGTGGCTGCCTCTGATCACCTGATGGCCACGCTGCGGCACGCCTTATTCCTGGTCATGGTGGCGCTGACAGCCCATGCCGCCGACCCAGCCGGACCGAGGCTGCCGCAGCCGCTTACGGTCCTGCAGTCGGAGCTCGCGAAGTTTCCATACTGCCCCGATGAGGCCTGCAGCGAGGGTGCCGACTGGTGGGGTTTCTGGTGGTCCTTGCCGGAGCAGGGTTGCGGCGACTGCGAGGACTTCGCGGCCTATAGCTATGCCCGGCTCGAGCAACTCGGGATTCCGCGGGACGACGTACGGCTCATGGCTGCGGAGGTGGGCGAACAGCCGCTGCCCGACGGCGGTCTGGCAAAGCTTCTTCATGTATGGCTCGAGGTCAGCCTCGACGGCTCGATCTGGACGGTGTGGAACCGGCAGATCCGGCACGGCTCGGAGCGCCGTGGGCGAATGTTGACCGATCAAGAGGTGCAGGCCCTGGTCGACGAGCGTTTCGGCCCTAACTGGCCCTACGGCATCGACATGCCCTGATACGAGCGGTTCGCTGCCGAGGGCAATAGAACAGGGCGTGCGGCATGCTACGGCCTGCCGTGCTGGGGAGGCAGCGGTTCATGGGCTTCGACGACGCATGGGACGTCCTGCCGGGAGGTATCGGCGCTGGCCGGCAGATCGTCGGTGGCAGCGGCAGCGACCGGATCTACGGCACCGAGAGCAGCGACGACATCCTGGCGGACCCGGTTCCGGCCGATGACCAAGGCGGCGACGATCAGGTCTGGGGCTATGGCGGCGACGACCGGATCCGCGGCTTCGGCGGCGACAACGAGCTGTTCGGGGGTTCGGGCGACGACGAGCTGATCACGGCCGACGGCCGCGACCGGATCTTCGGCGGCCCCGGGAACGACGAGATCCAGGGTGGCCGCGACACCGACGTGCTGTGGGGCGGTACTGGCGACGACGAGATTCGCGGCGGCGAGGGCGACGACAATGTCTATGGCGAGGCCGGGCTCGACCGGGTGATCGGCAGCAGCGGCAACGACATCCTTCATGGCGGCCTCGACGCCGATCAGCTCGAGGGCGGCGAAGGGCTCGACACCTTCGTCTGGGGCGGTGCGAACGAGGGTGGCGATACGATCCTGGATTTCGAGCTCGGGGTCGATCGGCTGCTCGTCGGCGATTTCCTGCGCGGCTATTCCGGCCGGCTCGGCACGCTGGAGCGCCATGTCCGCCTCGACAGCAGCGACGGCCGGACAGTGCTGGAGGTCGATGCCGACGGACGCGGCCCGGGCGGCTGGGCGGAGCTGACCACACTGTCGGGCGTGGGGCCGATCTCGGCGCGGGCCCTGCACATGGTGGGCGACCTCGTGCTGGCCGGCCATGAAGCGGCGCCCGCGTTCTCGGCCCTCAGCTACATTGCCAGCCATGACGACCTGATCGCGGCGTTCGGCGCCGACGATCTCGCCGGCAAGCGCCACTTCGTCGGCACCGGCTATGCCGAGCACCGAGCGGTCACGTTCGACGGTCTCCAGTACATCGCCGGCAACGACGACCTGGTCGAGGCATTCGGCGCCGATCCCGAGGCCGGGGCGCGCCATTTTATCCGCGCCGGTCATGGGGAAGGCCGGGCGCGGGACGGCTTCGACGAGAAGCAGTACCTCGCCAACTATGCCGACCTGCGCGCCGCCTTCGGCCACGACTACGAGGCGGCCACTCGGCACTATATCGAGCACGGCCATGCCGAGGGTCGGACCGACGATCCGCTCGGGGCGAGCGACTTCATGCTCTGATCGGGTGCGGCCACAGCGGCCTTGATGGACTTGCTGCAGTGCGCAATCCTCGCGCGGGTCGCAGATCGGCGTCGCCAGCGAGGAAGCCGCCCGATGCTCCAGGCGCTCACCGCGCACATCGCCAGCCTGCCCGTGCGGGCGTTCGCGCCCGGGGAGCCTCTGCTGCAGAGCGGCAGCAGGACCGGAAAGCTGTTCTTCCTCAAGCAGGGCGAAGTCAGGGTCGAGCGAGACGGGGTGACCGTCACCAGGATCCGTGAGCCGGGTGCCGTGTTCGGCGAGATGTCGCTCCTGCTCGGTGGCGCGCATACGGCGGACGTCATCGCCACGGAGCCGACGGAATGCCACGTCCTCGAGGCCGCGGGCGATTCCCTTGCCACAACACCCGAGCTCACGGCCTACGTCGCGGTGGTGCTGGCGCATCGGCTGGACGCCGTGACGCGCTATCTGGTCGACGTCAAGGCGCAGTATGCCGGGGCCGATACCCAGCATGGCATGATCGACGAGGTGCTGGATTCCGTCTTGAACCGCCACCCACGGGCCCTGCGACTGCGCCCAAGCTGACGGTGCAACAGGTCGCTACGGCCTGATCTGAGCCTCGTCGGTGCCGGCCAGCGAGAACCAGGCGAGCTTGCCCGCGTCGAGATCGAGCTCGATGATCGCCGGCAGCGCACCGAGCTGGCGGCCGGGATTGACGATCACGGTGCCGTCCAGGCGATCGATCCAAGCGCCGCCGTTGCGGAACGGTGCGTCGTGGACGTGGCCGCAGACTACCAGGTCCGGGTGATGCAGCCCGACCAGGATCGGCAGCAGATCGTCGCCGGCATGGTGCCGCCCGGTCCAGGCGACCGGGCTGCCGTTGGGCGGAACGTGGTGGATCCAGATCCAGCGCCCGCCCTGGGGCCGGGGAGCCGACGCGAGAAATCGCTCGAGCCTCGCCCGCGCCACCGGCCCGTCCCACCAGGGGCAGATCGAGATCAGGTCGCCACCGAGCGCCACATGCTCGTCGTCGGCATGGGCGCCGTCGGCCTTGACGTCGCGGAACCAGTCGAACACGGGCTCGTCGAGAAAGTCCCGGCCATCGGCGTCGTGGTTGCCGCTGCACACGACCAGCCGCGTCAGGCGGGCGATCCGCGCCAGATATTTGGTGACCACGACGATCTGCGTGTCGAGGTCGGCGTGCCCGGCGAGATCCAGCAGATCCCCGGCGACGATGACCAGGTCGTAGTCCGCCGCCGTCTGCAAGAGCCAGTCATACTGGCGCAGATTGTAGTGCAGATCGGCAGCTATCAGCGCCTTCATGGCAGACCATCGCGGAAGTGATGGGTGCACCCAGCCGTCAGCAGCGTCGCTGGCTGCCGAAGGGGAAGGTCTGATAGCACGAGCTTGGCCATGCGCCATAGCCGGGCGAAGTGGGGTCAGTCGGCGAGGGCAGTCAGATCGACAGGAGGGAGCTCCTGCAGGGGCCCGACGGCCGCCAGCGTGGGATCGCCTCGGCCAAGCAGCTCGGCCCCGACGCGCCGGACGGCTGCGGCATCGACCGCGTCGATCTTCGCCACCACCTCCTCGACCGGCACCCGGCGATCGAAGCAGAGCAGCTGGCGGGCGAGGTCTTCGGAGACGGCGGAGCAGCTCTCGAGGCCCATCAGCACGCTGGCCTTGAGCTGGGCGCGGGCGCGGGCAAGCTCGTCCTCGTCCGGGTCGGCGATCAGCGCCCGGGTCTCGTCGGCCACGACTTGCAGCAGCTCAGGCACGTCCTCGGGGTCGGTGCCGGCATAGACGCCGAGCTGGCCGGTGTCGGCATAGGCTGCAGCGAAGGAGAAGACCGAGTAGCACAGGCCGCGATTCTCGCGCGCCTCCTGGAACAGGCGCGAGGACATGCCGCCCCCCAACGCGGTCGAGAGCACCTGCAGCACGTAGTGGTCGGGGTGATGGTAGGGCAGCCCCTCGACCGCGACGCAAAGATGGACCTGCTCGAGGTCGGGCCGGCGCTCGATCCTGCTGCCGCCGGCATAGCGGGCGGGGGTGGGCGTCTCGCCCTCCGTGGCGGGGAGCTCCCCGAACAGGCGCTCGGCGAGCTCGACGAGACGGCCGTGCTCCAGCTTGCCGGCGCCGGCGAACACCATCCGCTTCGGCCCGTAGTGCCGGGCCATGTAGTCGACGAGTGCCGACCGCGGCATCTCGGCGACGATCCGCTCCGGCCCCAGGATCGCCCTCCCCATCGGCTGGTCGGGGTATGAGGTCTCCTGCAGCAGGTCGAAGACGAGATCGTCCGGCGTATCCTTGACCTGACCGATCTCCTGGAGAATGACGTGCCGCTCCTTCTCCAGCTCGGCCGGATCGAAGGTCGAATGCTGCAGGATGTCGGCGAGGATGTCGGCGGCGAGCCCGACATCGTCAGCCAGGATCCGCGCATAGTAGGCCGTGTGCTCGCGCGAGGTGTAGGCGTTGAGGCTGCCGCCGACGCGCTCGATCTCCTCGGCGATGGCGCGGGCGGAGCGCCGCCGGGTGCCCTTGAACGCCATGTGCTCAAGCATGTGGGCGACGCCGTTGACCTCGGGCGCCTCGTAGCGGGCGCCGACGTCGATCCAGACGCCGAGCGAGGCCGTCTGCAGCCGGGGCATGGCCTCGCTGACGATGCGCAGGCCGTTCGGCAGGGTGGTGATCTCGACCGTGTCGCTCATGCGCTTCCAAATCTGTCGCGGACCGCGGCCTCGACCGCGGCGAGGTCGTTGTCCAAGGTGAGGCTGCGCTCGGGCCGGCGCATCAGATCAGCGTAGCGCTCGGGCAGCCGGGGCTCGACGCCGGTCGCGGCCGCGACGGCATCGGGAAACTTCGCCGGATGCGCGGTGGCCAGCGTGACCATCGGAGTTCCGGCGTCGGGTTGGTTGCGCGACGCCACCGCCAGTCCCACCGCGGTGTGCGGATCGATCAGCTCGCCCGTGGCGCGCAGGGTGGCGGCGATCGTCGTCGCGACCTCGGCCTGATCGGCGCTGCCGCCGGCAAACAGCTCCGGCAGCCGCCCGCCGTGCGCGAAGCCCCCGGACTGGGCGAAACCCTGCATCCGGCCGCGCGTGCGGCCGGCGTCGCCGCCCTCGAGCTCGAGCAGCAGCCGCTCGAAATTGCTCGCCACCTGGATGTCCATGGACGGACTGGTGGTCGGCACCACGGTGCCCCGCTCGTAGCGGCCGGAGGCGAAGAAGCGGGCGAGGATGTCGTTCTCGTTGGTCGCGACCACGAGCCGGGCGACCGGCAGGCCCATCGCGGCGGCGACCCGGCCCGCGAAGACGTTGCCGAAATTGCCGGTTGGCACGGTGAAGGCGACCGGCCGGTCCGGCGCACCCAGCCGGAGCGCCGCCCAGACATAGTAGACCGCCTGCGCCATAACCCGGGCCCAGTTGATCGAGTTGACCGCCGTGATGCGCTGCGCACGCCGGAAATCGGCATCGGCGAACATCGCCTTCACGAGGTCCTGACAGTCGTCGAAAGTGCCGCGGAGCGCGATGTTGAGCAGGTTGGGCGCCTCGACGGTAGTCATCTGCCGTCGCTGCACCGGCGAGACCCGGCCCTCCGGATGCAGCATTGCGATCTCGACCTGTGCCTTGCCGGCGAAGGCGTGCACCGCGGCCGCCCCGGTGTCGCCGGAGGTAGCACCGACGATGGTCACCCGCTCGCCGCGCCGGCCCAGGACCTCGTCGAACATGGCAGCCAGGAGCTGCATGGCGAAGTCTTTGAACGCCAAGGTCGGCCCGTGGAACAGCTCGAGCAGCCAGGCGTCGCGAGCCAGATGGCGGAGGGGTGCTATGGCCGGATGGTCGAACTCGGCATAGGCGCGCCCGGCCAGGCGGCGAAGTTCGGCCTCGTCGAAGCAGCCTTCGGTGAACGGCGCCAGGAGGCGCGCGGCCAGCGCCGGATAGTCGAGGTCGCGGCAGGCGCGCAGCTCCTCGGCGGTGAAGCGGGGCCAAGTCTCGGGTACGAACAGGCCGCCGTCCTCGGCAAGCCCGGCCAGCAGCACGTCCTCGAAGCTGCGACGGCCGGCCTGGCCGCGAGTGCTGACGTAATGGATCATCCCGGTGCTCGCATGGCCGGACGCACTTAGGCGGGAACCGGCTCCGGCTCAAGGTCGGAGCGATTGCGCAGGTCGCCATGTGTATGATATACGCGAAGCGTACACATCAGGTGCAGAGCCGTGCGGACCAACATCGAGATCGACGACGAGCTGATGCGCAGCGCGCTGGCCGCGACCGGGCTGCGCACCAAGAAGGCGGTGGTCGAGGAGGCGCTGAAGCTCCTGGTCAAGCTAAAGGGTCAGGAGCGCATCCGGGAGCTGCGGGGCAAGATCCATTGGGAAGGCGATCTCGACCAGATGCGCCGAAACCGGTTGAGCGAACCGGAGTGAGACCGATACTGGTCGACAGCTCGGTCTGGATCGACTTCTTTGCCAATCGCCGGACCTGGGCGGTCGAGGAGCTGGACAGGATGTTCGGGCGCGAGGAGGTTCGCGTCGCTGATCTCATTTTGATGGAGATCCTGCAGGGCATATCGACCCGCCGGGAGCTGCACGCCGTCGAGACGACCATCGGCAGGCTTCCCTGCTATAATCTGGGCGGAGCGGAACGAGCGCGGAGCGCCGCTGCCAACTATCGGCTGCTTCGCGCATCCGGGCTAACACCTCGCTCGCCGGTGGACATGCTGATCGCGACATTTTGTGTCGAGGAGCGTGTCGAGCTACTCGCCAACGACCGGGATTTCACCCTCATGGCGCGCAAGCTGGAACTTTCCCTGCGAAGGCCTCCCCTGAACTGAGTCTCAACCCGCTTCGCCCAGATAGCGCTGGCGCAGGTGGGCGAGGAACGGCTCGACCGCGAGCGGGCCGCCGGTGGCGTCGGCCACCAGCTCGGCGAAGCGCGGCAGGCAACCGCGGCCGTGGACGTGCTCGCGCAGCCATTCCAGCAGGGGTGCGAAGTCGCCGGCGGCGATGGCGTCCATGAGGCGGGGAATCCGCGACTGGGCGGCCCCGAACAGCTGGGCGGCCAGCAGGGCGCCGAGGGTGTAGGACGGGAAATAGCCGAAGCCGCCCGACGGCCAGTGGATGTCCTGCAGGCAGCCGAGCCGGTCGTCCGGCGGTACGACCCCCACCAGCTCGCGCATGCCGTCGTTCCAGGCGGCGGGCAGGTCGGCCACCTCAAGATCGCCGAGGATCAGCGCGCGCTCCAGGCGATGGCGCAGAATGACGTGCAGCGGATAGGTCACCTCGTCGGCGTCGACCCGGATGAAGCCGCGCTCCACGCGGGTATAGAGGCGGAGCAGGTTGTCCGGGGCGAACGCCGGGTCGTCGCCGAACGCGGCGCGCAGCTGCCCGGCCAGAAAACCCACGAAGGCCGGCGAGCGGCAGGCCTGCATCTCCATGAGCAGGGACTGGCTCTCATGCACCGCCATGCCGCGCTGGTCGCCCACGGGCTGGCCCTGCCAGCGCAGCGGCAGGCCGGCCTCGTATAGCGCATGGCCGGTTTCGTGCAGGATGCCCATCAGGGCCGAGACCAGCTCGTCCTCGCGGTAGCGCGTGGTGATCCGGATGTCGGCCGGCGTGCCGCCGCAGAAGGGATGCAGGCTCTCGTCCAGCCGGCCGGCGTCGAAGTCGAAGCCGAGACCGGACATGAGGGCGCGACCCAGCTCCTTCTGCCGCGCTGCAGGAAACGGGCCGACGGGCCGGTCGGCGGCCGGCCGGGTCGCCTGATGCGAGAGCGCGGCATCGAGCAGCGGCGGCAACTCGGCCGCCAGCCGGTCGAACAGGCGCACGACTTCCGCATCGCGCAAATCCGGCTGGTAGGCGTCCAGCAGCGCATCGTAGGGGTCGAGCCCGAGTGCTGCGCCCGTGACGGCCGCACTCTCGCGGGTGAGCCGGACCACCTCGGTGAGCTGCGGTGCCAGCATGGCGAAGTCGGCCTTGGCGCGCGCCTCGCGCCAAGTCATCTCGCAGGCGGTCGTGGCACGCGCCAGGGCCTCGACCATCGCCGGCTCGAGCGCGTGGGCGTGCCGGTAGCGCCGTTGCATCTCGCGCAGATTGGCGCGCTGCCAGGGATCCAAGTCCGGCTCGCCCTCCGCGCCGGCGAGCTGCTCGCCGGTCTCGGCGTGGGTCAGGAGCTCGTGGGCGACCCGGCTCAGGACCGCGAGCTGCTCGCCCCGGTCCGCCGCCGATTTGGTCGGCATGACCACGGCGGTGTCCCAGTTGAGGATCGCCAGCGCGCCGTTGACCCCGGCGAGCCGCCGGAAGCGGTCCTCAAGCGCCGCGTAGTGCCAGCCCATCGGGCTCTCCAGTGGTCGAGGCGCCGCCCACAGGAGCGCAGCGCCAGAGAATGACGGTGACGACGGCGAAGGTGAGCACGCCGACCGCCTGGTGCAGCACGGCATTCCAGACCGGCGCCTCGAGCAGGATCACCGTTGCACCGAGCCCCACCTGCAGCAGGACGAGGCCGGCGGCAACGGCGACGAGTCGCGCCAGCCCGGGTGCCAGATCGGGCAGCCGACGGCTATGCCAGTAGAGGAACAGAAGCGCGATCGTGGTCGCCGCGGCGAGCAGGCGGTGGAGAAAGTGGATCCGAATCAGCTCGTCGCCGAGATCCGGGACGAGCGCGCCGTTGCACAGCGGCCAGGTATCGCAAGCGAGCGTGGCACCGCTTTTCGCCGTCATGGCGGCGCTCATCATCGCCAGCAGCGCCAGGCACCAGGCCGTGACGGCGGGGACGAACAAAGTCGGGGCAGTCGGAGCCGGGGCTGCGAGGGCCGCGATCCGCAGCGTCACGGTCAGCACCAGCAGGGCGTTCCCGAGGTGGATCGCCACCGACCAGGGGCTGTTCTGGTCGAGCACCGTCAGCCCACCGAGCGCCGCCTGCACCAGCAGGAGCACCACCAGCAGGCCGCCTGCGAACGCGATACGGGGTGCTTCGCGGCGATGCAGGAAAGTCAGCACCGCGAGCAGCAGGACCAGCGGCCCGACGAAGAAGCCGGCGATCAGGCGATGCACCCACTCCAGCATCACCTGCCAGTAGGCGTAGCCGACCGTGGGCAGGGCGGCGATGTCCGAAGGTAGCGGCACCCAATGGCCGTAGCAGGTCGGCCAGTCCGGGCAGGACAGCCCGGAATTGGTGGTGCGGACGACGGCGCCCAGGACGATCAGAGCATAAACGAGGACCGCGGTCACGGCGGCGAGCAGACGGATGGTTCTCAAGATCGGGCACTGCCGGAGCGGTTGGTGCTGAACAGAACGAAGATCACGACCAGAACGAGGGCGAGGCCATACCAAGTGAGGGCGTAGCCGAGATGGTCGTTGGGCAGGTCGACCGTGACCGGCACCGCGCGCGGCAGTCCGGCCGGGCCTTCCGACCTTTCCAACACCACCTCGAGCGGCTCGATCGGCAATCCGGTCGCGGCGGTCATGGCGGCGACGTCCCAGCCGTACCAGCGACGCTCTCCGGGCGAATCGGCCGGCGTCAGCCAAGTGCGGTGCCAATCGCCGCGCCAGCGCCCGATTCCTTCGACCGTAAGGTGGCCTTCGGCTTGCAGGCCCTTCGGCACGTGGGGTGGCAGGAGGTCCGAAGGCAGCCAGCCGCGATCCACCAGGACGATACGGCCGTCATCGAGGCGGAACGGAGTGATCAGCCGGCTGCCCGAGGCGCCGTCCTCGGCCGTGAAGCCGAAGGCGAACGCGGCCTCGTGCAGATAGCTGCCGGTAAGCGCGAGCCGCCGGAACTCGAGGTCGGCGAGGCCGTCCCCGGGCACCGGCACGGGCGGCGCCGCGAGCTGCGCCTGGGCATGCTCAATCAGCCCGCGCTTCCATTCGAGGCGCTGCAGCTGCCACGTCCCGAGCCAAAGCAGCACGGCCAGCCCGACCAATGTCGTCAGGGAAGGCCAAAGGCGGGGGCGGAAGACCCGACCGGCGTCAGCCGGCGTCGAACTCATGGCGGCGGTGCCGGAACTGGAGAGCGATCAGCAGCCCCTTGAGCGGCCGCATCAAGGCGAGGCAGAGGATCACCGACAGCGGCAGCCAGACCAGGAGGTGCAGCCAGACCGGCCAGCCATAGCGCACCTCCACAATCAGGGCGGCGATCACGACGATGAAGCCCACGATCATGATGATGAAGGCGACGGGACCGTCGCCGCTGTCCTGCACGCTGAAATCCAGCCCGCAATGCTCGCAGCGCGGGGCGATGGCCAGGAAGCCGCGGAACAGCCGGCCCTGCCCGCAGCGCGGGCAACGGCCGGCGAAACCCGTGGCGATCGGCGAGGGGGTCGGGCCAGTCAACCGGCGGCCGGACCCGCCGTGAAGTGCAGGCTGCCGCCCCACCAGTAGACCCAGACGAACAGGAACAGCCAGACCACGTCGACGAAGTGCCAGTACCAGGCCGCCGCCTCGAAGCCGACATGCTTGTTCGGCCGGAAGGTCATGTAGTAGGCGCGCATCATGCAGACGGCCAGGAAGATGGTGCCGATCTGGACGTGCAGGCCATGAAAGCCGGTCGCCATGTAGAACGCCGAGCCGAAGATTGCGTCCTGCAGCGTGAAGCCCTCGCCGATCTGCTCGACATACTCGAAGATCTGAAAGCCGGTGAAGGTCAGGCCGAGAGCGACCGTGATGACCAGCGCCTTGAACGCCGTCTTCTGGTCATCCTCGCGGATCGCGTGGTGCGCCCAGGTGACCGTGGCGCCCGAGAGCAGCAGGATCAGCGTGTTGAGGAAGGGGATGCCCCAGGTCGGGACGGGCTCGACACCCTCCGGCGGCCAGGAGGTGGGGAAGGTCATCGGCGGATTGAGCGCGCCCCAGAAGAACGCCCAGAAGAAGGCGAAGAAGAAGAAGACCTCGGAGGTGATGAACAGGGCCATGCCGAGCCGCAGGCCCTTGGAAACGACGTCGCTGTGATCGCCGCGCGCCGATTCCTTGAGGACGTCGCGCCACCAGCGGAACATCGTGTAGAGCACGCCGAGGAAGCCGAGCAGCGTCACCCAGTGGCCGATGTAGACGCCGTGCATCCACATGACGCCGCCGCCGGTGAGCGCCAGCGCCGACATGCTGCCGACCAGCGGCCAGGGGCTCGGATCGACCAGATGATAGGGATGGTTCGGCTTGCCGTGCCCATGCCCGCCGTGGCCGTGATCGCCATGGACTGCCGCTGTGCTCGTCATGGACGTGCCTCTCTCCCTCGATCGCCGCTCAGCTGGTCGAGGCGTGACCGACGGCCGCCCGCAGCTTGGCCGTCGCTTCCGCGTCGATGTAGAAAGTGTAGGACAGGGTGATCTGCGTGACCTCGGCGGTGTCGGGGTCGGTCAGCAGCGCCGGATCGACGTAGAACGAGACCGGCATCTCGACCCGCTCACCCGGCTTCAGCGTCTGCTCCTCGAAGCAGAAGCAGTGGACCTTGGCGAAGTAGGAGCCGGCCTTGAATGGGGTGACGTTGTAGATGGCACGGCCGACCACGGGGCCATCGCTGTCGTTGATCGCCTCGTAGAAGGCGAGCTGCTCCTCGCCCACCGGCAAGCTGACACTACGCTGCATCGGGTGGAACCGCCAAGGCAGCCCGGCGCCGACGTCGGCGTTGAACAGCACGGTCACCGCACGACCGCTCGCCCCCGGCGCCGCCTGGGCGTCGATGTTGGGGGTGCCGCCATAGCCGCTGACGCGGCAGTAGAGATCGTAGAGCGGCACCGAGGCAGCGGTCAGGCCGGCCATCGCCAGCATGGCGAGGCAAGCCAAGAGTGCGGTCCTGCGGTTGCGGCGCCGGTCGATCATCCGCCACCCCCGAGCTTGACCAGGGTGATCAGATAGAACAGCACCACCAGCCCGAACAGCCCGCCGGCCAGCGCCACGTTCTTCCACCGCTGCCGCCGGCGGAAATCGTCCCCATCCGACATCGCGTCAGCCGAGAGCCAGGACGTCGACGGCATGGTCGAGGGCGAACGCGCCGAACAGCAGGAACAGATAGAAGATCGACCAGCGGAAGGTCCGCATCGCCAGAACGTCGCGGTCCTCGCGCCAGAGCCGTACCGCATACCACAGGAACACCCCGCCCAAAGCCGCGGCGGCGAGGGTGTAGGTCGGCCCGGCCAGGCCCAGCGCGGCCGGCGACAGGCTGACCGCGACCAGGACGACGGTATAGACCAGGATCTCCCGCAGCGTCCGCCGCCGGCCGGCGACCACCGGCAACATCGGCACGCCGACGCGGTCGTAGTCAGCCGTCCGATAGAGGGCGAGCGCCCAGAAGTGCGGCGGGGTCCACAGGAAGATGATGAGGAACATCAAGACCGGCAGCAGGCTCATGCCGCCGGTGACCGCAGCCCAGGCCACCATCGGTGGCAGGGCACCGGCTGCGCCGCCGATGACGATGTTCTGCGGGGTCCGCCGCTTCAGCCACATGGTGTAGACGAAGACGTAGAACGCGATGGTCAGTGCCAGCAGCGTCGCGGCGAGCCAGTTGAGCGCCAGACCCATCAGCATGACGCCAATGATCGCCAGCGTAACGCCGACGGCCAGGGCTTCCGCCGGCTCGATCCGGCCGCTCGCGGTCGGGCGCAGCCGGGTGCGCACCATCCGCTCGTCGATGTCGGCGTCGAACGAATTGTTGATCGCGGCCGACGCGGCCGCCCCCAGCGCGATCGCCAGGAGGGCGACGAAGTCGAGCAGCGGGTGCAGCCTGCCGGGAGCCACGAACATCGCGACGGCGCTCGTGAAGATCACGAGTTGCATCACGTTCGGCTTGCACAGCCGCCAGAAATCCCGGAGCCCCGAGGCGGCGAGCGGCGCCTCGCGCCGCATCGCCTGAGCATTCACCCGCATCGCCAAGCCCTGCCGCTCCTCAGTGCGCGCTCTGGGCGTGCACGACCGGAAGATCCTCGAAGGTGTGGAACGGCGGCGGCGAGCTCACCGTCCACTCCAGTGTCGTCGCCCCCTCGCCCCACGGATTGTCCGGGCACTTTGCGCCGGCGGTGAAGGTCCGGATCACGACGTAGAGGAAGAACACAGCACTCGCGGCGCTGATGAACGAGCCGATCGAGGACACGAAGTTCCAGCCGGCGAAGGCGTCCGGATAGTCCGGGATGCGCCGCGGCATGCCGGCGAGACCCAGGAAATGCTGGGGGAAGAAGGTCAGGTTGACGCCGATGAAGGTCAGCCAGAAGTGGATCTTGCCCAGCGTCTCGTCGTACTGGCGGCCGCTCATCTTGCCGATCCAGTAGTAGAAGCCGGCGAAGATCCCGAACACGGCACCCAGCGACAGTACGTAGTGAAAGTGGGCGACGACATAGTAGGTGTCGTGCAGCGCCGCATCCATGCCGGCATTGGCCAGCACGACGCCCGTGACACCGCCGACCGTGAACAGGAAGATGAAGCCGATCGCCCAAAGCATCGGCGTGGTGAAGCGCAGCGAGCCGCCCCACATGGTGGCGATCCAGGAGAAGATCTTGATGCCCGTCGGCACCGCAATGACCATGGTCGCCGCCGTGAAGTAGGCCTTCACGTTCACGCCCATGCCCACCGTGTACATGTGGTGTGCCCAGACCACGAAGCCGACCACGCCGATCGCGACCATGGCGTAGGCCATGCCGAGGTAGCCGAAGATCGGCTTGCGCGAGAAGGTCGAGATGATCTGGCTGACGATGCCGAAGGCCGGCAGGATCATGATGTAGACTTCGGGATGGCCGAAGAACCAGAACAGGTGCTGGAACAGGATCGGATCGCCGCCGCCTTCTGGCGCGAAGAAGTGGGTGCCGAAATTGCGGTCGGTCAGCAGCATGGTGATGGCGCCGGCCAGCACCGGCACCGCCAGCAGCAACAGGAAGGCGGTCACCAGGATCGACCACGCGAACAGCGGCATCTTGTGCATCGTCATGCCGGGCGCGCGCATGTTGAAGATGGTCGTGATGAAGTTGATGGCACCCAGGAGCGAGCTGGCGCCGGCGAGGTGCAGGGCGAAGATGCCCATGTCGACCGAGGCGTCGGGATGGCCGATGACCGAGGACAGAGGCGGATAGATGGTCCAGCCCGTCCCCGCGCCGCCGGCGAACGGCGACGAGATCAGCAGCAGGAACGCCGGGACGATCAGCCAGAAGCTGATGTTGTTCAGCCGTGGGAACGCCATGTCCGGCGCGCCGATCATCAGCGGCACGAACCAGTTGCCGAAGCCGCCGATCAGCGCCGGCATGACGAAGAAGAACACCATGATCAGGCCATGCGCGGTGATCAGCACGTTGAACATGTGATGATCGCCGCCGAGCACCTGATCGCCCGGCACCATCAGCTCCGCCCGGAAGATCACTGACATCACCATGCCGATGAACCCGGCGACGAAGGCGAAGCAGAGATAGAGCGTGCCGATGTCCTTGTGGTTGGTCGAGTAGAGCCAGCGGCGCAAGCCCGTTGGCATATGGTCGTCGTGCTCGGCGGTGATGCTGTGGGCCATCTCGCTGCTATCCCTCACTGCGCCGGCTGGGTCGGCGTCGCGGCGTTGGCGACGTTCACCGACGGCTCGTCGGCGCGGGCGAACTTGGTCTGGGCCTCCTTGACCCAGGCGTCGAACTCTTCCTTGGTCTTGACCTCGACCGTGATCGGCATGAACCCATGGTTCACGCCGCACAGCTCGGAGCACTGGCCATAATAGACGCCGGGCTTCTCGACGTTGATCCACAGCTGGTTCAGCCGGCCCGGCACCGCATCCACCTTGACGCCGAACTGCGGCACGGCCCAGCTGTGCAGCACATCCTCGGCGGTGGTCTGGATCCGGACGTTGGTGCCGACCGGGACGACGACGCGATTGTCGGTCTCGAGCAGGCGCAGCTGCCCCTCCTGCAGGTCGCTGTCGGCAATCATGTAGGCGTCGAAGGTGAAGTTGCCGTTGTCGGGATAGGTGTACTGCCAGTACCACTGGTGGCCGGTGGCCTTGATGGTCAGCTCCGTCTCCGGCTCAACGTCCATGAAATACAGGAGCTTGAAGGACGGGATCGCGATGATCACCAGGATCAGCACCGGCACGGCGGTCCAGATCACCTCGAGCGTGGTATGGTGCGAGCGCCGCGACGGCACGGGATTGCGCTTCTCGGAGAATCGCCAGCAGGTATAGACGAGCAGCGCGAAGACGAAGATCACGATCGCCGTGATGATCCACTGCAGCAGATTGTAGAAGCTGTGCACGCGCTCCATGATCGGCGTGGCCGGGAGCTGCTGCCCCATCTGCCACGGTTGCGCGGTCGCCCAAGCGAAGGTCGGCAGCAGCGCGCAGACCATGAGCACCACGGCTGCGACTGCAAGAAGAGCTGGCGCCTTCAAACGCATCTGCGGACACATCCTCGCGGTGACTTCGGCCGAATCGCCGGGGCGCGCTTCGGGTGGCGGCTGCGCGGCTCGGGCGACTGTAGGCGGGCGCGTGCGAAATGCATGGTGCCTCGGCATTCGCGTGACAGTGTGTCGCGAGGCTGCCCGGGCAGAAGCTCCGCGCTATGCTGCCGATCGTTCATGCGCCGTAGCCCGGCGCGCGAAAGGATTCTCGATGATCCCTCCCGATCCCGATTCGCCCGTCCTGTCGACCTCGGATCTCGACCGGACGCGCCTGCAGGCGCTGACCGCCGAGGGGCTGTTGGCGATGGACGACGGCGAGCTGTTCCTGGAGCTGCGGCACGAGGAGCACCTCATGCTCGAGGACGGCAGGCTCAAGGTCGCGGAGCAGAACTGGAGCGGCGGGTTCGGCTTTCGCGGCGTGGCCGGCGAGCGCGTGGGCTTCGCCTGCGGCGACCGTCTCGAGGAGCCGGCAATCCGTGCGGCCGTCGGCACCGTGCAGGCGGTGCGGGGCGGCCACGCCGGCCGCGAGAACGTCGCGCCGGCCATGCCCCCCTCCCGGCTCTATGGCAGCACGGACCCGGTCGGCGGCGTCGAGCGGGCGCGCAAGCTCGCAGTCCTGGAACGCATCGAGGCCTATTGCCGCCGGCAGGAGCCGGCGGTGGTGAGCGTGACCGCCGCCCTCGGCGCCTCGCACCAGGCGATCGAGATCCTGCGCGGTGACGGCGGGCATCGCGCCGACCAGCGGCCCCTGGTGCATCTGCACGTGACCGTCGTCGTCGAGCGCGACGGACGGCGGGAGAGCGCCGGCCATGGCGGCGGCGGCCGGTTCGGGCTCGACCGGCTGCTCGCCGACGGTTGGTGGCAGGGCATTGCCGACGAGGCGCTGCGCCGGGGCCGCGTGCTGCTGGAAGCCCTGCCGGCACCCGCCGGCGAGATGACCGTCGTCCTCGGCGCCGGTTGGCCGGGCATCATGCTGCACGAGGCGGTAGGCCACGGCCTCGAAGGCGACTTCAATCGCAAGGGCACGTCGGCCTTCGCCGGCCTGCTCGGGCAGCGGGTGGCGGCACCAGGCGTCACCGTGGTCGACGACGGCACCATCCCCGAGCGGCGCGGCTCGCTCACCATCGACGACGAGGGCACGCCCTCGGGCCGCAACGTGCTGATCGAGGACGGCATCCTGGTCGACTACATGCAGGACCGGCAGAACGCGCGGCTGATGCGGATGGCGCCCACCGGCAACGGCCGACGCCAGTCCTACGCGCACAACGTGATGCCGCGCATGACCAACACCTACATGCTGGCCGGGCGGCAGACGCGCGAGGAGATCGTCGAGGGCGTCGGGCGCGGGCTCTATGCCGTGGGTTTCGGCGGCGGCCAGGTCGACATCACCTCGGGCCGCTTCGTGTTCCAGGCGACCGAGGCCTATCTGATCGAGAACGGCAAGGTCACTGCCCCGGTCAAGGGAGCCATGCTGATAGGCAACGGCCCCGAGGCGCTGCAGCGGATCACGGCGATCGGCGACGACCTGGCGCTCGACAACGGCATCGGCACCTGTGGCAAGAGAGGTCAGGGCGTGCCGGTCGGCGTCGGCCAGCCGACCGTGCGGATGGAGCGGATGACGGTGGGCGGGACGGCCTAGTCGGCCCTCGCCGCTGCGGGCGCGGCGGCAAAGTAGCGCGCCGGCGTGGTGCCGAGCGCATCGCGAAAGGCGGCGATGAAGGCGCTGGGGCTGGCATAACCGAGATCGAGCGCCGCAGCCGTCACCGGCTGGCCGTCGGCTAGCCGCTCGAGCGCCACGAGCAGGCGGAGCTGTCGCTGCCAGGTGCGAAAGCCCATGCCGGTCTCGGCGGAAAACAGCCGCAGCAGAGTGCGCGTGCTGGCGCCGGCGGCACGGGCATGATGGCGCAAGGTCGCCCTAGAGCCGGGGTCGGCAAGCAATGCCGCGCAGACGCGCCGCAAACGCGGGTCGCTGGGCTCTGGCAGATGCAGGGGCACGGCCGGCAGCACCGCCAGCTCGCCGGTGAGGATGGTCAGCAGCGCCGGCCGGTGGCCGGGGCCGCCCTCGACCAGGCGCAGCATGACCTCGCGCAACAGCGGGCTGACTGCCAGCACGACCGGGATCGACGGCAGCGCCAGGTCGCCGGCCGCGCCGAGATAGACGGTGCGCATAGCCACCGCCGTGGCACAGCGGATCCAGTGGACGAGTCCGGCCGGCATCCACAGCGCCCGCTGCGGCGGCACGACCCAGGCGCCCGCCACCGTCTGGACCCGCATCACTCCGCGCTTGGCGAACACGATCTGGGCGAGATCGTGGGCATGCGGCTCGATCAGCTCGCCGCGGACATAGTCCTCGGCGAAGCCCTCCCAGACAGGTTCGGACATTTGGCGCTCCGGCGACATATTCTGGAACAATGCCGGGAGACGGCCGCCGCTTACTAGCGCTAAAGCGGTGCCGCCATGCCTGCCGGGATGAGCCGATGGTCCGCTCGCGCGCCTTTCTCTCTCTCAATCTCGCCCACCTCTTCGATCACTACGTGCTGCTCATCCTGCCGACCGCCGCCCTGGCGATCGGTGTCGACTATGCGGACGCGCTGGCACCGGCGACCTGGGCGTTCGTCGCCTTCGCGCTCCTGACCATGCCGGTCGGCTGGCTCGGCGACCGCTGGGGGCGGGTGCCGATGATGCGCCTGTTCTGGTTCGGCACCGGTGCCGGCTGCCTGATCGCCGGGCTGGCTCCAGGCGGGCTCGGGCTGATCGTCGGCATGCTGGTGATCGGCGGCGGTGCTGCGATCTACCATCCGGTCGCCACCGCGATGGTGATGGGCGTCGGCGGCGCGCCCGGCCATGCGCTGGCGGTGAACGGGGTCTGGGGCAACATGGGGGTCGCGGCCGCCAGCGTGATCACCGCCGTTCTCGCCGGCTCGACCGGCTGGCGGGCGGCGTTCGTCCTGCCGGGCGTCGCCATGATCCTGCTCGGCCTGCTGTACGTGCGCATCCCGGCGGCGGAGCAGGCCGTGGCGCCGGGGGCCGCGCGGGCCATGCCGGCGACCTCGACCGCGCGCTGGCGCGTGCTCGCCTTCATCGCGATCAGCGGCCTGCTCGGCGGGCTGATCTTCAACGCGGCGACGATCGCCCTGCCGAAGCTGCTGGCGGAACGGCTACCGCAGCTCGGCCTCGCCGCGGTCGGTGCGGTCGCCGCGGCGATCTTCGCCGCCGCCGCCTTCGCCCAGCTGCCGGTCGGCCGCCTGCTCGACCGGATCGGCGCCCGACCGCTGTTGTTCGCCGTGGAGGGGATCAAGACCCCCTGCTGCTCGCCATGGCTCTGGCGCCCGGCAGCGCCGGCGCCGTCCTCGCCCTTCCGGTGATGCTGCTCGTCTTCGGCGAGATCCCGCTCACGGCCTGGCTGCTCGGCCGCTATCTGGACGAGCGCTGGTGGTCGCGCGCCTACGCCGCGCAGTATGCGCTCTCGCTGGGCGTGGCCGCGGCGACCGTGCCGCTCATCGCGGCACTCCACCGTGCCACCGGCGATCAGACCACGCTTTTTCTGCTGCTCGCCGGCTCCTCCCTCACGATTTTCCTATCGACCTTCCTGGTGCCGCGCGTGCCGCGGACCTTCGCCCATGCTCCGTCCGACGTGAACGGCGCCGGCCTTGCGCTGCAGGCGGCACCGCCCAGCTAGAGGGTCCGGATAGCTGCGAGGGGGTCGGCAGGCATGGATCAGAACGAGCGGCAGGTGATCGACGGGCTGTTCGCCAAGCTGCGGCAGGTGGACCAGCAGGTGCCACAGCGGGATGCCGAGGCGGAGGCGCACATCCGCCAGCAGATCGCCGGGATGCCGGCCGCCCCGTACTACATGGCGCAGGCCATGCTGGTGCAGGAGCAGGCGCTGACCGCGCTGCAGAGCCGGGTGCAGCAGCTCGAGGCCGCCGCCAAGGAGGCCCCGGCCGGTGGCGGCAGCTTTCTGAGCGGCCTGTTCGGCGGAGCGCAGCCGAGCGCGCCGCCGCGGCCGCCGGTGGCGCAGGGCCCGATCCCGCAGCAGTACATGCAGCAAGGGGCGATGGGCGCGGGGTCCGGGCCATGGGGCCGGCCGGCGATGGGCGGCGGCTTTCTCGCCGGGGCGATGCAGACCGCGGTCGGCGTGGCCGGTGGCATGCTGCTCGCCGACGCCCTGACGAGCGCCTTCTCGAGCGGCGCCGAAGAGGTGAGCGCGCTCGCCCACGAGGCCGGCTGGAGCGAGCCGGCGCCCACGGACGTGGAGCCACCGGAGCCGCAGATTTCCGGCTATGAGGATGCCGGCTACGACGATCCGGGCTTCGACGCGGCTGGCGACGACAGCTACGACGTCTAGCCGCAGACAAGCGCGGACAGCCCTCCTATAACCGCCCCGATTGGCCGACGAGGGGCGGGGCGATGGTGGAGGACTCCGGCAAGCTGCTGATCGGCAAGGGCGAGCAGCCACAATATCTCTATCTGCCGCTCGCCAATCGGCACGGCCTGATCGCCGGCGCCACCGGCACGGGCAAGACGATCACGCTGCAGGTGCTGGCCGAGCAGTTCAGCCGCGACGGCGTGCCCGTCGTCTGTGCCGACGTGAAGGGGGACCTGTCCGGGATCGGTGCCGCCGGCGAGCCGAAGCCCAAGCTCGTGGAGCGCGCCAGGGAGCTCGGCGAGGCGGACTACGCGCCGGCCGCCTCGCCGGTGATCTTCTGGGACCTGTTCGGCAAGCAGGGCAGCCCCATCCGGGCGACGGTGGCCGAGATGGGGCCGCTTCTGCTCTCCCGGATGCTCGAGCTCAACGAGACCCAGGAGGGCGTGCTCAACATCGCCTTCAAGCTGGCAGACGACCAGGGGCTCCTCCTGCTCGACTTCAAGGACCTCACGGCGATCCTCCAGGACGTGGCCGAGCGGGCCGGCGAGCTGACCACGGCCTACGGCAATGTCAGCAAGGCGACCGTGGGCACCATCCAGCGTCGGCTCCTGACTCTGGAGCAGCAGGGTGCGGAGCACTTCTTCGGCGAGCCCGCGCTCCAGCTCGCGGACCTGATGCTGACCACGCCGGACGGGCAAGGTGCGGTCAACGTGCTGATGGCCGACCAGCTCATCCAGTCGCCGCGGCTCTATGCGACCTTCCTGCTGTGGCTGCTGTCCGAGCTGTTCGAGGAGCTGCCCGAGGCGGGCGACCTGCCCAAGCCCAAGCTCGTCTTCTTCTTCGACGAGGCGCACCTGCTGTTCAACGACGCGCCCAAGGCGCTGATCGAGAAGGTGGAGCAGGTCGTCCGGCTGATCCGCTCGAAGGGCGTGGGCGTCTACTTCGTTACCCAGAATCCCGCCGACGTCCCGCCCGTGGTTCTGGGGCAGCTCGGCAACCGGGTGCAGCATGCGCTGCGCGCCTTCACCCCCGCCGAGCAGAAGGGCATCAAGGCGGCCGCGGACACCTTCCGGCCCAACCCGGCCTTCAAGACCCAGGAGGTGATCACCGAGCTCGGCGTCGGCGAGGCGCTGGTCTCGACGCTGGGGCCCGACGGCGTGCCCGGCATCGTCGAGCGGGTGAAGGTGATCCCGCCGCGCTCGCGGATGGGGCCGCTCACGGCCGAGGAGCGCGCGCAGCTCATGGCCGGCAGCCCGGTCGGCCACAAATACGACGAGCCGGTCGACCGCGAGTCGGCCTACGAGCTGCTCCAGCACCGGGCCACCGGCCAGCCCGCCACCGCCGCCCAGAACCCCTGGGGCGTGGACCCGGCCGCCGGTGCCAGCGAGCCGGCCAATCCCTGGGGCGTGCCGCCGGCGGGCGGCGGCGCCAGCTCGCGCCGGATCGGCGGAGCCTCGCAAAGCGCGCCGCGCGGTCGTGCCGCCAGCCCGCCGCCCCAGGCGCAGAGCGAGGGTGGCGGGATCGCCGACATGCTCGGCAGCATCCTCGGCGGCGGTGGCGGCCGGCGGCAGAGTGCTGCGGAGGCGATGGTCAAGTCGGCCATGCGCAGCGTCGGCTCGAACGTCGGCCGCCAGGTCGGCAACGCCATCGTGCGCGGCGTCCTGGGCTCGATCATGAAGCGGTGACGGCGACGCCGGCGCTCCCGTTCGACGAGGCCGAGATCCGCGCGGCCTTCGACACGATGACCTTCCAGCGTGGCCGGCAATATGCGGTCGGCGGGGCCGTACGCGGGCTCGAGCTGGGCGCCGGCGGCCACGAGATCTTCGGCCGGGTGCAGGGCGGCGGGCGGCGACCCTATCGGGTGCAGGTGACGGTCAGCGACGGCCGCAAGCGGCGCATCGTCAGCTATTGCAGCTGCCCCGTCGGTAGCCAGTGCAAGCATGGCGTGGCCCTGATGCTGGCCGCGCTGCGCACTGGCCCGCAGCCGCCGCCGATCCCGAAGGCCGCGCGCCCGCAGCCGCCGCCCGACCCGCTCGCCGGACCCGTCGGCGACTGGCTGTCTCGCCTGGGTGCCTTGGCCGAACCGGAAGCCCGCTCCGGGCCGGCGCCGGAGCAGGTGATCTACCTGCTGACGACGACCCGCCAGGGGTTTCGCACCTCGGCGCTCCTGCTGCCGCGGGTCACCCGGCGGCTCAAGGCGGGCGGCTGGGGAGCCGAGCGCGACTACAGCGCGGCGAACCTGGCGGCGAGCAATGCGAGCTTCATCGCCGCCGAGGACAGGCTGATCGGCCGGCTGATGGGCCGGGCCTGGGACGGCTCGAGCCCCATGCCGGACGACCCGGACGCGGTCGATCTCCTCCTGGAACGGGTGCTCGCCACCGGGCGCTGCCATTGGCAGGCCAAGGACGGCCCTGTTCTGCGCCGGGGGATCGACCGCACCGGCGAGCTCGCCTGGCGGCTGACGGCCGAGGGCGCGCAACTGCCGGTGATCGTGGCGGATGGCGTCGAGGTGCTGGCCGCGGCCTCGCCCTGGTACGCCGATCCCGATGCGGGTGTGGCGGGGCGGCTCACCTTTCCCTGGCCGCGCCCGGTGATCGCGGCGCTGCTGGAGGCGCCCCCGGTCGAGCCGGCGCAGGCGCCGCTCGTGCGCGAGGCGCTGGCGACGAGGCTGCCGGCCGTGCCGGCTCCTGCCGCCGACGTGGTCGAGGAGCTGCGGCGCCTGCCGCCGCGCCCCGTTCTCACCCTGTACAGCCAGCCTTTGTGGGCGTTCGCCAGCGAGAAGCGCGACCTGGCGCTGCTGCGCTTCGACTATGACGGCATCGCCGTCGATCCCGCCGATCGCCGGCAGCGTCTGCGCCGGGCGGAGGACGGGCGGATCCTGGTGATCGAGCGCCAGCCGACGGCCGAGCGGGCGGCGGAGCGGCTGCTGGGTCGGCTGGGCCTGAAGGCCGTCGGCCCGGCCCATGGCGCCGACAAGCACGGCGGCGGCCGGGCCTTCGTCAGCCGGGACGGGCTGGCGTCCGACTGGTGGCGGTTCGTGCACGAGGGCCTGCCGCAGCTGCGCGAGGCCGGATGGTCGATCATCGTCGATACCGGCTTCCAGCATCGCGTGCTCGACGCCGACGCCGACTGGGACGCCGACCTCGGCCAGAGCGGCAATGCCTGGTTCGCGCTCGACCTCGGCGTGATGGTCGAGGGCGAGCGGGTCTCGCTGCTGCCGGTGCTGGCCGAAGCGCTGCGGCGCCTGACACCCGGCCAGGAGGCGGCCGAGCTCGCCGACGCCGCGGTTTTCTATGCGCGTCTCAAGGACGGCCGCGTGCTGGCCCTGCCGGCCGATCGGGTGCGCCCGATGCTCGCGACGCTGGTCGAGCTGTTCGACGCGAAGGCGCTCTCCGCCGATGGCCGGCTCGACGTCTCGCTCAGCCAAGCATTGGCGCTGGCCGAGCACGAGGCGACGCTGCGGCTGCGCTGGGTGGGGGCGGAACGGCTCGCGGCCCTGGCCGATCGACTGCGCCGGCTGCCGGAGATCGGCGAGGCGGCGGCGCCGCCGGGCCTGCGCGCCGACCTGCGGCCGTACCAGCGGCACGGGCTGGCTTGGCTGCAGTTCATCGCCGGGCTGGAGCTGGGCGGGATCCTCGCCGACGAGATGGGGCTGGGCAAGACGGTCCAGACCTTGGCCCACATCCTGACCGAGAAGACCGACGGCAGGCTCACGACACCCGCCCTGGTGGTCTGCCCAACCAGCCTCGTCGCCAACTGGCGGCACGAGGCGGAGCGCTTTGCGCCGGAGTTGCGGGTGCTGACACTGCACGGCGCCGACCGCGCGCAGCGCTTCGCCGCCATCGCCGAGGCCGATCTGGTGCTCACGACCTATGCGCTGCTGCAACGCGACGCCCAGGTCCTGCACGCGCCCCGCTGGCATCTGGTCGTGCTCGACGAGGCGCAGGCGATCAAGAACCCGGCCAGCAAGACCGCGCAGCACGCCGTCAAGCTCGATGCCGGCCACCGCCTGTGCCTGACTGGCACGCCGATCGAGAACCATCTGGGCGAGCTGTGGTCGCAGATGAGCTTTCTCGTGCCGGGCCTGCTCGGCGAGCAGCGCAGGTTCTCGCGCGCCTTCCGCACGCCGGTCGAGAAGCTGGGCGACCAGGAGCGGCGCCTGCTCCTGTCCCGACGCATCCAACCCTTCCTCCTGCGCCGTACGAAAGCCGAGGTGGAATCTCAGCTCCCGCCCAAGACCGAGATCCTGCAACGGATCGAGCTCACGGGCGACCAGCGCGATCTCTACGAGACGGTGCGGCTGGCCATGCACGAGAAGGTGCGCGCCGAGATCGCCGCCAAGGGCTTCGCACGCAGCCAGATCATCATCCTCGAGGCGCTGCTCAAGCTGCGCCAGGTCTGCTGCGATCCGCGGCTGGTCAAGCTCTCGGCCGCCACCAAGGTCAAGGGCAGCGCCAAGCTCGCCCAGCTCATGGAGATGCTGCCGGAGCTGATCGAGACCGGGCGCCGGGTGCTGCTGTTCTCGCAGTTCACCAGCATGCTCGACCTGATCGTGCCGGAGCTGGCGCGCGCCGGCATCGAGCATGTCGAGCTGCGCGGCGACACCGAGGACCGCGCGAGGCCGGTGGCGCGGTTCCAGGACGGCGAAGTGCCGCTGTTCCTGCTTAGCCTCAAGGCGGGCGGGGTCGGCCTGAACCTGACCGCGGCCGACACGGTGATCCTCTACGATCCGTGGTGGAACCCGGCCGTGGAGGCGCAGGCGATCGACCGGGCGCATCGAATCGGCCAGGACAAGCCCGTTTTCGTCTACAAGCTGATCGCCGAGGGCACCATCGAGGACCGGATGCTGGCGCTGCAGGAGCGCAAGCGGGATCTGGCGCGCGGCGTGCTGGACGAGGCCGCAGCCGGGCGCAGCGCCTTCGGCGAGGCCGACCTGCAGGCGTTGCTGGCGCCCCTGCGCTGAGGAGATCCGCCGTTTGACCAGACTGTCGCTGCCCAAGGCGCAGGTGCGCATCCTGCTGCTGGAAGGGATTCACGAGAACGCGGTCGCCGACCTCGCGGCCGACGGCTACACCGCGATCACCGCCCTGCCCGGCGCGCTCGACGAGGATCAGCTGATCGAGCGGCTCCCGGGCGTGCGTCTCCTCGGCATCCGCTCCCGCACCAAGGTCACCCCGCGCGTGCTCGCCGCTGCCGATCGGCTGATCGCCGTGGGCTGCTTCTGCATCGGCACCGACCAGGTGGCGCTGGCCGCCGCGCGCGAGCGGGCGATCCCGGTGTTCAACGCGCCGTTCTCCAACACGCGCAGCGTCGCCGAGCTCGTGCTCGGCCAGATCATCATGCTGATGCGCGGCATCTTCCCCAAATCGGTGGCGGCGCATCGCGGCGAATGGGTCAAGTCCGCGGCCAACAGTTGGGAGGTGCGCGGCAAGACCCTGGGGATCGTCGGCTACGGCAATATCGGCGCGCAGCTCAGCGTGCTGGCAGAAGCCCTGGGCATGCACGTCCTGTTCTACGATCCCTCTCCCAAGCTCCCCCTGGGGCGCGCCGAGGCCTGCAACAGGCTCACCGACCTGCTGGCCCGGTCGGACGTGGTCTCGCTGCACGTCCCCGACACCGACCAGACGCGATGGATGATCGGTGCGGCGCAGATCCGCGCCATGCGCAGCGGCTCGTTCCTGATCAACGCCTCGCGCGGCCGCGTGGTCGACGTCGAGGCGATGGCGGCGGCGCTGCGCGACGGCCAGCTCCTGGGTGCCGCCGCCGATGTCTTCCCCGACGAGCCGACCAGCGCGCGCGAGGAGTTCCTCTCGCCGCTGCGCGGCCTGGCCAACGTCATCCTGACGCCGCACATCGGCGGCTCGACCGCCGAGGCGCAGGAGCGCATCGGCCACGAAGTCGCGCGCAAGCTCGCCGACTATTCGGACATCGGCGCCACTTTCGGCGCCGTGAACTTCCCGCAGGTGCAGCTGCCAGCGCGCCCTTCGGGCACCCGGTTCATGCACGTGCACCGCAATGCCCCCGGCATGCTGTTCCACGTCATCGAGGTGTTCTCGCGGCGCGGCCTCAACATCGGCGCGCAGTATCTCCAGACCGACGGCGATCTCGGCTATGTCGTCCTGGACATCGACGGAGGAGCCGAGGACGCCTTGGAGATCTTGAGCGAGCTGCGGGCGATCGAGGGGACCTTGCGCGCGCGTTTTCTCTACGAGCGGCACTGATCGGATCGCCCCATGACCAGCGCCCAGGCCAGCGCATTCGCCGTGGTCACGGTCATGATGGGCCTCTTCGTCTGGGGCCGGCTGCGCTACGATCTGGTCGCCGGTCTGGCGCTGCTGGCCGCCGTCGCTCTCGGCATCGTGCCGCCCAAGGAGGCCTTTCAGGGGTTCAGCGACGACATCGTGATCATCGTCGCGACGGCGCTGGTGGTCAGCGCCGCGGTGGCGAAGTCGGGGCTGGTGGAGCGGCTGATCGCTCCGCTCGTGCCCCATCTCGGCACGGTCGGCAGGCAGGTGATGGTGCTGGTCGGCCTGGTCATCCTGCTCTCGGCCTTCGTCAAGAACGTCGGCGCGCTCGCCATCCTGATGCCGATCGCGTTCCAGATCGCCCGCAAGGCGTGCACGCCGCCGTCGGCGGTCCTGATGCCGCTGGCCTTCGGCTCGCTGCTCGGGGGCCTGACCACGTTGATCGGCACATCGCCCAACGTCATCGTCGCCCGCATGCGCGCCGACCTGTTGGGCGAGCCGTTCCGGATGTTCGATTTCCTGCCGGTGGGGGCGGGGATCGCCGTGGCCGGCCTCGCCTTCCTCGTGGTCGGCTATCGCCTGCTGCCGAGCGGCCGCCAGGGCGCTGCCGGCATCGATGCCGCGTTCACCATGAAGGGCTACACCACCGAAGCGACCCTGCCCGCCGATTCGCCGCTCGCCAACAAGACCCTGGCCGACCTCGAGGTCATGAGCGACGGCGAGGTCACGGTCACGACCGTCATCCGCGAGGGCGGCCGCCGCTACACGCCCGGGCGGAACTGGACGCTCTATCCCGAGGACATCCTGATCCTGCAGGGCGATCCGGCAGCGCTCGACCGGCTCGTCGGCCGGGCCAAGCTCACCCTGCCCACCGAGGAGGTGCGGGCCGGCGACAGCCCCGGCGCGGAAGTCGGCGTGGTCGAGGCCGTGATCACGGGCGATTCGCCGATGGTGGGCCGCAGCGTGGCGGCACTCGCCCTGCGCCAGCGGCACGCGGTGAACCTGGTCGCCGTCAGCCGGCGCGGTGCCAGCCTGCGCCAGCGGCTGAGCACGGTCCGCTTCCAGCCGGGGGACGTGGTGGTACTGCAGGGCGACCTCGCCTCACTGCCCGGCACGCTGGGGGAGCTGCGTTGCCTGCCGCTCGCCTCGCGCGGCCTCTCGCTCGGCGCCGGTCGGAGCCAGTGGCTGCCGGCCGCCGTGCTCGCGGTCGCCATGGTCGTGGTGGCGCTGCAGCTCGTGCCGGTGGCAGTGGCGTTCTTCGCCGCCGCGGTGACGATGGTGCTGTTCCGCGTCTTGAGCCTGCGCGAGGCCTATGAGGCGGTCGAATGGCCGATCCTGATCCTCTTGGGTGCCTTGATCCCGGTCAGCAGCGCGCTCCATTCCACCGGCGCCACCGAGGTCCTCGCCGGCTGGCTCTCGGTGGCCGCACAGCAGCTCCCGCCGGTCGGCGCACTGGCGCTGATCCTGGTCGTCGCCATGGCGGTTACGCCGTTCCTGAACAACGCCGCGACCGTCCTGATGATGGCGCCGATCGCGGCCAGCCTCGCCGGCAATCTCGGCCTCAGGCCGGACGCCTTCCTGATGGCGGTCGCGGTCGGCGCCGGCTGCGACTTCCTCACGCCGATCGGCCACCAGTGCAACACGCTGGTCATGGGGCCGGGCGGCTACCGGTTCGGCGACTATTGGCGGCTCGGCCTGCCGCTGTCGCTGATCGTGATCCTGGTCGGGGTGCCGCTCATCGCCTGGGTCTGGCCGCTGGTGCCGAGGTAGCCCCAACCTGCGTTCCGCGCTGGGGCGTTGACGAAGCGGCCGGCTTAGTTCCAGGAAGGCGCCGCCAGGGCACCCATCGCTCTCGAGCGCTGAATCGGGCGGCCCAGTCTCCCGGAGGACCGCGCCATGAGAACCGGGCTGCAGGCGGCCTTGCTGCTGATGATGCTCGTTCTCGCTCCTGCGCGGTACGCCTGCTCCGACGAGCCGGCCGAAAGTCCTCTCGCACCCGTCGATACGTCAAGCCCGCAAGCGACGCTCCACTCGTTCCGCGCCAATGTCGAGAGGGCGTATCAAGGCTGGCGCCTGCACGAAGGGCGCGAGCACATCGAGAACTTTGCCGAGCGGGTTCTGCGCACGCTCGACCTCGCCCATGTCGGCGCCGCCCTGCGCACCGAGATCGGCATCGACGACGCACTCTATCTGTACGAGACGATGGACCGTCTCGGGTTTCCCCAACCGGACAGCGTACCCGATGCCGCCGAGGTCGCGGCCAAGGGAATCACCCGCTGGACCCTGCCGCAAACCGAGATCACGATCGAGAAAGCACCCGACGGGCCGCGGGCAGGAGAGTTCCTGTTCAGCAGCGATACCGTTCAGCGCGCGCCGCATTTCTATTCCCTGGTGCAGGGCATGCCCCTGCCGAGCGGGTCGCCGGACATTCTCGCCCAGTGGCGGGCCGCCCCGGGTTTCCTCATGCCGAACGTGCTGGCTGCGACTGTGTGGCGCCTGCCACCGGCCGCATTCGTCACGTTCCTCAATCAGGCCGCCTGGAAATGGGTGGCGACGCTCGTCTCCATCCTGATCGCCGGCATCGCCGTCTGGCTGCTCTGGCGCGTCGGTCTGAAGTGGGATCGCAAGCGCAGGCGCCGCGAGCAGGGCTGGCTCGTCGGTCAGCCGCTCGCCCTGCTCGGCACGACGGTCGCCGTCGTCACGCTGGAGAACTGGATCGACGACGCGATCCTGTTGCGCGACCAGTTGAGCGTTCTGCTCTCGGCCGTGCTCACGGTCCTCGTCTATGTCCTGGCCGCGTGGCTGGTCGCCGAGGTGATCGCAAAGCTCGGCAACCTGGTCGTGCACTGGTTCGTCGCGACGGCGAGAAGCCTCGACGCGGCGCTGATCCGCCTGTGCTTTCGGATCATGAGCATCGTCGGCGCTCTGGGCGTCGTCCTCTACGCCGCGAGCCAGCTGGGCCTGAGCATCACGCCGATCCTCGCCGGCCTCGGCGTCGGTGGTCTTGCCGTCGCCCTGGCGATCCGGCCCACCTTGGAGAATCTTGTCGGCGGCTTTGTCCTGTTCGCCGACAAGCCGGTCCGCGTCGGCGAGTTCTGTGCCTTCGGCGACAAGATGGGTACGGTAGAGGAGATCGGCCTGCGCTCGACGCAACTGCGCGGCGTCGACCGCACGGTGATCACGGTTCCCAATGCCGATTTCGCCCAGATGCAGATCGTCAACTTCACGCGCCGGGACATGAACCTGTTCCAGGCCAAGATCGGCGTGCGCTACGAGACGACCCCGGACCAGCTCCGCTTCGTCTCCGCCAAGATCCGAAAGCTCCTCATCCAGCACGAAAAGGTGTCGCCGGACCCGGCCCGCGTGCGCTTCACCGAGTTCGCCGATTCCTCGCTCGTGCTCGAGATCTTCGCCCTCGTCCGTGCTGCGGACTGGAACGAGTTCATGGCGGTCAAGGAGGATCTCAACCTCCGCATCGCGGAGATCGTGCACGAATCCGGCACCGGCTTCGCCTTCCCCTCGCAGACCCTCTATCTTGCCCGCGACGGGGGACTCGATGCCGAACGCAGCCGCGAGGCGGAGCGCGAGGTGGCGCAGTGGCGCGAGGAGAAGCGCCTGCCCTTTCCCGAGTTCGACTATGCCGAGCGCGCCGAGATGGCGGACACCTTGCCCTTTCCCCCACCCGAATCGCCCGACTATCGCCCAACCGCCCCATCGGCTGGCACACCTGCCGGCAAGCGGACAGGAGCGAAGTCGTCCTCCCTGTGGCAGCGTCTGCGGCAGCGTAACGAGACGGCTTAGGACGCCTTCGGGTCGCGCAGCTCGGACAGCGCCTGGGCGTGGGCCTCGAAGCCCTCGTAGCGGGCCAGCACCCCGGCGTGACGGGCCAGCTCCGGGTAGCCTTTGGCGGTGACGTGGCCGAGGCTGGTGCGCTTCATGAAGTCGTGGACGCCGAGGGCCGACCAGGTGCGCGCCCAGCCGCCGGTCGGCAGCACGCAGTCGGGGCCGAGGCAGAAATTGCCGATGGTGATCGGGGTGTGGCCGCCGAGCAGGATCTCGCCGGCGTGCTCGATCCCACCCAGATGCTGCAGGGGCTCGGCCGACAGCAGCTCCAGATGCTCGGGCGCGTAGTCGTTGACGAAGCGCAGCGCCTCGGCCCAGCACGGCGCCAGCACGATGCCGCCGCGCGGCCCCGACAGCACCACCTCGACGAAGCCTCGCCGCTGCTCGCCCAGCCGGCCGATCAGCTCGGGCAGGCGCTCGCGGGCCGCGGCTGCCACCTCGGGGCTGTCGGTGACCAGGAATGCCGAGCTGTCCGGCCCGTGCTCGGCCTCGATCAAGAGGTCAAGGGCCGCCAGATGCGGGTCGGCGGTAGCATCGGCGAGCACGATCGCCTCGCTGGGACCGGCGGGCAGGCCGGTATCGATCCGGTCGGCCACCAGCCGCTTGGCCGCCACCACCCACGGGCTGCCAGGGCCGACGATCTTGGCCACCCTGGGCACGCTCGCCGTGCCATAGGCGGCGGCCGCCACCGCCACCGCACCACCCAGCCGATAAACCTTGGCCACGCCCGCCGTCCGCGCCGCGAACAGGCTCGCCGCGTCGATGCCACCCGCCGGCGTCGCCGGGGTCAGCACGACGATCTCGGGCACGCCCGCCACCACGGCCGGGACCGTGGTCATCATCATCACCGAGGGGAAGGCGCCCTTGCCGCGCGGCACGTAGCAGGCGACCGACGGGATCGGCGTCCAGCGCTCGCCGGCCAGGGCACCCGGGCGGATCTCCATCAGCCACATCGGCTCGGGCTTCTGGCGCTCGTGGAAGCGGCGGATGTTGTCGGCGGCGTAGCGGATCGCCTCCTTGACCTCGGGCTCCAGCGCGCGCTCGGCAAGCTCGAACTCCTCCTCGCTGGCTGCTAGCCGTGCCGGATCGAGCTCGACCCGGTCGATCTCGTGCGCGAGCCGCACCACGGCGGCATCGCCCTCCGCACGGACCGCCTCGACGATGCGCCGCGCGGGCTCGAGGAATGCCGAGAGGTCGGATTCGGCGCGCGCCAGCAGCCCGTCGCGGGCGGCGGGGGTGAGCTCGGCGAGCTCGAACAGGTTGATCGGCGACATGGCTCAGCCCTGCTTGGACTTGAGAAACAGATCGAGCCCGACCCGGCGGTCGAGCAGCCAGATCACCGCGCCCGCGAGCACGATGTAGACGACGGACACGGCGGCGAGGTCGGGTGTGATGGTCGAACGGATGGCGTTGTAGACCAGCACCGGCAGCGTCACCGTGCGCGCGTCGACCAGCATCAGGCTGACCAGGAACTCGTTGACCGCAAGGATGAACATCACCAGGGCGCCGGTCACGATCCCGGGCGCCAGCGCTGGCAGGGTGACGGTGAAGAAGGCGTGGGTCGGCGGCGCGCCGCAGTTCTGCGCCGCGAGCTCGAGGTCGGGGTCGAGATGGTTGGCGGCGGCCGAAACGGCCCAGATCATGAACGGCAGGTTGATCACGCAGCAGGCGATCCCGACCGGCCAGACCCGGCCCAACCAACCCAGCGGCCCGAACACCAGCATCAGCCCGACACCCGAGACCACCAGCGGCACGGTGAACGGCAGCAGGAGATAGAGCTGCAGCGGCACGGCATGGCGGATGCGGAAGCGTGCCAGCGCCAGGGCGGCGAGCGTGCCGGCAGGAATGGCCAGCAGCGTGCAGACCAAGCCGACCTGGAGCGAGCGCCACAGGGCGGCGAGGAAGTCGGGCTTGCCGGCGAGGTGCGCGTACCAACGCAGGCTGAAACCCTCGGGCGGGAAGGTCACGATGTTGCCGGGGGTGAAGGAGACGATCAGCACCACCAGGGTCGGCAGGGCCAGGAAGACGAGGTCGGCCAGGGCGATCGCCAGCAGCAGAGCCGGGAGGACGCCGCGTCTCATGCGCGGTCCTGCACGTAGCCGAGCGTGCCCAGGCCGAAGGCGGCAAGGAGGACGCCGACCACAAGCGAGCCCACGAGCGTGAGCGCCACCGCCAGCGCACCCGCCAGCCCAGGGTCTCCGAGCTGAAAGAAAGCATCGTAGACGGCACTGGCGAGGAAGTCGTTGCTGCCGCCGCCCATGATCTCGGGCATGGCGAAATCGGTCAGGGTGAGGGTGAAGACGACCACCGCCGCCGCCACGATTCCTGGGCGGGCCAGCGGCAGGACGACGTGGCGCAGGGTCGCGAGGGGTCTGGCACCCAGGCTCGCCGAGGCCAGCTCGACCTCCTCCGGCACGGCGGTGAGCGCCGGCGCCAGCATCAGCACGGCGAAGGGCAGCATGTACTGGACGAGGCCGATCAGCACGCCGGGGTAGGTGTAGAGGATCGACACCAGGGGCAGGCCCAGCGCGCCGAGGCCGGCATTGAGAAGGCCCTGTTTGCCGAGCACGATCAGCCAGCCATAGGCGCGGACCACCTGGCCGATGAAGAATGGCAGGAAAAGCCCCACCAGGAGCAGCTTGCGCAGCCATGGCCGTGGGGTGCGCACCATTACCCAGGCATAGGGGAAGGCCAGCGCCAACGCCGCCGCGGTCACGATCACAGCGGCCAGCAACGTGCGCAGGCCGATCCAGCCATAGACCGGCCGAACCAGCAGCGCAGCGTAGTTCTCCAGGCTCCAATGCTCCCCGAGCCGGAAGGTGGCGCGGTCGAGCGACCGGAAGCTGGCATCGAGCAGCGGCACGAGGCCGGCCACCAGCAGCCCGGTGATCAGCAGCGCCGGCAGCAGGAACGCCCAAGGCGTCAGCGGCGCCAAAACGGGGCGCCACAGCGCGGCACGCGCCGCCTCGATCAGGTCGAGGCAGCGCAGGCCGAAGGGGCGGTCGCCGGCGATGATCCGCTCAGCCCTGCATGATCTCGTTGAACTTCTCGAACCACTCCGCCTCGTGCTCGACCAGTACCGGCGTCGGTACGCTCAGGAGCTTGGCGAAATCCTCGGGGGTCGTCGGGTAGGCCGGGTCGCCCTTCAGATCGGCCGGCGGGGTCAGGCCGGGTCGCAGCCCGGGCAGGCCCAGCGCGTCGGTCCAGACCTGCTGCGCGTCCTGGCTCATGGCGAAGTTCACATACTCTTTGGCCCAGTGCAGCTCGTTCTCCGGCAGGCCCTTGGGGACCCACATCCCGTCCGTGTCGACCTTGGCCCCCTCCTTGGGCACCGTCCACGACACCGCGATGCCGTTCTGCTTGGCCGCGCGCGCATTGCTCAGGATGGTGCAGGCGACGTCGATCTCGCCGTTCTGGAACCAGGTGGTGAAGTCGGGGTCTTCGCCGAGCAGCGGCTTCTGCGTCTTGAGCTTGGCGAGGAAGTCCCAGGCCGGCTGCATGTTGCCCGGGATGTCCGCCATGGTGCCGCCACCCATGATCACGGCCACCGGGTGAAAGCCGATGCCGTCGTCGTAGAGCGCAATCCGGCCCTGCGCCTTGGGGTCCATCAGCGCCGACCAGCTGTCCGGCTTGCCGCCGGCGAACGCCTCGTCGCGGTAGGCCATGACGTAGACGTAGGAGTACATGTTGACCAGCGGCACGCCGTCGAAGCCGGCGGGGCGCGCGGCAGGCAGCATGTCCTTGAGGTGGGGCAAGGCTGCCAGATCCTCGGCCACGCCATGCAGCGCCGATTTGGTGGCGTTGGTCGAGGTGTCCCAATTGACGTGGATCGGCGGCACCCGGCCCTGGTCGACCGCGGCCCAGATCTTGGGGCGGATCTCGTTGTCCTCGGTCAGGTCGTGGCGGACCGGGATGCCGGTCAGCTCGGTGAACGGCTTGGAGACGCCTTTCTCCAACGCTTCGACCCAGACGCCGCCCCAGGCGCGGACGATCAGCTCGGCGGGCTTGTCCTGCCCCAGGGCACTCCGGCGCCAGACGAGGGGTGCTGCGAGGCCGGTGGCGGCCGTGGCGGCGAGCAGCGTGCGGCGGCTGAGCTGGGGCTTGTCCATCGTGCTTCTTCCCTCGTCGGTTCAGGCGGCGAAAACGTAGACGTCCCCAGGCGACCAGCCGACGGAGACGGTCGAGCCCGGGGCGCGGCGCGGATGGTCGAGCGGCGCCAGGTCGAACAGACGCAGGCTCGCGCCGCCGAACGTCGGCACCCGCACCTCGTAGACCAGCCGGTCGCCCTCGAACACCACGTCGGCGACCTGCGCCGTCACGCGCTGCTCGCCAGCGTCGAGCGCGATCCGCTCGGCCCGGATCGCCACCTCGACCGGCGTGCCGCCGGCGAGTGTGGAGGAGCGGCAGCCGAGCGAGACCTCGCCGACGCGGACCCTGCCCTCGCCCAGGCTCTCGCCGCGCAGGAAGTTGGTCAGGCCGAGGAAGCCCGCGACGAAACGGTTGGCCGGCCGGGCGTAGGTCGCGAGCGGCGTGTCGAGCTGCTGTACCCGGCCGCGATCCATCACCATCACGCGATCGGACATGATCAGCGCCTCGCGCTGATCGTGGGTAACGTTGATCGTGGTGACGCCGAGCTCGTGCTGGATGCGGCGGAACTCGAGCTGCATCTCCTCGCGCAGCTTGCGGTCGAGCGCCGAGAGCGGCTCGTCGAGCAGCAGCAGGTCGGGCTCGAACACCAGGGCGCGGGCGATCGCCACCCGCTGTTGCTGGCCGCCCGACAGCTCGTGCTGGCGGCGCTGGCCCAGCGCGTCCAGGCGGACCAGGGACAGGTAGCGCTCGACCCGCGGCGCCACCTCGGCTGCGGGGCAGCCGCGCATCCGCAGGGGATAGGCGACGTTGTCGAAGGCGGTCAGGTGCGGAAACAACGCCAGCTTCTGGAACACCATGCCGATGCGCCGGCGCCAGGGCGGCAAGGACGAGACTGGCGTGCCGTGAAGCTCGATCGTGCCGGTCGAGGGCGCGATGAAGCCCGCGATCATGCGCAGGAGCGTGGTCTTGCCGCAGCCGGACGGGCCGAGGATGGTGAGGAAGGCACCGGCCTCCAGGTCCATCGACACCTCGTCGACGGCACGGTTGGCAGCGAACTGCCGGCTGACGCCGGTGAGCCGCACCATCGGTGGCGTAGCCGCTGTCAAGCGACCGATCCCTTTCACTGCCCCGCTCGCCGGGCGAAACTGCCCAAGCCGCACCTTCGCGGCAAGCCGGAGGGGAGCAGCGATGCTCGAGGCGGCCGAGGCGAGCTTCGGATTGGAGGGGCGCAAGGCCCTGGTGACGGGCGCCAGCCGCGGCATCGGCGAGGCGCTGGCGGTCGGGCTCGCACGTTTCGGTGCCGACGTGGCGCTGGCGGGACGCGACCTCGGCCGGCTGGAGCGGTGCGCCAAGGCGGTGGCCACCACGGGCCGGCTGGCCGTGCCGGTCGCGATCGACGTGCGCTCGGTGGCCTCGGTCAGAGCCGGGATCGAGCACGTTGCCGGAGCACTGGGCGGCCTCGACATCCTGATCAACAATGCCGGCATGGAGAAGGTCCGCCCGTCCCTGGAGGTCGAGGAGGAGCTCTGGGACCGAATCCTCGACACCAACCTCAAAGGGGCGTTTTTCGCGGCGCAGGCGGCGGCGCGGCTGATGCGGGCGAGCGGTGGCACGATCGTCAACGTCTGCTCGCTGACCTCGGCGGTGGGCGTGCCGACGGCAGTGCCCTACGGTGCGTCGAAGTCCGGGCTGCTCGGCATGACCCGCGCGCTTGCAACCGAGTGGGCGCAGCTCGGCATCAGGGTCAACGCCATCGGGCCAGGCTATTTCCGCACCGAGCTCACCGAGGCTTTCTATGCCGACGCGGGCTGGGCCGCCGCCATGCTCGCCAAGATCCCGGCGGCACGCTTCGGCGATCTGCGCGACCTCGTGGGTGCGACCGTCTTTCTTTGCTCGGACGCCGCGCGCTATATCACCGGCCAGATCCTCTACATCGATGGCGGCTATCTCGCCTCGATCTGACCTGCGAGGCAACGCCATGACGCCAGCTCCGTTCGCTCGGATCGTCCACCCGACCGACCTCTCCCAGGACGGCACCCCCGCCTTCGATCATGCCCTGCGGCTGGCGGTGGCCGGCCGCAGCCATTTCTATCTGGTGCATGCCGCGCATCTGCGGCATGGCGACGATGGTGACTTCGACTCCTTCCCCGGCGTCCGCAGCACGCTGCGCCGCTGGGGCATGCTGTCGCCGGACGCGACGCCCGAGGCCGTCGAGGCGCGGCTCGGGGTGCGGGTCACCAAGGCCGAGGTGCCCGACCGTGATCCGATCGACCGGATGGTCCACTTCATCGACGAGCATCTCGGCCAGATCCTGGTGCTGGCCACGCATGCCCGCGAGGATGCCGGCTACTGGCTGCGCGGCTCGGTGGCCGAGAAGCTGGCGCGCCGGGCCGGGCTGCCTGCCCTGTTCCTGCCGCACGGCGTGGCGGGCTTCGTGACGCACGACGGCGGTGCGGTGAGCCTGCGCAACATCCTCCTGCCGGCGGATCGCGAGACGCCGCCGGGAGCGGCCGCGCAGCTGGCACTGGCCCTGGCGGACACGCTCGGCTGCAGCGACGCCGTGCTGCACCTCCTGCATGTCGGCGACACGGCCGGCATGCCGGTGCTGCCGGTCGACGAGAGCCGCCTGAGCCGCATCAGCGTCGAGGGCGAGGTTGTCGACGCGATCGCCCAGCAGGCGGAGGCGGTCGCAGCCGATCTGGTGGTGATGCCGACCCACGGGCCGGACGGGCTTGCCGATCATCTGTTCGGCACGACCACCGAGCACGCGCTGCACCGGGTGCGCCGCCCGTTGCTGGCCGTGCCGCTCGACTAGTCAGCCGGGCGCACCACCCGCAGCGTGTGGCGGGCGATCATCAACTCCTCGTCGGTCGGCACCACCATGACCTTGAGCCGGCTCGTCGAGGTCGAGATCGTCTGCGCATGGGTGGCGTTCGACCCGGCATCCAGCTCGGCGCCGAGCCAGCCCAGGCGCGCCGTGACCTCGGCCCGCACCCGC
Source organism: Geminicoccaceae bacterium (assembly GCA_046349415.1). GTDB lineage: Bacteria > Pseudomonadota > Alphaproteobacteria > Geminicoccales > Geminicoccaceae > Benzoatithermus. The sequence goes on from JAXMCJ010000020.1 coordinate 85,222, forward strand.
CGGCTGTGCTCGCCGATCCCGGCCGTGAAGACGAGCGCGTCGATGCCGCCCATGGCGGCGGCGAGCGCTCCGGCCTCGCGAGCGATACGGTAGACGAAATAGTCGATCGCCAGCCTCGCCCCGGGCGCGTCGCTGGCCTCGAGGTCGCGCATGTCGTTGCTCACGCCCGACAGGCCCTTGAGGCCGCCGTCATGGTAGAGGAAGCGCTCGACCTCCTTGGCGCCGTAACCGCGGTTCTGCACCAGGTAGAGGACGACGCCGGGGTCGAGCTGGCCGGTGCGGGTGCCCATCGGCAGGCCGTCGACGGCGGTGAAGCCCATGGTGCTGTCGACGCTGCGCCCGGCATGGATGGCACACATCGAGGCGCCCGAGCCCAGATGGCAGACCACCACCCGCCCGGCGGCCAGCCTCGGGTCGAGCTCGGCCAGCCGGCCGGCGATGTATTCGTAGGACAGGCCGTGGAAGCCGTAGCGCCGGACGCCGGCGCGGTAGAACTCGTCGGGGATGGCGAACCGATCGGCGACCTCGGGGTGATTGCGGTGGAAGGCGGTGTCGAAGCAGGCAACCTGCGCCATCTGCGGATAGCGCCGCCGGACTTCGCGGATCGGCGCCAGATTGTTGGGCTGGTGCAGCGGCGCGAGCGGCACCAGCGCCTCGAGCTCCTGCAGGGCCGCGTCGTCGACCAGGACCGGCGCGCCGAAGCTCGGCCCGCCATGGACGACGCGATGGCCGATCGCGATCGGCGCCTGCCCCTTGAGCTGTGCCAGCAGCCAATCGTCGAGCTGATCCAGCGCCTCGCGCACACCCTGCACCAGGGCCGGATCGTAGGCGTCGTCGATCAGCTTGCGGCCAGCGGAGTCGTTGGCGGTGAGATGCGGCCGCGTGCCGATGCCTTCGAGCTGGCCGCGGAACTCGAGCTCGAGCTCGCCGCCCGCGACCTCGAACAGCTGGAACTTGATGCTCGACGAGCCGGCGTTGATGACCAGAAGGGTGTCGGGCACGGCAGCTACTCGGCCGGGATCGGCGCCTGGGCGCGCCGGCTGTGGGCGTAGAGCGCCGCCACGGCGCAGGAGGCGATCTTGGCGCGCACCTCGTCGGCGCGGCTGGTCAGGATGATCGGCACCTTGGCGCCGAGGACGATTCCGGCCGCGTCGGCGTTGGCCATGAAGGAGAGGTTCTTCGCCAGCATGTTGCCGGCCTCGAGGTCGGGAACGACCAGGATCTGGGCCTGCCCGGCGACCGGCGACCTGATGCCCTTGATCTCGGCGGCGCGCGGGCTGATCGCGTTGTCCAGCGCCAGCGGCCCGTCCAGAACGCCGCCCGTGATCTGACCGCGGTCGGCCATCTTGCACAGGGCGGCCGCATCGAGCGTCGTCGGCATCTTGGGATTGACGGTCTCGACCGCCGACAGGATCGCCACGCGCGGATCGCCCAGCCCGAGGCCACGATGCAGGTCGATCGCGTTCTGCACGATGTCGACCTTGGTCGCCAGATCGGGAACGATGTTGACCGCGGCGTCGGTGATGAACAGCGGTGCCGGATAGGTCGGCACGGACATGATGAAGACGTGGCTGATGCGGCGGGCCGTGCGCAGGCCGTGCTCCTTGTCGACCACCGCCCCCAGGATCTCGTCGGAATGCAGGCTGCCCTTCATCAGGAGCTCGGCCTTGCCGGCGCGCACCAGCTCGACGGCCTTGGCCGCCGCATCGTGGCTGTGCGCGGCATCCACCAGCTCGTAGCCGCCGATGTCCAGCCCCGCCTTGGTGGCGGTGTCGAGGATCCTTGCGCGCGGCCCGACCAGGATAGGCTTGATGATGCCCTTGCACGCCGCGTCGATCGCACCCTCGAGCGCGCTTTCCTCGCAGGGATGGGCGACCGCGCAGGTGATCGGCGGTATCGCCTTCGTACGCTCGATCAGCATCTCGTAGTGGTCGTGGTCTTGGAGATGCAGCTCGGCGAGCTCAATCGCGGGCCGCCGGAGCTTCTCCGCCGGGGCCACCACCACGGCCGTGCCGGAGAGGACGGTGGCGCCATCCTGGTTGATGCAGCTGCAGGCCAAAGTGACCTCGCGTCCTTCCGCCCGCTTCCCCTGCACGGTCACCGTGACGGTGAGCCGGTCGTTGGCGTGGACCGGCGCGGCGAAGCGCAGGTCCTGGGCGACGAAGACAGTGCCTGCGCCCGGCAGGCGATTGCCCAGGAGGTTCGAGACGAGCCCGGCGGCCAGCATGCTGTGGGCGACCACGCCCTGGAGATTTGCCGCCCTGGCGTAGGCGTCGTCGAGATGTGTCGGATTGGCGTCGCCGGAGACAGCGGCGTAGAGCTCGATGTCACGTCGCGTGATGGTCCGCTCGAAGGACGCGCTCTCGCCCTGCTGGATCTCGTCGAAGGTGCGGTTCTCGACCATCGCCGAACCGTCCATGCCCATCTCCCGCAGTGCACGCTGCTCCTATCGCAGGCTCCGGTTACGCGCGCATGACGGCGGAGTCGAGCGCGACGCCCGGTCGCGAAGGCGCCGTCAAAGGAGGGTCGTCTGCGACTCGACCGGCCGCAGCAGCTCCGGGCCATCGTTCTTCGGGCTGTTGACGCCCCTGCCGATCTCCCAGACGACAAGCTCGCGGTCGCCGACCGGCGCAAGCAGGGCTTGAAGGAACTCGGGATCCTTGAGCTCCGCGTCGAGCCACAAAGTATGGCTGGGCTGCGGCAGGATCACCGGCATCCGCGGATGGATCGGGCGCAGCAGGGGCGACGCGTCGGTGGTGAGGATGGTGCAGCTGTCGAGCAGGCTGCCATCGGCGAGCCGGTTGCGGCGCCACAGACCGGCGAACGCAAGCGGCTCGCCGGACGCCAGGGCGACACAGAACGGCCGGGCTGGACCCGCCGCCGCCTTCTGCCACTCGTAGAAAGCGGTGGCGGGAATGAGGCACCGCCCCTTCTTGAAGCTGTCGCGGAACATCGGCTTGCCGGCCGCACCTTCGGAACGCGCGTTGATCTGACGGCCCGGATCGTTGGCCTCCTTCATCCATGGGCCGAGCAGCCCCCAGCGCGCGAATGCCGCCTCACGCCCGTCCGGGCCGGTGCGCACGATCGCGATCTGCCGGTCGGGGGTGACGTTCCAGCTCGCCGTCAGGCCTTCGGGCGGATCGCAGCCGAAGGCCATCGAGAACTGGCCTGGGAGGATCGACAGGGCGAACCGGCCGCACATCTCAAGGGCTCTCCGCCATCAGCGCCCGCGCCTCCGCCTCGATCGCCGCCAGCGGGCGATCGGCGCGGAGCCGGTGCCACCGCACCGAACTCTGGTCCAGGGTCTCCGCCTGACGCGCGACGACAGCGGCGTCGGCGTCCGACGCGTCGCCGGTGCGCGCCGCCACCCGCGCCGTGCACAGGGCAGCCGGCGCTTCCAGCCAGATCCCCGTGAACGGCACGCCGGCCCGCGTGGCGACGGTCGCGATCCCGGCGCGCTGCCGCTCCTGGCCATAGACCGCGTCCGCGATCACCGCTTGGCCGGCGGCGAGGCAGAGCGAGGCGCGCTCGGCGATGGTCGCGAACACCCGCTCCGACACCTCCGGCGCATAGGCCTCCGGCGGCAGGCGCTCGGTCGGCTCGCAGCCGAGCAGGCGCTTGCGGATCACGTCGCTGCGCAGGATCACCGCTCCCGGCGCGGCGCCGACCCCAACGGCGAGCTGCCGGGCCAGCGTGGTCTTGCCGGTCCCCGAGCCGCCGCCGATGGCGAGGAGGCACGGGGTCGGCGGGCTCAGGAAGTCGTGGGCCGGAGCCAAGTAGCGGCGAGCCTCGGCCGGATCGCCGCGGGCGCCTTGCGTGATCGCGAGACCCAGGACCTTGGCGCGAATTGCCGCCCGCAGCGATAGGAACAGCGGCAGCAGCGCCAAGCACTCATAGTCGCCGGTCCGCTCGAGCCAGCGATTGAGCAGCCTGCAGCCAGCCTCGCGATGCCCCTTCTCGATCAGGTCCATGATCAGGAAGGCAAGGTCGTAGACCACGTCGATGCAGGCGATCGCGTCATCGAACTCGATGCAGTCGAACAGCGTCGGCCGGCCATCCAGAAGGACGAGGTTGGCGAGATGCAGGTCGCCATGACAATGGCGCACCAGCCCCTGTCGGCGGCGCTGGTCAAGCAGGTTGGCGGTCCGGACGACCCGCCCCTCGGTTTCCGCCACTAGAGCTTCGACGTCCTCCGCCGCGAACACCCTCGGCACCGCCGCGCGGAGATCCTGCGCGTTGCCCTCGGCCACGCCCCGCATCGCCGCCGCGCCGCCCTGGTCCGGAGTCGGCTCCGCTGCGGCCTGGGCGGCCGCGATCGCATCGGCGAGCGCGTCGACCAGCTCCGGGCTCAGCCCACCCGCCGCGAGCACCCGGTCCAGCTGGGCATCGCGCGGAAAGCGGCGCATCTCCAAGAGCCACTCGATGGGAGTTCCGGCGCCGTCCAGCGCCATCCGACCGTCGGGGTCCACGGTCACCGGAAGCACCCGCAGATAGAGCTCCGGGGCGGTACGGCGATTGAGCTCCAGCTCGTGACGCAGCGCCGCCTCGCGGGCGGGCAGGGTCGTGAAGTCGAGAAAGCTATAGCGCACCGGGCGTTTGAGCTTGAATGCCCGGTCGGGGGTGAGCAGCACGATGGCCGCGTGCGTGTCGACGCGCTCCACCGGCGTGCCGAGCGCACCGCCTGCGAGGAAGTCCAGCACGGCAGCGAAGCCGGGATCGGGCATCGGCACTCCGGCGGCTTGCCGCTCGGCGGCCAGCGCTCTAGGAACGGCCTTCCGGGCGGTCAGGACGAGGCGCAGCATGGACGTTCGCAAGGGCTTCGTCGATCTGGTCGGCAACACGCCGCTGCTGCGCCTGAACAAGGTCTCGGACGCCACGGGCTGCGAGATCCTCGGCAAGTGCGAGTTTCTCAACCCGGGCGGCAGCGTCAAGGACCGGGCGGCGCTAGCGATCATCGGCGACGCCGAGGAGAAGGGGCTCCTGCGTCCGGGCGGCACGATCGTCGAGGGCACTGCCGGCAATACCGGCATCGGCCTGGCGCTCGTCGGCAACACGCGCGGCTACCGTACCGTGATCGTGATCCCCGAAACCCAGAGCCAGGAGAAGATGGACATGCTCCGGCTGGTCGGCGCGGACCTGCGCCCGGTACCGGCCGTGCCCTACAAGGACCCCAACAACTATGTGAAGCTCTCCGGCCGGATCGCCGAGGAGCTGGCGCGCACCGAGCCCAACGGCGCGATCTGGGCCAACCAGTTCGACAATACGGCCAACCGCATGGGCCACTACCGGACCACCGGGCCGGAAATCTGGGCGCAGACCGGCGGCAGGCTCGACGCCTTCACCTGCGCGGTCGGCACCGGCGGCACCCTCGCCGGCGTCGGCATGTACCTCAAGGAGCGCGACCCGGCGGTGAGGATCGTGCTCGCCGACCCGATGGGGGCGGCGCTGTTCAACTACTACAAGCATGGCGAGCTCAAGGCCGAGGGCTCCTCGATCAGCGAGGGCATCGGCCAGGGCCGGATCACCGCCAACCTGGAAGGTGCTCCGGTCGACGACGCCCACCAGATCACCGATGCCGAGGCCCTGCCCTACATCTTCGACCTGGTGCTGGACGAGGGGCTGGTGCTCGGCGGCTCGTCGGCGATCAACATCGCCGGTGCGGTGCGCGTGGCGCGCGATCTCGGGCCGGGGCACGTGATCGTAACGCTCCTCTGCGACTACGGCACGCGCTATCAGAGCAAGCTCTTCAATCCCGAATTCCTGCGCGAGAAGGACCTGCCGGTCCCGACCTGGCTCGCCTGAGCCACTTCATTTCGAGCGAGAGACCCATGCCCGACGCCCTGGTCAGCACCGATTGGCTGCAGACTCACCTCGCCGCACCGGATGTCCGGGTCGTCGACGCCACCTGGTTCCTGCCGGGGATCGAGCGCGACCCGCGCGCCGAGTATACGGCCAGCCACATCCCCGGCGCGGTGTTCTTCGATCTCGACGCCATCTGCGAGCCCAAGGGCCTGCACCCGCACACGGTGCCGTCGGCTGCCAAGTTCAGCTCGCGCGTGCGCAAGCTCGGCCTCGGCGACGGCAACCGGATCGTGGTCTACGACGGCAACCGCTTCTTCGCCTCGGCCCGCGTTTGGTGGATGTTCCGCTTCATGGGCCACGACGACGTCATGGTCCTGGACGGCGGCCTGGAGAAATGGCGCGCCGAAGGCAGGCCGCTGACCGACGAGCCGACCCGGCCGCAGGAGCGGCACTTCACGGTGCGCCAGAACTCCCTGCTCCTGCGCGAGCTCGACCAGATGCGCGCCAACGTCGCCGCGAAACGCGAGCAGGTCGTCGACGCCCGCTCGGCCGGACGATTCCACGCCCGCGAGCCCGAGCCGCGCCCGGGCCTGCGCTCGGGGCACATTCCCGGCGCAAAGAACCTGCACTACGCCCAGCTCGTGGCCGACGACGGCAGCCTGAAGCCGGCCGGCGAGCTGCGGCGACTGCTCGTGGAAGCCGGTCTCGACCCGGGTCGGCCGATCACGACCACCTGCGGCTCAGGCGTCTCGGCGGCGCTGATCAATCTCGCCCTGTTCGAGCTCGGCGAGCGCAACGCCGCACTCTACGACGGCTCGTGGTCGGAATGGGGCGCGCAGGCGGACACCCCGATCGCGCGCTAAGGGGACTGCCGCATCGGCCCAGACCACCCCGCACCTTTCAGGCGGGCGCGCCGCCTCGATCGCCGCCGTGCCGCCAGCACAGGCGGGCACAGGAGAGCGGTGCGGCCACGACCAAGCAGGCACAATGAGCTGAGGCCAACCAGCTAGACCGGACGAGCGTCGCGATCGATCAGCTCGACCAGTCGGGCGCTGGCAGGGGGTCGGCCCAGATCCAGAACCCGTGCGCCGCCACGCTCCGACCAGACCAGCGCCGCAAGGCCGCTCTCCGCCAGCACGAGCATGCGGGCAATGCCGCGCGGTGCCAGGTCGCGCCAGCGCTCGAACGTCGTCTCCAGCGCATCGCCCTCGGCAGCGACGACGGCGCCGAAGCCCCAAGGGCGGCGGACGATGAGGGGAAAGGCGGCGATGAAGCGCGCGAGCGCCGGGCTCCAGCGCCGCCAGCCGACCAGGAGCGTGCGCTGGTGACCGGTGCGGTCGACCAGCTCGGCTCCCCAGGCGCGCTTGTGCCGCGTGATCCCGTCGGACAGCCAGGGCGCCACGCCGCCGACATTGAGCCAGCGGAGCCCGGCGGCATGGCAGAGCCGCATATGCTCCAGCCGCACCGCATAGGCGGCCGCGCGGGCCGCGTCGTCGACCCGGCCGCCGGGAGCACCGTTGACCAGCTCGCGCAACCCGTCGCCCACGATCTCCGAGGCGCTGCCGAAAATCCGTTCGCCGCCGAGCGAGGCCCAGGTGATGGCACCCCGACGCAGCCGCCGCCGCAGGGTCGCAGGCAGATGCAAGACTGCGCCGGCCCCGTGGCGGGCCTCCACGAACGGCCGGTAGCATTGCCAGTAGAAGTGACGGAAGCTGGCCTCGTCCGTCGTCCGCGTGATCGCGAGGCCGAGCCGCAGCGCGCGCCGGACATGGCGGCGAATGGTCGGGCTCGCCGCCGCGAGCAGGCGGTCCGGCTCGCCTACCGGCAGGCGCATCTCGGGCTGTGCCGGCAATGTCAGAAACCTGTCCTCGGTACCGGACGCGAACACGCGCCAGGTTCGGGCGAGCACGAGATCGTGCCGCTCCAGCTCCACCGTGAGCCGTGCCGAGAGCCCGGGCCCGCGTTGCGACGGGGCCGCCGTCTCAACCGGCGGGCCGGCGAAGAAGCCCGGCCCGAGCGTGGCGTGGTCGATCTTGCCGGTCGTGCCGACGACCATGACCGAAGCGTCCGCACCGTCCCGACCGGTGCCCCGCAGCACCCGGCATGGATGGCCGGGGTACAGATGCGGCAGCACCCATTGCCGCCCGAGCGCCAGCGGGCCGTCCGCCCACAGCGGCAGGCTGCCCTCCGCCGCCTGCAGCAGCTTCAGGCTCATGCGCTCGCCGGCACCTTCGCCCAGCCGCCCGAGCGCGCACTCTCCAGGCAGGCCTCGATCATGGCGATCCCGCGCGCGCCGTCCTCGACCGTGGGGAAGTCGATCGCCAGCGGGTTGCAGGGGCGGCCGGCGAGGCGGGCGGCGATGACCTCGGCGACGTCCTTGTAGAGATTGGCGAACGCCTCCTGATAGCCTTCGGGATGGCCGATCTCGATGCGGGAGGCGCGCTCGGCCGAGGGGGTCAGCGCACCGTGCAGGCGCCGGGTGAGGATCTGCTCGAAGCCGCCGAGGCGGCGGTGGCGCAGCTCGTTGGGCTGCTCCTGCCACCACTCCAGCCCGCCTTCGGCGCCGAAGACGCGGATGCCGAGCCCGTGCTCGCCGCCGGCGGCGGCGTTGGTGACCCACATGCTGCCGCGGGCACCGCCCGACCAGCGCATCAGGACGCTGGCCGTGTCGTCGCTGCGGCGGCCGGGCACGCTGGCCCAGACCTCGGCCATGACCTCGCGCAGCTCCTGGCCAGAGACGAAGGCGCCCAGATGATGCGCGTGGGTGCCGATGTCGCCCAGGATCAGGGACGGGCCGCCTTGCCGTGGATCGAAGCGCCAGCCGGTGGCGTGCTCGCCTTCGACCAGGGTGGCGTTGTGGCCCTGGACGTAGAAGGTGTGGATCTGGCGCACCTCGCCGATCGCCCCGGCACGCACCATGTCGCGCGCCTGCCGGACCATCGGGTAGGCGGTGTAGTTGTGGGTGAGGCAGAAGACCCGGCCACTGGCGCGCACCCGACGGACGAGGTCGAGGGCATCCGCCAGCGAAGTGGTCAGCGGCTTGTCGCAGATCACGTCGAAGCCGCGCTCGAGGGCAGCGGCGCAGATCGCGTGGTGGCTGCCGTTGGGCGTCATGATCGCGACGGCGTCGGCCTGCCCCTGCTCGCCAGCGAGGAGATCCTCCCAGCCACGATAGGCGCGCGCGTCGGGGATGCCGAGATCGCGGGCGGCGTTGCGGGAGCGCTCCGGGTCGCCGGAGAGGACGCCCGCCACGATCTCGAACCGGTCGTCGAGGCGGGCGGCGGCGCGATGGACCGGGCCGATGAACGAGCCGGGACCGCCGCCGATCACGGCCAGTCGCAGGCGGCGTCCGAGCATGGCGAGCACCGGGTTCATCGGGCGAGCCTTCCTAGTTTCCTCGTCTCCCTGTCAAGCCGACCTTCGGTAGCACGGGCAAGAGGCGATCGACGTCGCGCTCACTGGCTCAGCGCGAGACCCTTGACGGCCGCGAGCCTGGTCCGCTCGCCCGCAATGCCGAAATCGTCGTCGTTGAGCAGGTAGAGGACGCCGTCGACCAGCGTCACGCCCTCGATCTTGGTCGGCAGCTGCGGGAAGGAGGCGCTGTCCAGGACCAGGCGCTTGCCGACCGGGGTGATCCCGGCCGAGGCGAGGTCGCGCTGCTCGAGCGAGGGTGCGGTCGCGGGATCGTCCCAGCGGCTGCCGAGGATGTCGGTCGCCCCGGCAACGTCGATCTCCAGGATGTGGGTGGTCTTGTCGGTGCGGTCGTCGATCAGGAACCTCGTCCCCGCGACATGGGCGAGCTCGCTGATCCGCGCGCTGCTCTGCGCCTTCTTCTCTTCGCCGGGAAAGCCCGCCATCGGCTCCAGCGTGTAGACATACTCGGCCAGAGGCTCGCCGCTGGCGGGATCGATCTCGAGGATGCGGGCGTTGGCGGCCGCCTTGAAGGCGTCGGCATCGGGGTTGGCCAGCGGATTCTGCAGCACCGCCCTGAGATGGCCGTCACCGCCCAGGGCCAGGGATTCGATGCCGCGGTTGAGCTGCCGCCTGGTCAGAATGGCGGGCAGGGTGCCGGCGACCGGATAGCCGGCGGCGGCGAAATCGCTCTCCGAGCCCTGCGGGACGTAGCGGCGAATGATCCTGCCGTCGGCGGCGACCTGCAGGAGCGAGGGGGCGTTCTCCTCGCCGATCCAGAAGGTGCCGTCCGGCAGCCGCACCAGCCCCTCGGTGTCGACCGCCGCGGGGTCGGTGGCGATGGGCTTGCCCTGCCCGTCCAGCGGCGTCTCGGTACTCGCCTTGGTGGGCGGATTCGGCAGGCCGGTGACGGGCGTGCCGTCGGCGCGCTTGAGCGTGATCGTGTCGACCACGCTGAACGTCCCCCGCTCGCGGTCGAGCCGCAGCTCGTAGATCGACGGCGCGTAGTCGGGCCGCGGATAGACCCGACCCTGCTTGAGGCCGGCGCAGAACTGCTTGGGGTCGACGCCCATGACCTCCTCGGCGTCGCCGCAGGCGATGTTCGGCCCGCGGTCGCTCAGCGCCCAGAACCGGTCCGGCGCGTCGCCAGGCACATGGTAGAGGCTGCTGCCGACCCCGACCGACAGGTCGAGTGTCTTGCCGTTCGGGACGGCGTAGCTGCCGAGCGCCAGCTGGCCCTCGGAACCGTTGGCGAACATCTCGACCTCCTGCGCCGCGGCGACGCCCGCGGTGAGCAGGAGGGCGGCAAGGGGCAGCACGGCATCGACACGAAGGGGCATGGGCGATCTCCCGCAGCATGGACGATGCGTCTTGCACGGCGAATGTGACAGGTGCGCGAAAGGGCCGGGCCGACTATGCGGGCAGCGGCCATTGCGGGTTCCAGGCGATCTCCCAGAGATGCCCGTCGGGGTCGTGGAAGTGGCCGCCATAGCCGCCCCAGAACCGCTCGCGCGGCGGGTCGGTCACCACGGCACCGGCCGCTTCCGCCTCGGCCATGATCCGGTCGACCTCCTCCCTGGAGGCCACATTGTGGCCGATCGCGACCGCGCCCAGCCGGCGTGCCGCCGGTGCGACCCGGGCCTCGTGGGCGAGGTGGCCCACGGGGTAGAGCGCCAGGATCAGGCCGGCGAGCTCGAAGAAGGCGACCGAGCCGTGCTCGAACTCCTCGCCGACGATGCCGCGGGTCGGGAGACCCAGGCCGTCGCGATAAAAGCGCAGCGCTCGCGCGAGATCGTCGACGGCCAGGGTCAGCACGGTGATTCGGGGCTGCATGGTGTCCTCCCACCCGGTAGGATGCCGACGATAGCATGCGTCGAGGGCCAACTGGCGGTTCGGGCTTCGGCTTGACGCGCCCGTCCCGCTTGACTACCTGCCGAGGCTCGCCTCAGGCGGCCGAGATCGGCGCCGCACCCTGGAGTACCCGATGGACCGTCCTCTCATGCCGAAGGCCACGGCCGTTTGGCTGGTGGAGAACACGAGCCTGAGCTTCGAGCAGATCGCCACCTTCTGCGGGCTGCACCAGCTCGAGGTCAGGGGCATCGCGGACGGCGAGGTGGCGCAGGGCGTGCGCGGGCTGGATCCGGTGGGTGCCGGCATGCTGAGCCGGGACGAGATCAAGAAGGGCGAGGCCGAGCCGAAGCACCGGCTGCAGCTGACCAAGTCGGTGGCGAGCGAGGTCAAGCCGCTCAAGCGCAAGGAGCCGCGCTATACGCCCTTGAGCAAGCGCCAGGACCGGCCGGACGCGATCGCCTGGCTGCTGCGCCACCATCCGGAGATCCCCGAGGCGCAGCTCTGCAAGCTGCTCGGGACGACCAAGGCCACGGTGCAGGCGGTGCGCGACCGGACCCACTGGAAGAGCCAGGAGATCAGGCCGCGCGATCCGGTGCTGCTCGGCCTGTGCACGCAGCTCGAGCTCGACGACGCCGTGCTGCGCGCCAAGATCGAGCACGGGCCCGCGGCTGCCCCGGCGCCCGCGCCCCTGCCCGGCACGGGGCCGCAGCCGGACGTCGACATGCGGCCGCTCTACGACGAGGATTTCGGCGCCTGACCCGAGGCGCCCTGGGGCTCCGCCTCGCGGGCGAGCCAGTAGCGATCCGACAAGAGGCGCCGGTCGCGCTCGATCAGCCCGGCGATGCGGCGCAGGTCGCTGGCCGCGGCGGAGGGCAGCGTGCCGGGGCTGACCATCACGCGCACGGCACTTGCCGGCAGCAGCTCGTGGGTCAGGCTGATCTCGGTGCGTGAGGCGGCACCGGGCTCGCCGCGCCGCTCGAACGAGACGAACGGCTCCGGCTCGCGATTGCTGTAGCGCTCCATCAGCTCGTGCGCCGCCGGCCGGGGCTCGGCGGCCGGCGCGACGCAGGCGGCCGACAGGGCCTGGCGCTGCTCGCGCGGCAGATGGTTGAACAGGGTCCGCGCATGCCGCAGGTGATCGAGATCGCCCGTGTGCAGGGCGCGGCGGGTGGCGTGGACGAACAGCGAGTCGCCGCCGCAGATCCCGACGGCGCAAGCTCGGACATCCTCGAGGAACAGGCTCAGCCCGCGCCGCTCGCCGGGATATCGCTCCTTGGCCATGCTCGTCACCGCATCCCGACCGGTCCCGCTAACCCGATCTTAACAAGTCGCGGGGGCCGGTAAACCAGCCAGCATGGTTAGGAAGCGTCCCCGAGGGCGATCGAGGGCCGCGCCGCCGTCGGTTGCGCTCATTCGCCAGGTTCGGGGGCCGGCCCGGCCGAGGGCCGTCGGCGGGTGCGGACCGGTCCGGCATCGAACAGCTCGGGCTGGTTGCCGAACCGGTCCCAGCCCGGCTGCGAGGCGCGGGCGAACAGCTCGAGATAGGGCCCCTCGACCAGCCGCTCGATCCGGTCATGGGTCTCGTCGGGCTTGCGCGAGTGCTCGCGGCGGGGGGCGACGATGAGCTTGGCCACGTCGGTGCCGCGCCGCCGCGGCTTGCCCCTGGTAGCGAGCAGGCAGGGCTCGGGGTTGGCACGGGTCCAGAAGCCCATGCCGGTGAAGAAGTCGCGCTGGCCGACGAACATCCCGCCGCGGCCCTTGTTCAGCTTCACCCAGTAGAAGGCCACCGTCTTGTAGGTGAAGCCCCAGGCGGCGATCACCTCCAGCGCCCGCGGCAGCAGCGGGTCGGTGGCCCACAGGAACAGCACCGCGTCCTGGGCCGCCCAGTCGGCGACCGGCATCGCCTTGATCTCGGGCAGCGTCATGCAGTCGTAGTGCGCCTCCGCACTGCGGCCCTTGCCCTTTTCGGAATAGGTCGCGAACCGCCAGGGCGGGTCGGCGAGGATGGCGCGATAGGCTCCGGCGCTCGGCGGTGCCGCGCTCACGCGGCGGCCGGCAGCAGGCGCTCGACCAGGCGCACCCAATAGCTGACGCCGATCGGCAGCGCCTCGTCGTTGAAGTCGTAGTGCGGGCTGTGGAGCTGCTGTCGCGGGCCGTCGCCGGCGGTGCCCATCCAGATGTAGCTGCCGGGCCGCTGGCGCAGCATGAAGGAGAAATCCTCCGAGCCCATGCACGGCGTCGGCGCCCGGTCCACCCGCGCCTCGCCGACGATCTCGGCCGCCACGTCGGCGCCGAGGGCGGCCTCCCGCGCGGCGTTGACGGTGGCCGGGTAGCCCGCGGCCACCTTGACCTTCCCGGTGACGCCCTGGGCGAGGGAGACGCCCTGGACGATCTCGTCGAGGCGGCGGAGCAGCCGCTCGCGCGTGTCCTCGCGGAAGGTGCGGATAGTACCCCAGAGCTCGGCGCGCTCGGGCACGATATTGTAGGCGTGGCCGCCCTGCAGCCGGGTGATCGAGATCACGGCGTTGTCGATCGGGTCGACCTCGCGCGCGACCAGCGCCTGGATCGCCTGGATCACGAGCGACGCCGCGACGACGGGGTCGCGGCCCATATGCGGCCAGGCGGCGTGGCAGCCCTGGCCGACCAGCTCGATGGTGAGCTCGTCCGAGGCAGCCATGGCCGGCCCCTCGCACATGGCGAAGGTGCCGAGCGGCGTGGCTGGCCAGTTGTGCAGGCCGAAGATCCGGTCCACGGGAAAGCGCTCGAACAGGCCGTCCTCGAGCATCACCCGCCCGCCGCCGCCACTCTCCTCGGCCGGCTGGAAGATCAGGCAGGCGGTGCCGGCGAAGTTGCGGGTCTCGGCGAGGTAGCGGGCAGCTCCGAGCAGCATGGTGGTGTGGCCGTCATGGCCGCAGGCGTGCATCCGGCCGGGATTGCCCGAGGTCCAGGCGACGCCGCTGGCCTCGTCGAGCGGCAGCGCGTCCATGTCCGCCCGCAACCCGATCGACGGCCCCGCGGAACGCCCTCTGACGATCGCGACGACGCCGGTGCCGGCGATGCCGGTATGGACCTCGTCGCAGCCGAACGAGCGCAGCTTGTCGGCGACGAACGCCGCCGTCTCGCGCTCCTCGAAGCCGAGCTCGGGCCGCTCGTGCAGGTGGCGGCGCCAAGCGGTCAGCTCGCCCTGGAACTCGGCGATCCGGTTGACGATCGGCACGACACGGCTCCCGCCCTAGAGAACGGCCTTGATGTCGGTATGGCGGAAGTCGTCGCCCTTGAACAGGAGCGGGGCGTCGAGGCTGCGCGCGAGCGCATAGGCGAAGCAGTCGCCGTAGTTCAACCTGGCGCGGTGCCGCCCACGGCCGAAGCGGCGATACATCCCGGCAAGCCGTCCGTGCCGTAGAGGACATCGTCGGGTGCGCGCGGATCGACCACGGGCTTGCTCTGGTAGGCGCGAACGATGGCTTGAATCCGCGCGACGTCGCGGTGATCACGGGGACGCCGCGCCTTGTCCAGACGATCCCCGATCGCGGCCTTGACCGCATCGGTGATCTTCTCGCCCGTCAGCTCCGCGAGCTCGCGAACCATCAATTCCGTCTCCGGGTCCTTGATGTACAGAACCATGAAATGCTCCAGGAAGAAACTGTCGGACCCTTCTTCCGTAATCGACGCACACGGCCCCTGGTCAAGCCCCAAACAAGAACCGGGCCCGCAGGCCCGGTTCCCAAACGTCAGCGCGGGTGGCTCAGCCGCCGAGCTCGCCGTACTGGCCGTCCTTCCAGACGTACATCACGTATTCGGGGTTCTTGACGTCGCCCTTCTCGTTGAAGCCCAGCGTGCCGAGCACGGTCTCGAAGCTGTTGCCGCGCAGCGCATCGGCGACCGCCTTGGTCTCGGTCGAGCCGGCCTTGGCGACGGCGTCGGCATAGGCCTGGATCGCGGCGTAGGTGTAGAGCGTGTAGCCCTCGGGATCGTAGCCGTCGGCCTTGAACTTGGCGACGATGTCGGCCGCCGACTGCAGCTTGCGCGGGTCGGGGGCGAAGGTCATCAGCGTGCCCTCGCCGGTGGGCCCGGTGATCTCCCAATACTGCTTGTCGACCAGGGCGTCGCCGGACATCATCTTGGCGTTGAGGCCCTGCTCGTGCGCCTGGCGGGTGATCAGCCCGGCCTCGGTGTGGTAGCCGCCGAGATAGATCAGATCGACGCCGGCTTCCTTGAGCTTGGTGATCAGCGCCGTGAAGTCCTTGTCGCCGGCGGTGATCGCCTCGTACATGACCTCGGTCACGCCGAGCCGGTTCAGCTCCTTCTTGAACTCGTCCGCCAGACCCTTGCCGTAGGCCGACTTGTCGTGAAGGATCGCGATCTTCGAGCCGGTCTTGTTGTTGACGACGAAGTTGGCGGCATAGATGCCCTGGACGTCGTCACGACCGCAGGTGCGGAAGACGTTCTCGAACCCCTGCTCGGTGAGCTTGGGATTGGTCGAGGCGGGCGTGATCTGGAGGATGTCCTCCTCGTTGTAGACCGCCGAGGCGGGGATCGACGAGCCCGAGCAGAAATGCCCGGCGACGAACTTGACGCCCTTGTTGACGAACTGGTTGGCGACCGCGACCGCCTGCTTCGGGTCGCAGGCATCGTCGCCCACCTCGA
>JAXMCJ010000021.1:0-100685 GCA_046349415.1 Geminicoccaceae bacterium
CAGCGCACCGTCCCGCGCCAACCCGACCAGCCCGGCGAACCGATCGGCGATGTCGCGGTCGAACTCCGGGTCGGCCTTGAACCAGCGCTCCTCGTTCCCTGACGCGAACCAGAACTCCAGCACGTCCCGCCGGTCGGGCCGGCCTCGCACGCCGCCCTTCCCGCTGCTATGGGAGCCCTGCCCTGAGCCATCCGTGAGCATCGCATGATCCCTCGCTACAGCCGGCCCGAGATGGCGGCAATTTTCGCTCCCGAGAACCGTCTCGGGATCTGGCTCGATGTCGAGCTGGCCGCCGCGGAGGCCATGGCCGAAATCGGCACCGTGCCGAAGGACGCCGTCACGACCCTGGCCACGGCGATCGCCACCAACCGGCAGCGGCTCATCGATCCCGTGCGGATCGACGAGATCGAAGCCCGCACCCGGCACGACGTCATCGCCTTCCTGACCCATGTCGAGGAAGTCTGCGGGGCCGAGGCGAGGTTCCTTCACCTCGGCCTGACCTCGTCCGATCTTCTCGACACCACGCTCGCGATCCAGCTCGGGCGTGCCTCGGACCTGATCCTCGCCCAGGTCGACGCCGTCCTGGAAGCGCTGCAGCGGCGCTCCTTCGAGCACAAGCGGACGCCGACCATCGGCCGCAGCCACGGCATCCACGCCGAGCCCACCAGCTTCGGCCTCAAGCTCGCCGGGCACTTCGCCGAGTTCGCGCGCGGCAAGCGGCGGATGACCCAGGGCCGCGCGGAGATCATGACCTGCGCCATCTCCGGTGCGGTCGGCACCTTCGCCAACGTCGACCCACGCGTCGAGGAGATCGTCGCCCGGCGCTTCGGGCTGCGACCCGAGCCGGTCTCGACGCAGGTGATCCCGCGCGACCGGCACGCCGCCTTCGTCGCGGCACTCGCCCTGCTCGCCGCCGCAATCGAGCGTCTCGCGACCGAGATCCGCCATCTGCAGCGCAGCGAGGTCGGCGAGGCCGAGGAGCCGTTCGCGGTCGGGCAGAAGGGCAGCTCGGCCATGCCGCACAAGCGCAATCCGGTGCTGTCGGAAAACCTGACGGGTCTCGCGCGCATGGTCCGCGCCGCGATCGTGCCGGCGCTGGAGAACGTGGCGCTCTGGCACGAGCGCGACATCTCGCACAGCTCGGTCGAGCGGGTGATGCTGCCGGATGCCTGCATTCTGACCGACTTCGCCCTCAGCCGCCTGGCGCGGCTGGTGGGCGGCCTCGTGATCTATCCGGAGCGCATGTTGCGCAACCTCGAGGCCAGCCAGGGCCTCTACAGCTCGCAGCGCGTGATGCTGGCCCTGACCGGTACCGGCCTGCCACGCCAGCACGCCTACGAGATCGTGCAGCGGCATGCGATGACCGCCTGGCGCGAGGGCAAGCCACTGCTGGAGCTGCTGCGCGCCGAGCCGGAGGTCACCGGGCGGCTGGACGAGCGTGAGCTCGCGGCCCTGTTCAACCTCGACTACCACCTCGCCCATGTCGACCATGTGTTCGCGCGGGTGTTTGACGACGCCGCCATCGCGGACTGAGCCGGTCAGCCGGCCCGCTTGGTGCGGTGGGTCGGCGCGGCGACCATAGGGTCCTCGGGCCAGGGGTGCTTGGGATAGCGGCCCCGCAGCTCCTTGCGCACCGCCGGATAGCCTGTGGCCCAAAATCCGGCGAGATCGCTGGTCACCGCGAGCGGGCGCTGCGCCGGCGACAGCAGGTGCAGAACCAGCCGCACTCGGCCGCCGTCGATGGCGGGGCTGGCGGTGAGGCCGAACAGCTCCTGCAGCTTCACGGCCAGGACCGGCGGGTCGACCATGTAGTCGATCGAGTGCATCCGCCCGCTCGGGACGGCCAACCGCTCCGGGGCGCGGCGGGCAAGGTTGCGCTCACGGTCGCGCCCGAGGCGTGCGCGCAGGATCGCCGCGAGATCGAGCCGGTCAACCTCGGCGAGCCGGCGCAGGCCGAGCAGGTGCGGGCCGAGCCAACCCTCGAGACCGGCCGCCAGTCCCGCGGCCGAGAAGTCGGGCCAACCGTCGGGCTCGATGCGACGGAGCAGCTCCACCCTGCCCCTGAGCTGACGTGCCGCATCCGCCCAGGGCAGCCGCTCCAGGCCGCGCTCGCGGACCGCCTCGCACAGCACGGCGGCGACCTGCCCCGAGTTCGGCGTGAATGGCCGTTCGGAGAGATGGATCGCACCGATGCGCCTCACCTGCCTGGCCAGTACTGTCTCGCTGCGCGAATCGAGCTCGATCTCGTCGGACTCGACGATCCGAGCGGCGTGCAGGGTCTCGAGATCCGCCTGGGACAAGGGCGCCGCCAGGCGAATCCGCGCCTCGGCCCCAGTGTCGTCCAGCTCCGCCACGGCCAGCCAGCGCTCGGACGCGAGGGACCCGGCCCGGTCGAGCCGGGCGCCGCGACCGTTCGCCAGCAGGAAGCTGCCGCGACCGCCGGCTCGCGCCTGGGCGATCCGGTCCGGAAAGGCGAGGCTCAGCGTGGCGCCGGCGGCCGTCGGATCCGGGGCGCCGGGCGGCATTCCGGCGAGGCGGGCGAGCTGAGGGGCGATGCGCCGCTCGTCGCCGCTCATGGGACGCGCGAGCCGTAGCGCGAAGTCCGTGCCCTCGTCCGTATCGCGGGTGCCGAGAAGGGCCGCGGTGGCGAGCGCCGTCGCACCGAGGCCATGGCCACGGGCCGCGAGGAGCATGTGCGCGAGCCGCGGGTGCAGCGGCAGCTCGGCCATGGCACGGCCATGCGGCGTGATCACCCCGTCCGCATCCAGCGCCGCGAGCTCGCCGAGGAGGCGCCGCGCGGCCGCGAACGGGCCGGCGGGCGGCTGGGTGGGGAACCGCAGCCGCCGCGGGTCGGCAACGCCCCAGGCGGCCAGCTCCAGCGCCAACGGTGCCAGATCGGCGGCCTCGATCTCGGCCGGCCGGTGCGGTGCGCGCCCGCGCTCGTCTTCGACCGACCACAGGCGCAGGCACGCACCCGGGCCGAGCCGCCCAGCGCGGCCGGCACGCTGGTCGGCCGAGGCGCGCGCGATGGGCGCAGTCACCAGCCGGCTCATCCCCGTCCTGGCGGAGAAGAGCGGGCGGCGCTCGAGGCCGCTGTCGACGACGGCACCGATGCCTTCGATCGTCAGGCTGGTCTCGGCGATGTTGGTCGCGAGCACGACGCGCCGCGCCGCCGGCGGCCGGATGGCGGCCTCCTGCGCCGCGCGGGGCAGGTCGCCGTAGAGCGGGAGCACGGGAGTCCCCGGCAGCCGCGCCGACAGCAGCTCGGCCACGGCCCGGATCTCGCGCCCGCCCGGCAGGAAGACGAGCACCCCGCCGGCGGCGGCGCCGAGCGCCAGCTCGACCGCACTGGCGACGTGCAGCTCCAGTGGCCGGGACGCATCGGCGCCGAGATGCTCGACGTGCACCGGGAACTGCCGGCCCTCGCTGCGGATCACCGGCGCGCCGTCCAGATGCGCGGCCAGCCCGGCATCGTCGAGCGTGGCGGACATGACGAGCAGGCGCAGGTCCGGACGCAGCGTCTCCTGCACCTCCAGGCACAAGGCGAGGCCGAGGTCGGCGTCCAGGGAGCGCTCGTGGAACTCGTCGAACAGGACGGCAGCATAGGATTCCAGCGCCGGATCGCGCTGCAGGTAGCGGGTGAGCAGCCCCTCGGTGACCACCTCGATGCGCGTGTCGGGGCCGACCCGGCGCTCGAAGCGCATGGCATAGCCCACCGTCCGGCCGACCGGCTCGCCCAACAGCTCGGCCATGCGCGCGGCGGCGGCCCGGGCCGCCAGCCGCCGCGGCTCCAGCAGCAGGATGCGGCGGCCGGCGCGCCATGGAGCGTCGAGCAGGTGGAGCGGCACGAGCGTGGTCTTGCCCGCACCCGGCGGCGCCACGAGCAGGGCAGCGTTGCCCTCCGCCAGCGCGCGGGCGAGGGCTGGCATGGCCGATTCGACGGGCAGCCCGGTCGAGGGAGGAGGCATGGCCCCGCTTAGCCGCGGCCGCGGCGCGGAGCCAGGGCTCACATCAGCTTCTGGGTCTTGAGGCTGGCGTGGCGGTTCTTGCCGACGATGATGTGGTCGTGGACGGTGATGTTCACCTGCGCCAGCGCGGCCACGACCTGGCGGGTCATCTCGATGTCGGCCTGCGACGGCGTGGGGTCGCCGCTCGGGTGGTTGTGGACCATGATCAGTGCCGAGGCGCCCAGCTCCAGGGCGCGCTTGACGACCTCGCGCGGATAGAGCGGGGTGTGGTCGACCGTGCCGCGGCTCTGCACCTCGTCGCGGATCAGGATGTTCTTGCGGTCGAGGAACAGCAGCCGGAAATGCTCGGCCGTCTCGTGCTGCATCGCCGCCTGCAGATAGTCGACCAGCGCGGTCCAGGAGCCGATCACCGGCCGGTCCTGGATCTGCTCGCGCAGGCTGCGCTGCATCACCTGGGCTACCGCCTTGATCAGCAGCGCGAGCTGGACGCACCGCTCGTTGGCGCCACCCGGAGCGCCCGCATAGCCGTTGGCGGCGAGCGCGGGATGCTCGGCGTAGCGCGCCGCCTCGGCGGCGAGCACGGGCCCGAAGCCGCCGAAGCGCTGGAGCAGCCACGCCGCCAGATCGGGGCCCTGATCCGGGAAGGCGAAGCCGACCAGGATCTCCAGGACCTCCTCGTCGACCCAGTCCTCGGGCGCCAGCCGCGCGAGGCGGTTCAGCCGCCGCTCGCGCGCATCGGCCGGAAGCCCCTGGCGGCCCCAGCCGTTGACGAGGCCCTGCTCCTCTGTGGGCAAGCGCGTGGACGGTACGGTCTCGGGCCTCGCCCGGTTGCCGAGAGCGGCCACCAGACGCTCGGCCGCCTCGGCGGCAGCGATCCAGGCTCGCTCGTCCGGGCTCCAGGTGCAGCCGCTGGCGAGAAGCTCGTCCTGCACGGCCCAGGTGTCGCCGCGCACGACGTACCGGCCGTCCTGCCCGAAAAAGTCGGCACGAGTGATCGTTACCGGGTCGAGATGCACGACCGTGGCGAGCGGACCGCCCGTCGGCGGTCGCTGGCTCACGCCAGGACTCCCAGCTCGCGGAGGCTCTCGATCCGGTTGCCGCCGACGATCAGGTGATCGTGCAGGATCACGCCGACCTGACGCAGCGCCGCCGCGATCTGGCGCGTGGACTCGATGTCGGCGTGCGACGGCGTCGGGTCGCCGCTCGGATGGTTGTGGACCAGGACGATGGCGCTGGCGCCCAGCTCGAGCGCCCGCTTGAGCACCTCGCGCGGATAGAGCGGCGCCTGATCGATCGTGCCGTGGCCGTGGATCTCGTCGCGGATCAGCCGGTCCTTGCGATCGAGGAACAGGATGCGCAGATGCTCGGCCGCCTCGTGCCGCATGGCGAGCTGGAGGTAGGCGCGCAGCGCCTCTGGCGAGGTGATCGCCTCGCGCTCGCGCACCTCCTCGCGCAGCACCCGCTGCAGCAGCTCGTGGACCGCCTTCAGCAGCACCTGGGTGAAGCGCAGATCGTCGTCGCGGACCTCCCGCAGCTCCGCTCCTGCCCCGGCCGGCAGCTCCCCCATGAGCCCGCTCAGGCGGGCCGGCTCCGCCGCCAGCACGCCGCCGAGACCGCCCAGCTGCTCGAGCATCGCCTTGGCCAGCGGCTTGGTGTCGCGGCGATGCACCGAATAGAACAGCAGCAGCTCGAGCAGCTCGTAGTCGGCGAGCGCCGCCCCTCCAGCTTCGCGCAGGCGGGTGCGTAGGCGCTCGCGATGGCCGTGATAGTGCGGGCGGGCCGCGGGTGCCCCGACAAACGCGGCCGGAGCCTCGGCCAAGCCCGTGCCGTCGCTGCCGACCAGCCAGCGGCGTCGCGAGGCGCTCCAGCGCGCGCCGTGCCGCTTGAGCAGCTCGCGGTGGGGAAAAGTGTCGCCCACGACCGCCAGGGTGCCGGTGCCGTCCGGCACCAGGGCCAGGCCCGCCGCGCGCAGCTCCGCCTCGATCCGCTCCCGCGTCATGCCAGAAGCCGCAAAGTGATTCTATTCTAGGTTGATAGCAGGTGCGGAACCGGATTGCTATGGCCATGTTCGGCACGAGCGCAGCCGGGGGAGGCATTCATGAGCGAGCGGACGGTCACGGCGGCCCTGGTCATCATCGGCAACGAGATCCTGTCGGGCCGCACCCAGGACGCCAATCTCGCCTTCCTCGCCCAGGCGCTGAACGAGATCGGCATCCAGATCCGCGAGGTGCGGGTGGTGCCCGACGCCGAGGCCGACATCGTCGAGGCGGTCAACGCCTGCCGGGCGAAGCACGACCACGTGTTCACCACCGGCGGGATCGGCCCGACCCACGACGACATCACCTCGGCCTGCGTCGCCAAGGCGTTCGGCGTGCCGTTCGGCCGCAATGCCGAGGCCGAGCGGCGGCTGCTCGCCTATTATCCGCCGGAGAAGGTCAACCCGATGCGGATGAAGATGGCCGACACGCCGGAGGGTGCGGAGCTGATCGACAACCCGGTCAGCGTCGCCCCCGGCTTCACCATCGGCAACGTCCACGTCCTGCCGGGGGTGCCCTCGATCCTGCAGGCGATGTTCCAGGGGCTGAAAGGCCGGCTGCAGGGCGGTGCCGTGGTCCGCTCGCGCACGATCACCCTGGTCTGCCCGGAAGGCGACATCGCCGAGGCGCTCTCGCGCATCCAGGCCGACTGGCCGGTGGTCGAGATCGGCAGCTACCCCTTCATGCGCCAGGGCAGCTTCGGCACCAGCCTCGTCCTGCGCAGCACCGACGAGGACGCGATCTTCCAGGCCGCCGAGGCGATCCTGGCCGAGGCCAGACAGCGCAAGGTCGACGTCCTGGACCTGTTCTGACGCCCGCCCCGGGTCTACAACCGCCCCACGCCACCGCGCCCGCTTGGCGGAATCGGTAGACGCACGGGACTTAAAATCCCGAGCCCGCAAGGGCGTGCCGGTTCGACCCCGGCAGCGGGCACCAGGACCCTCAATAGGCGCCGCCACCGGCATTCCCGAACGGACTGCGGGCGTGACGCCAAGCTTGCATCTGCTCCGTGCGCCCGCATGCACCCGGCCCGGTGCCGCCCGCTTGACAGCGCCGGGCCTCGCGGCCACCGGTGGCGGGCAGGACCCAGTGGCGCGGTGGACGATGAGCCTCGAGGAACGCACGGAGCCGGCCGCGACGGAGCCGACGCGCGTGCCGGCCGAGCCGATGGCCGGCGACGCGCACTGGTACAAGGACGCGGTGATCTATCAGACCCACGTCAAGGCGTTCTTCGACGCCAACGGCGACGGGGTGGGCGATCTCGCCGGCATGATCGCCAAGCTCGACTACATCAAGGAGCTCGGCGTCTCGGCCGTGTGGCTGCTGCCCTTCTACCCGTCTCCGTTGCGCGACGATGGCTACGACATCGCCGACTATCGCGACGTCCACCCCGCCTACGGCACGCTCAAGGACGTGCGCCGGCTGATCCACGAGGCCCACCGGCGCGGGCTGCGGGTGATCACCGAGCTGGTGATCAACCACACCTCCGACCAGCACGCCTGGTTCCAGCGGGCGCGCCGCGCCCGGCCGGGCTCGACCAAGCGCGACTACTATGTCTGGAGCGACACCGACCAGAAGTACCGCGACACCCGCATCATCTTCCTCGACACCGAGAAATCGAACTGGACCTGGGACGCCGAGGCTCAGGCCTATTTCTGGCACCGCTTCTACAGCCACCAGCCCGACCTCAACTTCGACAACCCGGCGGTGATGCAGCAGGTGCTGAGCCTCCTGCACTACTGGCTGGAGATGGGCGTCGACGGGCTGCGCCTGGACGCCATCCCCTATCTGGTCGAGCGCGAGGGCACGTCCTGCGAGAACCTGCCCGAGACCCACGCCGTCCTGAAACGGATCCGCGCCGAGATCGACGCCCATTTCGGCGACCGGATGCTGCTGGCGGAGGCGAACCAGTGGCCGGAGGACACACGCCCCTATTTCGGCGAGGGCGACGAATGCCACATGGCGTTCCACTTTCCGCTGATGCCGCGGATGTACCTCGCCATCGCGCAGGAGGACCGCAACCCGATCACCGACATCATGCGGCAGACGCCGGAGATCCCGGACGGCTGCCAGTGGGCGATCTTCCTGCGCAACCATGACGAGCTGACGCTCGAGATGGTGACGCAGGACGAGCGGGAATATCTGTGGAACACCTACGCCACGGACCGCCGGATGCGGATCAATCTCGGCATCCGCAGACGGCTGGCACCGCTGCTCGACAACGATCGGCGCAAGATCGAGCTGATGAACGCGCTCCTGCTGTCGATGCCGGGGACGCCGGTGATCTACTACGGCGACGAGATCGGCATGGGCGACAATGTCTATCTCGGCGACCGCGACGGCGTGCGCACGCCGATGCAGTGGTCGCCCGACCGCAATGGCGGCTTCTCCCGCGCCAACCCGCAGCGGCTCTACGCCCCGCCGATCCAGGACCCGATCTTCGGCTTCCAGGCGGTGAACGTCGAGGCGCAGCAGCAGAGCCCCGGCTCACTGCTCAACTGGATGAAGCGGCTGATCGGCGTCCGGCAGGGCCGCCGGACCTTCGGCCGCGGCACGCTGAGCTTCCTCTATCCCCGCAATCGCAAGATCCTAGCCTATCTGCGCGAGCACGAGGGCGAAACCATCCTCTGCGTCTACAACCTGTCGCGCAACGCCCAGGCCTGCGACCTGGAGCTGCCCGGCTTCCGCGACCGGACGCCGGTCGAGCTGCTCGGCCGCACGCCCTTTCCGCCGATCGCCGAGGCCAACTACCGTCTGACCCTGCCCGGCTACGGCTTCTACTGGCTGATTCTGGCGGCCGCCGGCGAGCTGCCGAGCTGGCATCAGGCGACCCCGGAGCCCCTGCCCGAGCTGATCACGATTGTCGTCCACGACAGCTGGCGGGCGATCAGCGAGAGCCAGGGCGGCCGCGATCTCGCCCGCTACGTGCTGCCCGACTATCTGCCGAATCAGCCCTGGTTCGACGGCCGCAGGGTGGAAACCGTGCGTCTCGCCCGCGCCGGCGCGGTACGCGGGCCGGAGCGCGCCTATCTGCTGACGGAGCTGGCGGTGGAGCGCACGGAAGGTGCGCCCTGCTGCTTCCTGCCCTTCGCCGCCAGCTGGGGCGAGGAGCATCTGGCGCCCGGTGCGCCGCTGCTCCCCTACACGCTCGCTCGCGTTCGCCGGGGTGCCCTTCTCGGCGCGTTGCACGATGCGACCTACGCCGACGACTTCGCGCGGACTTTCCTGCAGCTCATGGCCGATGGAGCCGACGTCAGCACGGGTGACCTCGAGCTGGCCTGCCGCAGCGGGATCGACGCGGCGGCCTTGGCCATGGCTGCGGACGCGCCGGTGCGCCGGATCGGGCGAGAGACCAGCAACAGTCTGCTGGTGGTCGACGATCGGGTGCTGCTGAAGGTCTATCGGCACCTCGATTCCGGCCCGCATGCGGAGCTCGAGGTCAGCCGTCATCTCGGCGAGGTGGGATTCACCCACGCGCCGCGCATCCTGGGCTCGATCGAGAACCGGCGGCCCGACGGTACCACTACCGCGTATGCCGCGGCGTTCGAGTTCGTCTCGGGGCTCGGCAATGGCTGGGACTATACCCTTGACCACCTGGACCGGGTGTTCGAGCGTCTGCTCCACACTCCCGAGGACCAGCGCCCTGCCGAGAGTGAGCTGCACGAGCCGCAGCTTGCCGTCGCGGCGCTGATCGGTCGCCGAACCGCCGAGCTGCACCAAGCCCTGGCCGGCGCGACCGACGATCCCGCCTTCGCACCCGCGCCCTTCACCCGCGCCGACCTCGAGGCGTTGCGCGCAGCCTACCGCAACGATCTGCTGCGCGGGCTGGACGCCCTGGCCCAGCTGGGCGTTGCCGTGGAAGGCGCCGAAGCGGTCCTGGCCGCGCGCCCCCGGCTCGAGGCCATGCTCGAGCGCCTGCCGAAGCTGCCGGCGGCCCTGCGGTGTACTCGCTTTCACGGCGACTACCGGCTGGCCCAGATTCTGGTGGCGCAGGGCGACGTGATGCTGATCGACTTCGAAGGCGAGAGCGGCCGCTCGATGTCCCAACGCCGTGCCAAGGGCCTGCCGCTCGCCGACGTGGCCGGGATGGTACGCTCCTTCGACCTCGCCGCCTGGACGAGCGTCTCGCGGTTCGCCGAGACCGATCCGCAGGCGCCGGAGCGGCTGAGCGCACCGGCCGCGGCTTGGCGCGACCTCGCGGTCGGTGCGTTCCTGGCGGAGTACGAGACCGGGATCGCGGGCTGCCCGTCCTGGCCGGGCGCGGGCGCCGCCGAAGCGCTGATGCGCTGGGAGCTGCTGGCGCGCCTGGGTCGGGAGCTGGCGAGCGAGGCGGCGCATCGCCCGACCCGGTTGGCCGCGGCCGTTGCGCGGCTGGCCCAGCTCGTGAGGGCAACGGGCGACGCACGCCCTTGAAACCGCCCCATGGACGGTTTGTCACTATCCATCGGCCTTGATCGGGCCTAGCTCATCAATACGTTTCACTGCATTGCAGCATCGCCGTTCGCACGCTGCGCGAGGAGCCGTGGGGATTCGCAACATGGCCGGCAGGCATCGGACCTACTGGATCGTCCGCAATCGCTACCGCCGTTGGGGCTATCTCGCATCCATCGCCTCGCTCCTGCTGGCGGCTTTCTTCCTCGTGCCCCTGGTGCACGGTGCGGATGCCGGCGGGACCGCCACGGTCGCGACCGACCCGCTGGTCACCGGCGCCATATTGCTGGTTGCCGCCATCCTTCCGCCGCTGATCGCCCGCCTTCTGTGGCGTTTCCACCGTCGCCGCTACCTCGACGACCTGTACCCGTTGAGCGTGCTCTAGCTGGCGTCCTGATTCAGAAATGCGCTGTATAGTCTCCTCGGCAGGGCAGAGGGGGCGCGCATAGGCAGCCCACGGGTGCAGGCGCTGGCGTTCAAATAGGATTAGCGGACGGTTTTGGCGGGCCGCCCGATCGGCGACGAGCGTATCGAGGCGGTGATCAGCCGGACCCTGGTGAGCCTGCCGCCCGCCGGCACTCACTGGAGTTCGCGTGGGATGGCCAAGGCGAGCGGCTTGTCGACCGGCACTGTGCAGCGCCAGCGCTAAGCCGATGCATCAATAGGCGGCGCCAGCACCAGCAGCTCCCCCGGCCTGATCCGGTACTTCAGCGGCGGCCGAAGCCGCAGAAGCTCGCCGTCACACGCCACCAGCAGGCGGCTGGTCCGCGCCCGTACCTCCAGCGACTGCAACTTGACCAGGTCGAAGTCCGCGCCCGCGTCGAGGCCGCGGAAGACGGTGCGGAAGGCGAACCAGGCGAAGGAGAGAGGGTGGCTGTGGCGGGCGACCAGCACCCACAGCTCGCCCTTATCGAGGCCGTGGGTGCGGCGCACCTCGAGGTTCTTGGGGTCGTATTCGTTGACGCCCACCATCAGCGAGGGCGTGCGCACCGGCAGCTTGCCGCCGTCGAAGCACAAGGTCAGCCGGCGGCGCGGGAAGCGCCACAGCATGCGCAGGAAAGCCAGCGTCATCGCCGTCCACTTGCCGAGCCCGTGCTGGTCGCGGCGGCGCTCGCGGTCGGCCACCATGTAGGGGTAGGCGCCGAGCAGCGAGTTGTTGACGTAGACATGCCCGTTGACCTCGGCGACGTCGACCGCGCGCGTACGGGCACCGGCGATCACCCGCGCCGCCGCGGCGGGATCGGCCGGCATGCCCAGGTCGCGGGCGAAATGGTTGAGCGTGCCGACCGGCAGCACGCCCAGCGGCACGCCGGTGCCGGCCAACAGGCCCGCGGCGTTGCTGACGCTGCCGTCGCCGCCGCCGACCACCACCCCGTCCAGCTCGCCGGCCAGTGCCTGCTCGCGCGCCCGCTCCAGCGTCGGGGTCATCTCCGCCCCCGGCACCAGATGCAGCTCCGCCCGCGCCCCAGCCGCGCGGAACGCCGCCTCGAGCTGCTGCCCCAGCGCATCCGGCCCGAGCCGCATCACCGTGCCGCCGTCGCGGTTCACCACCACGGCGAGCCGCCGGGCCTGGGTCGCATGGGTGATCTCGGGCGCGCGCTCGAGCGTACCCTGGGAGCCGGTCATGGCATTGTCCTCCGCTGGCGCTGCAATCGTCAGGCCGCGGAGCCGGTTCCCCGCGCCGCCGGCTCCCAGCCGAACACGCTGCGCCCGCCGAATTCATGCGAGCGCCGCCGCTCGTCGGCGACGTGCGCCGCGAACCCCGGCCCGGTTGCGTGCCGCTCCAGCCGCCGCGCCTCCGCGTCCAGCCGGCGCAGTGCCGCCAGCCGCTCCTCGTTGCCGAGCCGCGCCTGGTCCACCGCCGTCTTGAGCACGGCGATCGTCCGGTCGTAGACCGCCACCGGCACCGGGAAGGGCTGCCGGTCCTTGCCGCCATGCGCCAGCGAGAAGCGCGCCGGGTCGGCGAACCGGCAAGGCGCGCCGTGCACCACCTCGGCCACCATCGCCAGCGAGCGCACCGTCCGCGCCCCCACCCCCGACACCAGCAGGAGCTCGGCGAAGTCCGCGGGCCCGCGCTCGGCAGCGGCGGCGAGCGTGCCGTGCAGCCGCCGCAACAGCACGTCCTTGGGCCGCACCTCGTGATGCGCCGGCATCACCAGATGCGGCAGCAGCGCCTGTGCTTGCGGCACTGCCCGCGCCAGCTCCGCCACCTCGCCCACCACCCCGTCCGGCCCCAGCTCGCGCAGCAGCGCCAGCTGCCCCTGCCGCGAGGCCGCCGCCCGCCGGTCGGTCAGGTTGACGATCCGGCCGCCGGGCCGGCCCTCGATCGCCGCGTGCGGCGTCGCGACGAAGCTCTCCAGCCCCTCCGAGCGCCAGTGATAGCGCCGCGCCAGCCGGGCACCGTCGTTCATCCCCTGCTGCACCACCACCCAATGGCCGTCGTCGGCGACCACGAAGCCGTGCAGATAGAGCTGGAAGCCGTCCTGCACGGCAGCACTGTCGACCTTGGCCACCAATCGGCTCGCCCGCGCCAGCCCCGCCCCGTCGAAGCCGACCCGCTCGCCGATGCTGGCCAGCTCCGCGGGCGTGCGCCGCGAATGCGCCCCGCGCCCGCCGCAGACATGCAGCCCCAGCTCGCCCGCGAGCGGTGTCAGCCCGCGCTTGAGCGCCCCCAGCACGCTCGTGGTGATGCCGGACGAGTGCCAGTCCATGCCCATCACCGCGCCGAAGGACTGGAACCAGAACGGGTGCGCCAGCCGGCGCAGGAACTCGTCGCGGCCATAGTGATGCACGATCGCCTGCGCCACCACCGCCCCCAGCCGCGTCATGCGCTGGCCGAGCCAGGCCGGCACGCGGCCGCCATGCAATGGGAGATCCGCGCTGCCGGCACTACGGGCCAAGGCGATCACCTCTGGAACGAAGGGCGAACGGTCCCCTACCATGCCGCCGGCGACAGGGCCACCGGGAGGATGGGCGATGGGCAAGGCCGGAACAATCCGCATCGGCGTCGGCGGCTGGGTCTACGAGCCCTGGCGCGGCAGCTTCTACCCCGAGGGCCTGGTGCAGAAGGAGGAGCTGGGCTTCGCCAGCCGCCGGCTCACCGCGATCGAGATCAACGGCACCTTCTACCGCACCCCCGGCCCCGACACCTTCGCCAAGTGGCACGACGAGACGCCCGACGGCTTCGTCTTCGCCGTCAAGGCGCCGCGCTACGCCACCACCCGCCGCGAGCTGGCGACCGCCGGCGAATCGGTCGAGCGCTTCTGCACCGGCGGCGTGCTGGCGCTGAAGGACAAGCTCGGCCCGATCAACTGGCAGCTCGCGCCCACCAAGAAGCTCGACCTCGACGACGTCGCGGCCTTCCTCGCCCTCCTGCCCAAATCAGTCGCGGGCCGCAGGCTGCGGCACGCCCTCGAGGTCCGCCACCCGAGCTTCCAGGACCCCGCCTTCGTCGCCCTGGCGCGCGAGCACGAGGTGGCGATCGTGGTCGCCGGCGACTCCCAGCACCCCCGCATCGACGAGCCCACCGCCCCGTTCACCTACGCCCGCATCATGGGCACCGCCGAGGGCGAGCCCTTGGGCTACCCGGCCGCCGACCTCGACCGCTGGGCCGCCTGGGCGCGCGCGCATGCGGCCGGCAGCCCGCCGCGCGACGTCTTCCTGTTCGTCATCAGCGGTCACAAGGTCGCCAACCCCAAGGCCGCCCAGGCCCTGATCGAGCGCATCGCCTGAACCTTCAGGAGGCCAGCGCCGCCTCGCCCAGCCCGAGATCGGCCTACAGCTCGTCGACCGGGATCTCGACCGGCAGCCCGACCAGCCGGACGCTTTCGCCCGGCCCGCGATCGGCGATCGACCACCGCTCGCCCTGGCGCGCATAATGCTCGACCGTCACCCGGTCCGAGGCGACCAGCAGGATGTCCTGCACCGAGGCCAGCCGCCGATAGGCCGGCAGCTTCACCCCGCGATCCTCCGCCTCGGTCGTGGGCGACAGCACCTCGACGATCAGCACGGGATCGGGGCACCATTGCTCCGGCTCCAGCGGAGCCCCAGTGACGGCGATGTCCGCAATGTGGAAGCTCGTATCGCTCCACGGCAGCAGGATGCCGATGCCATAGATTGTCTGAAGCGGCTAAGCTACCTGCGGGCCGGGGACTGTCAGGAATTCGGTGTGCGGGCCATGACGATGGGACGGAAGGAGCCCGCGCATGGCACGCTGCAAGGCGCCGGTCATCCCGGACGCGCTGCTGGACCAGCTTCTGGCCGGGCGTGATCCGCAGTCCGCGCTCGGCCGGGACGGCCTGCTCGACGAGCTGAAGCGCGCCCTGGCCGAGCGGGCGCTGAACGCCGAGATGGACTGCCATCTCGACGGCGAGGCGGCCGAAGGGCGCTCCAACAGCCGCAACGGCTACGGCAGGAACCGTGCTGACCGGGACCGGCAAGCTGCCGATCGCGGTGCCGCGCGACCGGCTGGCGACCTTCGAGCCGCAGCTGATCGCCAAATATCGCCGGCGTCTCCCGGTCGAACAGCTCTGCTGTCCGACCGACGACAAGGTGGTCTCGATGTACGCCCGCGGCCTGAGCGGGCGCGAGATCCAAGGGCATCTGGCCGAGCTCTACGGCATCGAGGTCTCGCCCGACCTGATCAGCGCCGTCACCGACGCCGCCCTGGACGAGATCGCCACCTGGCAGGACCGGCCGCTCGAGCCGGTCTATCCCCTGGTGTTCTTCGACGCGCTGCGCGTGAAGATCCGCGACGAGGGCACGGTCCGCAACAAGGCGGTCTACCTGGCGCTGGGGGTCAAGGCCGCTGTCAGCTTTGCTGACATCCCTCCGGGGGATCGGGCATAGCCCGATGGCCGCAAGGAGATCCTCGGCCTGTGGCTCGAGCAGACTGCCTCGGTGCGCATGGCGCACCGCAGCTTCGCTGACGGAGCGGGCAGAGCCCGCTGGCGCCAGGTTCTGGCTGCGGGTCATGACCGAGCTGAGGAACCGCGGCGTCGAGGATGTGCTCATCGCGGTGGTCGACGGGCTCAAGGGCTTTCCCGAGGCGATCACCGCCGTCTTCCCGCAGGCCCAGCTCCAGACCTGCATCGTGCATCTGATCCGCAACTCGCTGGCCTTGTGCTGCGGGCTTACGCGGCCTTCGGCCACGCTCCCTGGCACCCTACAAGGACCGCCGAGCGGTCGCGGCCGACCTGAAGGAGGTCTACCGGGCCAAGGACGCCGATGCCGGAGCCGCGGCCCTGGAAGCCTTCGCCGCCGGCGACTGGGGCCGCAAATATCCGGCGATCACCCTGTCCTGGCGCCGCCACTGGCCGGCGGCGATCCCGTTCTTCGCCTTCCCCGCCGATGTCCGCCGGATCGTCTACAGAACCAACGCCATCGAGGCCCTGAACGCCAAGCTGCGCCGGGCGGTCAGGACCCGCCGCCACTTCCCCAGCGACGAGGCCGCCATCAAGCTGCTCTACCTGGTCTTGAACCTGGCCGAGCGGGAGTGGAGAATGCCGCCCCAGGAATGGGGCATGGCCAAAGCGCAGCTCGCGATCCTGTTCGACGATCGCTTCCCGCTCGCCTGAACCCAAGGTGACCAACCCATGGCCCGCACACGGAATTCCTGACAGTCCCTGGGAGGTAGGTGACTTGGCGCGCGCTGACGGATTTGCACCAGGGCCCTGGACGGGACAAAGCGTTCTCACCTGCGGCCTCACCCACTCTCCGCCGCGTTCCCAGCATCCCGACAGAGCAGCGATCTGTCAAAAAGCGAGAGTCAGCCCAACCGTCGCCACGAACTCGTGAACATCGTCGTCCACATTGGACAAGCGGTGCGCATAGGTAACGCCGCTGGTCAGCGGTCAGATTGTCGCCTAGTGCATAGGCAAGCCCGATGCCGGTATCGAGGACATAGTCGGTCTGATCGGCGCCTTGATAGTCGATCACCGCCGCACCGATCCGCGCCGAGCCGGACAAGTCCCGCGCGAGCAGGCGGTCGAGCGTGGCGTTGACCTGCGTGACCGTGGCCACGCTGCTGTCTTCCGCGTCCGAGGTGACGTCGAACTGTCGGGTTGCCGTGAGGCTGCCGCGCGTGCGCTCCCCAAGCGGGCCCGCGAGGCCGCCCGAGAAGGTGAAGCCGGTTCGGCTTTGGGCATCGGAGTCGTCGAACTCGGCCCGCTCCGCGCCGACCGCCAGGCTCGCCGTCAGATCTCGACGCGGCTGCCAGCCTGCGCCGACCGAAACCCCGATGATGGTGGAATCGCCTTCGCTGTCGTCGTCCTCGTTCGGAAGGATCGTGCGCGTCGGGGTGCTCCAGACCCGACCGGTCCACAAAGGGCTGATCTCCCGGTCACAATGCTCGCCTCGTAGGCTTCATCATCTCATTTTCGCGCATCGGATGTTCAACGTAGACTTCTGGGCAATCAATCAAGCTAGCTTACGGCGCCATAATGCATTGCCATTTCCGGCGGGAGCGGCGCCGAGGTATTCTGGCTTCGACTGACGCTCTGCCCAATGAAGTCGAAATGTTCGCACTATGTGGAGTGGCCCCCTGGGGGTGGACGGGACTTACGCGGCGGTTTTGACCGGAGGCCGGGTGTGTTGGCCCTCGAACTGCGCCGGGCTGAGATAGCCGAGCGCGGAATGCAGGCGGCGCTCGTTGTAGATTCGGTCGATGAAGCGCGGCAGGTCTGCCGCGACGTCCTCGAACGTCTCGTAGGCCATCGGGTAGAGCGCCTCGACCTTCAACGTCTTCATGAAGCTTTCGGCCTTGGCATTGTCGTAGGGATTGGCTCGGCGGCCCATCGAGCCGACGAGACGATGCGCCGCCAGAAGCTCGCGGTAGATCCGAGCCGCGTATTGGGAGCCGCGATCGGAGTGGCGAACGCAGCCGGGTGGCGGCTGGCGCCGCTCGATCGCGACCTTCAAGGCGGCGACGGTGAGCCGGGCATAAAGGGTTCGGCCGATGGCGTAGCCGACGACGCGGCGCGACCAGGCGACCAGGCGTCCAGGCGTCCAGGCGTCCAGGATCACCGCGACATAGACGAAGCCCGCGGCGATCGCGACGTAGGTGAGGTCGGCAACCCATCGGCCTTCGGCCGATCCGACTGTGCAGCAGCGGGCGCGAAGGCGCCCGAGGCAGCCGATCGGGGCCATCGAGGGCGATCTCCTTTCGCCGGTCGCGAAAGATCGGCTGGGCGTGGTCGCTGTCGGTCGTCCGCACGAATCGGCGGCGTAGCTTCGGCTGGAGGCCATGCTCGCGCATCAGCCGGCGGATCCGCTTGTGGTTGGCTGTGATCCCCTGCTGGCGCAGCGCCGCCCGCACCCGCCGCCAGCCATAGGCCTCGAGCTCATCGCCCATGCCGGCGATGGCGCCGACGAGCGTGGTGTCGTCGATCCGGGCCTGCGGTCGATCGTAGTAGGTCGAGCGTGCGATGCCCATCAGCCGGCATCCTTCGGCGACGCCGAGCCCGCGGGGCCGGTGATCACGCACGCAGGCCCGCTTCTCGGCCGGACCGCGCTGCTCGAGGCCCCCTTTAGGAACTCCAGCTCCAGGGCCTGCCTGCCGACGAGCCGCTCGAGGGCGGCGATGCGTGCCTCCTAGGCCTGGATCACGTCCGCCGCGGTGGCATCGTCGTCGAATGCCCCGGCCTCGTACTTGGCGACCCAGACGCGAATCAGATTCCGCCTGATGTCGTGGCGCGTCGCCAGACCGTGCCGCGTCTCGCCGGCAAGGTACTCCTGCGCGACCTGGCGTTTGAACTCGATGCTGTGGGCTCGGCATTTCGGCATGGGCTTGCTTCCTTCGCAAGCCCGGCCCAGGTCAAACTCCCACCTCAGCCCGGCCACCCCCAGGGGCCCACTCCATTGGCAGGGTCCCGTTCCAAGGCCGATCAACACCCCGGTGGCCGGGCTTGCACCCGCAAACCGGCATGGCGCGCAATCGCGCCGCCTTGACGGTGTCGGCGCAGCCGGCTCCAAGCGGGCCATGCGACTGCCGCTCGTTTTCCTGGATGGACCCTGGAAGCTCGCCATGGGCCTGAACGCGCTCGAGCCGGACGACTGGCTCTGGCGCGATGCGAGCTTCGCCGCCGAGACCGCCGAGCGCGCGCGGCTGCTCACCATGCACCGGAACGAGGTGCTGGCCGAGCTGCCGGGTGCGGCCGTGGCGGTGGCCGAGCTGGTCGGCATGGTCCGCGCCTTCCTCGCCCTGGCGCCCGCGGACGGGACGCTCGCCGATCTCGCCACGCTGGCGCAGGAGGATTTCTGCCTGCTGCAGCAGCGGGCCGACGGCCAGTATGCGCTGACGGCGGCAATCTTGTGCTTTCCCGCGCACTGGCGGCTGGCCGAGAAGCTGGGCCTGCCGCTGCGCGAGATTCACGGGCCGGTGCCGGGCTTCGGGGCACGGCTGGCCGGCCCGGTCGACCGGTTCTTCGCCAACCTCGCCGTCGAGCGGCCGGTCTGGCGGGCGAACTGGTCGGTGGTGGAGGACCCGGCGCTATTCCACCCGCACGCCCGCGTGCAGCGCACCGATCTCACGCCCGAGCATGCCGGCGAGCAGCTCTGGCTCAGGGTCGAGCGGCAGACGCTGCGCCGGCTGCCGCAGACCGGGGCGGTCGTGTTCACCATCCGCACCCTGGTTCGGCCGCTGGCCGAGATCGCCGCCATGCCCGGCGTGGCCGGGGCCATGGCCGCCCGCCTGCGCGAGCTCGAGCCGGGCATGGCCGGCTACAAGGGCCTGCCCGGCTTCAGCGAGCCGCTGCTGGCCTGGCTCGATGCCCGCGCGTGACAGCACGCCGCCTTCGCTCGGCAGCTCGGCCCCGAGCAGTGTCCGGTATTGCAGCCTGGCCGGGCTCTCCCCGGGCATGACGATGTGCGCCGGAGCGAGCGAGAAGCCGTAGCGGGCATAGTAGCCGGGGTCGCCGACGAGAAACACCAGACGCCAGCCCAAGGCCTCGGCCCGCGCGAGGCTGGCCTCGGTCAAGGCCCGGCCGATGCCCTGACCCTGCCGCGCCGGCTCGATCGCGAGCGGCCCCAGCAGCAGCGCCGGTCGATCGCCGAGCCGGATCGGCCAGTAGCGGATCGAGCCGACCAGCTCGCCGTGCTCGCGCGCCACGAGACACAGCGCCCGCAAGGGCGGCACGCCATCCCGGTAACGATAGGACGTCTTCTTGAGCCGGTGCGGCCCGAAGGCCCGATCGAGCAGGGCCTCGATGGCGGACCCGTCCTCGGGTCCTTCGTGCGACAGTGCGAGCATGATGCGATCCAGCGGAAGTCGGGTGGGAAGCCACCCGCCGGAAAGCCGCTGCGATCAGACGGCCGGACAGGTGACGCGGCAGGCAGAGCGCCCGCGTCGTCGTCGTGCGATGGCCTGGGCGGCCACGAGCCTGATCCTGTCCATGGCGCGAGCCGATAGCAGATCGAGGCCCGATGTCAAGAATTCGGCGACCCGATGGCTTGGGGCGGCATGAAGTCGACAGATGTCCGGCGCTCGCGGCGCTATTCATCGCGCCACCGCCGCACTAGGTTCGCGCGGGATTGCGGTGGCCCTGGAGGTGGACGGCATGCGGAGTTGGTGCGGGGTACTGGTGGCCGCGGCACTCAGCCTCCTTGCGGCGGGCCGCGCCTCGGCCGAGCCGGCGCACGGGATCGCGATGCATGGCGACCCCGCCTATCCGGCGGACTTCGCGCACTTCGCTTATGTCGATCCGAACGCACCCAGGGGCGGCAGCCTGGTCATGGCCGCGATCGGCAGCTTCGACAGCCTGAACTCGTGGATCATCCGCGGTCAGCCGGCGAGCGGCCTGGCGATGGTCTACGAGACCCTGACCACCCAATCCCAGGACGAGGCGTTCACCGAGTACGGCCTGCTCGCCCAGTCGATCGAGATGCCGGAGGACCGCTCCTGGGTCGCGTTCGTGCTGCGGCCCGAGGCGCGATGGCACGACGGCACGCCGGTCACGGTCGACGACGTGATTTTCAGTCTCGACATCCTCAAGGCCAAGGGGGCGCCGTTCTATCGCGCCTACTACGCCAACGTGGCGCGGGCGGTGCCGGATGGCGTGCGGCGGGTCAGGTTCGAGTTCGACGGCACGCCCAACCGCGAGCTGCCCTTGATCATCGGCCAGATGCCGATCCTGCCCAAGCACTACTGGGAAGGGCGCGACTTCGAGAAGACGACCTTGGAGCCGCCGCTCGGCAGCGGCCCCTACAAGGTGAAGAGCGTCGATCCGGGGCGCACCATCGTCTACGAGCGCGTGCCCGACTATTGGGGGGCGGCCCTGCCGGTCAATGTCGGCCGCAACAATTTCGACGAGGTGCGCTGGGAGTATTACCGCGACCCGAACGTGGCGCTGGAGGCGTTCAAGGCCGGGCGGTTCGATCTGCGGATCGAGAGCAGCTCGCGTTTTTGGGCGACCGGCTATCAGGGCCCGGCGCTCGACAAGGGGCTGATCACCAAGCTCGAGATCCCGAGCGAGGGCGGTGGCGGGATGCAGGGTTTCGTGTTCAACCTGCGCCGCGACAAGTTCAAGGACCGGCTCGTCCGCGAGGCGCTGGGCTACGCCTTCGACTTCGAGTGGACCAACAAGACCCTGTTCTACGGCGCCTATACGCGCACCGCGAGCTACTTCGCCAACACTGAGCTCGCCTCGTCGGGCCTGCCGTCGCCGGACGAGCTCAAGCTGCTCGAGCCCTATCGCGACAAGCTGCCCAAGGCGGTGTTCGACCAGGAGTTCCAGCCGCCGGTCACCGACGGCTCGGGCAACAACCGTGACAACCTGCGCCGTGCGGTCGAGCTGTTCAAGCAGGCGGGCTACGAGATCAAGGGTGGGAAGCTGGTCGACGGCCGCACCGGCCAGCCGTTCACCTTCGAGATCCTGCTCGACTCCGGCGGCCTGTTCGAGCGCATCGTCGGCCCATTCGCCAAGTCGCTGGAGCGGCTGGGCATCAAGGTCGACCTGCGCACGGTCGACGACGCGCAGTACGAGCAGCGGCTCAGCACCTTCGACTTCGACATGGTCACGTCGGTGTTCGGGCAGAGCCTGTCGCCCGGCAACGAGCAGCGCGACTTCTGGGGCAGCGAGGCCGCCGACCAGCAGGGCAGCCGCAACCTGATCGGGATCAAGGACCCGATCGTCGACGAGCTGATCGGCAAGATCGTCACCGCCCGCAGCCGCGACGACCTGATCGCGGCCTGCCGTGCCCTCGATCGGGTGCTGCTGTGGAGCTACTACGTGATCCCGCAATGGCACAATCGAGTGACCCGGATCGCCTACTGGGCGAAGCTGCGCCATCCGGAGACCTGGCCGCGCTACGGCGTCGACCTGTTCGCCTGGTGGGTCGATCCGGCCCAGGCGACCGCGGTCGAGGCAGCGCGGCGCGATCTGGCCCCGCCCGCCAACTGACGGCCCGGTGCTCGCCTACCTGGCTCGGCGCGTCCTCTTGGTGATCCCGACCCTGCTCGGGATCCTGCTGATCAACTTCGCCGTGATCCAGGCCTTGCCGGGCGGGCCGATCGAGCGGGTCCTGGCCGACCTCTCCGGCCGGGCGGTGGGTGCCACCGCGCGCATCACCGGCGGCGGCAACGAGGCCGTCGGCGGGCAGGGCGGCAGTGGCGGCACCGGCGAGACCAGCCGCTACCGTGGGGCGCAGGGGCTCGATCCCGCCTTCATCAAGGAGCTCGAGCGGCAGTACGGCTTCGACCAGCCGGCCTGGCGCCGGTTCCTCACCATGCTCGGCAACTATCTGCGCTTCGACCTGGGCGACAGCTACTTCCGCGACCGCTCGGTGGTGCAGCTGGTGATCGACAAGCTGCCGGTGTCGATCTCGCTCGGCGTCTGGACGACTCTGCTGACCTATCTCATCTCGATCCCGCTCGGCATCCGCAAGGCGGTCCGCGACGGCACGCCGTTCGACGTCTGGACCAGTGCCGCCATCATCGTCGGCAACGCCATCCCGGCCTTCCTGTTCGCGGTGCTGCTGATCGTCCTGTTCGCCGGCGGCAGCTACTGGCAGATCTTCCCCTTGCGCGGGCTGGTCTCCGAGAATTTCTGGTCGCTGCCCTGGTATCAGAAGGCGCTCGACTATCTGTGGCACATGGTCCTGCCGATCGGTGCCTTGATGATCGGCTCGTTCGCCACGCTGACCATGCTGACCAAGAACAGCTTCATCGAGGAGATCAACAAGCAGTACGTGCTCACCGCCCGCGCCAAGGGGCTGGACCAGCGGTCGGTGCTGTACGGTCACGTCTTTCGCAACGCGATGCTGATCGTCATCGCCGGCTTCCCGGCCGCGTTCATCGCCATCCTGTTCACCGACTCGCTGCTGATCGAGGTGATCTTCTCGCTCGACGGCCTGGGCCTGCTCGGTTTCGAGGCGGCGCTGAACCGCGACTACCCCTTGATGCTGGGCACGCTCTACGTGCTGACCCTGCTCGGCCTGCTGATGAAGATCGTCACCGACTTCACCTACGTCCTGGTCGATCCGCGCATCGACTTCGCGAGCCGGGGCGCCTGAGGCCGTGAGCCAAGCTGGCCATCTGTCGCCGCTCGCCAGGCGCCGGCTCGCCAACTTCCGCGCCAACCGGCGCGGCTACCTCTCGTTCTGGCTCTTCCTCGTCCTGTTCGTCCTCTCGCTCGGCGCCGAGCTGATCGCCAACGACCGCCCGCTGCTGGTCCGCTACGACGGCCGCTTCTACTTCCCGGTCTTCGCCACCTATCCCGAGACCGAGTTCGGCGGCTTCTTCGAGACCGAGGCGGTCTATGCCGATCCGGCCGTCCAAGAGCTGATCGAGGAGAAGGGCTGGATCGTCTGGCCGCCCATCCCCTTCCGCTACGACACCGTGGTCCAGGACCTGCCGACACCCGCCCCCTCGCCGCCGACCTTGCGCAACTGGCTGGGCACCGACGACCAGGCGCGCGACGTGCTGGCGCGCATCATCTACGGCTTTCGCATCTCGGTCCTGTTCGGCCTGGCGTTGACCCTGCTCAGCTCGGTGGTCGGCATCGCCGCGGGTGCCGTGCAGGGCTATTTCGGCGGGGCGGTCGACCTGACCATGCAGCGCTTCATGGAGGTCTGGAGCGGCACGCCGGTGCTCTATCTCCTGATCATCATGTCCAGCTTCATCGTGCCGGGCTTCTGGACGATCCTCGCCCTCATGCTGCTGTTCAGCTGGATGAGCCTGGTCGACCTCGTCCGGGCGGAGTTCCTGCGCGCCCGCAATCTCGACTTCGTGCGGGCCGCGCGTGCGTTGGGCGTCGGCAACGGCACCATCATGTTCCGCCACATCCTGCCCAACGCCATGGTCTCCACGCTCACCTTCCTGCCGTTCATCCTCAACGGCTCGATCGTCACCCTGACCTCGCTCGACTTTCTCGGCTTCGGCCTGCCGCCGGGCTCGCCCTCGCTCGGCGAGCTGCTCAACCAGGGCAAGAGCAACCTCCAGGCCCCCTGGCTCGGCATCTCCGGCTTCGTCGTCATCGCGCTGATGCTGTCGCTGCTGGTGTTCGCGGGCGAGGCGGTGCGCGACGCCTTCGACCCGCGCAAGACCTTCCGGCGGGAAACCTGATGGCGCTGCTGGAGGTCGCGGATCTGGGCGTGCGCTTCGGCGGCTTCGATGCCGTCAAGGGCGCCTCGTTCACCCTCGACCGGGGCGAGACCCTGGCCATCGTCGGCGAGAGCGGCTCCGGCAAGTCGGTGACCGCGCTCTCGATCCTCCAGCTCCTGCCCTATCCCACGGCCTCGCACCCGACCGGCAGCATCCGCTTTGCCGGCGAGGAGCTGGTCGGCCGCGACGACCGCTTCATGCGCACCATCCGCGGCGCCCGGGTCGGCATGATCTTCCAGGAGCCGATGACCTCGCTCAACCCCTTGCACAATGTCGAGCGGCAGATCGGCGAGGTGCTGTTCGTCCATCGCGGGGTGAGCCGGGATGAGGCACGGCGCCGCGCGCTCGAGCTGTTGCGCCTGGTCGGCATCCCGCAGCCCGAGACCCGGCTCGCCGCCTTCCCGCACCAGCTCTCGGGCGGCCAGCGCCAGCGGGTCATGATCGCCATGGCGCTCGCCAACGATCCCGACCTCTTGATCGCCGACGAGCCGACCACCGCCCTGGACGTCACCATCCAGGCGCAGATCCTCCAGCTGCTCAAGGATCTCCAGGCCCGGCTCGGCATGGCGATCCTGTTCATCACCCACGACCTCACCATCGTCCGCCGCCTCGCCGACCGGGTCTGCGTCATGACCGGCGGCGAGCTGGTCGAGCAGGGCCCGGTCGCCGAGGTGTTCGACCGGCCGCGCCACCCCTACACCCGCCGCCTGCTCGCCGCCGCCCCCAAGGGCGAGCCGGCGCCGGCCGATCCGGCGGCACCGGTGCTGCTGGCAGCACGCGACCTCAAGGTCCACTTCCCCATCCAGCGCGGCGTCTTCCGCCGGACGGTGGGCCACATCAAGGCGGTCGACGGCGTGTCCCTGCAGATCCGCGCCGGCCAGACCGTGGGCCTGGTCGGCGAGAGCGGCTCGGGCAAGACCACGCTGGGCCTGGCCCTCCTGCGCCTCACCCGCAGCGAGGGGCCGATCGACTTCGCCGGCCGGCCGCTGCAGGGCCTCTCCTGGCGCGAGCTGCGGCCGCTCCGGCGCGAGCTGCAGATCGTCTTCCAGGACCCGTTCGGCAGCCTCAGCCCGCGTCTGTCGGTGGGCCAGATCGTGGCCGAGGGGCTGGAGCTGCACCGGATCGGCAGGAACGCCGCCGAGCGGCGCGCCATGGTGGCCGCCATCCTCGAGGAGGTCGGCCTCGACCCGAAGGACCAGGACCGCTACCCGCACGAGTTCTCCGGCGGCCAGCGCCAGCGCGTCTCGATCGCCCGCGCCATGATCCTGCGCCCGCGACTGGTCGTCCTCGACGAGCCGACCTCGGCCCTGGACATGTCGGTGCAGGCGCAGATCATCGACCTGCTCCGCGACCTGCAGCGCCGCCACGGCCTCGCCTACCTGTTCATCAGCCACGATCTGCGCGTCATCCGCGCCATGAG
The DNA here is from genome assembly GCA_046349415.1 of Geminicoccaceae bacterium. GTDB lineage: Bacteria > Pseudomonadota > Alphaproteobacteria > Geminicoccales > Geminicoccaceae > Benzoatithermus. The sequence continues at coordinate 25,453 of JAXMCJ010000021.1, forward strand.
CCACGAGGTCGTGGTGATGAAGGACGGCGTCATCGTCGAGCGCGGCCCGACCGAGCGCATCTTCGCCGCCCCCGAGCAGGCCTACACCAAAGCACTGATGGCGGCGGCGTTCCGGATCGAGGCGGTGCAGGCGGAGGCCGTGGCCGGGTAGTGTGCGCGGTAGACCGGGAAAGCCGTGGCCCCAATCCGGCCGGCCCTGTCCCGCGTCGACGCGATCGAGTACACTTTCCAGGAGCAGCGGAGACCGAGGCCCATGCCGGCCATCCTCGACCGCCCCGAGATCCCGACGCGTCGCCGCTTCGACGTCGACGCCTACTATCGCATGGCCGAGACCGGCATCCTGGCACCTGAGGACCGGGTCGAGCTGATCGACGGGGAGATCGTCGAGATGGCCCCGATCGGCAGCGCGCACGGCAGCAAGGTCGATCGGCTGACGAGCCTGGTCGCCCGTATCGTCGCCGACGGCCAGGTGATCGCGCGCGTCCAGGGTGCCATTCGCCTCGACCGTCGCAACGAGCTGCAGCCCGACCTCATGCTGCTGCGCCCGAGAGCGGATTTCTACGAGTCCGGCCACCCCGGCGCGGCCGACGTCCTGCTCCTGGTCGAGGTCGCCGACAGCTCGCTGGCCTTCGACCGCGGCCCCAAGCTCGCCCTCTATGCCCGGCACGCCGTGCCGGAGGTCTGGATCGTCGACCTGCCCGGCCGGGCGGTCGAGGTCTGCCGCCGCCCGGGGCCGGACGGCTATGCCGAGCGTCGGCGGCAAACGGCGGGCATCGTCGCGCCAACGCTCGTGCCGGGGATTGAGATCGATGTCGCGGCTCTTCTGGCGTAGCCTTTGGTTGGCGCATCGGGGCGATGAAGGAGTTGAATGGGGTGACGTTCCAAGCATCTGCAAAATTCACTCGGAGAGTAGGCTGCACCAACTCTTCTGGCGGGTCAGTCGGCCCGACCCACATAGCGACCACGGCAAGCCCAACGGTTGACCCTTGTGGACTTTAGCAAATATCTCGACAAAACTGCCACGTGGATCTGGCGTGTAAAAGACGCTTGCCAGATGAATTCTTCGATCACCAACCCAATAGTATCCCGAGCCATCTTCTTGCTGAGGCCTGCCAAGCCAAGTGATACCTACCTCTAGTAGAGCCGAGTTTCTAAATTCCGACTCTATATTGTAAAATCGAATCTCCTCTGCTATTCCATGTTCAAAATAGATTTCAATGTAGATTCCAAATTCGGGACCGAGGCTTGGTGTAATATATTCCGAATTTTGGCCGTCGCCCCATGATTTGAGTGCCACATCGGAACCATACGCACACTTCATCACTCCACGGTCACTAAGGACAGTAGAGTACTTGCTCAAATCATAGCATGATCCGGTCTGTCCAAGATACGACTCAACATCATTCCGTATCCTACCCGCGAGTGCTTGAATATCAATATTTCCATGAATAGCCTCGAACGGCGGCGTCGCCGCGCTTGCAAAATTACTCCAGTCGACAAGCATCATGGTGACGACAAAGCATAATGAATTGATTAGTCTCGAATCCATTTTATTTATCTTCCCCAAGCGTTAGATGCTGAATCATTATTCGTAGGGGCAAGCAGGCGGTCGACTGCGCGCGTTGGAAGACTATGTATCACGTGCGATTAATGGGGATTTACGATCGCAGCTCGGCCGCGATCAGCGTCACCCTTCTCCTCCTTCAAGCGCCAGCCCGCGGCGCTCCAGCGCGCTCAGGCGGTCCTCGTTCAGGCCCTGCGCGGCCCGGAGCTCGACGCGGGTTTCTCGGCCCAGCTCGGTCAGCAGCTCGTCCTTCAGCCGTTCCGCCCGGCGCTCGATCTGCTGCCGCACGCCCTCCAGCATCAGCTTGACCATGTCCAGATTGCCCTCGACCCGATTGAGCCGCCGGTCGAGCAGCGTCAGCACACGCCCGTGCTCGGCCTGAACCTCTCCCAGGCGGTCGAGCTTGGCCTCGACCCGTTCCCAGGCGGCCTGCATCCGCTCGTCACCGTTGTCGGGCATCCATCGCTCCGTCCTCGGTCGCTGCGAGACTATCCGGACCGCCCGGTGGATTCCAGCGCATCGACGGCCAGTCGGGATACATAAGCGTGAGGGCGCGCGCCTCGGCTCGCTGGCTGTCGCCGTATTTGGCACGCTCGCCCCGATGACGGCGATAGCCGCGTCGCGTGGACCGGATCGGGGGGCACCGGCATGGACTGGATGACCATGTCGCTGGAGGCGCGCAATCTCGCCTTCAACAATGTGGCGCAGGTCGGGGCGGAGGTGGCGCAGGCCAGGCGCGAGGAGCGGAACGCTGCGTCGCGGGCGCTGCGGGCGGGCCGGCCCGGACATCTGGACCTGCCCTATGGCGGGGCCGAGCGGACGAGGTGGGACCTCTATCCGGCGGCCGATCCGGCGGCACCGTGCCTGGTCCACATCCATGGCGGCTACTGGCAGCGCGGCAGCCGGGAGGAGTTCGCCTGCCTTGCCGAGGGGGTGCTGGCGCGGGGCTGGTCGGCGGCGCTGCCGGGCTACACGCTGGCGCCGGAGGCGAACCTGACGCGGATCGCAGCCGAGCTGCGCGCGGCCCTCGACTGGCTCGCCGCCGAGGCGCCGGGGTGGGCGCGAAGCCAGCCGATCCAGACGCCGCCCCGCACGGGCGCATGCCCGAGCCCGAGCCGCCCGGCGCGGTTTCTGCACGATCGAATTTCCAGCCGGCACGGACGAACCCGGCGGCCCACCACACCGCCCCGTCCGCTCCATCCGCGACGGCACGAGCGAACCCACCCAAACCTGCCGCCCTCGCTCCGCTCGGTCTCCCCTCCCGGCGCGACCCCTGGTCCACCGTCCGGCAGACTACCTCAAGACCGTTACCGCCCCGTTAACGCCGCTCTCGACTTCGCCCCGCCGTTCATGCCATAGTGCAAGGCTAATATTCCTAGAACCCGAATGCTTGACCATGTCCACCAAGTCTTCGCGACGTTCCGCCGTGCACGCACGAACCCGCGCGACGCCCCCCTGCACGCGCTTTTTTCACGAACGATTTCCGCCGTGGCACGTACGAACCCAGGCGCGGGCATCGCCGCTCGACCCGGAAAATGCACGAACGATTGTATGGTCCGCCCCGTTTCCGCAAGGCTTGGTTGGTGTGGCCAGGTCGCGTCGGCGTGAATGTATCCGGCCTTTGGGGATGAGGCTGGCATGCCTCGGGCCGCTATGGGATCGGCGCGCCGCGGGCCTGGTAATTCGGGCGGCCTCGAGGGCCGATTCGTTCGACAGGCTCTTGCGACGCCGCTCGACGGTGGTGGCCATGTCCTCCCTTGCCGAGCAGAACTCGTGTGCGCTGCCGGGCCGGCGGCCTCAGGCGGGCGCGCGGTAGTGGTCGTTGTGGGCCATGATCGCCCATCGACCGCAGCGCGGTCGATCCGTCTCCGCAGGAGCGGCCGGCGCCTGTCGGCCGAGGGCAGAAGCGGGCGAGCTTGGCGGCCAGGGCCACCGCGGCGACGTTGGCGTGTGCCCGGGCGTCCAATCCCTGCAGCCAATGGCCCAGCCGGTCGTCGCGGCCGGACGCCACCCGTTTCAGCGAGCGTGCGGCATGCACCAGCAGCCGGCGAAGGTAGCGGTTGCCGTGCCGGGCCACCCCGAGCAGCCGGGCCTTGCCGCCGCTGCTGTGCTGACGTGGGATCAGGCCCAGCCATCGATGCCAGAGGCATCGATCCGGTCCCGCAAGGGATCGGCGCTGCGTCGGCAGCGCCGAAGGGGCGGCGAGGCTGCGGCCGTTGCGGAAGCCCTGAGCACCGCTGCCGACCGCCGCCACCAGGGCGGTGGCCAGCATCGGCCCGACGCCGGGGCCTATCGATCGCCTAGACAGGCGATCGATTCCCTGCGGGACCGGATCATTGCCGCTGGCAATGATGGTCATCAGCCGCTGGCTGGTCGCATCCTGCCGCGCCAGCGCCAGCATCTGCTCGTCGAGCGCGGCGATCGGCTGGTCGACCGCGCGCCACTGCGCCCCGCAGGCACTCGATCAGCCCGACCCGCATGGCGCCGAGCTCGGCCGCGTGGCCCTCGAGCAGCGCCGGCAGCGCCTTCTCCAAGGTGCGCCGGCCGCGCGCCACGGCGAGCCCGCGCTCGAGCAGGATCGGGGGCACCGCCTCCGATCGGATCTGGTTGACCAAAGCGGTGCGCATCCCGACCAGCCGGTCGCGCGCCCGGTGCAAGGCCTGCACGTCGAGCTGCGCCGGCGTCTTGACCGGCACGAACCGCATCTGCGGCCGCTGCACCGCTTCCGCGATCGCCTCGGCGTCGGTCAGGTCGTTCTTGTGGGTCTTGACGAACGGCTTGACGTACTGGCCGGGCATCAGCCGCACCTCGTGGCCCTGCGCCGCCAGCGCCCGTGCCAGATGGTGCGCCCCGGCGCAGGCCTCCATGCCGATCAGGCACGGCCCCTGGTTGGCCAGCCACTCCAAGAGCTTCGGACGGTCCAGCCTGCGCCGCTGCACCACCTTGCCGGCCGCGTCCATCGCCACCGCATGCAGGACGCTCTTGGCCAAGTCGATCCCGATCGTCGCCATCATCGTAGGCACCCCCTGCGCTTGCGCCTCGCCCGCCTGGGACCCTACCAAACGGCCCCGCAGGGGCGGACCCTCCCGTTATTCCCAGGAGGGCAAGAACGAACCCGAGAAAGCTTTATGAATCAATGCCCTGGCCTTTTGGCCAGCGCACCACTCACTCCGCGAATACGTCCTCCAGTGCTGCCCGCATCACGCCCTCGTCGGGGTCGATGCCGGTCCAATACTCGATGCCGATGCGGCCCTGGCCCACCAGCATGGCGAGGCCGTCGAGCACCTGGCAGCCGCGGGCCGCAGCGTCGCGGATCAGGCGGGTGCGGGGTGGGTTGGGGATGACGTCGACCACGGTCGTGCCCGGGCGCAGGCTGTCCATGTCGAGGGCGAGGCGGGCGTCGACGTCGGGGAAGAGGCCGACCTGGGTCGCGTTGACCAGGATGTCGGTGGCCGCGGGGACCTGGAAGTCGCCCTGCCAGGGGGCGTGGGCGGCACTCACGGCCGGGGCCACCGCGCGCACCTTGCCGTTGAGCAGCTCGGCCAGCGCCCGGCCCTGGGCGGCGTCGCGGCTGACCACGGTGATCCGGCCGCAGCCGGCCAGCGCCATCTCGACCGCGATCGCCCGCGCCGCCCCGCCGGCCCCCAGCAGCACCATGCTCCTGCCCGAGGGATCGAGCAGGCGGCCGATGCCGGCGACGAAGCCCTTGCCGTCGGTGTTCTCGCCGATCAGCCGGCCGTCGCGGACCACCACGCAGTTGACCGCCCCCATCAGGGCGGCCGACTCGCCGAGCCCGTCGAGATGCGGGATCACGGCGAGCTTGTGCGGGATGGTGCAGTTGAAGCCCTTGAAGCCCATGGCCCGGGCGCCGGCCACCGCGGCGGCGAGGTCCGCCGGCGCCACCTCGATGGTCAGGTAGCGCCAGTCCAGGCCGTGATGGCGGAAGGCCGCCTCGATCATCGCCTGGGTCGGGTTCTCGGACACTGGCTGGCCGAAGCAGCCGACCAGCTCCTGCTGGAAGTTGAGCACCTTGGGCATGACGGCTCCCTGATCAGGCCGTGCGGGGATCGATGGTCGGGCACATGGCTGCCAGGTCGCGCTGGTTCGACGTGGCGAGGGTCAGTCCATGCAGCAGGGCGATCGCGGCGATCTTGGCGTCGTCCGAAGGTGGCCGGGCGCCGCGGGCCTCGCCCTCGCCCATCAACCGGCCCCAGATCTCGGCGGCCTCCGCATCGAAGCCCAGCACCCGCGCCCCGAAGCGTTGCAGCAGCCCGGTCCGAAGATGATGGAGCTCGTCCGTCAGTACCGCAGGCGAGGACGCGAAGCGACGATAGGCACCGCGCACCAGCTCGCCTACCGTCAGCGAACACAGATAGAGCCGGGCCAGCGGCTGCCGCTCCACCCAGCGGACGGTCGGCCGGAAGCCGCGGCTGACGTCAATCAGAACGGTCGTGTCCAGCAGAAGTCCGGGCATGAGCCACCGTTGTCCCCGCCGCGTCGAACGAGAAATCCCTGGGTGGATCGTCGCCGCGGAGCTCGGCTGCGTCCAGTTCTGCAAGCCAGGACAACGACTGGAGAGCGGCCGCCAAGTCGCTGCTCGTCCCGCTCTCGCCGACCGCATCCTCGAGAATGGACCGGTGCTCGGCTTCCACCGAGCGGCCGTGTGCTTTGGCACGCTCGCGCAGCAGGCGGATCGTCTCCTCACTCAAACCCCGCACCAGCAGCTGCGCCATCGTTTGTCTCCCGCCAATGCTATCATGATAGCATCGGCGGGCTTGGCGTCCAGGGGCTACTAAGGCGTCACCTCGAGCCGCTCGACCGGCCTGGGGGCGTGCAGCTCGCGGTAGGTGGTGAGTGCGGTCGCGACCGCAGGGAAGGGGTCGCGCGGGACATAGCTTCCGTCGCCGGCCTTGGCGCGCAGCTCACCGTCGGCCCAGGCGACCTTGCCGCCCGCCACGGTCACCCGCGGCAGGCCCTGGCAGGCGAAGCCCTCGAACACGTTGTAGTCGATCACGCTCTTCTGCGCGGCAGCACTCACGGTCTTGCCGGCCGCGGGGTCCCAGACCACGAGGTCGGCGTCGGAGCCGACCGCGACCGCACCCTTGCGCGGATAGACGTTGAGGATGCGGGCGATGTTGGTCGAGGTCGCGGCCACGAACTCCTCCCTGGTCAGCCGCCCGCTGTTCACGCCCGCGGTCCAGAGGACCGGCATCCGGTCCTCGAGCCCGCCGGTGCCGTTGGGGATCTTGGTGAAATCGCCCAAGCCCATCCGCTTCTGCTCGGTGGTGAAGGCGCAATGGTCGGTCGCCACTACCTGCAGCGAGCCCGCCTGCAGCCCCGCCCACAGCGATTCCTGGTGGTGCCTGGCCCGGAACGGCGGCGACATCACGCGCTGGGCGGCGTGGTTCCAGTCCTGGTTGCGGTACTCGCCCTCGTCGAGCACGAGGTGCTGGATCAGCGGCTCGCCATAGACCCGCTTGCCGGCGGCCCGGGCGCGCGCGATCGCCTCGTGCGCCTCGCGGCAGGAGGTGTGGACGATGTAGACCGGGCAGCCGGCCATGTCGGCGATCATGATCGCCCGATTGGCGGCCTCGCCCTCGACCTCGGGCGGCCGCGAGAAGGCGTGCGCCTCCGGCCCGGTGATGCCCTGCTCGAGGAAATGCTGCTGCAGGCGGAAGACGACGTCACCGTTCTCGGCATGGACCAGCGGCAAAGCACCCAGGGCGGCGCAGCGGTTGAACGAGTGGTACATCTCGTCGTCGGTCACCATCAACGCACCCTTGTAGGCCATGAAGTGCTTGAAGGTGTTGATGCCGTAGGTCTGGACGACGGTCGCCATCTCCTCCCAGACCTGCTGCGACCAGCCGGTGATCGCCATGTGGAAGCCGAAATCGGTGGCGGCCCGCTCCGCACGGCGCTGCCAGTCCTGGTAGGCGGCGAGCAGCGACTGGCCGGGGCCGGGGATGCACATGTCGACCAGCATGGTGGTGCCGCCGCTGAGCGCGGCGAGCGTGCCCGATTCCCAGGTTTCGGCCGACACGGTGCCCATGAACGGCATCTCGAGATGGGTGTGCGGGTCGATGCCGCCCGGCAGGACGTAGCAGCCGCCGGCGTCGATCACCTCCGCCCCGGCCGGGGCCGCCAGATTGGGCCCGACGGCGGCGATGGTGCCGCCCTCGACCAGCACGTCGGCGCGCCGGCTGAAGTCGTGGTTCACCACCGTGCCGCCGCGGATCAGGATCGCCATGGCCGCTGTCTCCCTAGTCGCTGCTCATTCGGGCTCGTTCAGCCCGGCCTCCTCGGCCGGCCCGTGGGTCCAGGCACCCTCGGGCTGGCGCGTGATCGCCCGCTCGCCCGGGGCTGCCAGCAGCAGGTCGACCGTCGCCTGGAAGGCGGCCGGGTCGAGCATGCCGCCCGTGCCCTCGGTCAGCCGGTTGACCTCATGCATCCGCCGCACCTGCGGCTTCTCCTGCAGGGTCTTGTCGTGATCGTATTCCTGGACGATGCGCACCGCCTCGACCGGGTTGGCGCGCGCCCAGCTCCAGCCGCGCCGCGTGGCGTAGAGGAAGCCGGCGAGCGAGAGGGCGGTGTGGCGGCTCTCCAGCAGCTTGGCCGGGACCCAGACCCCATCCTCGAGCGGGGCGGGGCCGTGGTCGGCGGCGGCCAGCACGGTGAGCTCCTCCGGCGCCACGCCGCCATCGAGCAGCTGCGCGCGCTCGTCCCAGCTCAGGGCCGAGATGCAGTCCGCCCGGCGGTCGAGCAGCAGGCTCGGGTCGTGCCCCTGGTCGACGAGCTCGATGCCGTTGGCGAGCCCCTGCCCGCCCAGCCAGGCGAGCATCGCCACCCGCGCCTCGTCGGTCCACAGCCCGAGCCGGCGGCCGCGCAGGTCGGCCGGCACCGCCACGCCGCTGTCCTTGCGGCAGACCACCTCCAGCGCCGGCCGGGCGAAGAACTGGCCGATATTGACCAGCTCGACGCCATGCTCGCGGGCCGCCAACGCCGCCGGCATGCGTTCAATAACCAGATTGGCGACGCCGGCGGCGACAGCGGGCGTGATGTCGATCGCCTCGTTGCCCGGGACCAGCGTCACCGCGACCTCGGCCTCGTCGTAGAACCCCTGATAGTCGGCGACATAGTAGCCGGCGAACTGGGCGCCGAGCGGCCCGTCGAGCTGGACGATCAGCGGCGGCTGGTCGGTGGCGGCGGCGGGGCCGATGCCGAGGGCGGCGGCCAGGAGCCCGCCACCCAGCCGGCACAGCGTCTGCCTCACAGCTTCGCGGCGTCGGTGACCGAGTGCGTCCACGCCCCCTCCGGGGCCTTGCTGATCACCGGATCGGAGCCGCCGGAGAGCAGGGTCTGCACCGTGCGCTCGTAGTCTGCCGGATCGAGCACCCCGGTCGAGCCTTCCGTCAGCTTGTTGATCTCGCCCATCATGCGGGTCTGGTGCTTCTCGGTCTGGGCGCCGGTGGTGTCGTTCTCCAGCACGATGGCGGCGGCCTCGTCGGGATGCTCGCGCGCCCAGTCCCAGCCCTTCATCGACGCGGTGACGAAGCGGGCGAGCTTGTCGACCATGGCCGACTCGCCGAGCTTGGCCTCGAGGACGTAGAGCCCGTCCTCGAGGGTCGCCACGCCCTGGTCCTCATACTTGAAGACGATCAGATCCTCCGACTTGATGCCGGCGTCGATCACCTGCCAGTACTCGTTGTAGGTCATGGTCGAGATGCAGTCGGCCTGCTTCTGCAGCAGCGGGTCGACGTTGAAGCCCTGCTTGATCACCTTCACGCCCTGGGCCGAGCCGTCGGTCGGGATGCCGAGCTTGGCCATCCAGGCAAGGAAGGGGTACTCGTTGCCGTAGAACCAGACGCCCAGCGTCTTGCCGCGGAAGTCCTCGGGCTTGGTGATCCCGGAATCCTTGCGGCAGGTCAGCATCATGCCCGACTTCTTGAACGGCTGGGCGATGTTGACCAGCGGCACACCCTTCTCGCGGCTGGCGAGGGCGGAAGGCATCCAGTCGACGATCACGTCCGCCCCGCCGCCGGCGATCACCTGCGGCGGGGCGATGTCCGGCCCGCCCGGGTTGATCGTCACGTCGAGCCCGACATCGTCGTAGAAGCCCTTCTCCTTGGCGACGTAATAGCCCGCGAACTGCGCCTGGGTCACCCACTTGAGCTGCAGGGTGAGCGGGTCGGCCGCCTGGGCCGAAGCGATCGCGGCCGCAAGCAGTCCCGCGGCGAGCAGCGTCCTCATCATCATTCCTGGCCCTCCTCTGGGTTCTTCGCGATGAAGGCCCGGCGGACGTCCGGCGCGGCGGCCTTCTGGTCGGAACCATCGCGGCCAGATTGGCGGGGTGCACAAGCGACCGCAAGGTCGCCGTGCGAGCATGCGGGGCATCTGCGCGCGGGGGCGGCATCAGCGAGTACGAGGGCCGGACCGGCAGGCGAAGCCCCACGCCTGCCGGGTGGTATGGCGCTTCCGGCTACTGGAACTTCGCCATGTTCTCGCGCGTGACCAGGGCCGCGCCCGAGTCGATCAGATTTTCCACCTTCTCCCCGCGAATGCTCTTCACCAGCGCGTCGACGCCGAGTTCGGCCATCTTGGCCGGGAACTGCGCCACGGACGCGTCCTCGATGCCGGCGCTCAGCGCTTCCGCCTCACCGCAGCAGAAGTCGAAGCCGACCAGCACGATGTCGTCGCTGGCGATGCCCGCATTCTTGATCGCCGTGCCGGCACCCGCGGCAGGCGGGCCGCAGGCGGCGTAAATGGCCTTGAGCCCGGGATTGGCGGTCAGCAGATCTTCGGCGACGCTGAGGCCCAGCTCTTCCGTACAGTTGGTCGCGCCGCGGCCGACGATGGTCACGTCAACGCCCTTGAGACCTTCGAGCATGCCGTTCACCCGGTCGTCCAGGGAGGGCACGCCGGGCACCCCTTCGAGAATGCCGAGCGTGTCGCCGTCCTTGACCACGGTCTTCAGGTAGGCTCCCGCGATCTTGCCGGCATTGTAGTTGTCGGTCGTCGCGAGCGACGTGCGGCCCGACCATCCGGGGATGTTGTTGTCCATCAGGACCACCTTGACGCCCGCCGCGATGGCCTTGTCGAGCGCCGGCGCCACCGTCGGATCGACCGGGGTGAGGGCGATGCCCTGCACCCCTTTGGTGACCATGGACTCGATCAGGGCGATCTGCCCCTCGATGTCGGTGGCGGAAGCGCCCTGGCCGAAGACGATCTCAACACCGGGGTGCGCCGCGGCATACTGCTTTGCCGCATCCTCCATGGTGGCGAAGAACGGTACCGGGAACTTGGTGATGAAGCCGAGCTTGACCGCATCGTCAGCGGGCGCTTGCCCGGCACTCGCCAGGACCAGTGCCAGCCCTCCCAGAACAATTCGCCATCTCATCTCTTAGCTCCCTGTGTGGACCGCCCCGCAGCGAAGCGGTCGCTGTCTTCGCCAGCCGCACGGGATGGCGAACTTGCCTAGGCCTCCGCACCCACGATCATCGAGACCAGTCGCTGCTGATTGGCGGGGCTTGGTCGCAGCTCACCGACCTTGCGGCCCTGGCGGAGCACGACGGCTCGGTCCGCGAGCTCCACCACATGCTCCAGATTGTGGGTGATCAGGACGATGGCGTTGCCCTCGGCCTTCAGCCGGGCGATCAGGTCGAGCACCTTTCGGGCCTCCCGCAGACCCAGCGCGGCCGTGGGCTCGTCGAGCAGAACCACCTTGCGTGCGAACACGCTGGCGCGGGCCACCGCAACCGCTTGGCGCTGACCACCGGACATCAGCGCCACCGGCGCATCCAGCTTGGGCAGCACGACCTTGAGGCGCGCCAGGACGGCGGCTGCCTCCCCGTCCATGGCGCGACTGTCGAGCAGGCGGAGGCCGCGCGGCAGCCAGTGAGGGAACGAGAGCTCGCGGCCACAATAGAAGTTCTGGGCCGGGGTCAAATTGTCGAACAGTGCCAGGTCTTGGTAGACCGTCTCGATGCCGGCGCTGCGCGCCGCCGCTGGCGAGCCCATCGAGACGGCCTCGCCGTCGAGCAGAATCTCGCCTTCATCCAGCGCGTGAACGCCGCTGATGCACTTGACCAGCGTCGACTTGCCCGCGCCGTTGTCGCCGAGGAGCGCCAGGACCTCGCCGCGATGGGCCTGAATGCTGATGTCCTTCAGTGCATGCACTGCGCCGAACCGCTTCTGTGCGTGGCGGACTGCCAAGGCCGGCGCATGCTCGCGGCCGCTCATGACGGCTCCGCGGCTTGCAGGGCGCGCGCCCGCCCTTCCAGCCAGTTGCGCAGCACGTCGGCTTCGACCGCCACCACGATGACGACGCCGATCGCGATCATCTGGAAGAAGATGTCGACGCCGAGCAGGTTGAGCGCGTTGCGGATCACGCCGATCATCACCGCACCGACCAGAGCATGGCCGAGGTGGCCGCGTCCGCCGAGGAAGCTTGCCCCGCCGATGATCACCGCCGCGATCGTGTCCAGCTCCAGAAGATTGCCGTAAAGCGGGGAGCTCGCCTGCGTCCGGCCCGCCAGCACGATCGCGCCAATGCCGGCGCAAAGGCCCGAGATCATGTAGACCGAGACCAGGACGGCCTTGGTCGGGATGCCCATCTCCACGGCGGCCTGGGGCGATCCGCCGACGGCATAGATCCAGCGGCCCCAGACCATGCATTTCGCCATCAGCAGCGCCGCCGCCGCGACGGCCAGCACCACGAAGAGCGAGTTCGGGAGGCCGAGCACCCAGGAGCCGCCGAGCGCGGAAACCGCGTCCGGCATGCCGCGCATGGTGGTGTGGCCGATCGACAGCTCGAGCGCGAGGCCTCGACAGATGCTCAGTGTCGCCAGCGTGATGATGAAGGGATGGGGCAGGCGGCCGAACACAAAGACGATGCCATTCACCGCCCCGACGAAGGTGCCGGAAAGCACCATGGCGAGCATCACGAGCGGAGCGGAACCGACCGCCCTGAAGACGAGGCCGCCGACGACGGTGGCCAGGGCCAAGTTGGCGCCGACCGACAGGTCGATGCCTCGGGTGAGGATCACCAGATGCTGCCCGATCGCGACTATGGCGATGACCGCCGTTTGTGCAGCGATGTTACTGAGATTGCCGGGCTTCAGGAAATTGGGCGTGAGCAGGCCGATCACCGCCGCGAGGATGATGAGGATCAGTAGCGGGCCAATACTCAGCAACCGGAGACCGAGCGACACAGGCGAGATGCCCATCGAATCCCTTCTGCCCCCTGGACCGATCGCAGCGATCTGCGCCTGTCTGCTCATCGCCTCGGCCCCAGCCGTGACCCTGCGGCTTCTGTTCCTTATTGAGAAAAAACCGATGGTGGGTTGTGGTCAAACTGTTTTTTATGGATTAAGATACAGGAACGGGTAGGCAGGGCAGGATGAAGACGGACGCAGTATTCAAGCGCGCCTTCAACGACGCCCTGGATTTGCTCGCGGCGCTGGGCGAAGGCGCGACCGTACCGTCGGAGAACACACTGAGCGCAAGCCTGGGGATCAGCCGGACCACGGTACGCAAGGTTCTCGCAGGTCTCGCGTCAGCCGGCCTGATCGGCGGCAGCGGGCGTCACCGCGTCGTCCGCGCGGTGCAGGGTCCGGTCGAGCGGTTCCCTGCGGTGGAGACCGTCTCGATGGCCGCGCAGGTCGAGAAGCGGTTCATGGATTGGATGGCGCTGGACGATCCACCGCCCGGAACGCTCATCAGCGAGCTCGTGCTGGCGCGACGGTTCGGCGTCGCCACCTCGGGGATTCGAGAGTTCCTGATCCGGTTCCAGCGGTTCGGGCTGGTCGAGAAGCGGCCCAGCGGCGGATGGGTGTTCAAGGGGTTCACGAGCAGCTTCGCACTCGAGCTGTTCGAGATTCGGGAGATGTTCGAGCTGCGCTCCGCCGTCGCCTTTACCACCCTGTCAGACTGCGAGCCGCATTGGCAGCAACTCGGACTGATACGGGCGGAACACCTCGCGCTCCAGGGCGAGATCGCTTCCCGGTACCGGGAGTTTTCCGAGCTCGACAGCCGTTTCCACCGCCTCGTCAACTCGTCCGTACCCAATCGGTTCATCGACGGCTTCTACGACATCATCACCCTGATTTTCCATTATCACTATCAATGGAACAAGCGCGACGAGCGCCAGCGCAACGAGGTCGCGATCAGGGAGCATCTCGCCTACATCGATGCTTTGCTCAGCCGGAAAACCGACCTGGTCGACATCGCATGTCGGGCACATCTCGCTTCCGCCAAGGAAACCCTGCTCCGGTCCACAACGGGGCGAGATGCGGTCGTGCCCACGAGGCGAAGACGCTCGCGCTCATGAGCTCCTGAATGACGGATGCCAGAAGGTGACGGCGCGTTCCAGCAGCGCCAGCGCCCCATAGAACGCCGATCCGGCGACCGCCGCCACCAGGATCTCCGCCCAGACCATGTCCAGGTTCATCCGGCCGACCTCGGTCGAGATGCGGAAGCCCATGCCGACGATCGGCGTGCCGAAGAACTCGGCGACGATGGCGCCGATCAGGGCGAGCGTCGAGTTGATCTTCAGCGCGTTGAAGACGAACGGCATCGCCGCCGGCAGGCGCAGCTTGGCGAGCGCCTGCAGCCAGGAGGCGCCGTAGGAGCGCATCAGGTCGAGCTCCAGCCGACCGGCCGCGGCGAGGCCGGCCACGGTGTTGATCAGCATCGGGAAGAAGGTCATTACCACGACCACGGCGACCTTCGACTGCCAGTCGAACCCGAACCACATCACCATGATCGGGGCGATGCCGACGATCGGCAGGGCGGCCATGAAGTTGCCGAGCGGCAGCAGGCCGCGCCCCAGGAACGGCCAGCGGTCCGCGGCCAGCGCCGCGAGGAAGCCGGCGGCACAGCCGAGCGCCCAGCCGACCAGCACGGCGCGCAGGAAGGTCTGGACGAAGTCCGCCCACAGGATGTCCGTCGAGGCGGCGAAGCGGGCGCCGATCGCGGACGGGCTCGGCAGCAGTACCGGCGGCACGCCGAACCCGACGGTGGCGACCTCCCACAGGAACAGGATGCAGGCGCCGAAGGCCAGGGCCACGCCGAGGTCGACGTAGCGCTGGCGGCCGCGGTCCAGGAGATCGATCGCGGCCAGGGAATCAACCGCGAGCCAGGCCGCGAGCCAGAGGCTCGACACCTGCAGCCAGAAGCCCGCGCCCGCGGTTCCGGCCGTGCCGGGCTGATGCACCTCCCGGACCAGCCCGAGGCAGCCGAGCGCGATCAGGCCGAGCAGCAGCAGGGTGCGGCGCAGGTCGAGCCGGCCGACGATGCCCGCGGCGAAGAATCCCGCTGCCAGCAGGATCGGGGGCAGCGGGAACTCACGGATGGCATCGGGCGTGGCGGGCACGGGGAGCAGCAGGCTTGCTCCCATCAGCGCGCCGGCGAGGATCCAGAGCGCAGCGCGGCCGCGACCCAGCTCGGCGGCGTCGCTCGCCGTCACCGCTGGAGCCCCATCGCCCGCAGCGTCAGCCGCTCGGCCAGCCCGATCAGCGCCACGAGGCCGGCGGCGAGGAAGGAGGCCATGAACAGCGCCGCCCAGATCTGCACGGTCTGGCCATAGTAGGAGCCGGACAGCAGGCGCGCACCGAGCCCGGCCTGGGCGCCGGTCGGCAGCTCGCCGACGATGGCGCCGACGAGGCTGATCGCCACCGCGACTTTGAGGCTGGTGAACAGGAACGGCACGGCCGCTGGCCAGCGCAGCTTCCAGAAGGTCTGCCACGGGCTGGCGCTGTAGGTTCGCATCAGGTCGAGCTGCATGCGCTCGGCCGAGGTCAGCCCCTTCACCATGCCGATCGTCACCGGGAAGAAGCAGAGATAGGTCGAGATCAGCGACTTGGGCACCAGCCCCTTCACCCCGAGCGAGCCCAGGACGACGATGACGATCGGCGCCACGGCCAGGATCGGGATGGTTTGGGAGGCGATGATCCAGGGCAGGAGGCTCTTTTGCAGCGCGCGCCCATGCACGATCAGCACCGCCAGGGCGATCCCCAGCACCGTGCCCATGGCGAAGCCGAGCAGTGTCGAGGCCAGCGTCACCCAGGCGTGATAGAGCAGGCTGCGGACGGAGGAGGGCGGCAGCGTCGCCACGCTGCGCCAGAGCTCCTGGGCCACCTGATGCGGCGCCGGCAGGACGGGTCGCTCGAGGTTCATGGTCGCGGCGATCAGGGCGGTCCCGCGCAGCGCGTCGGGCTCGGGTGCGATCTGCCGGGCGAAGGGCGCATTCAGCCAGACCGTGGCCATGTACCAGACCGCGAGCAGGACCAGGAGCACGACCAGCACCGGCCCGGTCCGACCGGACATCAGGCGTTGCACCGGGTCGGCCCGTGGAGCGCCAGCGCTTCAGTCGTCATAGGAGTGGCCGGCATGCAGATCTTCGCGGACGCGCTGCGCCACGGTAAGGAAAGCTGGGCTTTCACGCAGCTCGAGCGGGCGCTCCGGCGGCAGGTCGACGTCGATCACGTCGAGAATGCGCCCGGGGCGCGGCGACATCACGACGATGCGAGTAGAGAGGAATACCGCCTCGGGAATCGAGTGGGTGACGAACACCACCGTCTTTCGGGTTTCGGCCCAGAGCCGGCGGAGCTGCAGGTTCAGCTTGTCGCGCACGATCTCGTCGAGCGCCCCGAACGGCTCGTCCATCAGCAGCAGGTCCGGCTCGAAGGAGAGGGCCCGGGCGATCGAGGCGCGCTGCTGCATTCCGCCCGAGAGCTGCCAGGGGTGCTTCTGCTCGAAGCCTTCGAGGCTGACCATGGCGAGATAGCGCCGCGCCCGCTCGCGCCGCTCGGCCGCGGGCAGGCCCATGATCTCCAGCGGCAGGGTCACGTTGCGCTCGACCGTCCGCCAGGGGAACAGCGCCGGCGCCTGGAACACGTAGCCATAGTCCCGCGCCAGGCGCGCCGCCTCGGCGGTCCGCCCGTTGACCAGCAGCGTGCCCGCGGTCGGGCGCTCGAGATCGGCGATGGCGCGCAGGAGCGTGGTCTTGCCGCAGCCCGAGGGCCCGATCAGCGAGACGAAGGCCCCGCGCTCGACGACCAGGTCGATGTCGGACAAGGCGTGCACCGGGCCGTCGCCGGTCTCGTAGGTCAGGGAGACGCGGCTGGCCTCGATCGCGGCCGCGTCCCGCGCAGCCGGAGCGCTGTCGGCCGCAGCGGCAAGCTCCCTCATGGCGCGACGATGGCGCAGCGCCGGGACTCCGGTCAAGCCGTGGACCGCCGCAGCGACAGGGCGGCAGAATCGCGGTAGAGGGCGCCCATGTCCCATGCGCTCATCTGGTACGTCGGTGCCGCGCTGGCCGAGATCGCTGGCTGCTTCGCCTTCTGGTCGTGGCTGCGGCTCGGGCGCACCGCCTGGTGGCTCCTGCCGGGGCTGCTGGCGCTGGTCGGGTTCGCCTGGGCGCTCACCCGCGTCGACGCGGCGTTCGCCGGCCGCGCCTTCGCCGCCTATGGGGGCGTCTACATCGCCGCTTCGCTGGCGTGGCTGTGGGCCGTCGAGGGTTCGCGTCCCGACCGCTGGGACCTCGCCGGCGCAGCGCTATGTCTGGCCGGCAGCGCGGTCATTCTGCTCGGGCCACGGATTCCAGCATGAGCGCCGGACACCAGCACCACCATCATCACGGCCACGATCACGGTGCCGCCACGCACGACCGCGCCTTTGCGATCGGCATCGGGCTGAACCTCACCTACGTCGTGGTCGAAGCGGCGTTCGGCATCGTCGCCGGCTCCTTGGCGCTCCTGGCGGACGCCGGGCACAACCTGTCCGACGTGCTGGGGCTGGCGCTGGCCTGGGGTGCCGCCTGGCTGTCGCGCCGGACGCCCACAGCACGGCGCACCTACGGCTTCCGCCGCAGCTCGATCCTCGCCGCCCTCGCGAATGCGATGCTGCTGCTCGTCGCGGTCGGCGCCATCGCCTGGGAGGCGCTGCGGCGGCTGCACTCACCCGAGCCGGTCGACACCGGCATCGTGCTGTGGGTGGCGGTGCTCGGAGTGGCGGTCAATCTGGGTACCGCCCTCCTGTTCATGCGCGGTCGCGAGCGCGACCTCAACGTGCACGGCGCTTTCCTGCACATGGTGGCGGATGCCGCGGTGACGGTCGGGGTGATCGTGGCGGCGCTGCTGATCGCCGCTACTGGCTGGCTGTGGCTCGACCCGGCGGTGAGCCTGGTGATCGGTGCGGTCATCCTGGTCGGGACCTGGGGGCTGCTGCGCGATTCGGTCGACCTGGCGCTCGACGCGGTGCCCCGGAGCATCGATCCGGCGGCCGTCGAGGCGTTCCTCCGCGAGCAGCCGGGAGTGGCCGAGGTCCACGATCTCCACATCTGGGCCATGAGCACGACCGAGACGGCGCTCACCGCCCATCTGGTACGGCCGAACTCGGCGCCGGACGACGGATTTCTGGCCACGCTACGTGACGCGCTGCACCATCGGTTCGAGATCGGTCACGCGACGATTCAGGTCGAGGCCGGCGCGCCCTGCCCGCAGGCGCCTGCCCACGTGGTGTAGGCGGAACCGCCGGGGGAGACCTCCCCCGGCGGTCACGAATGCTACCTGCGCAGATGGTGGCCCTTATAGTCCATGCCGCTTCTGGCGACCCGTTGGCCGGCAGCGGTGGCAGCCATTGCCGTGGCGTCGGCGACCGGCTGGCGGCGCTGGGCGAAGGTCAGGACCGCATGGGCGGCGGCGTCGCTGAGCTGATCCAGGCCGAGAGCATTGATGTTGCCGATCGTGTCGCAGGCCTGATGGTAGCAGCGGTCGTACGCCACGCCGGCGGTCCCGCCGTGGCGCCGCGCTTCCCGCGCGGTCTTGATCCCCTCGGCGCCGGAGAACAGGCCGCCCGCCGGGATGCCGACGTCGATGAACGGGCCGTAGTCCGAGCGGCCGTCGAAGGCCGTGGGCTCGGTCGGCAGGCCGAGGAAGGCGAAATATTGCAGGAAAACCTGCTCGATCAGGGCCGAGCCGTCTGGCCCGGGCTCCGTGTCGGGGGAATCGGAGGCGTCGCCGTCATAGACGAAGCGGACGAAGTTGGGCGAGCCCAGCATGTCGAAGTTCAGGTTGAGCGCGATGCGCTGTGCCTCGGCGGGCCGCAGCTGTGTCACGTAGTATTCGGAGCCGAGCAGGCCACTCTCCTCGGCACCCCAGAACGCGAACCTGACCTTGTTGCGGACGGGGATGTTGGCGAGCTGGCGAGCGATCTCCAGGATCGTGGCGCTGCCGCTGCCATTGTCGTTGATACCCGGGCCTTCCGGCACGGAGTCCAGATGGGCCCCCACCAGGACGACGCGGTTCGCCCGACCGCCGCGCGTCTCGGCCAGCACGTTCTCCGTGTTGCGGGTCGTGGTCTTGGTGTCGGTGCTGAGGCGGACGGTAGCATCCGACAACGCCGCGAGCGTGTTCCCGAGCGCGAACGTGGCGCCGACTACCGGGATCGCAGCGCCCGGTCCGCCCAGCGTGCCGTTGAGCACTTCGGTGCGACCCGGCTGCCCTTCGTTGAAGATGATCACGCCGACCGCACCCGCCGCCTTGGCGTTGGCCGCCTTGACCGCGAAATCGCAGGTGCCGCGCTGAATCAGGGCTATGTGGCCGGCGGTGAAGCCGGCAAAGTCGCTCGCCTCGCAGCCCGAGGTCGAGCTGCTCGGCTCCGCCCCCGGCGGCAGCAGGACGTCTACCGCCTCGAGCGGTGCCGTGACGCCGCCCGGGGCCGAGCCGGAATACTCCATGGTCAGGAAGTCGGTGCCCAGGGTGTAAGTCACCGCGTTGGGCGATACCTGCGCCAGCGTGGCCGGTGCGAGCTCCTCGAACTGGGAGAACGGGAACACCTGACGGGTGATCGCGTAGGCCGAGGCTGGCAATTGGCTGACGATATAGCGCACCGAGGCGGCATAGCCCGACGTGCCGGACGCGCGCGTGCCGTTGTTGCGGTCGGCGATGCGCTGCAGCGCGCGCAGATGCCCCTGGATGTGGCCGGGGGTCACGGCATTGCGGAAGTTGGTGCTGTCGATGAGCTCCTGAGCGACGACGGGGGTGGTGGCCAGAGCCGTGCTGACCGCCAAGAACGCGGCGACGGGCTTCAACTTGGGCATTGGCTCCTCGATCTCTGATTGAGCCCTGCCCGCAACACCCTCCCGTGGTCACGTCAGGGCGGGAGCAAGGCCCTCCAGCTAACAATGCACTGAAACATAAAGCAACCTTAACGTCAGGCTAATTCAACGGAGGGAACCATTTAGTTGATCAGCCGTTTTATTAGGTTTTTTGCACCGCTGTCATGCCGTGGCGAAGTCGAACAGCAGCTTCATGTTGAGCAAGATGATGACTGTTGCCACTACCCAGGCCAGCACGGCCACCCAACGGGGTGCAACGAGCTCGCCCATCATATCCCGGTCGGTGGTGAAGCGCACGAGCGGCACGACGGCGAAGGGCAGTTGCAGGCTGAGCACCACCTGGCTGAGGATCAGCATCTGCGCGGTGCCGCTCTCGCCATAGACCCAAGCCACGACGACGACGGGCACGATGGCGAGCAGGCGGGTCACCATCCGCCGCAGCCACGCCGGCAGACGCAGGCGGAGAAAGCCCTCCATCACGATCTGGCCCGCCAGCGTCGCGGTGATGGTCGAGTTCTGCCCGGAGGCGAGCAGCGCCAGCGCGAACAGGGTGCTCGCGGCGGCGACCCCGAGCGTGGGCGACAGCAGCTGGTAGGCGTCCTGGATCTCGGCGACGTGGGTCTGGCCCGTGGTGTGGAACGCGGCTGCGGCCAGGATCAGGATCGCCGCATTGACGAACAGCGCGAAGCTCAGCGCCACCGTGCTGTCGATCGTGGCGAAGCGCAGCGCCTCGCGGCGGCCCTTCGAGGTCGGCTGCCAGCGCCGGGTCTGCACGATGGACGAATGCAGGTAGAGATTGTGCGGCATCACCGTGGCGCCGAGGATGCCGATGGCGATGTAGAGCATCTCCGGATTGGCCAGGATCTCGCGGCTCGGCACGAAGCCCTGCGCGACCGCCGCCCACTCCGGCTGCGCCAGAGCTATCTCGATCGCAAAGCAGATCGCGATGATCGTCATCAGGCTGATGATAAACGCCTCGAGCCACCGGAAGCCGCGCTGCTGGAGCAACAGGATCAGCATGACGTCGAGTGCGGTGATCGCGGCGCCGAGCGCCAGCGGTATGCCGAACAGCAGCTGCAGGGCGATCGCCGTCCCGATCACCTCGGCGAGGTCGCAGGCGATGATCGCGAGCTCGCACAAGACCCAGAGCGCGAGATTGGTCCCGCGCGAATAGTGCGCGCGGCAGGCCTGGGCGAGGTCGCGCCCGGTCGCGATACCGAGCCGTGCGGACAGTGACTGCAGCAGCACGGCCATGAGGTTGGAGATCAGGATGACCGAGAGCAGCGTGTAGCCGAAGGCCGAGCCGCCGGCGAGATCGGTGGCCCAGTTGCCGGGGTCCATATAGCCGACCGCGACCAGATAGCCCGGCCCGAGAAACGAGAGCAGCCGGCGCACGGGATTGGGAGACGTCGATACGGCGAGGCTGCCGTGGACCTCGGGCAGGCTCGGCAGGTCGCCGGGAGCGGCTCGAAATGCGTCGCTGGCCATCCGCCCGAGATTCCCGCGCAACAGGTGATTCAACACTGCTTAGAATGTTAGCCTGCGCTAAATTCGCGTCAAGGGTTCGAATCCCTCCAATTCAACTCCGGTCGGGGCCTTGCGCTGCCTGGGAACTGCGAATGGCGCGTCAAGGCGCGCCGTGGGTGGCCAACCACTGCTTGAGGAAGGCGATTTCCTTCTCCTGGGCGGCGATGATCTGCTCGGCCAGCTGGCGCAGCTCCGGATCCTTGCCGTTCGCCAATTCCGTCCGCGCCATGTCGATGGCGCCCTGGTGATGCGGGATCATCATGCGCGCGAAGTCGGTGTCGGTGTCACCGCTCGACGGCATGTCCATGCCATGCTGCATCTGCTGCATCGCGCCCTGCATGGTGTCGGCGCCGCTGCCATGCTGATGCATCGTTTCCTGCGCCGCGGCCGGGACGGCCAGCAGCCCAATGACGGGGACGAGGGCAAGGACACGCATGATCAGACCTCCACGGTGCGCAGGCGGGTGGCGTTGGCGATGACCGAGACCGAGCTGAGCGCCATCGCGGCGGCGGCGAGCATCGGGTCGAGCAGGATGCCGAGGACCGGGTAGAGAATACCGGCGGCCACGGGCACACCGAGCCCGTTGTAGACGAAGGCGAAGAACAGGTTCTGGCGGATGTTGCGCATGGTGGCGGCGCTGAGCGCGCGGGCGCGTGCGATGGCGGCGAGGTCGCCGCGCACGAGCGTCACCGCAGCGCTCTCCATCGCCACCTCGGTGCCGGTGCCCATGGCGATGCCGACGTCCGCCGCAGCCAGAGCCGGTGCGTCGTTGACCCCGTCGCCGGCCATGGCGACGACCCGGCCCTCGCCGCGCAGCCGCTCGACCGCGGCCTTCTTCTGCTCCGGCATGACTTCCGCCTCGACCTCGCTGATGCCGAGCCGACCTGCCACCGCGGCGGCGGTCGCCCGGCTGTCTCCGGTGAGCATGACGATCCGCACGCCCGCAGCCTGCAGGGCCGCCAGCGCCGCCGGAGTGGTGGGCTTCAGCGGATCGGCCACGGCGACCAGTCCGGCTGCCGTGCCGTCGACGGCGACATGCATCACCGTGGCGCCCTCTGCCCGCAGGGCATGCGCCTCGGCTTCGTCGGCCGCGGTCTCGACGCCGAGATCGCGCATGAGCGCGGCGTTGCCGAGGGCGACGGCGCGGCCCTCGATCTCGCCGCGCACGCCTTTGCCGGTGACGGAGGCGAAGCCGGTTACCGGCGCCAGCGGCAGGCCGCGCTCCTCCGCGGCGCGGACGATCGCCTCGGCCAACGGATGCTCGCTCGCGCGCTCGAGCGACGCCGCGAGCCGGAGCAGCCCCGTCTCGTCCCGGCGCGACAAGGGCACCAGTGCCGTCACCACCGGCCGCCCGGCGGTAAGCGTGCCGGTCTTGTCGACCACGAGCGTGTCGACCTTCTCCAGGCGCTCCAGGGCTTCGGCGTCGCGGATCAGCACGCCGAGGCCGGCGCCCCGGCCCATGCCCACCATGATCGACATCGGCGTGGCGAGACCCAGTGCGCAAGGGCAGGCGATGATCAGGACGGAAACCGCTGCGATCAGCGCATAGGCGAAGGAAGGTGCAGGGCCGACCAGCCACCAGACCACGAACGCCAGCAGCGCGACGGCCAGCACCGTCGGGACGAACCAGCTCGCGACGCGGTCGGCGAGGCGCTGGATCGGCGCCCGTGACCGCTGTGCCTGCGCCACCATCTGGACGATGCGGGCGAGCATGGTCTCTGCGCCGACATGATCCGCCCGCATCACGAAGCTGCCGCGGCCGTTGAGGGTACCGCCGATCACCGCGGTTCCGGCACGCTTCTCGACGGGCAGGGATTCGCCGGTGACCATGCTTTCGTCGACCGCGCTCGCCCCCTCGATCACCGCGCCGTCAACCGGTACCCGGCCGCCCGGCCGGACCCGCAGGCGATCGCCCGGCTGCACTGCGTCGAGGCCGATCTCCTCGTCGCTGCCATCCGGGCGCACCCGGTGGGCAGTCTTGGGCGCGAGCCCGAGCAGAGCACGGATCGCACCTCCGGTACGCTCGCGGGCGCGCAGCTCGAGCACCTGGCCGAGCAGGACGAGCGTCGTGATCACCGAGGCGGCCTCGAAATAGACCGCGACGCCGCCGTCGGCCCGGCGGAAACCCGGCGGGAACAGGCCCGGCGCCAGCGCCGCGACCAGGCTGTAGGTCCAGGCCACGCCGGTCCCGAGGGCGATCAGCGTGAACATGTTGAGGTGGCGGGAGCGAAGCGACGCCCAGCCGCGCAGGAAGAACGGCCACCCGGCCCAGAGCACCACCGGCGTGGCCAATACGAGCTGCAGCCAGACGTTGAGGCGTGCCGGCACCACGGCATCGAACCGGTCGCCCAGCAGGTGCATGCCGTTCTCCAGCAGCACCACCGGCAGGGCCAGCACCAGCGCGATCCAGAAGCGGCGCGACATGTCGGCGAGTTCGGGATTGGGGGCGGCGTCGACGGTGACCGCCTCGGGCTCGAGCGCCATGCCGCAGATCGGGCAGGCGCCGGGACCGACCTGTCGGACCTCGGGATGCATCGGGCAGGTGTAGACGGCATCGGCGGACGCCGGGGGCGGAGGCAGCGCCTGCTTGGTCGCCAGATAGCGCCCCGGATCCGCCGCGAACTTGCCGGCGCAGCCGCCGCAGCAGAAATGATAGACCTTTCCCTCGTGCTCCTGCCGATGCTTGGATCGCGTGGGATCGACCTTCATCCCGCAGACCGGGTCGATCGACAGAGGCGCCGCGCCGTGCTCCCGGCAGGCGTGCGCCGCGTGATGGGTGGTCATCGCGAGATCTTCCATGAGACGCTTGCCTGCCTTACATATACCCCACCTGGGTAGGGTACAAGATCATGCAGGCGAAGACGAAGACCGATTGTGCCGCGCGGCTGGGCCGGATCGAGGGCCAGGTCCGCGGGATCGCGCGGATGATCGAGGACGACCGCTATTGCATCGACGTCCTGACCCAGCTTCGCGCGGTGCGCGCGGCGCTGCGGCGCGTCGAGGACCGGGTTCTGGGCGATCACGTCGCGCATTGCGTCGAGGGTGCGATCGCCAGCGGGGACGAGGCGGATCAGCGTCGCAAGGTGCAGGAACTGCTCGACGTGTTGACCCGGCGCGACAGTTGAGGCGCGCAAATTTGACGAGCGTCAACGCGCGGCCCTGTCCGGCCTGCGAGGACACGGTCGGATGGTTTTCCCGGAGACGATGCACATGCCCGACGATCTCATCCGCAGGGTCCAGGCGATCGGTCAGGATGCCCAAACCGCATCCCGTGTCGATGCCGATTTCGCGGCGATGGCGCGACGGCATGGCCTCGACGCCGCCGCGTTGCGTGCCACGGCGCCGCTCGAGACGCTCGCTGCCGAGACGTGTTGCGCCACCTGCGACGAGCTTTCACGCTGTCATCGCTTCCTGGCGGGTGCCCCGGATCGACCCGAAGAGTTCTGCCCGAACTCCGGCAGGCTCGCGGAGCCGGCTTAGGCCGAGCAGCGATCCTGCTGACTGCCGGGCGGGCCGAGCAGGCAATCGAGGATATTGGACCGCAAGGCGATCAACGCATTGCCAGCAAGCTAGACTTCCGCGCCGCCGGGTCGTCATGCGGCGACCCCAACACCACGGGAGCGGATAACGACTCGGCCGGCGTGAGTGCCTGGGCGTAATTCCAGTCAGCGTCGAAAGTGCGGTAGGCGTTGAGGCGCGAAGCGTCCGCGGCGGACAGACGGCCGAGGCTGCCCATAGCGGCGACGCCTGCCGGCAGGAGATACCCGGCGAGATAGGTGCTCAGCAGCAGGACGCAAACGCCCGCTCCAATGGCCCGCGATCCTTCTCCCATCGACAATCTCCGGCCATGCCCACAGGCCGAGAATCACAGGAAAAAGTTATCAAGGGGTTTGCGTCGCCCAGATTGGCCGGGGGCCGAATTGCGCGTCTGTCGCTATCAGTGCGTGGTCACATACTCGGCCCGCAGATCGCCGGGTCCGGCGGCCACGGCGTGTACGTTGCCCTTCTCGCCCGACAGCTGGTTGCGGACGGCGACGTCGATCTCGATCTCGCCAGGGCGCTCGCGTCGATCGATGGAAACCACGGCGATCGGTCCGAGGTCGCCGAGCAGCTCGATCTCGCGGGCTGCCACGAGCTCGGGCGTCACATCGGCAAGGCCGGAGGTGAGCCATTCGACGGCCACGCTGGTCTGCACCCGCTCGAGTCCGCCCTCGCGGGTCACGACGCGGAACGTGCCGGAGCCGCCAGCGGTCCGCCAACGCCCCATGGTCCGGACGTCGACCACGTCCGCAGGCACGGCGTCGCCATCGACGACGGCGGCAGGGGGCGGGCTCGGGGCGTGACAGGCCGCCAGGCCCGCGAAGGCGCCGGCCGTGCCCAACCCGAGCAGCCGACGCATCAGGGCCCGAACCGCCGGCGCATCTCCGCGTCGATCTCGACCAGGCTCATCGCTGCCAGCGGGTTGTTGGCCGGCCGCAACTGGAGGTGCGGCCAGTCCTTGAACCTCGGCCAGTGGCCGCCCGCGGTCAGGCCGACTGCCTCGCCGACATCGGCGAGGACGTGGTAGCCGTTGACACCGTCGATCAGCTTTCTGGTCGACCACTCGGCCCTGCCGTCGACCACCCAGAAGCAGTCGACCGCCTCACCCCACTGATGCCAGGACAGACCCGGCACCGCTTTGGTGACCTCCGCCCCGTGCTGAGGTCCGGCGCGGTCGATGCAGTCGGCGAGAAAGGGTGCACCTTTATCCCTGAGCTCGGCGATCTTGGCTTGGATCTCCTCGATGGCGCGGGACTGACGCCACAGCCTGCCCTGTTCCATCGGCGTCCGCAGCCCATTGTAGGGGCGCATCTCGACCTTGCGCGAAAGGCATCCTTCGATCGCCTGCTGCACTTTCTCCCGGAAGGCGGGATCGAGCCCGTCCAGGGTGATGGCCATAGGCTCTCTCCGCTGTGTCTACTCCGCCGGCTCGAGCGCCCGTTCGACCTGTTGCTGCGCCGCCGGATTGTTCGGGTGCTCGAGCCAGGTCCGGTGCCCGCCGATCTCACGGCCGGTGCGCGGATCGACGCCGGCCGTGAGCGGCTGCAGGGTGATGCAGTCGTCCACCGGGCACACCACGGCGCACAGGTTGCAGCCGACGCACTCCTCCTCCTTCACCTCGTAGTGCCGTCGGCCGTCCTTGAGGTGGCTGATCGCCTGGTGGCTGGTGTCCTCGCAGGCGATGTGGCAGCGGCCGCACTGGATGCACTTGCTCTGGTCGATGTGCGCCTTGACCACGTAGTCGAGATTGAGGTGCTGCCAGTCAGTGACGCGCGGCACGGCGCGGCCGACGATCTGGTCGACGCTGGTGTAGCCCTTCTCGTCCATCCAGCCCGACATGCCGGTGATCATCTCCTGGACGATCTTGAAGCCGTAGACCATGGCGGCCGTGCAGACCTGGACGGTGCCAGCACCCAGCGCCATGAACTCCGCCGCGTCGCGCCAGGTCTCGATGCCGCCGATCGCCGAGATCGGCATGCCGCGCGTCGCCGGGCTGCGGGCGATCTCGGCCACCATGTTGAGCGCGATCGGCTTCACCGCCATGCCGCAATAGCCGCCGTGGGTGGCAAGGCCGTCGGTGGCCGGCGTCGGCGTCATGGCGTCCAGGTCGACGCCCATGATCGAGCTGATGGTGTTGATCAGCGAGACGGCATCCGCACCGCCCTTGTGCGCGGCCTGGGCGGGCACCCGGATGTCGGTGATGTTGGGGGTGAGCTTGACCACCACCGGCATGCGGGTGTTCGCCTTGCACCAGCGCGCCACCATCTCGACATAGTCGGGCACCTGGCCCACCGCCGAGCCCATGCCGCGCTCGGACATGCCGTGCGGGCAGCCGAAGTTCAGCTCGACGCCATCGGCCCCGGTGTCCTCGACGCGGGCCAGGATCGCCTTCCAGCTCTCCTCGGTGCAGGGCACCATCAGCGACACGACCAGCGCCCGGTCGGGCCAGTTGCGCTTGACCTCCTTGATCTCGCGCAGGTTCACGTCCAGTGGTCGGTCGGTGATCAGCTCGATGTTGTTGAAGCCGATGACGCGGCGGTCTTGGGCGTGGATGGCACCGTAGCGTGGGCCGTTGACGTTGACGATCGGCGGGTCCTCGCCGAGCGTCTTCCACACCACCCCGCCCCAGCCGGCGCGGTAGGCGCGCTCGACATTGTAGGCCTTGTCGGTCGGCGGGGCGCTGGCCAGCCAGAACGGGTTCGGCGCCTTGATGCCGCAGAACTCGACGCGCAGATCGGCCATGACGCTTCTCCTCAGGCAGCGCGCGTGACGGTTGCGGCGCGCAGCGTGCGATCGATCGACAAGGCCGCCTGCTTGCCGTCCTCGACCGCCGCGACGGTGAGATCCTTGCCGCCGGCCACGCAGTCGCCGCCGGCCCAGACGCCGGCCAGCGACGTACGACGATCGGCGTCGACCGCGAGCCGCCCGCCGGCAAGCTCGACGACCTCGGCGCCGAGATCGTCCGGCAGGAACGTCTGGCCGATCGCCTTCAGCAACTGATCGCAGGTCAGGGTGAGTGTGCCCGACGTGCCGTCGGTGTAGGCGAACTCGACCGCGGCGAGCCGGCCGCCCTCGGCGAGCAGCCGGACCGGCCGCAGCCAGTGGCGGATCAGCACGCCGTCGGTCTGCGCCAGCTCCTGCGCGACACGCGAGGCCGGCATCTGCTGCTGGCCGCGCCGGTAGACGATCGTCGCCTCCTCGGCGCCGAGCCGGATTGCCTGGCTCGCCGCGTCGATCGCGGTCATGCCGCCGCCGAGCACCAGGACGCGGCGGCCAACCGGCACCTGGGCGGGATCGGACTGGCGCAGGCGGGCGATCCACGCCACCGCATCCTCGACCCCCGCCAGGCCGGTCTCGTCGAGGCCGAGCGCGTTCACGCCGCCGAGGCCGAGGCCGAGGAAGACGGCGTCATGGTCGCGACGCAACTCCGATAGGGACAATTCGTGGCCCAACCGCACGCCGGTGCGCAGCTCGATCCCGCCTACGCCGAGAATGAAATCGACCTCGGCCTGCGCGAAGCCATCCACGGTCTTGTAGGCGGCGATGCCGTACTCGTTCAGCCCACCCGGCTTCTCCCGCGCCTCGAAGACGGTGACGGCGTGACCGAGGGTGGCCAGCTTGTGGGCGCAGGCCAGGCCCGCCGGCCCGGCGCCGACCACGGCGACCCGACAGCCCGTGGCAGGACCCTGGCTGAAGATCTGCCGGCCGCTCGCCATCAACGCATCGGTGGCGTGGCGCTGCAACCGGCCGATCTCGACCGCACGGCCCTCCCCGACCTCGCGGACACAGACCTCCTCGCACAGGGTCTCGGTCGGGCAGACCCGGGCGCACATGCCGCCCAAGATGTTGGCGTCGAGGATCGTTTGCGCCGCGCCGAGCGGGTTGCCGGTGGCGATCTGCCGGATGAACAGCGGTATGTCGATCGAGGTCGGGCAGGCCTGGACGCATGGGGCGTCGAAGCAGAACAGGCAACGCTCGGCAGCAACGCGCGCCTCGCGCTGGCTCAGCCGTGGATGCAGGTCGGCGAAGTTGCGCGCATAGTCGTCGGCGGCCAGGCGACCCGCGGCGATGTCCGGAATCGAGCTCAATGGCGGGCCTCCGACTGCGCTGCCACGTCCCGCCCGCCGCGGCACGCGGCGAACGGGCGCACCAACACTCGAACAAAGCGGGACCCGTCGGTCAAGCAGTTCGTCCGAGGGCCCGGGGCGCTTGGCGCTTGCTTAATTCCTATTGAATCACTAGAGTATAATCGTCGCAGCGTCGAAGGCCGCTGCCTCGAAACTGCCTGCCGGCCGTCATGGAGCCATGGTCATGGAGTGTTCAACCACCCTGCGTCGTCGATGTAGGTGAGCCCGGCGAGGTCCACCGATCTCGGCCGATCCAATCAAGCCCCATGATTGCCAGGCGCGGCCCCTCGTGGGCCGCCGGAGGAGTGACCATGCAGAATGCCGAGACGCAGGCCTATCTGATCGCGGTCGACCATCGCCGCGTCGGTGTCGCCGTCACCGCCGGTCAAGGCTACCGGTTCATCGCCGCCGACCCCGAATTCCGGCCGCTCGACGGCAGCCGCTTCCGCCATCTGGCGCAGCTCGAGCAGGCGGCCGAGCGGATGGCGCGCTCGCTCAGCCCACGTCGCGCGAGCTGACGGCCCCGCGGGGGCGGCTGGCGGAGGCTGTGGTGGGCTGGTAGGGGCGAGGGTCCTGCCTGCCGGAGCCGCACGTGTCGATGCCGTCCCCGCTATCGACGTCGAGTTCGCCACCGTCGGCAAGCGCTTCGGCGAACGGGTAGCAGCAGCGGACTGACGCTCGCCGTCTCGCTCAGCCTATGCTGGCGGCGGAGATCGTGCTGCGGCTGCGCCGCACCCACGGCCTCGATAAGGGCGAGCTATGGGTGCTGGTCGCCCGCCACAGCCATCCCCTCTCCTCCGCCTGGTTCGCCTTCCGCACCGTCTTCCGCGGCCTCGACGCGGGCGCGGACTTCGACCTGGTCAAGCTGCATTCGCTGGAGGTGCGGGCGCGGACCAGCGGCCTGCTGGTGGCGTGCGACGGCGAGCTGCTGCGGCTGCGGCCGCCGCTGAAGTACCGGATCAGGCCGGGGGGGCTGCTGGTGCTGGTGCTGGCGCCATTGGCGACGGCCGAATGAGGGCCGCCCCCGCAACAACCCCTGCCGGACAACCGCCGAGCGCCGCCTG
The DNA here is from genome assembly GCA_046349415.1 of Geminicoccaceae bacterium. Classification (GTDB taxonomy): domain Bacteria; phylum Pseudomonadota; class Alphaproteobacteria; order Geminicoccales; family Geminicoccaceae; genus Benzoatithermus. The sequence goes on from JAXMCJ010000021.1 coordinate 55,390, forward strand.
AGGCGCGCCTGGCGGCATCACGGTCCATACGGTCCCTTCGGGCTGCTCGGCAGTCGGATGCAACTCCGGCACGCCACCTTGAAGGAGGTCGGCTACCGCCTTGACCGCAATGGCTCTCTCGCCAGCGCCAAGCTGCTCGCGAAACTTGGCGGCACCGTCCCGGGCGAGATCGAGATAGGGGGTGAGCTCGCCACGAAACAGCCAAGCCCGAAAATATGCTGGCTCGGCTTGGCCATACCGCTGGACGGTCGCTTCGGCACGAAGCAGGAGCCGCAGATCGGGCTCGATCTCACCCTCCACCTCGAAGTAGGGCGGATTGGTGCGCAGGACGATGAGATTGGCAACGGTGCCCTCGTCTCCAGGCAGACGGCACGCTTCCGGAGAGGCCGCTTCCCCGCAGTCGATCAGCTGCCGGCCAAGAATGTCCGGCGCCCGATCGAGCATCTCATTCCTGATTGCGCGCGCCGATTGGACATCCCGCAAGGCCGCATCAAGATTCGCGCGGGCGGCCGCCACCTCGCTGGGGTCGGTTCCTTTCGCGGCTCCGACCCCGGCACCCACGATCGCCGCGACTGGGGCGATCACGACACCCGCGGCAAGAAATGTCAGAGCGACGAGCGTCGTCAGCGGATCTCCGCTCCCCGAGCGGAAAGTCTGGCCTGCCATCTCCGCCCCGAGCGACATGCTGCCCTTGGCGCCCGCCAATGCGCCATGCCCCACAGCCTCCCCCGTGGTCAGCGGCACGGGTGGCGAGACGAACGAGGGGTCGTGCGGGATTCCGGCGATGCCCCACATCCCTTCCAGTCCGCAGACTTCCGGAGGCCGCGGGGCTACGACCGTTGGCGGCTCACGACCGCAGGATGTCAGGACGACAAGAACGCCAAGTGCGCTCAACACCCGTCGCCCACCAGAAGTGGGGTCCGCCATCGGGCTCGCTTCCGTCAATCGCCCGCCACGATCCTGACCACATCCTCGCCGACGAACGGCTTGCCGCCGGCCGCGGACGTCAGCCGGCCGGTCAGCGAGAGGCCGACGACGGCTCCGGGTGCCAAGCTCCCGCCCAGCCCGCGCAGGACGTCGGCCGTGGCGAAAGTGAGGACGAGATCCTTGGCGCCGTCGCCGCCCTTGGCGGTGCAGGCGCTTGGCCCGGGCTTGGCGACATACGGGCGGTAGGGCCGCGTCACGTCGCGCAACCGCCACGCGGTCGGCTCCGCACCGGCGAGGCGGATGGAGGCGGGCGCAATGCTCGAGGCCCGTACCGCAGCGGAGCCCGCGACCGCGACCGTCAGGTTCCTTTTCGAAAGGTCGACCTCGTTCGGGCAGATGCCGGGGCGGACGTCCACCGGCACGGCCAGGGCCTGGGCAATGCGGATCTTGCCGTAATTCACGGGCGAACTCGTGAGGGGGTAGAGGGTATCCGCGATGACGCCGTTCACTGTCAGCCTGATATCTACCTGATAGCCCAGCAGGCTACCAAACTTGAGGCTGAAGTCGTGGATATTGTCACTGGTGTTGAGCGGATGCGAGAACTCGTAGACCGTGGCACCGTTCGACTGCCCGAACGCGCCAGCCCCGTCGTTGGCGCCACCGACGTCAAGATCTTTAACTCCACAGATGCTGCTCGGGGGACAAGCCGGATATTCTGTCGAGATTACCCTGGTTTCATCCCAGAAGCCGACGGCCGGATTGGGATTGATTAGCAATATATCATCACCCGCGACCGGATTGAGCCCGCCCGCGCCATCATTGTCGAAGTTGAGGCTTGCCGTGTTTCCAGTGCCCAATTCGCTGGCAACAAATCCAAACGTGACCGCCGCATAGAAGTTGCGGCTGTCGCTCATGACATAGAGCTCGCCGGGGACGGTGCCGCCGCCCGGGACGTTGACGGGAAAGGACACATGAGCGGCGCGCGCCCATTCGCCCGTCGACAGAGTACCGTCGATGGCGGGCGTGCCCAGGCCCGTGAGCTCGGTCGCGGCAACCGCAGCGCTCCACTTGAGCCCGAGGACAAGCGAGACGATACGGCCGCAGTTCAGGACCGATTTGACCGATGTATGGCGGAGCAATGCCAATCTCCCGACCGCTGTCGAACGATTGCCGATGGCTTAGCTCTGCCCGCCGCCTGAGCGCATTGATCTAAATCAAGCGCCAACGGAACTTGCCCTACCCCATCCCGCCCACGATCAGCGCCACCTCCCTGAGCAACACCCGCCCCAGGCCCTCCTCCGGCGCCAGCGTAAACTCCTCGACCAGCCCTTGCCTGCGCACCAGCACGTCCTGGCCCTTGAGCTGGATCAGCGTGCCGCCGGGGCGGAGGTCACGGGTGAGGAGCTCCTCGGTGGGGGTGGGGCGGTCGAGGACGACGAGGTCGTGGCCCTGGTGGGCCATGCCGTCGGCCGCGAGGGTGTCGCCGTCACAGGCGACGAGCAGGAGGTCGATGCCGGGGTCGCGCAGGAGGTTCTCGACGTTGGTCAGGTAGTCCTCGTGCATCGGGCGGGCGGAGCGGTTGATGAAGACGCCCGCCGGGCAGACGGCGCCGACGTTCCAGTGCGGGCGGCGGGCGAGGACGAGGTCGACGATCTCCTTGATCGAGTCGGGCTCGAGCGCGTTGAAGGCGAGGATCGGGATGCGGGCGGGGCGGCCGGGGCCGAACCAGGCATCGAGGATCGCACCGGGGACGTCGACGCCGTCGCCCTGGGCCGGGTGGACGTGCATGAACACGCCCGGCGCGGCGTTGATCTCGATGATGCCGAGGCCGCCCTCCTTCCAGGAGCGGGCGAGGTCGGTGGCGATGACGTCGATGCCGAGGCAGGTCAGGCGGAAGTGGCGCGCCACCTCCTGGGCCAGGATCTGGTTGTCGACGTGGACGCCCGGCGTGGCGTCGATGCTGACGCCGCCAGCCGAGAGGTTGGCGACCTTGCGCAGGCGGACCACGGCACCCGCGGCCGGGATCGACTGGCGGGTGTAGCCCTGCTGCTCGATGCAGGCGATCATCGCCTCGTCGGTGACGATCTTGCCCATGGGCGAGGTGGGGCTGTCGGCGCGGGCGGGGGTGGCGTTCTCGCGTGCCACCAGCTGCTCGACGGTCGAGCTGCCGTCGCCCTCGACCCAGGGCGGGCGGCGCTCCAGGGCGGCGACGAAGCGGCCGTTGACGCAGAGCAGGCGGAAGTCGCTGCCGGCGAGGCTCTTCTCGACGAGCACCTGGCCGCCGCCGGCGCGGGCGAAGGCGCCGGCAAGCTCGGTGGCGTCCTGCACGCCGGCGGTGACGCCGATGCCCTTGTGGCCGTCGAGCGGCTTGACCGCGACCGGCCAGCCGATCGCCCGGGCGGCCTCCAGCGCCTCGTCGAGGTCGGCGACGACCTCGCCCTGCGGCACCGGCAGCCCCAGGCGGGCGAGGAAAGCCTTGCAATCGTCCTTGCGGGTGGTGAAGCCGGAATCGAGCTGGCTGTCGGTCGAGAAGGTGGTGGCCACGCCACGCACCTGGCGGCGGCCGTAGCCGTACTGGATCAGGCCCTCGTCGCGCAGGTAGAGGGTCGGGATGTCGCGCCGGTCGGCGGCGCGCAGGATGGCGTAGGTGGTGGGGCCGCCGAAGGGCGAGCGGGCGAAGGATGCCTGCAGCCGCGCCATGCGCGGGGCGTGGTCGAAGGGCGCGCCCTGCCCGATCGCCTCGAGCCAGTCCCAGACCAGGTAGACCACGCGGTGCTGGGTGCGGCGGTCGAGCGCCTGGGTGGCGATGCGGGCGACGCGGCCCATGGCATGGACGCGCCGGCGATGCAGCTCGAGGCCGATGTCGAGCCGGCCGACCTCGGAGACCAGGGCCGCGAACAGGTGCGCGTGATCGGGAAAGGCAGCGCCGGTCAGGTGCGGGTAGCGGGCCGCCACCGCCTCGACATAGCGTTCGACCGGCAGGGGCGGCGGGCTGCCGGTGAGGGCCAGGTCGAACACCAGGGCGCGCCGGTCGAGCCAGGGGCTCGGGCCGGGATAGAAGTTCAGGTTGCCGAGATCGAACGCGTCGGTGGCGCGGGCGTTCAGGCGGCGCGGCAGCGCCTCCTCCGACTCCTCGTCCATGATCGGATCCTCGTCAGACGTCGCCGCGGTCGCTCTCGATGTGCAACCGGCCGGACAGGGCCGCCTCGGCCTCGAGGCGGATGGTGATGCGGCCGGCGCGCCGGCCCTTGGTGCCGGCGCCGACCTCGCGCTCGAGGCCGCGCACGACGCGCTCGATGGTCAGGCCGTTGGCCTTGCCGGTGCCGGCGACGCGATGGTCGGGGCCGATCCAGTCCTGCGGCGGGACCAGGCGGACGGCGACGTCGCGCAGGGCGAAGACGTCGTCCTGCCAGCTCAAGCCCTTGGGGTCGACCTCGACCATGAGCACGCCCTGGCCGCCGATCACCCGCATGCGCCGGTCGGGCTCGACCACGAGGCCGGCCTCCTCGCACAGGCCGTAGCCGCGCGGCACGGCCTCCTCGGCGCAGGCGACGATCAGCCGGCCGAGCCGGTGGCTGCCCAGCACGTTCTGGTCGAGGATGCCGGCGTCGAACAGGCCGAGGCCAGGCTCGACCAGGAGGCCGGGATGGGCATCGTCCGAGGCCACGCCGTAGCGCAGCGCATCCTCGCTGCTGCCGCCGGCGATCATCAAGGGCGAGAGGGCCGCGGCACCGCCGCTGGTGGCGACGATGGTGGCACCCCGCTTCCAGGCGGCGATCAGGGCGGTGAGGACCGGGGTCTCCTCGCCGCGGAACAGCAGGCCGTCGATCAGCCGGCGCTGGTTGCCGCCGGTAACGAGGAAGCTGTTGAGGCCGGCGATGCGCTCGATCAGGGCGGCACGCCCGGCCTCACTGCGCAGATGGTTGCGGGTGGCGGCGAGGTCGACGGCGCGGATGCCGTGCCGCTCGAGCAGCTCGACGGTCTTGGCGGCGGCGGCCTGCGGCTCGGCCGAGGCGGTGGCGATCACCCCCATGGGCTCGGCGACGAGCTGGCGCAGCTCGGCCAGGAGCGGGCTGCCGGCGCGCAGGGGGCTGCCCAAGAGGACCAGGCGGCCGGCCAGGGGCGCCGCCGTGCCGCCCAGGGCGCGGTTGCGGTAATATTCGGCGCTGCTGGCCGGGCGGACCGACATGGCGAGATCGAAGCCGTAGGCGCTGACCCGCATGCCCTGATCGGTATGCTCGAGCAGCGCCTTCGCACGCCGGCCGCGGCTGATCTCGACCGCGATCTCGCTGCCCGAGGCGTGCTCGTAGCCCCAGGTGGTCTCGCTGCGGTAGACCAGGGGGTCGCCCTCGACCAGGCGGGCCAGGGTCTCGTGGGTGGTGTAGCCGGCGAAGGCCGGCTTGCCGACGCGGGTGGGGGCGCGGAAGTAGCGCTCGCGGGCGTGGACGCGGCGCTTGGCCGGCCCGGGCTGCGGCCGCATCGTCGCCAGATCCAGGCTGTCGCCGCGATCGAGATAGCTGAGCTTGAGGCCGGCGAGGTCGGTGCGGGCGCGCTTGCCGGTGAGCCGGCCGGCGTCGACATGGACTAGCCCGCTCTCGCCGAGGACGGTCAGTCGGCCGCCCTCGATCACCATGGCGGTGTTCTCGTCGATGCCGAAGCCGTGGCGCCAGCCGGTGGCGGCGAGCGCCGCAACCAAGCGGCCGAGCCGGCCGCGCTGCAGGAAATGCTGGTCGACCAGGCCTAGCGGGAAGAAGCCGAGGCCGGGGCCGATGCTCAGCCGGGTGTCGTGCGGCTCCGTTGCGAGCGGCTGGGCCAGCGCCTCGACCGAGCTGCCGCTGGTGATCATGGGGTCGCTCATGATCGCCGCACCGGCGCTGCTGCCGGAGACCAGGCCGCCCGCTTCATGGGCACGGCGGATCGCTTGCAAGGCGGGGGTCTCGCGGCCGTCCTGGACCAGCGCCTTGACGATCAGCGACTGGTCGCCGCCGGTGAAGTAGAAGCTGCCAAATCGCTCCAGGAGCGCGACGAGCTCGGGGTCGAAGGCGGCCGTGGCGTAGTTGTCCTTGGTCAGCGGCACGACCTCGGACTCGATCCCCCAGGCGCGCAGCCCGTCGCGCACCTCCGCGCCCGCGAGCTCGGGATCGCCCGAGGCGGTAGGCAGCACGGCGATGCGGCCGCCGCTGAGCGCCCGCAGGGCCTCGTGGACCGGGCGGTTGTCGGCCTCGAACCGACCGCCAACGATCACGAGCCGGGCTGAAGCGGCAAGGGCGCCGGCGCGGGCACGCGGCGGGAGGGGCTTGGCTGGCATGTCCTGCGGCAGGTCGATCGGCTCCGCGGGCAAAGCGGTGCCGGCACCCCATAGCCGAGCCCAGAACGAGTTGCACCACCCGAAAGCCAAGTTTGCCGAACCCTTGCCTGAACGTTGCAGCGACGCCGCGCAAGCGCAGCCGGACCACGGGGGCCGCGGGCGCGCAAGTGGGATGCCCGGTGGGCCTCGACAAGTTGGCTATCGAGTGCCTCTCTTTCTCCCCATGACCACTCACAGCGTCACCGAAGCCAGGAGCCGCCTGTCGGAACTGATCGACCGGGCGCTTCGCGGAGAGGACATCGTTATCGCGCGCCGTGGCCGTCCCGTCGTCGAGCTGCGCGCGATAGCACGGCAAGCCAAGCCGCTGATCGACGCCGATCTCGATTGGCTGGCGTCGCAGCGACGATTGGGCATCGTGCCGGCGACCGACGCGGCGGAACTGGTCGGCCGGCTGCGCGACGAATGGGAACGGTGACGGCCTGCCTCGATGCGCCGGACGCCGTCCACATCGCGATGGTGCAGCGTGGATTGTGAACTACTCACCTTCGACGCACAGATGATCGCCAGCGCACGCGCCCTCGGGGCGCGCGTCGCTGCCGAGTGAGGGGAAGACATGGCGAGGCAATCCGATCTGGTCAGGCGGGGGGCGGTTCTGGCGCTCCTGCTGCTGCCCGCCTGCGCCGCGCTGTCGGGGCGCGAGCCGCTGTCGGTCGACGTGGCCGGGGTCGAGCCGCTGCGGTCGGAGGGGATGGAGGGGCGGTTCCTGGTCAAGCTGCGGGTGCAGAACCCGAACGAGACGCCGATCGAGTTCGACGGCGTGGCGGTGCGGCTCGATGTGCGCGGGCAGAAGCTCGCCAGTGGCGTCAGCGACGCGCGCGGGACGGTGCCGCGCTTCGGCGAGACGGTGCTGTCGGTGCCGGTCACTGTGCCGGTCTCGGCGATGGTGCGGCAGGCGATCGGGCTCGCCTCCGGCGACCGGTCGCGGATCAACTACGACCTCACCGGCCGGCTGGCCGGGCCGGGCATCGGCGGGGTGCCATTCAGCTCGTCGGGCGAGCTGACCCTGCCGGCGCCGAGCTAGGCGAAGTCAGACCGCGGGCACCAAGTCTAGGGGAAAGCGGTCGAGGCGTTCCCAGCCGCTGTCGGTGAGGGCCACCTGCACCTCGAGCTTGACGCCCTCGCCACCCCGCTCGCTGCACATCAGCGCCTCCAGCGACAGGACCATGCCGGGCTCGAGCGGGCCGTCGTGAGCGTCGGCCTTGTCGATGGGATGCAGGATGCTCGGATACTCGTCGCACAGGCCGACGCCGTGCGCGGTGACCCCGTAGCGGCGGGCCTCGAACTCCGGCCCGACGCGGTAGCTGCGGTCGATGAACTCGTGGAAGGTGAGGCCGGGGCGCAGGACCGAGAGGTTGTGCTCGATATGCTCGCGGGCGCGGGCGTGGGTGTCCAGCTGGCGCGGCGTCGGCGTGCGGCCGGGGGCGACCCAGCTGCGCGAGATGTCGGCGCAATAGCCGTAGGGGCCGATCAGGTCGGTGTCGAAGGCCACCATGTCGCCGACCTCGATCACCCGGTCGCTGCACTCGTGGAACCAGGGGTTGGTGCGCGGGCCGGAGGCCAGGAGGCGGGTCTCGATCCACTCGCCGCCGCGAGCAATGTTGGCCTCGTGCAGCTTGGCCCAGAGCTGGTTCTCGGTCAGTCCCGGGCGCAGCGTCCGCCACATCTCGGCCATGCCGGTCTCGCAGGTGTGCACGGCGCGGCGCAGCGCCTTCAGCTCCTCGGGGTGCTTGATGCGGCGCGCCTCCTCGCACGCCTCCTGACCCCAGACCGGCTCGATGCCCTCCGCGCGCAGGGCATCGATTCCCGATGGCTCGCACTTGTCGACGGCGAGGCGGCGGTTGCCGCCGCCGTAGGTGGCAACCAGGTCGGCGAGCTCGCGCGCCCAGGCCGTGGCACGGCGCTGCTCCTCGGCGGCGGAGCCGGCATACATGTAGAACCAGGCTGTGGCCGGGCGCACCTCGTCGACCAGCGGGAAGTTGGCTGCGAGGTGGATCGCCTGGGCATAGTCGTAGAGCACCACCGGCCCCTCGGTGGCGACGAAGGCGCAGCGGGTCAGGTTGTGCAGGCACCAGACCTGCATGTTGGCGACGTCGGTGGCGTAGCGGATGTTGAGCGGATCGCAGAGGAGGGCGCCGGCGAGGTCGCGCCGCGCCAGCTCCGCACGCAGGCGGGCAAGCCGCCAGGCGCGGACGATCGCGAACTCGGGCTCGGCCAGCCCCGCCGCCGCCCATTCCGCCACGGCCGGATTGGCCTGGCCGACATAGGAAAACGCGCCCGGCGGCGCGCCGCCGTCGGCCGGCCCGATCTTGCGCCGATGGCGGCCGAAGCCGGCGCCCTGCCTGTCCATGCCCTTGCTCGCGCGCAACCCCGCAGACTGCGGCAGCGTTACCGCGCCTGGGATCGGCACGCCAGTCCGGCACCACGCCTCGTCTCGAAAGCCTTGGCGGCGGCAACATTATCGGAGCGCCCAGAGCAGGGTTTCGCCCGCGAAGTGCCCCCTTGTGATCCGATGGGACGAGCCGATCGCCGGCCCGCGTGCTGGAGCGGCCGGACGGATCGTTCGGGTATCGTGGCGATTGTTCCGTCGACCAGCCAGCAAAGTCAGCCATGATCGAAGCTCTCGCCCAGACCCCCACTTCCTCCCCCGAGACAGTCGACCAAGCGGTTCCGATCGACCCGGCCTTCGTGCTCTCGAAAGTCGAGTCCTGGGTTATCGGCTTCCAGAAGCTCCTGCCCAACATCGGCGTCGCGATGGTTCTCTTCGCGCTGGCCTACGGTGTCGCCTGGCTCGTGGAGCGGTGGTTTCGCTCGTGGTCGGACCGGCGCGACCGGTCGAACCTCGGCGCGGTGCTCGGCTCGTTGATCCGCTGGCTGATCGTGCTTCTCGGCGCGCTGCTCGCCCTCACCATCGTCATCCCGTCGCTCCGTCCTGGCGACCTGCTCGCGGGGCTCGGCATCGGCTCGGTGGCGATCGGCTTCGCCTTCAAGGACATCCTGCAGAACTGGCTGGCCGGGCTGTTGATCCTGATCCAGCGACCGTTCAGGGTGGGGGACCAGATCGTCGTCAACGGCTACGAGGGCACGGTCGAGTGGATCGAGACATGCGCAACCATCATCGCCCAGTATGATGGGCGCCGGGTGATCATCCCGAACGCCGAGGTCTATTCGAACGCCGTCACGGTCAACACCGCGCGGCCAACACGCCGCTCGGACTATGACGTCGGCATTGGCTATGGCGACGACATCGACGCGGCGCGCGGCGATCCTGCAGGCGGTCGCCTCGGTCGACGGGATCGAGGCGAAGCCTTCGCCGGAGGTGCTCGTCTGGGATCTCGCGGCCTCGGCCGTGGTGCTGCGGGTGCGGTGGTGGACGAAGTCGGCAAGAACAGACGTCGTGCACGTACAGGCGGCGGTGCTCGAGGCGGTCAAGAACGCGCTCGACGAGGCGGGCATCGACATGCCCTTCGACACGCAGGTGCTGCTTCTGCACGATCAGACCGAAGAGGTCGACGGCAAGCGCGGCCAGCAGCGCGAAGGCTGGCCGCGCCGGGCGGAGGGCGACCAGCCGCGGCCGAAGCGCGAGCTTGCCGATGGTGGGCCCGCGCCGGTGGGCAACGGCGAGCGGGCATGACCTCACGCTGGCTTTGGATGCTGCGCCAGGCGACGCGGCGCATTTGGGTCCGGGCGAGCCTGTTCTCGCTGCTCGCGGTGCTGACGGCGATGGTGGCGGTCGTCGTCAGCCCTTACATCCCGGACGACGTGCCGACCAAGATCGGCGCGGATGCCGTCGACCACATACTCGGCATCCTCGCGTCCTCGATGCTGGCGGTGACGACCTTCTCGCTTTCCACCATGGTCTCGGCCTATTCGGCGGCTACGAACAACGTCACGCCGCGCGCGACGCAGTTGGTGATCGAGGACACCACCACCCACAACGTCCTCTCGACCTTCGTCGGATCGTTCCTCTTCAGCCTCGTCGGTATCGTCATGTTGACGACCGGCGCTTACGGGGATCGCGGCCGGGTGGTGCTCTTCGTCGTGACGATCGTCGTCATCGTCGCGATCGTCGTGACTCTTCTGCGCTGGATCGACCATCTCGCGAGGCTCGGGCGGGTGACGGAGACGACCCAGCGGGTCGAGGCGGCGGCGGCCGCCGCCATGCGGGCCCGCCGCGCGCAACCCTGCCTCGGCGGGAAGGCGTTGACCGGCCTGGTGCCGCAGGGCGCGCGGCCGATCTACTGCTCCAAGGTCGGATTTGTTCAGCACGTCGATACCGGGGCGCTCGCGAAGATCGCCGGTGCGGGCTCCGGGCGGATCTATCTGAGCGACATCCCCGGCCGGTTCGTCGATCCGACGCGGCCGATCGCCTTTGCCGAAGGCGTCGACACCGAGAATCAGGAGGAGCGCATCCGCGAGTGCTTCTCGATCGGCGACGTGCGCTCCTACGACCAGGACCCGCGCTTCGGTGCCATCGTCCTCTCCGAGATCGCCAGCCGGGCGCTGTCGCCCGGGATCAACGATCCCGGAACCGCGATCGACGTGATCGGCCGGGCGGTGCGGCTGCTCATGCTCTGGAACGAGCCGGCGGGGACGGAGGTCGATTATCCAAGCGTCTTCGTCCCACCGATCGAGACCGCCGACCTCTTCGACGATCTCTTCACTCCGACCGCCCGCGACGGCGCCTCGGTGATCGAAGTCGGCGTGCGGCTGCAGGAGGCCTTCGCGACCCTCGCCCGCCTCGGGGGCGAGGGCTATGCCGAGAACGCGAAGCGGCATTCGGCCCTGGCGTTGGCGCGCGCGGAGGCGGTGCTCGCGATCGAGGAGGACCGGCGGCGGCTGCGGGTGCTGGCCGACGCGGTTGGGGAGGCTGGGTGAGCTGGCTTCAATCGTCGCAAGCAAACGTACGGCGGGCGACGTGGCCGAGGGTGGTGCCCTGGATCACGATGGTGAAGAGGACCACCACGTAAGTGGCGCTCAGGATCAGCGGTCGGAAAGGGTTGTCGGGCAACGAGAGGGCGAGGACGAGCAATCCGGTCGCGTGCGGCAGGCGGACATAGCGATGATTCAGCCAGCCGAGGAGCGCCGAAACGACAAGCAGCAGTGCAATCAGATCGAAGGTCGAAGGCATAGGCACTCCCGGTCCCGAGCTGCATCAGGCTAGGGCGAGGTCCGCGAGGGTGAAATTTCCAGCGCTATAATCGGACAACCGGGGCGCCAGCTGTTCGAGCATGTTCGGCGCCGCCGTCAGCGGATTGGCCTCTCGATCTCGGGCGCGTTGCTCATCTCTTGAAGCTCGCGATAGCTCGCCCCGTAGCGGCAATACCACCTGACCGCCCAAAGCAGGATCCCGCCCGCGAAATGGTGCTCCTTGGAATCCGACTTGGCGAGGCTATCCCACCGAACGGCGCCAGGATTTGCAGCAGAGCCGCGTCATCAGCTATGGCATCAAAGTGCGGACAAAGATGTCGTCCACATTGTTGGAGTCGCCCGGCGCCAGATTGGATGCGGACGATACAAAAGCGAAGAGGCGCCCGTCAGCCGAGATTGCTTGACTGAAACTATCCCTGTTGCCCTGAGCGCCGCTCGAGTTGAGACTGACCCGCCGGGTTGTGCCCGTCCGACGGTCATGCACGAAGACATCAGCGGCGTCGTTGGTGTCGCCAGGCACGAGGTTGGTGGCCAGCGAATAGAAGGCGACAAAGCGCCCGTTCGCGGAAAGAGTCGGGCCGTAATTGAAGTCATTGCCCTGGGTGCCACTCGAGCTGATGCTGACCCGCTGGGTTTTGCCCGTCTGGCGGTCATGGACGAAGATGTCGTCGAAGCCGTTGGTATCGACCGGGACCAGATTGCTCGAATCGGAATTGAAACTGACAAAGCGCCCATCAGCAGAGATCGCCGGTTCGGTGCTGTAGCCATTGCCCTGGGCACCGCTCGAGCTGATGCTGACCCGCCGGGTCTGTCCCGTCTGACGGTCATGGACGAAAATGTCCATGGTGCCATTGGTATCGGCCGGCACCAGGTTGCTGGCTACCGACTCGAACGCGACGTAGCGCCCGTCCGCCGAGATCGTCGGGTTCCAGCTATACCAATTGCCTTGGGCGCCGCCCGAGCTGATGCTCACCCGCTGGGTTTTGCTCGTGTGGCGATCATGGACGAAGATGTCGTCCTCGCCGTTGGTATCGCCTGGCACCAGGTTGTTGGCGTCCGACTGAAACGCGACGAAACGCCCGTCCGCCGAGATCGCCGGATTGAGGCTGTAGCCATTGCTCTGGGCGCCGCTCGAGCTGACGCTCATCCGCTCGGTCTTGCCCGTCTGGCGGTCGTGGGCAAAGACGTCGTACTTGTTGTTGGTGTCGCCAGTCACCAGGTTGGCTGCGTCCGACCAGAATGCAACAATGCGCCCGTCCGCCGAGATCACCGGCTCGATGCTGCCGCCATTGCTCTGGGAGCCGCTCGAGCTGATGCTCATCCGCTCGGTCTTGCCAGTCTGGCGGTCGCGGACAAAGACGTCCGGCCGGCCGTTCGTGTCGCCCCGCACCAGGTTGGTGGCGCCCGAATCGAAGGCGACGAAGCGCCCAGCGGCGGAAATCGCCGGCGCAGCGCTGCCGTCATTTCCCTGAGCTTCGCTCGAGCTGACGCTGACCCGCTCGGTCGTACCATGAGACCAAGCCGGCATGGCCCACCCGGGCGCGACGATCAATGCGAGTGCGAGCACTATTCCCGCTTGGCGAAACATGCTTGGTCTCCAATTGCATCGCTTGCCGCGCAACTATCCTTTCATGATACACCCTCGCGTCAGCTGCGCAATGTCCGCAGCAGCTTAGACGCCTCAGTCGAAAACCGCCGGCGAGGTCACAGGAGAGCCCTTGGCTGGGTCGTCCGAGGCCTGCCAACCAGTCCGGCGGCGACGTGTGCGGCGCAGCCGCGCTTGACTGTGGCATCGCTGAAACGTAGTATTCGATATTGAATTTTTACGATTATTTTGGAGTACATAGATGTTGCGTGCATCCACCACCATCTGCGCTGTCGTCATGCTCGCCGCCCTGCCGGCCGCGGCAAACCCGACCGTGCGGATCAATCTCGGCCCGGGCGGGCGGGAAGCCAATGGCTACAGCCCGGCGAGCGACATCTCGGCCAATGGCCGCTGGGTCGCGTTCAGCTCCGACGCCAACAATCTGGTGCCGGGTCCGCGGGCGGTCGAGGAAGACGTATATCTGCGCGACCTCCAGAACGAGCGGACGGAGCTGGTCAGCCTTGGCGTGGGAGGCGTTCGAGGCAACAATGGCAGCTTCAATGCCAAGCTCTCGGCCGATGGCCGGTTCGTGTGCTTCCCGTCGTTTGCGACCAATCTCGTCCCGGGCGACACCAATCGGCAGACCGACATTTTCCTGCGCGATCGCCGTCTGGGAACCTTGAGCCGCATCAACGTCGACAGCAAAGGCCGGCAGGCGCTCGGGGTCACTTTCGATTGCGACATCAGTGCCAGCGGCCGCTACATCGTGTTCGACTCGGACGCCGGCAATCTGGTGCCCGGCGACACCAACCACGATTTCGACGTCTTCCTGCTGGACCGCGTGGCCCGCACGATCTCGCGGGTGAGCCTGGGCGTCGGCGGACAGCAAGCCCGGGGCGGCTTCTCCGCCAGCCCCAGCCTATCAGACGACGGGCGGTTTCTGGCGTTCGCGTCCGCCGCCGACAATATCGTCGAGCGCCGGTTTACCGGGCGCTCCAACGTCATCGTGCGCAATCTCAAGACCGGCCGGAACACGCTGGCCAGCCGCGGAAGGGACGGCGGGCCGATCGACTTCGGCGCGGGCGACCCGGCGATCTCGGGCGACGGGCGCTTCGTCGCTTTCGATTCCAACTCGACCAACCTGGTGCCGGGCGACACCAACGAGAACGACGACATCTTCGTCTTCGACCGCAAGACCGGGCGCACGGAGCGCGTGAGCGTCGCGACCGACGGCACGCAAGGCGACAGCTCGAGCCTGTTTCCCAGGATCTCCGGCGACGGCCGCTTCGTCCTGTTCACGTCCTATGCCGACAATCTGGTGCCGGGCGATACCAACGGCACCTACGACGTCTTCGTCCACGACCGGGCCACCCACACCACCGCCCGGGTGAGCGTCGACTCGCATGGGCGACAGGGCGACGGGCCGAGCCAGGACAACGTCGCCATCGCGCACGACGGCAGCTTCGTCGTGTTCAGCTCGGGCGCGGACAATCTCGTGCCCGACGACCGGAACGACAATTGGGACGTGTTCCTGCACCGCGGGGCGCCGCTCGCCGAGCATTGAGAGCGGGGAGCGCGGTCAGGGCGCCACGGTGAAGCCCGCCTGGAGCGCCAGGCGGGCGAGGTTGCAGAAGCCCATTTTGGCGTAGGTCAGGGGGTGGGCCTTGGCCGGGTCCTGCTCGGCCTCGACCACCAGCCAGCCGGCGTAGCCGTGATCGGCCAGCACCCTCAGGATGGTAGGGTAGTCGACGCTGCCGTCGCCGGGGACGGTGAAGATGCCGTCCACCACCGCCTGCATGAAGCTCGCGTCGGCGGCGCGCGCCTGCGCCAGCATGTCGGGCCGTGTGTCCTTGCAATGGACGTGGACGATCCGGTCGACGTGGCGCCGGACCAGGGCCACGGGGTCGCCGCCGGCGAAGGCCGAATGGCCGGTGTCGTAGAGCAGGCCGACGGCGCGGCCGGTGTGCGCCATCAAGAGGCCGACCTCCTCGTCGCTCTCGACGATGGTGCCCATGTGGTGGTGGAAGGCCATCCCCACGCCGAACTCGGCCATCCGCTCGGCCAGCTCGGTGAGCTTGCGGCCATAGGCGGGCCAGTCCCCGGCGGTGAGCTTCGGTCGGCGCGAGACCGGGCCCCACAGGTCGTTCTCCGCCCGGCGCGAGGTGTCGGCGTAGACGACGTGCCGGCAGCCGAGGTCGCGCAAGAGGGTGAGGTGCGGCAGCACCGCGTCCCATTCCACGGCAGGCTCCTTCTCCAGGATGCGGCCGTCGTACCAGCCGGAGACGAGCGCGAGCCCGTGGCGCTCCAGGATCGGGCGCAGCTCGGCACTACGGCGCGGGAACTTGCCGCCGAGCTCGGTGCCGGCATAGCCGGCGAGCCGAGTCTCGGCGAGGCAGGTCTCGAGCGGCGTGTCGCCGCCCAGCTCCGGCACGTCGTCGTTGGTCCAGGTGATCGGGTTGATCCCGAGCCGCACGCTCATCCTCGCCTCCCCGCCGCACTCGCCAGCGCCTGCTCGACCAGCTCCACGCCGCGCAAGCCGTCGGCGAAGTTGGGATATGGCACGCTCTCGCCGCGCATGGCGCGCCAGGCTTCGCCAACGACGTTGCGGAAGGCGTCGAGATAGCCCTCCGGATGGCCCGCCGGCGTCATGGTCGCCCACTGGTCGGCCGGGTCCATCGTGTCAGGATCGCGCTGCCGAACGGTGACCGCGCCGGGACGCCGCTCCAGGCAGGTGTTGGGCTGCTCCTGCTGCCAGTCGAACCCGGCGAGATCGCCGTCGACGGAGAGGGCGATGTGGTTGGGGTGGCCGGGCGACAGGGCCGACACGGTCAAAGCACCGGCAGCGCCGCCTTCGAAGCGGAGCAGCAGGTCGGCCTGGTCCTCGAGCGCAAAGGGCACCGCGACGCCACCATCCGGCAAGGGCTCGCCCGCCGGGCGCGGCCCCTGCCCCGGGCCGCCGCGCCAGACGCGCCGCGACTGGTGGGTGGAGAGCTGGGCAGTGATGCCGACGATCCGCTCGCCGGTGGCGAACTCGGCGAGGTCGAGCCAATGCACGCCATAGTCCATCAGCGCGTAGGAAGTGCCGACGGTGCCCGGCGTGAAGTGCCACTGATACTTTTCGGCCGCGAACACGTCCTGCGAGAGGTAGAGCCCGCCGATTCGGCGCAGCCGGCCGAACCGACCGGCGGCCACGTCGCAGCGCAGGGCGCGCAGCAGCGGATAGCCGCGATAGCAGTATGCGACCGCACCCAGCCGGCCGGCGGCCGTGGCGGCGCCGATCATCCGGCGCGCATCGGCGCTGCTGGTGGCGAGGGGCTTCTCGCACAGCACGTGGGCGCCGGCGGCGAAGGCCGCGATCGCCTGCTCGGCGTGCAGATGGTTGGGCGTGCAGACATGCACGACCTCGGGCCGGGCGGCGGCCAGCATGGCGGCGAGATCGTCGTAGGCGGCACCGCAGCCCAAGGCCGCGGCACCCTCCAGCGTCCGGCCGCAGACGGCCACGACCTCGCCGCCGAGCTCGCGGATCAGCCGGGCGTGGATGCGGGCGATGCCGCCGCTGCCGACGATGGCGGCGCGCATCAGGCGGCCCCCGCCGCGCGGCAGGCGAGCGCGCAGAGCAGGGCCTGGTCGCGACGCGCCTGCTCGAAGGGGGTGCGCACGGGCGTGCCTTCGACCACCGCCGACCAGAAGCCCTCCAGCTCGCGGATATAGGCCTCCTCGAACCCCGAGCGGGTCTCGGTCGTCTGCAGCACTAGACCGTCCGACCGGCGCAGGCGCAGCTCGGTCGGCTGATTGTTCAGCCAGGGCGAGGGGAACACCAGCTCCAGCATGGCGTCGTCGAAGTAGAGCGCGATCCGCTCGCGATAGTCGGCGAGGCGCGGCACGGTGAGATGGACCATGCTCCAGACCGCCCGGCCGTCGAGCAGCCGGACGGTGCCGAGGCCGCCGTCGCCACCCGCGAACAGCTGCGCGCCGACGACCTCGCCCTCGGGGACGGCCAGGGCGTCGAGCAGGCCGTGCACGGCGTTCACGTCGTGGACCAGGCTGGAGCAGTAGGCGGCGGTGAAGCCGGTGAACAGGTCGCCGGCGAGCGGGGCGGCGACGGCGCGCGCGACCTGCTCGCGCTGCAGGGCGCGGACCCGCTCGACCAGCTCGGGGGCGACGTCGGCCTCGCGCCGGTGCCGGTGATGGCCGACGAACGGCCAGGCGTCCGGGTCGTTGACCTCGACCGAGACGTAGCGCAGCCGCTCCGCGCTTTCCGGCTGCAGGCGCAGCGCCGCCTCGTAGCTGGGGTCGAAGCGCTTCATGTAGGCGACCTGGCCCACGCGGCCGGCGCGATCGCGGGCCGCTATTAACCGATCGATGTCGGCGGTGCCGTAGCAGAGCGGCTTCTCGCACAGCACATGCAGGCCGCGGGCAAAGGCGGCCAGGACATGCTCCAGATGCAGGGCGTCGGGCGAGGCCACGACCACGGCGTCGAGCGGCCGGGCGAGCAGCTCCTCGACGGTCGCGACCGCGGGGACGCCGAAGGTCGCGCCGACGAAGGCGCGGGACGCCGGCGAGGGGTCGCAGACGCCCGCGAGCGCGAAGCGATCGGTCAGGCGCAGGAGATTCGGGATGTGCTCGATCTGGGCGATCATGCCGGCGCCGATCACGCCGGTTCGCAGGACGGTCATCGCTCGCCTTTCGTCGGGGGCGCCTCCCTGCCCCGCCGCGGGAGCATCCATGGATAGGTCAAGCTGTAAAGACCGGGCGATGGCAATCCGAGACGGTGCTGATAAGGTCGGATCACGGGTCACGAGAACCCGCATGGAAACGGGGAGACCGACAATGCCAGTCCTCTCGCGCCGCCTGCTGGCGGGGCTACTGCTCGCCGGCGCCGCGGCTCTGACTTCGTCGCAGGCCCCGGCGCAGGATGCGCCGACCAGGATCGCGGTGATCACCCACGGCCAGGCGGCCGACCCCTACTGGTCGGTGGTCAAGAACGGGGTCGACGCGGCGGCGAAGATCCAGGGTGCGAACGTCGACTATCGCTCGCCCGACACCTTCGACATGGTGCAGATGGCGCAGCTCGTGGATGCCGCGGTGGCGAGCGCCCCGGACGGGATCGTGGTCTCGATCCCCGACGCCGACGCGCTCGGCCCGTCGGTCAAGCGCGCGACCGAGGCCGGCATCCCGGTGATCGTGATCGATTCGGGCGGTGCCAAGCTGACCCGCGAGCTGGGCGGCCTGCTCTATCTCGGCCAGTCGGAATACGAGGCCGGGGTCGCCGCCGGCGAGCGTACGGCCAAGCTGGGGGTGACCAAGGCGGCGTGCTTGAACCAGGAGGTCGGCAACACCAGCCTCGACGACCGCTGCGCCGGCTTCGCCAAGGGTCTCGGCCACGAGGTGCCGGTGGTGGCCGGCTCGATCGATCCCACGGACATGAAGGGCCGCATCTCGGCCTATCTCCGCACCAACCCCGACACCGAGTTCCTGATCGCCTGCGGCGCCACCACCGCCGCCGAGCCCGCGCTGGCCGCGGCCGAGGAGCTGGACCTGGTCGGCAAGCTCAAGATCGGCACCTTCGACCTGTCGCCCGGCGTGCTGCAGGCGATCGTCGACGGCAAGATGGAATGGGGCATCGACGCCCAGCAATATCTGATGGGCTACATGCCGGTCGTGATGCTCGACCTCCTGCACCGCTACAAGCTGCAGCCGCTGGCGGACTATCCGACCGGTCCCGGCTTCGTTACCAAAGCCGACGCCGCGAGCGTGATCGAGCTCGCCAAGCAAGGCATCCGGTAGCGGGAGACAGGGATGGCGGAGATCGGCGTCGGCATCATCGGCACGGGCTTCATGGGCGAGTGCCACGCCCTCGCCTTCACCGCCGTGGCGCCGCTGTTCCAGCCCAAGCTGCGGCCGCGGCTGGCGGTGGTGGCCGACGTCAACGCGCCGGCGGCGGAGCGGGCGCGCGACCGCTTCGGGTTCGCGCGTGCCACCGGCGACTGGCGGTCGCTGGTCAGCGATCCCGCGGTCGAGATCGTGTCGATCACCGCGCCCAACATCCTGCACAAGGAGATGGCGCTGGCGGCGATCGCGGCGGGCAAGCACGTCTACTGCGAGAAGCCGCTGGCGCTCACCGCCGCCGACGCGCGCGAGCTGACGCTCGCGGCCGAGGCGGCGGGGGTGCGGACGATGGTGGGCTACAACTATCTGTGCTCGCCCGCGATCCGCCACGTCAAGAAGCTGCTCGACGAGGGCGAGCTCGGCACGCTGACCTATCTGCGCTGCGCGTTCGAGGAGGACTACATGGCCGACCCGGCCGTGCCGTTCTCCTGGCGCTGCGAGCGCGCCAAGGCGGGCAGCGGGGCCTTGGGTGACCTCGGCAGCCATGCGATCAGCCTCGCCCGCTTCCTCGGCGGGCCGATCACCGAGGTGCTGGGCGAGACGGCGATGGTGGTGCCCGAGCGGGCGGTGGCACCCCCTGGCGGCGACCTCCAGTTCGCCCGCATCGATCAGCCCTCGGAGATGCGCAAGGTCGAGAACGAGGACATCGCCCACTGCCTGTTCCGCTTCGCCAGCGGCGTGATCGGCAGCATGGTCACCAGCCGCACCGCCTGGGGCCGCAAAAACGGGCCGGACTTCGAGCTCTACGGCACTCTGGCCGGCGTGCGCTACCGGCAGGAGCGGTTCAACGAGTTCGAGCTGTTCCGCTCCGGCGCGCGCAAGGACGACAATGGCTACCGCATCGTCTATTGCGGCCCCTATCACGGCGAGTACGGCAAGTTCACGCCGGCACCGGGGCACGGCATCGGCTTCAACGATCTGAAGGTGATCGAGGTGGCCGGCCTGCTCGAGGCGATCGCCACCGACCGGCCGCTCAAGCCCGACTTCCGCGAGGGCTGGGCGATCGAGGCGGTGTGCGACGCGGTTCTGGAGAGTGCCGAGCGCCGGGCCTGGGTAGCAGTCGACCAGGCGGCCTGAGGCCGCGGCTCAGCGGGTGGCGATGACCCCGACGAAGGATGCGGTGCTGCCGGGGGCGGAGGCCAGGCCGACGCGCAGGTGGTAGAACGCACCCTCGGCGATGCCGTCGTTGCAGGTGAGGCTGGCCGTGGTGGCGACGATCGGGCCGCCGGCGGCGCTGCTCCAGGCGCAGACGATGCTGTCGAGGTGGCCCGCGGGGTCGGTCGAGAGGGAGGTGCGGACCAGCTCGACGGCGACCAGGCCGGCGCCCGGGCCGTCGCTGTCGAGATAGGCGATCTGGAAGGTGACCGGCTTCGGCGAGCTGTCCGAGGAGCGGTCGAGCTCGTCGGTCGGGAAGGTGCAGATCAGGCTCGCCGCGGCACCGCCGCCGACGGTGAAGGCGCCGCCGGCGCGGGCCGACGGCGCACCGGCGGCCGAGGGGAGCTCGGTGCAGCCGGCGGCCGCGACAGCAATGCTGTGGCCACTGTCGTCCTCACCGTCCTTGGCCTGGGCAAAGGTGGGCAACACGCTGGCCAGCGCCAAAGCGACGGCGCATCTCGCGAGCATGGTCGTTCCTTTTTGGTGCGAGCTCGAGGCGTTGGGAACGCGGAGCGCCGGGGCCGGGTCCGAGCCCGGCGCTCCGCCGCCGCTCAGCGCGAGTCGGGCGTGAACGGGTCGGAGGTGGCTAGGATCGGCCCGTTGGCCGTCGCCCGCATGATCGCCCGGATCTGCGCCGGGCAGACCGCGCCGAGATTGAGGTTCGCGGCGTTGTAGCGATAGAGCCCCTGTTGCGGGGTCACCGTCGTGTCGACGACCGGCGCGATGTTGATGGGGGCGACGTTTTGCCAGGTGCCGGCGAGCAACGGGTTCGGGTTCGGCACCAGCCGCTGGATGGTGACCCGGCCGTTGGCGGGGGTGTGCGTCCCACCGCGTACCTCGAGCTCGTCGCGGTTGCGGCCGCGGATCCGGCACTGTGCGCGGAGGACGCTCACCTCGGCAACGGAGGGGTTGATCAGGGCGCCCGCGTCGGCTTCCAGATTGTGATAGTAGAGGCGATTGTTGGCATAGTAGCCTTCGGCAGCGACGAGACTGCCTTCGGCGATGTTGGTCGGGTCGATGGAAAAGCCGAAAGAGTTGATCGGCGGCCCGGCCGGCATGCGCGGATCGGTCAAGGCCTGGATGATCGTCTTGTTGACCGTGGCACGCGTGACGAGCTCATCGTCCTCGGCGATGCCCGTGGCCTCGCCGACGATCACATGCTCGGCAAAGTCGGTGAAGACGTCGGTCGCGTAGAGCACGCCCGCCAGGCTGTCACCGGTGACGATCGCGGTGCCGTCGATGAAGCCGGGTCCGCTGCGCCCGGGCAGCGGGCCATCGGCGAGCTCGCCCAGGGTGACGTGCTCGTTGGTCGGCGTGTGCACCGGCGTGGTGTCGAGCACCTTCACCAGGACGCCCATCACCCGCATCTCGCCGACGACGTTGACGGCGCGGGTGCCGATGGTGTCGCCCACCGGGGCGGCAAACGGCGTCACGCTCTGGATCGGCCCTTCGATCGACACGTCGGCGAGCTGGGCGCTGGCCGGAGCGGCGAAGGCGGCGCAGGCAAGCGCCAGGCCCGAGACACCGCAGAGAAGACGAGTGGACATGACTTACCTCCTCGGGCGGGGCGGCCCCATGGCTCGCCCGGCCCGCACGACGATCAAGAAGTGAAGCGGAAGATTTCGATCAGGCGCCCGGAGGCGGCCGGATGCTCCATGTGGCCATCATGGCATGGTCCTCATGCACGACATTGTGGCAGTGCATGACGTAGCGGCCGGGATCTTCCCGCGTGTTCTCCGCCTGCTCGTGCGAGCTTCTGAAGTTACTCTGCGGGAAGTCACGGAAGCGTAGGACGATCTCGAGCTTGTTCTGCCGCATCCGGTAGATGTCGGTGCGGTAGCGCTTGCTCTCGGGAACCGTGGACCCGTTGCTGCGGATGATCAGACCCTCCTCGAAGTGGATGTGCAGGGGATGATCCCAGCCGCCGGAGGAGCTATCGAGCGTCCACAGCTCGGCGGTGTCGCGGGTGATGACGTTGGGCGAGAAGCCGTCCTCGGCATTCTCGTGGTCGAAGTCGGGGTCCCAGAAGCGACCGTTGATCGACCACTGCCCGTTCTTGCGCTCGAGCTTGAAGGTCTTGCGCGGCAGATTGGTGAGGTCGGGCAGCGGCGGCAGCGGCCGGAAGTAGGCGGGCAGCGTGAACTTGGGATAACTCGGCTTCTTCCGGCGAACGATGAACTTGAGCATCTGATTGTCCGGGCTGTCCGGGTTCAGGCTCTGGCCGGTCTGCTCGCCGCGGCCGTCCTCGCGCATCATGAGCGTGTTGCTCATGATGATCTGGGTGCCTTCGGGGAACGCGCTGAAGTCGAGGATGATGTCGTTGCGCTCGGCTACCCAGACATCGATGTTCGTCAGGCCCTTGTTCGGCACTGGGAGGAAGTTGCCGCTGCGGGTGATCTCGGCGAACGGCACGTTCTTGCCGCCGGTACGGAAGACGCACCGGTAGAAGCGCGACGGCCCACCATTCAGGATGCGGAACCGGTAGGCGCGCGGCTCGACCTCCATGTAGGACTTGTAGCCGCCGTTGACGGTGAGATAGTTGCCGAGGAAGCCGTCCACGGCGAACTGATTGAAGGTCATCTCGCCGGTCTCGGCGACGATCTGCTTGTCCTGCAGCAGCAACGGCACGTCGTACTCGCCGCTCGGCAGGCGCCAGCCGGTGGTCTCGTCGCCGGTGTCGTCCTGGTCGAAGGCCCGGACCATCATGAACAGGCCCTTGTAGAGATTCGGGGCCGTGAACTCGGGCCGGTGATCGTGCGCGAACAGCGTGGTCAAGGTCTCGCGAATGTCGCCGGTGCCGTCCTCGGCCCACCAGCTGCCGGTACGCGACTGGCCGGTGGTGTCGCGATAGTGCGGGTTGGCGCCGCCCATCGGATCGGCGAAGCCGGCGCGCGCCATGCAGTAGTGCTGCACGCGCGACTTGCCGGGGCGCAGCCAGTTCCACGGCCCGCCGTCACTCTCGCTCGCGGTGTGGAAGTTGTGGAGATGGGTGGTCGGCTCGGGCTGCGCGTAGCCGACGTGATCGGCGGGCAGCTTGTTGTCGAAGCGCAGGCAGAAGGCCTGGCCATAGCGCGCGTCGACCAGGGGTCCGCCGAAAGTGCCCTCGAAGCTCCAGACCTTGCTCGCCGGCAGATCGCCGTGGAACTTGTGATCGTGCTCGACGATGTCGAGGTCGTAGCAGCGGCTCTGCGCCGCGTCCCAGCGGTTCGAGTGCTGGTGGTCGGCATGCTCGTAGTCGTAGCCGCCACGCGTCTGGCAGACCGGCGGCATCGGCAGCGGATATTTCCAGGCGGTCAGTTTGGCCACCGGCACGGTGGCGGCGATGGCCTTGCGGAGCGAGGCGCCCTGCGCCCAGGCGGAGCCGCCGGCGACGAGGCCGAGCTTCGCCAGCTCGCGGCGGCCGAGCTTGGCCGCATCGAGCTGCGCGCGCAGCTCGAGGGCGCGACGCGTGTCGCGATCAAGACTGATCATGATGCATGTCCCCGCGTGTGTGCTCAGCCCATGTCGGCGAGGCTGGTGACGGTCTTGGCGATCCAGATGGGGCGGCCGAGGCCGGCGGTGCTGCTCCAGCGCTGCAGCCGGTCGTTGCCGAAGCGGACCATGCCGGTGTGGCTGTCCGGATCGTTGGCGTAGGCCGGATCGGTGTCGGCAAAGCCCAGCTCGCGCCGCAGCCGGTCCAGATCGACCAAGCGGCCGGTGAGGAAGCTCCAGCCGGGCCGCACCTGCCAGTCGTCGGCGTATTCGCGCAGGATGGCCGGCGTCTCGACCTCGGGCCGCAGCGAGACCGAGATCATGAAGATGTCGCGGCCCATGCGGTCCGCCAGCCGGTCCTGGACCTCACGCAGGTTCTGGGTCACCAGCGGGCAGGTCTGGCCGCAGCCGGTGTAGAAGAAGTTGAGCATCACCGCCCGGTCGCGGATCAAGTCATCATAAAATCGCAGTCGCTTCCCCGACTGGTCAATCACCGGGACGTTGGGGATCGCGGGCCCGGAGGCCGCCGCCGGCCGCGTGCCGACGAGCGTCGTCCCGATCATGCCGCCCGCAAGGACGGCAGCGCCCGCGCGCAGAAACTCGGCTCTACGCATCTTTTCCGCCCAATACTTTGCTGGCTCACGGCCAGGTTGTTGAGGCTAGAGATATTCTTCAACAACGAGGATGATGGCCCGCCGTTGTATTGAAGAAGATCAATAGCCCGTTCGCCGATATCATATGCATGAAGCATGCCAACAGGTCAACATGGCCAGTCGGACGAGGCTGCGCACTCCAATATGTTTCCTGCTGAGAGGTCAACGAGTGTTTTTACGCAGCGCTAAGAGTTTTCTCGCGGTCATTCTCAGGAAAAATACGCTTGCTATCTTTGCGCGCGTAGGAGCATGCGAGAATTATACTATCATAGATAGAAAATCATATTCGGAAATCAAATGATTGGTTCTATTTCTACTTTCTCTCGCGATCATCCTCGTCCGAACGCAACCGGAACTTTTCAACGCGATAGCGCATGGCATCGCGCGACAAACCGAGCAGCCGGCCGGCATGGGTCATGTTCCAGCCGGTCCGCTCCAGGGCCTGCAGCGTGAGGCTGCGCTCGATGTCTTCGAGATCGACGCCCTCGGAAGGTAGCTGGAAGGTCGCGGGCGCGGCGGTCACGACAGGGCCGCCCGGCAGCGGCAATGCTTCGGCACCGAGATCGCCGCCTCCCGAGAACACGACGAGCTGCTCCAGCAGGTTGCGCAGCTCGCGGACATTGCCCGGCCAGTCGTGCGCCAGCAGGCGCGCGCCGGCGGCACCCGTCAGCTGCGGCGCCGGGCGGCCATAGGCGCGGGCGTGCAGCTGCAGGAAATGCCGCGCCAGCAGCAGCACGTCCTCGCCACGCTCGCGCAGCGGCGGCGCGGTCAGGCCGATGATCGACAGACGGAAGAACAGATCGGCCCGGAACCGGCCCGCATCGACCAGCTCGCGCAGATGCCGGTTGGTGGCGGCCACCACGCGGACGTCGACGGGCCGCTCGCGGACGGCGCCGAGACGCCGCACGGTCCGGCTCTCCAGCACCCGCAACAGCTTGGCCTGCAGCGACAGGTCGAGCTCGCCGACCTCGTCCAGGAACAGCGTCCCGCCGCTCGCCGCCTCGATCAGGCCGATCCGCTTCTCGCGCGCGTCGGTGAACGCACCCCGCTCGTGGCCGAACAGCTCGCCCTCGACCAGAGCGGTCGGCAGCGCCGCGCAGTTCAGCTCGATGAACGGGCCGCCGGCACGCGGCCCGTCGAAGTGGAGCGCGCGGGCGATCAGCTCCTTGCCGGTACCGGTCTCGCCGCCGATCAGCACCGGCGGTGGTGCCGCCTGCATCGAGGCCTCGGCATCGAGCAGCTTCGCGATGCGCTCGCGCAGACCGCTCATCGCCGGGCTGTCGCCGAGCAGGGCGTCGATGCCGCCGCCCTCGCGGCGCCGGTAGTAGCTGAGCACGCCCTCGGTGCGATCGTCCTGCAGCGCCCGCTCGGCGACCCGCCGCAGCTCGCTTAGCACCACGGGCTTGGTCAGATACTCGTAGGCGCCAGCCTTCATCGCCTCGACCGCCGTCTGCACGCTGCCGTGGGCGGTGAGCATCACCACCTTCAGGCCGGCATCGCGCTGGCGCAGCTGGCGCAGCAGGGCCAGCCCGTCCATGCCGGGCAGACGCATGTCGAGAATGACGATGTCCGGGCGGAAATTGTCGAGCATCGCCAGCGCCGTCTCGCCGTCGCCGCAGACGCGCGAATCGAAGCCCTCGACCGCCAGGTAGTCCTTGATGTTGCGGGCGATCGACGCCTCGTCCTCGACGATCAGCGCGCCGTAGGCCACGGCCGCGCCGCCTCCGCCCGGGCCTGAATGACGAGGCGACCCAGGTCCCTGAGCACCAGGGGCTTGCGCAGATAGTCGTAGGCACCGGCCGCCAGTGCCGCCACACCGGTCTCGTCGGTGCCGTGCGCGGAGATGATGATCACCTTCACCGCCGGCTCCAGCTCGCGCAGCCGTGCCAGCACGGCGAACCCATCCATGCCGGGCAGGCGCAGGTCGAGCACCACGACGGAGTGCACGCGCTCGGCGAAAAGCTCGATCCCCGCCTCGCCGTCGCAGCAGACGTCAGCTTCCAGGCCATCGACCTCCAGATACTCCTTGATGTTCCGCGCCAACGACAGCTCGTCGTCGATCACCAGGACATCGTAGGACAGGGATGGGTGGATCATGACGCGATAGGCAGGCTGAGCGACACCGTGGTACCGCGCCCGGCTGTACTCTCCAGGGTGATGCGGCCGCGGTGCCGCGAGAGGATGCGACGCGTCAGCGCCAAGCCGAGGCCGAGGCCGGTCTGCTTGGAGGTGGTGAACGGCTCGAACGCCCGGCGCAGCTGCTCCGCGGTCATACCGCAGCCGGTGTCGACGAGCTTCAGCGCCACCGCCCCGGCCGCGAGCCTGGCGGAGATGCGCACCTTGCCGCCGTCCGGCATGGCCTGCACCGCATTGGTGGCGACCCCGGTCAGGATCTGCTCCAGCAGCGCGCTGCCGATCGCGAGTGGCGGCAGATCGGGCGCCAGCGCCTCCTCCCATTCGATCCCCTGCCTCTCCAGCTCGCTGGCGAGACTTGCCCGGACTGCGGCGAGCGCCGCGGGGAGGTCGCCGCAGCGGTCGGCGGACTGCGGCTCGGCGGCGGTGAGATATTGCCGCACCCAATGCTCGAGGCGATCCGACTGGAGGACAATGTCGTCGAGCAGCGGCACGGTCCGTTCCGGCGAGCGCAGGCGCAGGGCGAGCTCGGCAGAGGAGCGGATCGCCGCCAGCGGATTGCGCAGGCCGTGGGCGACGGCCGCCGCCATCTCGCCCGCGGTCGCCAGCCGCTCGCTGTCGGCGATGGCCGAGGCCTGGCGGCGAATGACGCGGTCCGCATAGACCACTAGCGAAACCAAGGCGGCGATGATCAGCAGGGCGCCCAGCGCCGCGCCGGAGAAGACGAGGCGCTGGCCGCTGCGGATGTTGGTCAGCAGTTCCTGCGGCGTCCGATAGATCTCGGCCACGGCGATCACCGGCCGGCGCGGGTCGCCGTCCTGATGCATCGGCAGGTAGTTCTCGACGAAGCGGGTGCCGGGCACGCCGAGATTGACGTGCTCGTCCTTGTCGTCCTCGCTGATGGTGCCGATCTCGGCCTGCGGCGTGCCGGCCGCGGCCTCGGCGAGCTCGTCATTGTCGTCGAAACGGGCGCCGACGATGGAGCGGTCGCTCGACCAGAGCACGGTGCCGTCGAGCAGATAGATGTTGGCGCGGAGGACGTCCGGCATGTTGCCGACCTGGGCGAAGAAGCGCGCCAGAGACGGCGGCACCGGCGTCTCCACCGTGTGGGCGAAGGCGTCGTCGGCACCTTCGAACGCGAACAGATGGTTGGCGAACTCGGTGGTGAGGCGCACGTCGAGCTGCAGGAAGCGGTCGGTCATGAAGCGGGCGAGCAGCATGGCGGCTGAGACGCTGACCACGCTGACCGACAGCAGGCTGAGCAGCAGGAACCAGGCGACGAGCCCGATGCGGCGCTCGGACCGCCGCGCCGGTGCCGCCGGGGAGAGGGCGCCGCCCGAAGCAGCACGTAGCTCGTTGCTCATCCCTGCGGGCCCGCTCGGCTAGGAGGCGGACCCCATTCCGGCCCGCCCGTCGCACAGGCCGTCGCTGCACGGTTCATGCCAGACGGCGCCATGCGAGCATGCCCGGATTCGGTCGCCTTCGCCGCGAGATCCTGCGCGGAGGCGCGCGGGAATACGCCCGGCCGGCCGGTCGGCTATCCGGTACCCGAGGAGCACAGTTTTAATGTAACCTTAGCGATGGTTACGCGTTGACCCGATTAACTCTGGAATGAGCTGCGGCGCAGGCCGTCGACATCGATAGGCGTGGGGAGGAAGCAGGATGTCCAAGATGGCAGGAGTCGCGCGGCGAATCACCTTGGTGGTGTCGGCGCTCATGTTCGCCGGCGGGTGCCCCGCGGCGCTCGCCTTGCCGCCGGGCTTCGTCGACGAGCTGGTGGCCGGCGGTCTGCGAGCACCAACCGCGATGGCGTTCGCGCCCGACAACCGGATGTTCGTCACCGAGCAGGGCGGCGCTGTGCGGGTGATCAAGGGCGGCCGGCTGCTGGCCGAGCCGTTCGTGCAACTGACTGTCGACGCCCGCGGCGAGCGCGGTCTCCTCGGGATCGCCTTCGGCCCGAACTTCGCCAGCAACGGGTATGTCTACGTCTATCACACGGTGCCGGGCTCGCCGGCCCACAACCGCATCACCCGGTTCCGCGCCGCGGGCGACAAGGCGCTGTCGGGTAGCGCCAAGACCATTCTCGATCTCGACCCGCTGTCGAGTGCCACCAACCACAATGGCGGCGCACTCCATTTCGGCAATGACGGCAAGCTCTATGTCGCGGTCGGCGAGAATGCCAACGGGGCCAACGCGCAGTCGCTCACCAACCGTCTCGGCAAGATCCTGCGCCTGAATCCCGACGGTTCCATCCCCTCCGACAATCCCCGAACGTTCGGCGGCAAGGGCGGCACGACGACTGGGGTCTATCGTGCCATCTGGGCGATCGGCCTGCGCAATCCCTTCACGTTCGCATTTCGTTCGACCGGAACCGGCATGCTTATCAACGACGTGGGCCAGCAGACCTGGGAGGAGATCAACCGCGGCGGTGCCGGACGGAACTATGGCTGGCCGAACCATGAGGGGCCCACCGCGGCTGCCGGGATCACGGCGCCGCTGTTCGCCTACCGCCATTCGGGCGGCCATCCCGCCGGTTGCGCCATAACCGGCGGCGCCTTCTACGGGCCGGACACCATCAGCTATCCGGCCTCCTATCTCGGCAAGTACTTCTTCGCTGACTATTGCGGCGGCTGGATCTACGTCTTGGATCCGGCGGCGCCCGAGCGCGTGACCCAGTTCCAGACCGGGCTCGACGGCCCGGTCGACCTCAAGGTCGGGCGCGGCGGGTCGCTCTGGTATCTGGAGCGCAATAGCGGCCAGGCGCGGCGCATCGCCTACAGCGGCGCCACCGCCCAGGCGATCGTGGTGTCGAGCGAGCGTGTCGACGTTCCAGAGGGCGGGGAGGTCAAGGTCATGGTCAGGCTGGCCCGCGAACCGCTCGGGCCGCGGGAGATCGTGACCAACCTCTTTCTCAGCGACTCGTCGGTGAGCGTGTCGCCCGCCAAGCTGACCCTCACTCCCGACAATTGGGACAAAGGTGCCCCGATCACCATCCGGGCAGCACAAGATTCGGACCTATCCGACGACGGCGCCACCGTGCGCCTGACCTTGACGGGCGGTCCGACCTTCAAGGTCGTCGCGACCGCGCGCGACGACGACCGACCGGCGGGATCACCGCGAGCGGTGATCAGCGCTCCGAGAAACGGTGCCACCGTGTCGGGTCGCAACGCCGAGTTCTTCGGCGACGGTCTTCCAAGCACGGTGCGAGCCCAGTTCGAGATCGACGGCAAGGTCCGCTATACGGACATCAACACCGCGAGCCACTACCATATCGGCGGTGACCACAATCGCTGGAACACGACCAGCCTGAGCAACGGCGAGCATCTGCTCCGGCTGCGGGTCTTCGACGCCGAGGGCCGGTCGGGCAGCGCCTCCGTCCGGGTGATCGTCGACAACTGAGCCGATGGCTGGGTCCGGGGCTCAACCGTAGCAGCCGGCGATCCGCGCCCGCAGGCGCACCAGCGCCAGAACGGCGTCGATCGCCGGGGTCGGCACCTCGACCAGGCGGCCCATGTCGTGGACCGCGGTGACCAGGGCGTCGATCTCCATCGGGCGGCTGCGCTCCAGGTCCTGGAGCATCGAGGTCTTGTGGGCGCCGACGGCAGCGCCGCCGTCCAGGCGCTTGTCGACGGAGATGGGGAAGCGCACGCCCAGCTTCTCGGCGATCGTCTGCGCCTCCACCATCATGGCGCGGGCCAGCGCCCGGGTGCCGGGGTCGGTGCAGATCACATCGAGGTTGGCGCAGGTGAGCGCGCTGATCGGGTTGAAGGAGAGGTTGCCCCAGAGCTTGACCCAGATCTCGTCGCGGATCTTGGCGCGGATGGGCGCCTTGAGACCGGCCGCGATCAGCGCCTGCGAGAGGCGCTCGACACGCGGGGTCTTCGCGCCGGAAGGCTCGCCGAGAGTGAACCGGTCGCCCTCGATCAGCTCGATCACGCCGGGCTCGGGCACCTCCGCCGCGGGGTAGACGACGCAGCCGATCACCCGTGCTGGACCGATGCCGTTCCACTGCGCGTCGCCGGGGTCGACGCTGGGCAGGCGGCGGCCCTCGTACGGGCCACCCAGGCCGTGGAAGTACCACCAGGGCACGCCGTTCACGGCCATCACCACCGCGGTGTCGCCATCGAGCAGAGGCTGTATCGGCTGCACCACGCCCGGCACCTGATGGGCCTTGAGCGTGACCACGACATAGTCCTGCGGGCCGAGCGTCGCGGGGTCGTCGGTGGCGGTGACGGGGACGGTAAAGCTCTCCTCGGCGGCGCGCAGGGTGAGGCCGCGCTCGCGCATGGCCGTCAGGTGCGGGCCACGCGCGATCAGCGAGACTTCCGCACCCGACTTGGCCAGCCGCGCGCCCAGAAGCCCGCCGATGGCCCCGGCACCATAGATGCAGATGCGCATCAGCCGAGGCCGAGCTTCTGCGCCAGCCCGATCCGCTGCAGCTTGCCGGTGGCGCCCTTCGGGATCTCCTCGAGGATCACCACCTTGCGCGGCACCTTGAAGTCGGCGAGCCGGCCGGCGGCGAAAGTCCGGACCTCATGCTCGACCACTACCATACCCTCGCGCAGCACGACGGCACAGGCGACCTCCTCGCCGAGCTTGTCGTGCGGCATGGCGAAGGTGACCACCTGGGCGATGGCGGGGTGGTCCATGAGCACGTCGTCGACCTCGAGCGGGCTCACCTTCTCGCCACCGCGATTGATGATCTCCTTCAGCCGCCCGGTAATCCGCAAATAGCCCTCATCATCCAGCACCCCCTGGTCGCCGGTGCGGAACCAGCGCCGGCCCTCGGCCTCGAAGAACGCCTTGAGGTTGGCGTCCGGGTTGGCCTCGTAGCCGGGGGTCACGTTGGGGCCGGAGATCACCACCTCACCTTCGGCACCGGCGGACAGGAAGCTGTCGGCGTCGTCGCAGACCCGCACCAGCGGCCCGGCGGCGATGCCGACCGAGCCCGGCTTTCTGGCCGCCGGCGGCAGCGGGTTCGAGGCCATCTGGTGGGTGGCCTCGGTCATGCCGTAGCTCTCGATCACCGGGGCGCCGAAAGTCTTCTCCACTTCCAGCATCACCTGCGCCGGCAGCGAGGCGGAGGAGGAGCGGATGAAGCGCAACTTCGCCCGCGCCAGGACCTCCGGGTTGCGCTCGGCCCGGGCCAGGATCGCCTGGTGCATGGTGGGGACCGCCGTGTACCAGGATGGCTTGGTGTCATCGAGCCAGGCGAAGAAGCGCAGCGCGTTGAAGCCCGGGGTGCAGTAGATCGAGGCGCCGGCCGAGAGCGAGGAGGTCACGGCCGCGATCAGGCCATGGATGTGGAACAGCGGCATGACGTTGAGGCAGCGATCGGCGGGGGTCAGCGCGAGCGTGGTGCGGATGTGGCGGGCCGAAGCCGCGAGGTTGCGCTGGAGCAGGGGCACGATCTTGGGCCTGGAGGTGGTGCCCGAGGTGTGCAGCACCAGCGCCTCGTCGTCCTCCCGTGCAGCGCCCGTGGCGACCGGCGCGTCGCCGCCGCCCTCGGCGGCAAGCTCGAACCAGCCGGCCGGCTGGTCGGGCGCCGTGCTGAGCCGCAGGATCTCGGCCTTGTGCCGGCGCGCCACCTCGACCGCCGGGCCCTTCTCGCCGTCGGCCACGATCAATGCCTTGGCACGCAGGTCGGAGAGATAGAAGTCGAGCTCCTCGGCCCGATAGGCGGGATTCAGGGGTGCGGTGGTGGCGCCGCAGGCGGCGGCAATGAACGCGGTCGCCATCTCCGGGCCGTTCGGCAGCACGATCGCCACCCGATCGCCGCGGCCGATGCCGAGCGCATTGAGCCGGGCGACCGTCGCATCCGCCAGCTCGCGCAGGCCGCCGAAGCCGAGCGTGGGCCGCTCCGGCGCCAGGATCGCGGGCGCCTCGGCGGCGTGCGGCTGCAGCAGATCCCGGATGGTCTCGGCCATGGCACCCTCGCGTTCTTGATTGCTTCGCCTCCCGACATAGCGTTCCCGCCGGAAAAGGCCATCGGCGATCCCATGGCACCGCCGCCATGAGCCCTGACTGGACGGATGCGGCGGACCGGATCCTGGCGTGCAGCCTGTTCGGCACCGACGACCGTACGGCAGCCGAGGCAGCGATCCTGGCGTGGGCGGCCCGGCAGGGCCTGGCACCCAGTCATGTCGACGCCATCGAGCTCGGCGTCGGTGCGGTCGCCACCGTGCGGCGGGCAGAGGGAACGCGGATCGTCGTCAAGCTCTGGCCACCCGGCGCGGACCACGTAGCACTTGCCGGCCAGATCGCCCTGCAGTCCGCCATGGCCCGCCGCGGCTATCCGGCACCCGCACCCTTGACCGGGCTGAGCGAGCTCGGCGCGGGCTGGGCCGTCGCCATGGCCTACGAGCGCTCGGGCGACCCCACCGACACCCGCCTGCCGGGCGTCCGCCGCACGATGGCGGCAGGGCTGGTCCATTTCCTCGCCGAGGCGCAGGCCGCGGGCATCCCGCCGGGCTTGCCCATCTGGCGGCCACCGCCCGAGCCGGAACTCTGGCCGACCCCACACAATGCCCTCTTCGACCTCGCTGGTTCCGGGCGCGGCGCCGAATGGATCGATGAGCTGGCGCGGCCGGCGCTGGCCACAATGCGTGCGGCCGCCGGGCCGCTCGTCGCCGGCCATCGCGACTGGAGTGCCAAGAACATGCGCGTGGGCCTGCAGGGCATCGCCGTGCTCTACGACTGGGATGCGGTCTTCCTCGACCGCGAGACGCTGCTCGTTGGCTTGGCCGCCGCAAGCTTCTCGGTCTCGTGGGAACTGGGCGACCCCGTCGTCCCGACAGCCGCCGACGTGGAGGGCTTCGTGCGGGACTACGAGGCGGCGCGGGTCACTGCCTTTACCTCCGTCGAGCTCGGCGAGGTCGAGGCCGCCGTCACCTATCTGCGCGCCTACACGGCACGCTGCGAGCACGCGGTCGATGGCGCGGGCGCCCACTGGAGCGGATCATTCCGGGAGCTGCTGCAAAAGGAACAAGTCCTTACCCTGGATCGGCGCCGCGATGCCTGATTCGCGGCCTCATCGCGGCGATCCCAACCGCAGCACGCGAGCTGGCCGATCGCGAAAGAGGTCGGACGGGTTATCCTGGCTTGTGCGCCAGCCCACAGACGCGTCGATCGTCCGCCGACATTCTCGGCTGCCCGATTCCATGGGCCTGACCATGAGCAGCCCAGCTCGGAGGTACCGATGAGCCGGCCAGCCACGGAGCCGCTGCTGCGCGCTCTGGCCGATCCGGCCGAGCGTCTGCTTGCCCGCTCGATCCTGGGCACGGACGACCCCGCCGTGATCGCAGCCCGTGTCGACGCCCATTGCCGCAGCGCGCTGGGTGCCGGCGTGGTCAGCGTCGACTTCGCCGAGATCAGCACCGGCGCCGCGTTCGGTCTCTCACTGACGGACGAGCGACGGGTGTTCTTCAAGGCCTGGACGCCCGCCACCTCCACGGCACTCCTGCGCGACTCGCACGAGGTGCAGTCGTTCCTCGCCGCCCGCGGCTTTCCCTGCCCTGCGGTGCTGGCGGGCCCACGGCCCTTCGGGGCCGGCCATGCGGCGATCCACGAATATCGGCACGAGGGCGACATCGGCAACGCGCGCTCGCCTCCACTCCGCGCCGCCATGGCGTCGGCCCTGGCCCGGCTGATCGCGATGGCAGCGCCGCTGCGCCATCTGCCGGACCTGCGACGCCCGCCGCCGCCCGATGCCGTCTGGCCCCCGCCGCACAATGCGCTGTTCGACTTCGAGGCGACCCGGCAAGGGGCCGAGTGGATCGAGGCGATCGCCGTGGCGAGCCGGGAGATCCTGCTCGCGTCGGCAGGGCCGCGGGTGGTGGGTCATTGGGACTGGAGCGCTCGCAACCTGCGCTTTCGGGGCGAGGAGGTCTGCATCGTCTACGACTGGGACAGCGCAGGCGTGGATCTCGAGACCGCCTTCGTCGGCAAGACGGCCATCGCCTTCCCGATGACCTGGTACGGCGACGAGCCGGAGCCCTTTCCCTCGCCCGAGGCCGCTGCCGCCTTCGTGCGCGACTACGAGACGGCGCGCGGCCGGCCCTTCACTGCGGCCGAGCGACGGGAGATCGTCGCCGCCGCGACCTATGCCCTTTCCTACACGGCGCGCTGCTCGCATGCCATCGACCCCCCGGGCGCGGTCGAGGCCGGCAGCGCCGGGGCCTTGCTCAAGCTCCATGCGGCGGGGGCGCTGGCCGATCTACTGGAGCACGGATGAAGTGGACCATGAGCAGCTCGTCCAGATAGCGCGCGCCCACCTTGAGGGCCCGGGGCTCGGTGCCGTAAGCCACGAAGCCCTGGCGCTGGTAGAACCGGATGGCGCGCCCATTGTCCGCGGCGACCGTCAGGAGCACCTGCTCGACCCGCGCCGCGGCATGCGTCAGCACGGCGCGCACGATGGCGTCGGCCAAGCCGCTGCCCCGCGCCGACTCGCGCACGTACATGCCGCCCAGCACGCCTTTGTGCCGCAGCTGTGCCGCGTCCACGACGCTGAACCCCGCCATGCCCCTCATCCGGCCGGCGATAAAGCCGCCGAAGATGCAGCCGCCCGCAATGCGCGCTGCGAATGCCGAGACCGGTTCGGCCGCCTCGACTGCATGGGTCGAGCCGAACGCGCCGGGGTGCAGCCGCAACGCCTCCAGCCGCAACTCGCGCAGCTCCGACGCGTCCTCGGGGACGAGCCGGCGGACGAGTGCGGCCAGTCCCGAAGCCGGACGCTCAGGCAACCTCGTCGGCCAGCAGCGCCCAGCGTTCGTGGTCGCGCCAGTCGCCGTCCATGCGCAGGTAGCGCGGCGAGAGGCCTTCGCGGCGGAAGCCCAGGCGCTTGACCAGGGCGATGGAGCGGGCGTTGCCGGGCTGGATGTTGGCCTCCAGCCGGTGCAGGCCCAGCTCGTCGAAGGCGTGGCGGGTGGCGAGACGGACCGACTCGGTCATCAGGCCGCGGCCGCCCATGCCGGCCACGCCGTAATAGCCGAGGACGGCGCCGCGGTAGAACTTGCCGTAGACGATCTCGATCACGTTCACCACGCCGGCGATCTCGCCCGTGGCGGCGTCGCGGGCGATCAGCCCGACCAGCGGGCCGGTCAGGATGCGGCCGAACCAGGCGTCGAAGCCGGCCTCGTCGGCGAGCGGCTCCGCCCAGGGGTGGTGCAGCTCGCGGCTGGCCTGGTTGGCGCGGACCAGCTCCGCCGCATCGGCGCGGACGACCGGGCGCAGCGTGACCAGGGCCATCCTCGTTCCTCCCTCACGGCACCAGCCGGTCGCGGTCGCGCAAAGCCGGGAACCATCGCGCCCAAAGGGCGGCCACCGCGACCGTGCCGATGCCGCCCAGCACCACCGCGGCGACCGGGCCGACCGCGGCCGCGACCACGCCCGATTCGAACTCGCCCAGCTCGTTCGAGGCGCCGATGAACACGGCGTTGACCGCCGCGACCCGGCCGCGCATCGCGTCCGGCGTCTCGAGCTGGACCAGGGTCTGCCGGACATAGACACTGACCATGTCGGCGGCGCCGAGCACGACCAGGCAGGCCAGCGAGAGGTAGAGGCTGGTCGAGAAGCCGAAGACGATGGTGGCGAGGCCGAAGACGCCTACCGCGAGCAGCATGCGGCGGCCGGTATGGCGCTCGAGCGGGCGATGGGCGAGCAGAACCGCCATCACCACCGCCCCGGCGGCGGGCATGCTGCGCAAGACGCCGAGGCCGAGCGGCCCGACCAGTAGGATGTCGCGGGCGTAGATCGGCAGCAGTGCGGTGGCGCCGCCCAGCAGCACGGCGAACAGGTCGAGCGAGATGGCGCCGAGGATGGCGGGGCGCGAGCGGATGAACTGGACACCGGCGATCAGGCTCGCCCAGTCGGGCTTCTCGCGCCCGCCGGCCACACCGCGATGGGCGATCAGCGACACGAGAAGGGCGGTCAGGCCGTAGGTGCAGGCGGCGGACGCGAACACCACCGCGCCGCCGAAGGCGTAGAGGATGCCGCCCAGCGCCGGGCCGATGATGGTCGCGGTCTGCCAGGCCGAGGAGTTGAAGGCGACCGCGTCGCGGAACTGGGCCGCCGGCACGAGATTGGGCAGCAACGCCTGGCCGGCCGGATTGGCGAAGGCGCGCGCGGAGCCGTAGGCCAGGGTCAGCAGGTAGATCGGCCAGACCGTCGGGCTGCCGACCAGCGTGTGGGCGAGCAGGCCGAGGCCCGACAGGGTCATCACCGCGTAGCAGGTCATCAGCACGGTGCGCCGGTCGAAGCGATCGGCAACGTGGCCGGTGACCAAAGCGAGGCAGATGGCGGGCAGGAATCCCGCGAGCCCAACCAGCCCCAGCGCCAGGGGGTCGCCGGTCAGGTCGTAGACGCGCCAGCCGACCGCCACGTTCTGCATCTGGACCGCGAGCGCCGAGAGGAAGCGCGAGGCGCAGTAGAAGGAGAAGTCGCGGTGGCGAAAGACCGCCCAGCCGCGTCTGGCCTCGACCGCTCCGGACATGGCTAGCCGGCCGGGGCCGGCTGCGGGTTGCCGAGCCGGGCCAGCGTGCGCATCACGCCGCGCAGCTCGGCCAGGCCCTTGAGGCGGCCGACCAGCGAGTAGCCGGGGTTGGTGCGCTTGCCGATGTCGTCGGCCAGCAGATGGCCGTGATCCGGCCGCATCGGCAGCTCCTCGCCGCGCCGCGCCTCCTCGGCCAGCAGGGTGGCGACGACCGCCACCATGTCGGTGCCGCCGTCCAGATGCTCGGCCTCGTAGAACGAGCCATCGGGCTCGACGATGACGTTGCGCAGATGGGCGAAGTGGATGCGGTGCGCGAATTCGGCCGCCAGGGCCGGCACGTCGTTGTCGGCGCGCGATCCGAGGGAGCCGGTGCAGAAGGTCAGGCCATTGGCGGGGCTCTCGATCGCGTCGAGCAGGGTGCGCAGGTCGATGCCGGTGGACACTACCCGCGGCAGGCCGAACAGCGGGAACGGCGGGTCGTCGGGATGGACCGCCAGCCGCGCACCCACCTCCTCCGCCACCGGCACGACGGCCCGCAGGAAGGCGAGGTGGCTCGACCGCAGGTCCGATTCGGTCATGCCGGCATAAAGCGCGAGCCGCCGCTCGAAGCGGGCGCGGTCGTTGACCTCCCCCGCCACGCCCGGCAGGCCGGCGATGATCGTCCGCTCGAGCGTCGCCCGCTCGCTCTCGCTCATGGCGGCGGCACGCTCGGCGGCGCGGGCCAGCAGCTCGGGGTCGTGGTCCGCCTCCGCTTTGGCGCGGCGCAGGATGAAGGCGTCGTAGGCGGCGAAGTCGACCGCGTCGAAGCGGAGGGCGAAGCCGGTGCTGGGCAGCCGCCACAACAGATCGGTGCGGGTCCAGTCGACCACGGGCATGAAATTGTAGCAGACGGTCTTCACGCCTGCCCGGGCCACGGCGCGCAGGGAGTCGGCGAAGACGGCGGTGGCGCGCGCCGCCTCCGCACCCCCGAGCTTAATCGCGTCGGGGACCGGGATGCTCTCGACCACCGACCAGGAGAGACCGGCCGCCTCGATCTCGCCGCGCCGCCGCAGCACCTCCTCGTCCGGCCAGACCGTGCCGTCCTGCCGGTGGTGCAGGGCGGTGACGATGCCGGCGGCACCGGCCTGCCTGACCTGATCGAGGGTCACCGGATCGTCCGGCCCGAACCAGCGCCACGCCTGCTGCATGATCTGCCTCCCCCGTGCGGCCGGCGAGCATGGCCCGCCCGGGCCGTCGACGGAAGGGCCGAGGCGTTCTTGTCATCGAGGTGCGGAAAGCGGAAGCTCCGCCGATTGCGCCGGCACGATAACGCGGTGGAGAGCCTCGATGCTCGGGCTGATGCAGCAGCAGAAGCTGCTGATCTCCTCGCTCCTCCAGTTCGCTGCCCGCCATCACGGCGGTGCGGAGATCGTGAGCAACACGCTGGAAGGGGCGCGCCACCGCTACACCTACCGGGATGCGGAAAGGCGGGCGCGCCGGCTGGCGGCAGCGCTCGCGCGGCTGGGCATCCGGGCCGGCGACCGCGTCGCCACGCTGGCGTGGAACGGCTACCGCCACCTCGAGCTCTACTTCGCGGTCCCGGGGATGGGCGCCGTGCTGCACACCGTCAACCCGCGCCTGTTCGAGGAGCAGATCGCCTACATCATCGAGGATGCCGCGGATCGGGTGCTGTTCGTCGAGCCCGGTCTGGTGCCGCTCGTGGAGCGGGTGGCGACGCGGCTGCGACGGCTGCCGGAGGCGGTGGTCGTGCTGGCCGACCGGACGCACCTGCCGGCTGCGAGCCTGCCGGACGGGATGGCGGTCCACGCCTACGAGGACCTGCTCGACGCGGCGCCCGACGATTTCGCCTGGCCCGAGCTCGACGAGAATCTGGCCTCCGGCCTGTGCTACACCTCGGGCACCACCGGCCACCCCAAGGGTGTGCTCTACAGCCATCGAGCGACGGTCCTGCAATGCTTGGCCTGCAGCCTGCCGGGCGTGTTCGCCTTGCGCGCCGCCGATCGGGTGCTGCCGGTGGTGGCGATGTTCCACGTCAACGCCTGGTGCCTGCCCTACGCCGCGACCATGGTCGGCGCCGGCCTGGTGTTCGCCGGCACGAAGACTGACGGCGCCAGCCTGCACGAGCTGATCTCGAGCGAGCGCGTCACCTTCGCCGCCGCGGTGCCGACCGTGTGGCTCGGGCTGGTCCAACACCTGCGCGCCTCGGGCGGCCGCATCGATGGGCTGGAACGGCTCTGCGTCGGCGGTGCCGCCTGCCCGCAGGCGCTGCTCGAAGCGCTCAGCGACGAGTACGGAGTCGCGGTGGCGCAAGGGTGGGGCATGACCGAAACCATGTCCGCCGGGGCCTACAACAGCGCCGAGCCGTCCGATGCGACGATCGCCCAGCGGCTCCGGCAGGGCCGGGCGCTGGTCGGCACCGAGCTGCGGATCGTCGACGCCGATGGCCGCGAATTGCCGTGGGACGGTGCGGCGGCGGGCGAGCTGCTGGTGCGCGGCCCGCGGACCTGCCGGCGCTACTACCGGGCGGAGGAGGATGCGGTCGATGCGGACGGCTGGTTCCGCACCGGCGACATCGCGACAATCGACCCGACCGGCTCCATCCTGATCACCGACCGGGCCAAGGACCTGATCAAGTCGGGCGGCGAGTGGATCAGCTCGATCGAGCTCGAGAACGTGGCGATGAGCCACCCCGGTGTCGCCGAGGCGGCGGTGATCGCGGCCAAGCATCCGCGCTGGGACGAGCGGCCCCTGCTGCTGGTGGTGGCGAAGGCCAGTGAAGCGCCCGCTCCCGCAGAGCTGTGCCAATGGTTCCAGGGTCGCGTGGCGCCCTGGTCGATCCCGGACGCGGCGCTGCTGGTGAGCGAGCTGCCGCATACCGCGACCGGCAAGCTGCTCAAGACCGCGTTGCGCGAGCAGTATGGAGACTATTATCTCCGCGGGGCCTGACGTCCGCCCCAACAACGGAGAGCACGCCATGACCGAGACCCGGGAACCGGCCCGCCGCGTCCTGCTCGCCCGCCGTCCCAAGGGCGCGCCGGTGGCAGGCGATTTCCGCCTCGACGAGGTGCCGGTGCCGCCGCTGCAGCCGGGGGAGGTGCAGGTGCGCACCATCTGGCTGTCGCTCGACCCCTACATGCGCGGGCGCATGAACGACGGGCCGTCCTATGTGCCGCCCGCGGCACTCGACGAGCCGATGCCGGGCGAGTGCGTGGGGCAGGTCGAGGCGAGCCGGGCCGAGGGCTTCGCCGTCGGCGAGTTCGTGCGCGGGCATGGCGGCTGGCAGAGCCGGTTCGTGCTGCCGGCGGACAAGCTGACCCGGCTCGACCCCAAGGAGGCGCCGCTGAGCACCTCCTTGGGCGTGCTCGGCATGCCCGGGCTCACCGCCTATGCCGGCGTGCATGCCGTCACCCGCGCGAAGGCAGGGGAGACGCTGGTGGTCGGTGCCGCCAGCGGGGCGGTCGGTGCCATCACCGGCCAGCTCGCCAAGAGTGCCGGCTGCCGGGTGGTGGGCGTGGCCGGGGGTGCGGACAAGTGCCGCTACGTCACCGAGGAGCTCGGCTTTGACGCCTGCCTCGACCGCCGCGAGCCCGAACTGGCCGGGCGCCTCAAGGCAGCCTGCCCCGACGGGGTGGACGTCTACATCGAGCTGGTCGGCGGCGAGCTGCTGTGGGCGCTGCTGCCGCTGTTCAACCTGCACGGCCGCATCTCGGTGATCGGCGCCGTCGCCTGGTACAATCTCGCGGCGCTGCCCGAGGGGCCGGACCGCTCGCCGCTGCTGTGGCGGACGATCCTGACCAGGCGGCTGCGGGTGGAGGGCACTCTGGTCTACGACTTCGCCGGCCTGGAGCCGGAGTTCCGCCGCCACTGCGTGCCGCTGGTCCGTGACGGCAAGCTGAAGTTCAAGGAGGACGTGGTCCTGGGCCTGGAGAACGCGCCCCAGGCGCTGATGGGCCTCCTGGAAGGCAGGAACTTCGGCAAGCTGCTGGTGCAGGTGGCGGACGATCCCACCCGGCCCACCAAGTAAGCCGATGGCCGCCCTGTTCGCGAACGAGCAGCACGAGTCCTTTGGGACCTGGCCCCTCGGCTACATCCCCTATGGCGGGGCGGACTTCGGCGAGGTCGCGGCCGTGGCGGCGGCGGTCGGCGATGGGGACGAAGACCGCTTCCACGAGGCCTGGATCGCTGCCGCCGCACGGCTGAGCGCCGAGGCCGAAGCGGCGGAGGCCAGGGGGCACATGGGAAGCGCCCGCGAGCTGCATCTTCGCGCCAGCGCCTTCTATGCGGCGTCTTTTCACCCACTCTACGGCGCGCCGGTCGATCCACGCCTGCTCGCCGCCTTCCACGCGCAGATCGCGGCCTTCGATCGCGGGCTGGCATTCGGGCCGCACCCGGTGCGGCCGCAGCGAATCCCGTTCGAGGGTCACGACCTGCCCGCCTATCTCGTCCCGGCGGCGGGCCGCGAGAGCGAGGTCAGGCCGCTGATCGTGTTCGTCAACGGCTATGACGGGACGGTCACGGACATGTATTTCGCGTCGGCCGTCGCAGCCGCGCGGCGGGGCTATCACAGCCTGCTGTTCGACGGGCCTGGCCAGGGGGCGATGCTCTATGAGCACGGGGTGCCGCTGCGGCCGGACTGGGAGACGGTGGTGGGTGCGGTGCTCGATTTCGCCGCGGCCCTGCCGCTCGTCGACCCGGCCCGGATCGCGCTGAGCGGCTGGAGCCTGGGCGGCTATCTGGCCCCGCGCGCCGCCTCTGGCGAGCCGCGCATCG
This sequence comes from Geminicoccaceae bacterium, assembly GCA_046349415.1. Taxonomy (GTDB): domain Bacteria; phylum Pseudomonadota; class Alphaproteobacteria; order Geminicoccales; family Geminicoccaceae; genus Benzoatithermus. The sequence goes on from JAXMCJ010000021.1 coordinate 96,978, forward strand.
CCGCCCTGGTCGCCGACCCCGGGCTCTGGAGCATCGCGGACGGGTTCCGGGCCGTGTTCCGCCGCATGTTCGACCTGCCGCCGGAGGCGGTGCGCGACCTCGGCGCCCTGGACCAGGCGATCATCGACCGCGCGGACGCCGCCATCCGCGGGGATCGCGAGCTGCGCTGGAAGGTGGTGCAGCGCGGCTTCTGGGTCCACGGGGTCGACAATCTGCGCGACTACCTGGCGTCGGCCGAGCTGTTCACGATGCGCGGCCGGGCTGAGGACATCCGCTGCCCGACCCTGATCACCCAGGCAGAGAACGATCCCCTCAGTTCAAGCGCGGGTGCGTTCTTCGAAGCGTTGCGCTGCCCGAAGACGCTGCTGCGCTTCACCGCCGCGGAGGGTGCGGACGGCCATTGCGAGATGCGCAACCGGTCGCTGCTCAATCGGCGCGTGCTGGACTGGCTGGACGAGCAGCTCGCGGCGGGCACCTGAGGCTACTCAAAAAACACCTCCTCGCCCGACCCGAGCGGCACAGGTGCCGGGCGCTCGCAGATGGTCTCGATGCGGATGCGCCGGCCCTCGACGGAGCTGCGCTCCAGGGCCTCCATGACCTCCAGCACGTGCAGGGCGAGATCGCCCCCGGCGCGATGCGGCCGGCCCGCGGCGATGGCGCAGGCCATGTCGAACACGCCGACCATGCGGTAGTCGGCGACGTCGCCGCCGGCATTGTTCTTGCGCGTCGGCGCGCCGAAGGGATGGGCCGAGAGGTCGAGGTCGCGCCAGTCGCCGTTGCGGGCGGAGATCCGGGTCGGGCCGCCAAAGAAGTTGGGGTCGGGGTTCAGGATGCTGCCCTCGGTGCCGTAGATCTCGATCGGCAGGCGGGCGTGCTTCCAGATGTCCCAGGAGACGGTGAACGCCACGCTGGCGCCGTTGGCGAACTCGAGCACGCCGTTGACCGTGGTCGGCACCTCGACTTCGATCACCTCGCCGCGGCGCGGCTCGCTGGTGACGGTGCGGCTCTCGCGGGCGCGCGAGGCGTGGGCGACGACGCCCTCGACCGGGCCGATGCAGTTGACCAGCTGGGTGATCGGGTAGCAGCCGATGTCGAGCACCGGCCCGCCGCCGCGCTTGAAGAAGAAGGACGGGTTGGGGTGCCAGCTCTCCATGCCCGGGCCGGCGAAGCAGACCGCACCGCCGACGACGCGGCCGATGGCACCTTCGTCGATGGCGTAGCGCGCCGCCTGGTGGCCGGCGCCGAAAAAGGTATCCGGGGCGCAGCCGATGCGCACGCCCTTGGCCTGGGCGGCAGCCGCGAGCTCCCGGCCCTCGGCGAAGGTCGCGGCGAGCGGCTTCTCCGAATAGACGTGCTTGCCGGCGGCGATCGCCCGGTGGCTGGTCTCGGCGTGGGCCAGCGGCACGGTGAGGTTGATGACGATCCCGATCTCCGGGTCGGCGAGCATGTCCTCGAGGCATAGCGCCGCGACGCCGTATTCCTGCGCCCGCTTCGCCGCCGCCTCCGGCACGAGGTCAGTGACGGCCTTGACCGTGACCAGCCGCGAGCGGGCGGCACCCTTGAGGTAGGCGTCGCTGATGTTGCCGCAGCCGACGATGCCGAGCTTGACCTGATCCATGGCCCCGGCCATCACGCCGGCAGCGCGAGCAGGTAGTCGCGGCTGGCGCGGGCGAAATGCAGCGGGTCCTTGGGCTTGTCGTGCTCCAGGACCATCCAGCGCGCACCGTGCGCCAGCGCCTCGTGCCAGAGTGCGGGCCAGTCGAGCGTGCCGGCGCCGACGTCGCACCAGCCGTCCTCGTCCGCGTTCTCGCCCCAGGGCGCGATGTCCTTGACGTGCACGGCCGCCAGCCGGTCGCTGTACCAGTCGAGCCAGGCGGAGGGATCCACGCCGCCGCGGACCAGCCAGGCGAGATCGGCCTCGAAGGTCAGCGGCGAGCCCTTGGCACCCTCGAACAGCAGCTCCAGAGGCGTGCGGCCGTCGGCGAACGCCTCCAGCTCCCAGTGATGGTTGTGATAGCCGAGCGCCAGCCCCTGTTCCTGCAGCCGCTGCGCCATCGCACCCAGCTCGGCGCCGACGGCACGCCAGCCCTCGGCCGGCATGGCACGCTCCTCCAAGGGCACCGCCGGCATGAACAGCTGCTCGATGCCGATGGTCTTGGCCTGCTCCACCACCCAGTCCGGCCGCGTGCGCAGGTCGGCCATGCCGACATGGCCCGTAGGTGCCGTGATCCCGTGTGCGTCCAGCCGGGCGCGGGTGCCGGCGGCATCGGCCAGATGGCCGCCCACGGTCTCGACCTTGGAAAAGCCGATCTCGGCCAGGGCCGCAAGCTGCCGGTCGAGGTTGCCGAACTCGCGTAGGGAGTAGAGCTGGATCGAGAGATCCCGGGCAACGTCCATGCAGGTCATCCGCTTGGCTAGAGGCGCCGTCCGTCGTCGGCGGCGAACAGGGAGATCCGGGCGGGGTCCATGGCGAGCGCCACCGGCGCGCCGGGCGTCATCAAGCGGTCGCCGGGGAGCCGCATCTCGAGGGTGAGGTCGCCGTCGCGGCACCAGACGAGATTGTCCGCGCCCATGGGCTCGACCAGGTCGACCGTGAAGCCGTCCCAGCCCTCGCCGCTGGCGAGATGCTCGGGCCGCACGCCCAAGGTGACGGGCCGGCCGGGCTCCGGCCGGCCGGCGAAGCCGTAGCGCTCCAGGGGCAGGCGGCGCTCGCCGCAGGCGAAGGCCGGGCCGTCGGCGAGCACGCCGTCGACGAAGTTCATGCGCGGGCTGCCGACGAAGCCGGCGACGAAACGGTTAGCCGGGCGGTGGTAGATCTCGGCCGGCGTAGCCAGTTGCTGGATCTGCTGGTCCTTCATGACCGCGATCCGGTCGGCGAGCGTCAGCGCCTCGATCTGGTCGTGGGTGACGTAGATCATGGTGGTCGAGCCGAGCCGCTGGTGCAGCCGCTTGATCTCGACCCTGAGCTCGTTGCGGAGCTGGGCGTCGAGGTTCGAGAGGGGCTCGTCGAACAGGAACACCCGGGCGTCGCGCACCAGCGCCCGGCCGATCGCCACCCGCTGCCGCTGGCCGCCGGAGAGCTGGTCGGGACGGCGGTCGAGCAGATGATCGATCTGCAGCATGGCGGCGGCCTGGGCGACCCGCTTCTCAATCTCGGCCCGTGGCGTCTTGGCCATGCGCAGGCCGAAGGACAGGTTCTCGCGCACCGACATGCGCGGGTAGAGCGCGTAGGACTGGAACACCATGGCGATGCCGCGGTCCTTGGGCTCCTCCCAGGTGACGTTGCGGCCGTCGATCCAGATCTGGCCCTCCTCGACCTCGAGCAGGCCGGCGATGGCGTTGAGCAGGGTGGACTTGCCGCAGCCCGACGGGCCGAGCAGCACCAGGAACTCGCCGCGCTCGACCTCCAGCGACAGCTGGTCGAAGACCCGCAGCGAATGGAACGCCACGGTGACGTCGCGGACGGAGACCGCACCCATCGCCGTCAGCCCTTCACCGCGCCGGCGGCGATGCCGCGCACGAACCAGCGGCCGGAGCCGAAATAGACCAGGAGCGGCACGAGGGCGGTGAGCAGGGTCGCCGCCATGTCGGTGTTGTAGGTGCGCTCGCCCTGGGTCGAGTTGACGATGTTGTTGAGCTGCACGGTCATGGGCAGGTTCTCCCGGCCGGCGAAGGTCAGGCCGAAGATGAAGTCGTTCCAGATGCCGG
>JAXMCJ010000022.1:0-99881 GCA_046349415.1 Geminicoccaceae bacterium
CTCCCCCGCCAGGAGCGGGAGAGGGGGCAGCAAGGCATCTCCTCCCTCATTCTCCCCCTCTACCGCGCAGCGGGGGAGGGCCGGGGTGGGGGCAGCCCCTGATGCACGACCATCACGACGCCCCCGGCCCCGGCCCCGGCCACAATCACGGCCCCAGGCGCGCCGCACAGTGGCAGACACCGCACCTGCCGCACGACCACGGCTCGCCCGCCCCCGACCAGCCCGAGCCCGATTTCGACCTGGTCGAGGCCGCGTTCGCCGAAGGCTTCGCCACCGCCTCCGACCCCACCAGCTTCCTGCGTCTCGCCGGCGTGCCATTCGAGGCCAGCGACCCTGCCGGCACCCGCCTGTGCCTGCTGCGCGTCGAGCTAGACCAGGTGGCCGACATGGGCACCGTCACCCCGCAGCTCGGCGGCGGCAGCTTCCGCTACGACCCGCTCCCCGCCAAGCTGGTCTCGCGCCGCCGCCGGCTGCGGCTGGTCTATCATGACGGCACCGGCCTGCATCGCCTGACGCTCGGTGAGGCGAGAAGCCTGACCACCGAGCCGAGGTGATCGTCGGCCGCGGGCGGGTTCTTTCCGCGCGCGGACACGCTAGGTTGGTGCCCATGCTCGCCTCGCCGACAAGCCGCCGCCCGCTCGTGCTGGCCTCCGTCATGGCCGCCATGTTCATGATCGCCATCGAGGCCACCATCGTCTCGACGGCGATGCCGCAGATCGCGGGCCAGCTCGGCGACCTGCACCTCTACGCCTGGGTGTTCTCGGCCTTCCTGCTGACGCAGACCGCCACCACGGTGGTGTTCGGCAAGCTGGCCGATCTCTATGGCCGACGGCCGGTGCTGCTCGCCGGGATCGCGGTCTTCCTCGTCGGCTCGCTCCTGTGCGGCGCCGCCTGGTCGATGACCTCGCTGATCGTCTTCCGCCTGGTCCAGGGCATCGGCGCCGGTGCCATCCAGCCGGTGGGCCTGACCATCGTCGGCGACCTCTACCCCATCCACGAGCGCGGCCGGATCCAGGGCTATCTCGCCAGCGTCTGGGGCATCTCCTCGGTCCTGGGGCCGCTGGCCGGCGGGCTGATCGTCCGCCATATCGGCTGGCCCTGGGTGTTCTGGATCAACATCCCGGTCGGCCTGGTCGCCGCGGCGGGGTTCATCGCGTTCCTGCGCGAGGACGTGGCGCATGTCAGCCGGTCGATCGACGTCGCCGGTGCCGCCCTGTTCACGGTCGCCGTGGCCTCGCTGATGGTGGCGCTGACCGAGGTCGGCGCACCGCACGGGCTGGCCGGCGTGGCGGCCGCGGGCGTGTTCCTCGCCGGCACCGTGCTTCTGGCGCTCCAGGAGCGCCGGGCGCAGGACCCGATGATCTCCCTGGCCGTGTGGACGCACCGCCCGATCGCGACCGCCAATGCGGCGACGCTGCTGAGCGGCATGGTGGTGATCGGGCTCACCGCCTTCCTGCCGGTCTATGTCCAGGGCGTCATGGGCCGCTCGGCCCTGGTCGCGGGCTTCGCGACCACCGCCATGGTGCTGGGCTGGCCGATCGGCGCCACGCTCGCGGCCAAGAACTTCGCCCGCTTCGGCCTGCGCCCGACCTTGCTGTTCGGCTCGGTCCTGCTGCCGGCGGGTGCCCTGGTCTTCGTCTTCCTGCAGCCGGAGAGCTTGCCCCTGGTGGCGGGCCTGGGCTCGGCCGTGATCGGCTTCGGCATGGGCTTCCTCAGCACCGCGGCGATCGTGATCGTCCAGGGCAGCGTCGGCTGGGCCGAGCGGGGTGTGGCCACCGCCTCCAACATCTTCTCGCGCAATCTCGGCAGCGCCCTCGGTGCCGCGGTGCTCGGCAGCGTGCTCAATCTGGCCTTGGCGCACGGGGGCCCCGCGGCCGTCGACCCCGACCAGATCCGCCAGCTGCTCGACCAGCCCGGCGGTGCCGCTGCCGGCGACGCCGCGGTGCGGGCGGTGCTCCATCAAGCCCTCCACCTCACCTTCTGGGCCGTGCTGCTGCTCACCGTGCTCACCCTGCTCCTCGCCACCCTCGTGCCCCGGGTCGCCGCCGGCGGCCAGACGCGCGAGCTCGCGGTGGAGGATTGAGCCAGGGTTCTCGACTCGGCCCCGCGTTCGGCGCACCCTGCCCCGCGGGCAGGGAGTGGCGGACGATGCGCGACAAGGTGCTGGTGGCCCAGGGCGGCGGGCCGACGGTGGTGATCAACCAGTCGCTGGTGGGCGTGGTGCTCGAGGCCCGCAAGTTCCGCCACATCGAGCGGATCTACGGCGCCCGGCACGGCGTGCGCGGCATCGTCGACGAGGATCTGGTCGATCTCACCCGCGAGACCAGCCACAACCTGGAGATGGTCGCCGACACGCCCTCCTCCGCACTGGGCTCCACGCGCGACAAGCCGGACCGCAAATACTGCCAGCAGATCTTCCGGACGCTGCAGGCGCACGACATCGGCTACTTCCTCTACGTCGGCGGCAACGATTCGGTCGACACGGTGCGGATCGTCGCCGAGGAGGCGGCCGCCGCCAGCTACGACCTGCGCTGCATCCACGTGCCCAAGACGATCGACAACGACCTCGCCGTCACCGACCACTGCCCCGGCTATCCTTCGGCTGCGCGCTTCGTCGCCCAGGCCTTCATGGGTGCGAACCTCGACAATCGCTCGCTGCCGGGGGTCTATCTGGCGGTGGTGATGGGCCGGCATGCCGGCTGGCTGACCGCCGCCGCGGCACTCGGCCGGAAGTACGAGGACGACGGCCCGCACCTGATCTACCTGCCGGAGCGCGATTTCGCCCTCGACCGCTTCCTCGCCGACGTGAAGGCCGCCACCGAGCGCCACGGCCGCTGCATCGTCGCCGTCTCCGAGGGCATCCACGACGAGGGCGGCAAAGAGATCGCGGTCAAGCTGGCCAAATCGGTCGAGCGCGACGCCCACGGCAACGTCTCGCTCTCCGGCACCACGGCCCTGGCCGACCTGCTGACCGAGACCATCAAGGAGCGGCTCGGCATCAAGCGGGTGCGCGGCGACACGTTCGGCTATCTGCAGCGCAGCTTCGTCGGCTGCGTCTCCGACCTCGACCGGCGCGAGGCGCGCGAGGTCGGCGAGAAGGGCGTGCAGTATGCGATGTGGGGCACAGAGAACGGCTCGGTCACCATCCATCGCACCGGCTTCTACTCCTGCGAGTACCGCCTGACCCCGCTCGCCGAGGTCGCCGGCAAGACCCGCACCATGCCCGACGAGTTCATCGACGCCGCCGGCACCGGCGTCACCGACGCCTTCCGCATGTACCTGCGCCCGCTGCTCGGCTCGGGCATGCCGGAAGCGTATCGGCTGCGGCTCAATCCGGTGGAGCGGGCGCACCGCGCCGAGGATTAATCGCCGACGGCCCGGGTCACGCCAAGGCCGTGCGGATCGCGTCCAAGCCGTCGGTCAGCGCCGCCGGCCCGGGCTGCAGGATGAGCGCCGACTTGATCTCGACGATCCGGCCTTCCCGCACCGCCGGGAGCGCCGACCAGCCGGGCCGCGTGGCGATCCGCGACGGCACCACCTTCTTGCCGCACCAGGAGGCGAGGATCACCTCGGGTGCGGCCCCGGCCACCATCTCGAAGGTCACGACCCGATCACGCGCCGCGGCGGCGCCGCGCAAGGAGGCGAACACGTCCGCGCCGCCGGCGATCTCGATCAGCTCCGACACCCAGCCGATGCCGGCGATAAGGGGATCGTCCCATTCCTCAAAATAGACCCGCGGTCGATTGCTACGCGCCCTGCCCGCCACTTCGGTCAGGCGCGCCTCGAGCTGCCGCACCAGCCTTGCCGCCTTCTCCGCCGCGTCGACCAGCGCGCCCAGGGTCCGGATCATGGCGAGGATGCCGGCGATGCTGCGCTGGTTGAACACGTGCACCGCGAGCCCGGCGCGGGCGAGGTCGGCCGCGATCGGTGCCTGCAGGTCGGAGAAGGCGAGCACGAGGTCGGGCGCGAGCGCCAGGATCTTGCCGATGTCGGCCGAGGTGAAGGCGGAGACGCGCGGCTTCTCGCGGCGCACCCGGGGCGGCCGCACGGCATAGCCCGACACGCCGACGATCCGCCGCTCCTCACCCAGGAGGTAGAGGGTCTCGACCGTCTCCTCGGTGAGGCAGACCAGGCGCTCGGGCGGGAAGCGGGTCAGGAGCCGGGCACCAGGGTGGCGCAGGGGAGATAGCCCTCGGGCAGCGCGAAGCCCGGCTCGAGCAGCCGCCCCTGCGCCAGCAGGGCCGGAAGGAGATGGGTATGCGGACCCGAAGGAGCGGTGCGCTGGATCGGGCCGCCAACCTCGATCCGCCCGACCGGCGAGGTGACCACCCGATCCGGCGAGGCCGCCAGGAGATGTGGTACCAGACCGGTCGTGGGAGCGAGCGCATCGGCACCGACCGCCGCCCGCAGCACCGCCGCCAGCCGCGGCTCCGCCGTCCGCACGCAGAAGCGCATCGGCCGCAGGCCGAGGCCGAGATCGAACAAGCGGGCGTGCTGGCATCGGCTGTCGATGGCGGCCTCGTCCGGCCCGAGCTCGGCGACCCCGGCCGCGAAACCGTCCCGCAGCCGCACCCGGTGCAGCGCCAGGACCACACGCTCGATCCGCCCGGATCGTCCGGTCAGCTCGAACGCGCGCACGCCCGGCGGTGGCGCCAGAGCAAGGGCCCCGCCGGCGGTGCGAAGGACCAGGCTGCCTCCGGCCCGTTCGGCTGCGAGCGCGCCGCCGTGTGCCGCCATCAGCTCCGCGACAGCACCATAGGCGCCGATCGACCATGCGGCGCCCGGCCGGCTGCTCGCCTCGGCCAGCCAATCGAGCAGGCCGGCGCCCTGCCAGGGCAGCAGCCGAAAGGAGAGGCCGAGCAGCGCCTTGCGCCGCGGCAGGTCGCGCCAGACCGCGAGCTGCGCCGTGTCAGGCAGATCGCTCCAGAGGGTCAGCTCCTCTGCCGTGCGGGCGCAGCCCAGGCACCAGCCGGTCTCGGCATCGAGCCGGCAGATGCCCACGCATGGGGAAGGCAGGAGCTCGGACGTGCGGTCCGACCCGTCCGCGGGCGGCGGCTCAGCCGCGAGCGAGGCCGGGCGCACCCATCCCTCGCGGCGCCCCGAGATAGCGCTCGGCGAGGAAGCCGAAGCCCAGGCCGAGGGCGGACCAGAGGATCACCTGCATGCCGAGCGAGGCGGTACGGAAGTCCCACAACAACAGTGCGGAGAAGTTCTCCGGCACCTCGTCGATCCGCGGCAGGGCGAGCATGGCGACCAGCACGAGCACGAAGTAGACGCCCACCGCCAGCACCGTCCCGTTCCATGCCCCGTGGCGCGCGACGAAGCTGCGCCGCAGCCGGGCCGCGATGCCGAGTGCCACCAGCGAGCAGACGAGCATCAGCAGATAGAGGCCGGTGCGCAGGCCGACCGTGTCGAGGTTGCCGACCGCGGGCGGGTTCGCGGGATATTTGATCGCCGGCACGAGGTAGACCGCGACGAAGCCCAGGAGCGCCAGCAGGCCGGCCGTGGCCTGCGGCCCGAGGCTGCCGATCCGGCCATAGGCCGCGGCGAAGGCGAGCGCGAACAGGCCGCCGATCGCGGCACCATAGGCGATCACCGCCGTGGCGAGGCCGACCGTGCTCTGCACGCCCCGGCTGACCAGCTCCTCCTCGGCGTCGTGGCTGTGCGCGTCCGCGGGCTCCGCCGCGTGCTCGTGGCCGGCGGCGGCCGACTGCTCCTCGAAGGCGATGGCGAGATCGACCTGCGGCTCGCCGAAGATTTCGGCGAACACCAGCACGAGCAATCCGGCCAGGGCGCCGGCCAGCATGCCCCGGACGAGCAGATGGACCATCATGCGGGCCGCTCCTCAGTGGCAGGGGAAGCCGAGGAGATGCCTGCCGTCGTGGACGAACTCGTGCACGTACATGCCGGAGAAGATCGCGGTCGCCCCCTGCTCGACGCCGACGAGGTAGAGCAGGACAAACATGACGAGCCCGGCGAACACCGCCCAGGGGGCGATCTCGCCCACGGGAATCGGGATCGGCCGGGCCGGAGTGCCGAGTGCTGCGTTCGCCATGGTCTGGTCCCCCGGGATCACGCGTCCCGCTGCGGTGTCGGATACACGGACGAAGGTCTGGCTGTCACAGCCCGCAACCACGGGGTTCGGCTGGATTACAGTGGCGCGACCGCGCCGGACTCGCACCGGCTTCCTCGTACCGCGTTGCAACCAGAATTAACGCCTGCCAGACGGGGCCTGTCAACGGCCCACAGCGGATGCCCGCCGCCGCCATGTTGCACCTCACGCTGATCTGCGACGCCGGCTCCGGCGCGCCGCCAGGTTTCCCGGACGACCCGCCGCTGGCCGCGGGCACGCCAGCGCCGGCGCCGCTGCCGCCGGTCGACGCGGCATGGTCGAGCCCAGCGCGCCGTGCCTTGCAGACCGCCGCCCTGCTCGGTCTGGCACCCACCGCCGCCGCGGCCCTGCGCGACTGCGATCATGGCCGCTGGCGCGGGCGGACGCTCGCCGAGATCGCGCGGCAGGAGCCCGACGCGCTCGCCGCCTGGACCGCCGACCCCGACGCCAAGCCGCATGGCGGCGAGTCGGTGAGCGAGGTGGCGTTGCGGGTCGGGAGCTGGCTCGACGAGCGGTGCGGCGATCGCGGCGAGCTGGTCGCCGTCACGCATGGCGTGGTGATCCGGGCGGCGATCGCGCACGCGCTCGGCGCCGGCATCGCGGCCTGCGCGCGCATCGATGTCCCGCCCCTGTGCCGCACGCTGCTCACCGGCCATGGCGGCGGCTGGCGCCTGCGCGCCCACGGCTGCTAGCCCAGCACGGCGGCCCCGATCGCCTCCCGGTCCAGCCCCTTCAGACCGATCACCACGAGCTCGCCGGCTCCGCCCTCACCCGGCCGCCAGGGGCGGTCGTAATAGCGATCGACGCGCTCGCCGACGGCCTGGACGACGTGGCGCATCGGCTTGCCGGCGACGGCGAGGAAGCCCTTGACCCGCAGGATGTCGTGGCCGCGGATAGCTTCCTTTAGGCGATCGACCAGCGGCTCGGGGTCGGCCAGCGGCGGGACCGCGAGCACGAAGCTCTCGAACTCGTCGTGGCCGTGCTCCTCGCCGCCGTCATGGTGCGAGGGGCGGTTGGCGAGGTCGGCTTCGACGCCGACGCCGAGGCCCAGCGCCACCGCGGGGTCGACCTTGCCGTGGCTGGTCCAGAGCAGCCGCACGCCGGAGCGCAGCTCGGCACGGATCGCCGCTTCCACCTCGGGCCGCTCGGCCTCGGCCACCTGGTCGGCCTTGTTGACCAGGACGAGGTCACCGCAGCCCAGCTGCTCCTCGAACAGCTCCTCCAAGGGTGTCTCGTGGTCGAGTGCGGGGTCGGCCGCGCGCTCGGCCTGGACCGCATCGGGGTCGTGGGCGAACCGGCCGTCGCGCACGGCGGCGGCGTCGGCCACCACCAGCACGCCGTCGACCGTCAGCCGGCTGCGGACCTCGGGCCAGTTGAAGGCGGCGACCAGGGGCTTGGGCAAGGCGAGGCCGCTGGTCTCGATGACGATGTGGTCGGGTGCCGGGTCGCGGGCCAGGATGGTGCGCATGGCGGGCAGGAAGTCGTCGGCGACGGTGCAACAGATGCAGCCGTTGGCGAGCTCGATCACGTCCTCCTCGCGGCAGTCCGCGATCCCGCAGCCGCCGAGGATGCCGCGGTCGACGCCGAGATCGCCGAACTCGTTGATCAGCAGCGCCAGACGCCGGCCGCCGGCGTTCTCGACCAGGTGGCGGACGAGGCTGGTCTTGCCGGCACCGAGAAAGCCGGTGACGATCGTGGCCGGGATCTTGGTGCTCATCGCCGCTCCGCATGCGGGCGCCGGCCCGCGGTGAAGGCCGCCACGGCCGGGCCGGGCCAGCGGGTGGTGTCGCGCAACAGGCCGAGCATCCGCTCACCCGCCGCCGTGGGTGCGTCCGTGGCCGGGCGGGTCAGGAGCTGGGCCGCCGCCCGCGCCGGGTCCAGCGCCGGCGCCAGGGTGACCAGCCAGGCGAGATAGGTGCGTTCGACGGAATCGGCCGCCGGCGCGACGAGGAAGGCGTCGATCAGGCCGAAAGGATCGGGGTCGGCAGGGATCGCGCATGACTGCCTCCGCCGGTGCACCCCGCCCGGCTCATAGGGGTGGTCCAACGACGGCAGGTCTCCTGGCTCGCGGCTATGGCGCCTCGCTTCCGCCTTCCCGGGCACAAGGCCCAGTGGCATGTCGGGCGAGGCTCGCCGCCTACAGTTGCGGGGGCAGCGCCGGAATGGGGCAAGGCCCGTACCGGCTTCCCTTTCAAGTCCCTGCGGACACCGTCGCCGCGAGCGGTAACATGGTGGTGGCAGGGCGGCAAGCGACGGGTCCGGGCGGGCGGCAGGATGAGGAGCCGATGGCTTGAGGCAAGGCGCCTCGCCGGTGGTCGACGTCGGTGGAGCCGCCGCGCTACGTTTTCCCGATCGATCGCGGAGTTGCAGGATGGAGACCGTATCCGTCTCTCCCAAGTTCCAGATCGTCATCCCTCGCCGAATTCGTGAGGCCCTGGGTCTGAAGCCCGGACAGAAGATGCAGGCGATACTGTACGGCGACCGCGTGGAGCTGATCCCGCTGCGGCCGCTTGCGGCGGCGCGCGGCATCCTCAAGGGCATCACGGCAGACGGCGAGCAGAACCCTGATCGGGCGTGACACCCACGCCGAGCGTCGCGGGTTTCAGTAGCTGGCTCGAATTTCTGGCCGGCAGAATCAATGGCCGATATATTTGGCCTGAGCCCGCTCTACACCACGGGATATCAATTGCGGCTATGGGAACAACTTCTCCATCTTATATTTTCATGTGATGCTCAATCGCCTCTTACCGGATCATCCGCAGCGAGACTACTCAGCCGTGAATCGCTGCATCTACTGCGGCTCCATCTCTAATTTGAGCCGCGAGCACATTGTGCCGTATGCCCTTGGTGGAAGGTGGGTGCTTCCGCGCGCGAGCTGCGACGCTTGCAGTAGAGTGACCAGCGCGTTTGAGCGCACGTGCACCCGGACCATCCTCGGCGCTCTCCGCATGATGTATAACATCGCGTCGCGAAGGAAGCACGAGCGTCCACGGTTCTTGCCGCTGCTAGTTATGCAGCGCCCTGGCGAAGAATGGAGCTCAATCGACGTGCCTCAAGAAGAGTATCCCTTCTTGGTGGCTCTTCCATTTTTTGCTATGCCGGATGAGTTATCCGGTTACACTACTGGATCCGGCAGAGGTGGGGTAACAGGGAAAATCTGGGTACGAAGCGCATCAACTTCGGCAGGAATGCGCGCCACTCTAGAGGGTTTGTGCCAAAGGCTGAAAGTTGCCCAAGTTCAGCCGGTTGGTGAATGTCGTGTGCACGAATTCTGCTTGATGCTGGCGAAGATAGCGCACTCATACTCCATTGCTGTAATCGGGAACAATTCATTTGTGCCATTTCTACCTCAAGTAATCCTTAAGAGAAATCTAGATGATCGCGCTAGATATATCGGCGGACTGATACAGTGTGAGCCAGATCGCCCTGAAACGCTTCATGAGATATCTTTTGATCACCACACTTGCGGCAGATCGGATCTGGTGTCAGTCCGCATACGACTCTTCGCGTGTCTAGGAGCTCCCACCTACTTTGTGGTAGCGGGACGCAGATTTTAGTATTCTCGGCGGCAACGCTCTCCCCACGGTCGGGAACCCATAACTTTAAAGTAGCAATTGATGGCTATTTTATACTATTCGCAGGGTGAAGTGAGACTACTGACATCGACGAAGCGCCTTCCGAGATCGAGCATCGAATTTGCCTACTCCCCACTCTGCAGCAGCAATCCCTGCCTGCGCGCGCTCCTGAACAGCAGCGCGAACGCCACCCCCGCCACCACCAGCCACACCGCCAGCACCGCCGCCGCCTGCGCCAGCAGCGCCCAGTCGAAGCGGTCCTCCCGCAACACCGTCCGCATTCCCTCGAACACCGGTGCCGACGGCAGCAGCCAGCTGATCCAGCGGACGGCGGGCGGCAGGACTTCGACGGGGTAGTAGACCGCCGAAAACGGCTGGATGAAGAAGATCGCGGCCCAGGCCAGGGTCTCGGCACCGAGGCCGAGGCGGATCACCAGGCCGGCGATGATCAGGCCGATGGCCCAGCCGAACAGCATCAGGACGGCGAAGAAGGGCAGCAGCGCCCAGCCGAGGCTGCCGATCAGGGAGAAGTGGAAGAGGGGGACGGCGAGGAGGGCGGCACCGCCGACGCCGATCAGGACGCGGACGAGGCTGACCAGGAAGTTGGCGATCACCAGCTCGGCGGGGCGGAGCGGGCTGACGAAGAGGTGGCCGAGATGGCGGGCGTACAGCTCCTCGAGGAAGCAGAGCGAGACGCCGAGCTGGCCGCGGAACAGGGTGTCCCAGAGCAGCACGGCGGAGAGGAACACACCGGCGGCCTGGGCGACCCAGCCGGACTGGCCGACCAGAAAGAGGGTGATGAAGCCCCAGAGGATCATCTGGACGGTGGGCCAGTAGACCAGATCCAAGAGGCGCGGCCAGGAGCCGAGCAGGAGGCAGGCGTGGCGGTAGAGCATCGCCCGGATGCGGCGCAGCGGGGGCGGCAGGGTCATGCGGGGGCGGGCTGGCGGCGCTGGCGGGCGATGTCGAGGAACACGTCCTCGAGATCGTCGCGGCCGTAGCGGGCGAGCAGGTCGTCGGGGCTGCCCTGATCGACCAGCCGGCCCTGGCGCAGCATGAGCACGTGGTGCGCCAAGCGCTCGACCTCGCCCATATTGTGCGAGGCGAGCAGCACGGTGGCCGCGGTGCGGGCCTGGTAGCGCTCGAGATGGCCGCGCAGCTGGTCGGCGGTGTCGGGGTCGAGCGAGGCGGTGGGCTCGTCGAGCAGGAGCAGCTCGGGCTCGTTGATCAGAGCCTTGGCGAGCAGCACCCGGGTCTTCTGGCCGGCGGACAGGCGCCCGAACGGGCGGGCCATCAGCTCGACAAGGTCGAGGTCGCGGGCGAGCGTGGCGATGCGCTCCTTCGGCCGGACGACCGCGTAGAGCTCGGCATAGACCGTGAGGTTCTGGCGCACGGTCAGGCGCTGCGGCAGGTCGACATAGGGGCTGGTGAAGTTCATCCGCGGCAGGACGCGGGCGCGCCGGCGGGGCATCTCCTCGCCGAGGATGCGGACGGTGCCGGCCGTGGGCTCGAGCAGGCCCAGCAGCATGGCGATGGTGGTGGTCTTGCCCGCACCGTTGGGGCCGAGCAGGGCGACGGTGCGGCCGCGGGCGACGGTGAAATCCAGGCCGGCCACGGCCGTCACCCCACCGTAGCTCTTGGCCAGGGCCACGACCTCGATCGCCGGTGGGCTCACTCGGTCAGGCCCTGCTCGCGGTAGAATCGGGCGGCACCGGGGTGGAGCGGGATGGCCACACCGCGCAGGGCGTCGGCCAGCCGCAGCTCGGCCCCCTTGGGGTGCTCCTCGGCCAGCCGGCGCAGGGTCTCGGGGTGCCACAGGGCGCGGGTGATGTCGTAGACCAGCGGCTCGTCGAGCGAGGCCGCGACCACCCACAAGGCGGCGACGCCCACCGTCGGGATGCCGGCGTCGTTGCCGGGATAGGTCTCGCCGGGGATGTCGGCGACCGAGAGGAAACGGTGCCCCGCGAGCAGCCGGCCGACCGGCTCGCCGATGATCGGGACCAGACGGGCGTGCAGGTTCTGGGCGGCCTCGGTGACGATGGCGGCAGGGTAGCCCGCTACCAGGAACATGGCGTCGAGCTCGCCGGCGGCCATCAGGTCGAGCGAGCGGGCCGGCGTGGCGCTGACGACCTGGACGTCGCCGGGCGCCAGGCCGAAGGCGGCGAGGACCAGGGTGGCATCGACCAAGGTACCCGAGCCCTCGACGTCGAGCGAGACGCGGCGACCGCGCAGGTCGGGGACGCGCGCGATCCCGGAATCGGTTGCGACCAGCAGATGGACGGTCTCGAGATAGAGGCTGGCCAGCGCGCGCAGGTCACCGAGCGGGGGGCGACCGGCGAACACCCCCTGGCCGGCGAAGGCGCCCCAGGCGACGTCGCTCTGGGCGAAGCCGGATTCGACCTCGCCGCGGCCGATCGCCTCGACATTGGCGACGGAGCCCTTGGAGGCCTCGACCACCAGGATCAGGTCGGCCACGCCGCACTCGCCCGCCTCCTCGCAGGCGCGCGCACCCGGCGGGCGGGACAGCAGGCCGGCGATCGCGGTGGCCACGGGGTAGTAGGTGCCGGTGACGCTGCCGGTGGCGATGCGCACGAAGCGCCCCTCGTCGGCGGCCGGGCCGCGGGGCAGGCCGGCGAGCGCCGCGCCGGCGGCGAGGACCGAGCGTCGCCGCCAGGATGCCATCTAGTCGGCCCGGACCGCCCGGCCGGTCATCCGGCGCAGGACCTTGCCGTCGACGATGCGCTCGAAGCGCAGGGCGACCCCGTCGCCCTCGGGATACCGGTCGGTGACCTGCAGCTCGTAGGTGCCGTCGTCGAGGATGGCGAAGCTGTAGAGATCGAGGGAATCGCCGTCCGCCACGCCCCAGCGCAGGGCGTCGCCGCGGATCGGGTCGATCGACGGCTTGTCGCTGAACGGGTCGTAGCCGACGCCGGCGAGGAAGAACGAGCGGCCGGGTGCCGGCACCAGCAGCGCCTCGTCGCGGCGGAACTTGACCCCCGGCAGGTCGCGGCGGCCGTCGACCAGCGTGACGTTGTTCCACTGCAGGCTGAGGCCGTTCTCGCGGTAGGGCCGCAGCTCCATCACCACGTCGCGCTGCTCGAGCGGGGCACCCTCGCGGATCTCGTCGGCCGCGACGCCGACGAAGGTGCCGACCAGCTGGTCGGTGGCGGGCGGCCCGGCGGCGGCGGTGCCGGCGACCAGCGCGCCGAGCGTGGCGGCGAGGCCGAGGTGGCGGAGGCTCATGACTTCCTCACCAGCTGCTGCTCGGTGGTCTCGGTGCCGGCGGCGGTGCGCCGGTCGAGGGTCACGGTCAGCCGGTCGCCCTCGGCGACGCAGCGGTAGCGGTCGAGCTGGAACCCGCCCTTGTCGTCGACCGCGAGGCTGTAGAGGTAGACCGCGTCGTCGGCGGCCCGCGCCCAGAACAGCGTGCCCTCGGCCAGCGGGTTGACCGGGTCGTCGCCGCCGAACATCGAGCCCATCCAGCCGGCCTTGACCTTGCCGGCGAGCACCGCCGGGCGAGCCGACGGCGCGAACTCGACCGTGACCGCAGCGGCGCCGGGCGGCGTGAACGAGACCGTGAAGCCCTCGCCCGAGCCGACCCATTCCATCGCCGCCGGTGCGCCCGCGGCCGTGGCCCAGGCGCCGCGCAGCCGGTCGAAGGCGGATGCCGCCTCGGCGGCCAGCGGCACGACGCAGCACAGCACGAGCATGGCGGCCGCGCGCGCGGGAAAGCCGTGCCGTAGTCGCATGCGCCACCTCCGCCGATGCCCGCCCGGGTGGCAGGCGAGAGCGATTGCGTCTAGGAGTAGCGCCGGCCGGGAACGTTTCAAAGCACCGTACTGCCGGGCGCCAGCGAGGATGTCGGAATGCTGATCGGCGTGCCCAAGGAAATCAAGACGCACGAGTACCGGGTCGGGCTCACGCCCGCGAGCGTGCGCGAGCTGGTCCTGCACGGGCACCAGGTGATGGTGCAGGCCGGAGCCGGCGCCGGGATCGGCATCGACGACGAGGCCTACCGGACCGCGGGTGCGGAGGTCGCGGCCACGCCCGACGAGATCTTCGCCATGGCGGAGATGATCGTGAAGGTGAAGGAGCCGCAGGCGGCGGAGTACCGGCTGCTGCGCGAGGAGCAGGTGCTGTTCACCTATCTGCACCTCGCCGCCGACCGGCCGCAGACCGAGGGGCTGCTGCAGTCCGGCTGCATCGCCATCGCCTACGAGACGGTGACCGACCGGCAGGGCCGGCTGCCGCTGCTGGCGCCGATGAGCGAGGTCGCCGGGCGGATGAGCGTGCAGGTCGGCGCGCGGCTGCTCGAGAAGATGCAGGGCGGGCCGGGAATCCTGATCGGCGGCGTGCCGGGCGTGCAGGCGGCCCGCGTCGCGGTGCTGGGCGGCGGGGTGTCCGGCACCAACGCCGTGCGCATGGCGATGGGCATGGAGGCGCAGTGCTACGTGCTCGACAAGAGCCTCGAGCGGCTGGCCCAGCTCGACCAGCAGTTCGGTCCGATGCTCAACACCATCTACTCGACCATGGACGCGATCGAGGAGCAGGTGGCGCTGGCCGATCTGGTGATCGGTGCCGTGCTGGTGCCCGGGGCGGCGGCACCCAAGCTCGTCACCCGGCCGATGCTGCGCAAGATGCGGCCGGGCTCGGTGTTCGTCGACATCGCCATCGACCAGGGCGGCTGTGCCGAGACCTCGCGACCGACCAGCCACGAGAGCCCAACCTATGTCGAGGAGGGGGTGATCCATTACTGCGTCACCAACATGCCGGGTGCCGTGCCGCGCACCTCGACCTTCGCGCTCAACAACGCGACCCTGCCCTTTGTGCTGGCGCTGGCGGACAAGGGCTGGCGCAAGGCGGTGGCCGACGACGCGCATCTCGCGGGCGGGGTCAACGTGGTCGAGCGCAGGCTCACCAACGAGGCGGTCGCGCGCAGCCTCGATGTCGCCTGGACGCCGCTGAAGCAGGCGATGGGCTGACCGCCGCTTGCTTCACCGGCCGGTTTCGCGCGCCGTTGCGGTGGGTTCGCCAACAATGTTAAGACTCGAGGCGAAGCGGTAGCGCCCGTCCCTGCCGGCTCGATCTTGCCCCAAGATGCGCAACGAACGTCTCGACCGTCTCGCCGAGTTCCCGTTCCGCCGCCTCGCGGCCCTGCTGGCGCACGCCCCCGCACCGGCCGTGGCGACCCGCGATCTGGCGCTCGGCGAGCCCAAGCACGCGCCGCCGGCGCTGCTGGCCGAGACCGTCGCGGCGCACGCGCATCTGTGGAACCGCTACCCGCCCGTGCCGGGGACGCCCGAGTTCCGGGCCGCGGTCGCCGACTGGCTGACCGGCCGCTACGGGCTGCCCGCGGGGGCCGTCGACGGCGACCGGCATGTCTGCCCGCTCTCCGGCACCAAGGAGGGTCTCTATCTCCTGCCCTCGCTGGTCACCTCCGGGCGCGGCGATCCGGCGATCCTGATGCCCGACCCGGTCTACGCGGTCTATTTCGGCGGGGCGAGGATGGCGGGTGCCGAGCCGGTCCTGCTGCCGGCGACCGCCGAGACCGGCTTTTTGCCCGACCTCGATGCGATCCCGGCGGCGCTGCTCGAGCGCACCGCCCTGTTCTTCCTGTGCAGCCCGGCCAACCCGCAGGGGGCGGTGGCCGATCTCGACTATCTGCGGCGCCTGGTGCGGCTCGCCCGGCGCCACGGCTTTCTGCTCGCGGTCGACGAATGCTACAGCGAGCTCTGGGACCGGGCGCCGCCGCCGGGCGGGCTCGAGGCCGCGCTGGCCGAGGATGGCAGCCTCGACCGTGTGGTGGTCTTCCACTCGTTGAGCAAGCGCTCCAGTGCCGCCGGGCTGCGTTCCGGCTTCGTCGCCGGGGATCCGGCGGTGATCGCCGACCTGTTGCGCCTGCGTGCCTACGCCTCGCCGGTGCAGCCCCTGCCGCTGCTCGCGGCCGCGACGGCCCTGTGGCGCGACGAGCGCCACGTCGAGGAGAACCGCGCCCGCTACCGCGCCAAGTTCGACCTCGCCGAGCGGCGCCTGTCCAACCGGTTCGGGTTCTATCGCCCGGCGGGCGGGTTCTTCCTGTGGCTGGATGTCGGCGACGGCGAGGCCGCCTGCCGGCGGCTGTGGTCGGAGGCCGGGCTGCGTGTGCTGCCGGGTGCCTATCTCTCGGGCGGCGATTCAGGGATCAATCCCGGCCGCCCCTATATCCGGGTGGCCCTGGTCGACGAGGCCGCCGCGGTCGACGCCGCGCTGGAACGCCTGGGCGAGGTGCTGGACGCCGCATGATCACCAACCGGAGCAGGGCCGATGGCTGCGACCACTGCTGACGCATTCGCCGGGATGCGGTTGCGGGCGAGGCTGCGTGGCAGCTTCCTGCGGCTCGGCGGCGTCCTGCTGATCGCCGCGGCAGTGGCGCTGGCGATCGCCCTGGTCGGCTTCGACTGGCGCGACCCCTCGCTCAACCAGGCGACCGCAGCGGTGGTCCACAACCCGATCGGCCTGCCGGGGGCCTATGCCGCCGACCTGCTGTACCAGCTGTTCGGGCTGGCCGCCTGGCTGCTGGTCGCGGCCGTGCTGAGCTGGGGCCTGCGGCTGGCGCTCAGGCGCCCGCTGAGCTGGCCGTGGCTGCCGGTGTTCAGCCTGCCGTTGGCGCTGCTCGCCCTGGCCGCGTTCCTCGCCGTCCTGCCACCGCTGCCGCCGGCGCGCTGGCCGCTGCAGGCGGGGCTCGGCGGCGCCGTCGGCGACCTGCAGTGGCATTGGCTCGAGCCGGTCATGGGCGCGCAGCTGTACCCGGCCGTGAGCCTGGTCGCAGCGCTCCTCCTGGCGATCACGGCGCTGGGCGTACGCTGGGGCGAGGGCACCTGGGCGGCGGGTCGGGTGGCCACGGGCTCGCTCTGGGTCGGCCGGCGTCTCGGCGACGCCGCCGGTGCCGCCACGCTCGGCTCGGGCCGGCTGGTGCGCGACGGCTGGCGCGGCATGGACCTGTCGTTCCGGCGCCGGCCGAGCGAGGCGCCCGCCGAGCCGGAGCCGCAGGCCGAGGTCGATCCGGCGGTGCGCCGGGCGCGGCGCAAGCTCGTGCTGGAGCGGCGGGCGGAGGAGCCGCCGGCACCGGAGCCGCCGGAGATCGAGCCGGAGCCGAAGCGCGCGCCCGCCCCGGCCGCGGCGCGACGGCCGGCACCGCCGCCCGAGCCGTTGCCGGCGCCGCTCGACGGCGGCTTCGAGCTGCCTGGCCTCGATCTCCTGGCGCAGGCCAAGGTGGTCGCCAGCCCCGGCCAGTCGCCCGAGGCGCTGGCCGAGACCTCGCGCCAGCTCGAGACGGTGCTCGACGATTTCGGCGTGCGCGGCGAGATCATCGACGCCAAGACCGGCCCGGTGGTGACGCTCTACGAGCTGGAGCCGGCGCCCGGCACGCGCGCGGCACGCGTGATCAGCCTCGCCGACGACATCGCCCGCTCGCTCTGCGCGCTGTCGGTGCGCGTGGCGGTGGTACCGGGCCGCAACGTCATCGGCATCGAGCTGCCCAACGAGCGGCGCGCCACGGTCTATCTGCGCGAGCTGCTGGAGGCCGACGTCTACGCCGCCAGCGGCGCGCGGCTGCCGATAGCACTGGGCAAGGACATCTCCGGCCAGCCGATCGTGGCCGACCTCGCCCGGATGCCGCATCTGCTGATCGCCGGCACCACGGGCTCGGGCAAGTCGGTGGCGATCAACGCCATGATCCTGTCCCTGCTCTACCGGCTGACGCCGGAGCAGCTGCGGCTGATCATGATCGACCCCAAGGTGATCGAGCTGTCGGTCTACGAGGACATCCCGCATCTGCTGGCGCCCGTGGTCACCGACCCGCCCAAGGCGGTGGTGGCGCTGAAATGGGTCGTGCGGCAGATGGACGAGCGCTACCGGCTGATGTCGCATCTGGGCGTGCGCGACATCTTCGCCTTCAACAAGCGGCTGATGAAGGCGCGTGCCGACGGCGAGGAGCTGAAGCGGCGGGTGCGCACCGGCTTCGAGCCGGGCACCGGGGTGCCGATCTTCGAGGAGCAGCCGATCGACATGACGCCGCTGCCGCTGATCGTCGTCATCGTCGACGAGGTGGCGGACCTGATGCTGACGGCGGGCAAGGAGATCGAGAACGCGATCCAGCGCCTGTCGCAGAAGGCGCGCGCCGCCGGCATCCACCTGATCGTGGCGACGCAGCGGCCCTCGGTCGACGTGCTGACCGGCGTGATCAAGGCCAACCTGCCGTCGCGGATCAGCTTCCGGGTCAGCAGCAAGATCGACAGCCGGACGATCCTGGGCGAGCCGGGGGCGGAGCAGCTCCTGGGCCAGGGCGACATGCTCTATCTCATGCCCGGCGACCGGATCAGCCGCATCCACGGTGCCCTGGTCACCGACGGCGAGGTCGAGCATGTGGTCCGCCACCTCAAGGCGCAGGGCGAGCCGGACTACCACGAGGACGTCACCGAGGACGGCGAGGGCGAGCCGCAGCCCGACGGGCCGCTGTTCGAGGCCGCGGACGGGGCGGACGGTGTCTACGCCCAGGCGGTGCAGATCGTGGCGCGCGACGGCAAGGCCTCGACCAGCTACCTTCAGCGCAAGCTGGCGATCGGCTACAACAGCGCCGCCAAGCTGATCGAGCGCATGGAGAACGAGGGCCTGATCAGCCGGGCCGACCATGTCGGCCGCCGCCACGTGCTGATGGGCCGCGGCGGTGTCGACGGCAACGAGCCCACCGACGACCCGTTCTGAGCCAGCCGGACACAGTGATGCCGCGCAGCCATCTCACCCGGCGCCTGTTCGGGGCCGCCACTCTGGCGATGCTGCTCGCGCTGCCGGCGGCGGCCGCCGACCAGCAGGCGATCGTGCGCGAGGTCGAGGCCTATTTCAACGGCATCCGCACGCTCGAGGCGCGCTTCCGGCAGACCGGCCCGGACGGCGCGGTATCGACCGGCAAGCTGTACATCGACCGCAGCCGCAGCGGCCTGCGCTTCGACTACGACCCGCCCTCGAAGATCCTGCTGGTCGCACCGGGCGACTGGCGGCTGATCTTCTACGACGGCAGCATCCAGCAGGTGAACGTGATCCCGATCGGCGAGACGCCCCTGGGCTTCCTGCTCAGCGACGAGGTCAAGCTCGCCGGCGACGTCACCGTGCAGGCGGTCGAGGAGCGGGCGGGCGAGGTGGCGGTGGCGCTGGTGCGCAGCGACGAGCCGGACCAGGGCAAGGTGGTGCTGACGCTCGCGCGCGAGCCGATGCGGCTGAAGAGCTGGGCGGTCACCGACGCCCAAGGGCTGACCACGGTGATCGAGCTTGAGCAGGTGCGCACCGGCATGGAGCTCGACCGCAAACTGTTCGTCTGGCTGGACCCCAAGCTGTTCGGCTATCCCAAGGACGATTGAGGCACGGCCGACATCGCGAACGGCAGAGGAGTTCCGGCCGAGCGGAAAGTCCTGCTCGCTCTGGCGTAGATGCTACCGGCTGAGCTGCAGCAGCAGCTCGGTGCTGTCGGAGACGCGGCGGGCGAGGATGCGCAGGAGGGCGCGCTGCAGCCGGACCAGGAGGAGCGGGTCCTCCTCGGCCATGCGGGCGAGGGCCGTCGCGGTCAGGCGGTCGGCGGTGACGGCGGTGTCGGCGACCGCCCAGGCGGTGCGCGGGCGGCGCAGGATGAAGGCGAGCTCGCCGACCACGGTCCCCGGCCCGGCCCGGCGCAGGCGGATCTTCTCGCCGCAGGCGCCGTCGAGGACGATGGCGATCCAGCCGGAGCGGATGACGAACACGTCCTCCGAGGCGTCGCCCTGGCGGATCAGCGCCTCGCCGGCGGCGAAGCTGCGCCGCTCGGCATAGCCGTCCAGCCCGTCGAGGAGCGGCTCGGCCGCGTCGAAGCCGAGCTGGGCCTCGGCGAGGCCGCAGGGGCGGGCGGCGAGCAGCTCCTCCTCGAGCAGCTCCAGGCCGCGGTCGATGTCGTCGACCTGCCGGACATGGCCGTTGCGCGCGCCCAGCAGCCCCTCGGCCAGCATCGCCGCGCGCAGCGCCTGCGGCAGCTGGCTGAGCATCACCTTGAAATGGTCCTGCGCGCCGAGATCGACGATCTTGCGGAAATTGTGCCAGCCCGAGCTGTCCACACCGGTGACGCGGCGAAAGTCGAGGACCAGGCCGCGCAGGTGCGGCCGCTCGCGCGCCCGGCGGCGCACGCGCTCGAGCACGCGCCAGGCCGAGCCGAAGAACAGGAAGCCGCCCAGCTCGAGCACCAGCGTGCCGTCGCCCTCGCCGCGCAGCAGCTCGCGCTGGCTCTCGGCCCGGTCGACGTTGCTGAACCGGTAGCGCCCCGTGGTCTCGTGGCGGATGACCGGCAGGGCGCTGGAGCGGACGACGAAGAACACGACGCCGAGCAGGAGGCCGAGCACGAAGCCCTCGGCGAAGCCGGCGAAGCTGATGCCGGCGACCACGGCGAGCAGGATGGCGCGGTCGGGCGTGGTCAGGCGCCGCCAGAGCAGCACGATCCATTCGGCCACGAACTCGAGCCCGATATAGACGACGATCCCGCCGACCACGAAGGCGGGGATGAGTCCGAGCGTATGCGGCCCGAGCCAGTAGAGGGCGAGCGGCACCACGGCGGCGGCGACGCCGACGGTGCGGCAGGGCGTGTCGCAGCGCTGGGCGAGCAGGGTGCCGGACAGGCTCATCACGCTGGCGAAGCCGCCGATCGCACCCGAGGCGAGGTTGGCGAAGCCGAAGGCGCGCAGCGTGCCGTTGGGCTCGAGATGGCGGCCCAGGGCGGCTTCCATCGTGGCGGCGTCGGCGAGCACGACGATGGCGAGGAAGGCGACGAGCATGGCGAGCGTCGGCGAGGCCGCGGTGACCGCCGGCCAGTCGACCGCCGCCAGAGAACGCCAGGTCTCGCCCGGCGCGAACGGCGTCGTGTCGGCGAAACCCTGCAGCAGCCAGTCCGGGCGGCCGGCCGCGCCCGGCACCAGCCAGAAGCAGGCCATGCCGGCCGTGACCAGCAGCGGCAGGTTCAAGGTGCCCGGCCGGCGGTCCTGTACCAGCCACACCAGGGTGCCGAAGGCGGCGGTCGCCGCCAGCTCCGTAAGGTTGCCGCCCTCGTACCAGACGCCGCCGGCGCGCAGCGTCGGGACCGCCAGCTGCAGCCCGCCGATCATCAGGAGGATGCCCAGCCCGCCGATCAGCCCGGCCACGACCGGAAAGGGCAGATAGTGCATCAGGTAGCCGAGCCGGGCGCGCGACAGGGCGAGCAGCAGCGCCCCCAGTGCCAGCGAGACCAGGGCGATGGTCGCCATCAGGGTGGGCAGCTGCTGGGCGGGGGCGACGGTCGCGACGAAGTCGAGGGCCACCGTGCCGATCACCAGCGTCGCCTCGGGCGAGATTACCCCCATGCTGCCGGGATAGCGCCAGCCGACGGCCACCACGACCGAGATCAGGGCGGCGCTGAGCAGGCCGAGGCCGAGTGCCGGGGCAAGCCCGCCGACCAGCGGGCCGGGGAAGGCGAGGCTGACATAGGACAGGGCATAGACGGTGTTGAGCACGCCGCAGATCAGGCCGACGAGCAGCGCCGTGCCGAAGCCGCCGGGGGTGGCACGCCCGGGCGGCAGGAACTGCGACCAGTAGCGCCTTGCCCCCGTCTTGATGGTTCGCGCCCCTGATCGTTCTTGGCCCCGTGTCGGCCGGACCCTATCGCGGCCTCGGGCGGCGCGCCACAAGCTGTGGGCCGGCAGCGATGGAGGAGACGGCTTGCGCCCGCGACTGGCGGCAGCGCTGGGCATTCTGGCCCGCCACCCCGGCAGCGCCGCGGCGCTGCTCGCCCTGCTGCTCGCGGTGCTCGCCCCGCCTCTGGTCACCTACGAGCTCGCCTGGGAGATCGCGTCGGCGCTGGGCTACGTCGCTGCCGCCGCCACCGTCCTGTGCATGCTGGTCCGCCCGGCGCCCGGGATGCCGCAGCGCGCCTACCGCTTCGCCCTGCACCGGGCGGCGGGCGAGGCGCTCGTGCTGCTGGCGCTGCTGCACGTCGCGGTCATGGTGGCGGCGGACCCGTTCATGCTCGACTATCTCGGCTGGATGATGCCGCCGCACGTCATGCTCGGCGTCGTCGCCACGCTGCTGCTCGCCCTGGTCACGCTCGGCCGCGAGCCTGCCTTGCCGCGCCGCCCGGCCTGGCTCGCGGGTGCACGTTTCCACGCCTGGGCCGGCATCGCGGGGGCGCTCCTGGTGGCGGCGCATGTCCTCTGGTCCTCGACCCGGCTGACCTCCGGCTGGCGTGGCTCGGCCATCGGTGCGGCCCTGATCCTGCCGCCGCTGCTGGCGGCCGGCCTGCGCCTGACCGGCCGCCAGCCGCTGCCGGCAGCAGCCGGCCGGCGGCCGCAGCGGGTGGCTGCCGGGAGCGCGCTCGTGGCCCTGCTCGCCGGGCTGCTCGTGGCGCTCCTCGGCGTGCCGCTGCTCGTGGCTCTGGCGCGGAGCTGAGCGGATGCGGCGCGCCCTGCTCGTGATTCTCGGCCTGCTGCTGCTCGCGGGCGCGCTGTGGGCCGGCTCGACCGCGCGGCTCGAGGCGATCGCCGCCCGGCCCCTGCTGCCGACGCGCTTCGACCACAAGTTCCACCGCACGGTGCAGTGCGTCACCTGCCACCACAATTTCGCCGAGCGCGGTCTCGGCCCCGGCGGCTGCTACGCCTGTCACAAGCGGTGGGGCACCACCGAGCTGCGGCGGATCGACTCGTGTTCCACGCCTTCTGCACCGATTGCCACCGGCGCCGCGAGGCGTCGGGCGAGGCAGCCGGGCCGGTCAAGTCGTGCGCGGCCTGCCATACCCAACCCAGCCCGGGACGGCTCCGGGTCCAGCGGATCGGAGAGACTCGATGACGCTCGGCCGCCAGCGGCTGCATCCCGACGGCCCCGAGCTGTCGCGCCTGGTCTGGGGGGCGTGGCGCTCGCTGAAGAGCCCGGAGACCGACACGCCTGCCAAGCTCGCCCGATTGATCGACGGTTGCCTGGAGCTGGGGATCACCAGCTTCGACCATGCCGACGTCTATGGTGGCTACCAGGCGGAGGCGCTGTTCGGCGCGGCGCTGCGCGAGTGGGGCGGCGACCGCGGCCGGATCGAGCTGGTGACCAAGTGCGGCGTCGCGCTGGTCGGCCCGGCCCGGCCGAACCATCGCGTCAAGCACTATGACAGCGGTGCCGCCCATATCCGCGCCTCGCTCGAGGCCTCGCTGCGGTCGCTCGGCACGGATCACGTCGACCTGCTGCTCCTGCACCGGCCGGATCCATTGATGGACGCCGACGCGACGACCGAGGTGCTGGCGCGGCTGCAGCAGGAGGGCAAGACGCGGGCGGTCGGCGTGTCCAACCACACGCCCGCGCAGTTCGAGCTGCTCCAGTCCCGCCTGCCCGTGCCGCTGGTCACCAACCAGATCGAGCTGTCGCTGCTGCACACCGAGCCCCTGCTGGACGGAACGCTCGACCACGCCCAGCGCCGGCGCATCGCGCCGATGGCCTGGTCGCCGCTGGGTGGGGGCGGGCTGTTCAAGCAGGAAGGGCCGGTGGCCGCGGCACTGGAGCGGGCGGCGCGCGAGCATGGTCTCGACGCCGGCTGCATCGCGCTCGCCTGGCTGCTGCGCCTGCCGAGCCGGCCTCTGCCCGTGCTCGGCACCACCCGCCTCGACCGGCTGGCCGGGCTCGCCCGCTGCGAAGGCCTCACGCTCGACCGCCAGAGCTGGTTCGAGCTGTACCAGGCGAGCTTGGGGCATCAGGTGCCGTAGCGACCTTCCAAGCGCGGGCAAGCTGGGGAATTCTACGCCGACGACGGGGGAGGGACGCGGATGCGCGGGCGGATCAAGTGGGTGGACGGGCGGACCTTCATGGCCGAGTCGGGCAGCGGGCACGGCATCGTCATCGACGGGCCGGCCGAGCATGGCGGGCGCAATCTGGGGCCGAGCCCGATGGAGCTGGTGCTGCTGGGCACGGGCGGCTGCACGGCGTTCGACGTGCTCGACATCCTGCGCAAGAGCCGCCAGCCGGTGAGCGACTGCTGGGTCGAGCTGGAGGCCGAGCGGGCGGCCGAGCCGCCGCGCGTGTTCACCAGGATCACGATGCGGTTCGTGGTCACCGGCACCGGGCTCAGCCGGGCCGCCGTGGAGCGCGCGGTCGAGCTGTCGGCCGAGAAATACTGCTCGGCCTCGATCATGCTGGCGAAGACCGCGGAAATGGTGCGCGAGATCGAGCTGCGCGAGCCGGGCGCTACTTGAGGGCGGCCGGCGGGTCGCGGTCGCCGGGAATGCCGGCGATGTAGCGGTAGCTCGCCACCGCCCGGTTGATGAGCGACGCGTCGGGCAGCATGGCCGCGGCCAAGGGCGTCAGCCGGATGGCGTTCAGCGCGTAATAGTCCCAGAGGTCGTCGCCGACCCGGTGGATCGCGGTCATGCCCGAGAGGTAGCCCGGATCGGCGATGCTGAACCCCATGAGCCGCATGGCGGTCTGGTTGACGAGCGTGGTGACGAAGCCGTCGGGGCCGGCCTCGCGGATCTCGGTCGCGAACACCACCGGGCCGGGCTCGTCCTCGTCGTCATAGAGGGTGTACAGGCGCGCGCCGGCATGGAGCTCGGCGGCCGTGAAGTCGCCGCGCCGTTGCTCGGGGTCCGGCCCGGCCAGGGCCGAGGCGTCGACCAGCAGCGGACGCCAGCCGAGGTGGCTGACGCTCCAATAGACAATGTCGCGCTGCGCCGAGATCGCGCCGATCCGCGCCAGCAGGCTGCGCGCGTCGCCCTGGTGCCGGAAGCGCCCGGCGACGGCGACGAAGGTGGCGCCGGAGGGGGGCTCAGCCCGGCGCAGGCGGCGGGCTCCCAGTGCGCGGGCAGGTCCCCCGCATGCAGGACCACGACCGCGGGCGTGGCCTCGCTGGTGGGCCAGGTCGGGACGGGCTCGCCGGCGCAGGGGGGCTGCGGCAGGGTGTCGGCACGGGCGGCCGCCGTGGCCAGGCGGCGGCAGCCGCCGAGCGCGATGCAGATGCGAGCCATCCCCTGCCTCCGTCCTGTCGGGCAAGGTACCGAGACGCCGGGCGGGCGCAACGTTCCCTGCGGCTCACGCTCCCGTGCGCCGCACGGCGTGCACCAGGGTGTCCAGCGCCCCCAGGAAGCGCGAGCGGTCCTCCTTGGTGAACGGCCGGCCGCCGCCGCGGATCTGGCCGGTGTCGCGCAGCTCGGTCATCAGGTTGCGGGTGGCGAGGTCGTTGCCGATCGAGGCGGTGGTGAACGGCCGGCCGTTGGGTGCGAGCGCCCGTGCGCCACGCTTCACGCAGCGGTCGGCGAGCGGCACGTCGGCGGTGACCACGATGTCGCCGCGCCCGGCATGCTCGACGATCCAGTCGTCGGCCCGGTCCAGGCCCTCGGTCACGATCACGCGCTCGATCAGCGGCGAGTCCGGCACGCGCAGCCAGCCATTGGCCACGACCACGGTCTTCAGGCCGTAGCGGCCGGCGACGCGGTAGGCCTCGTCCTTGACCGGGCAGGCGTCGGCGTCGATGTAGATGTCCAGCAAAGGCGACCTCGAGGAGCGACGATGAACGGTTTTACCGGGGCACAGGCCTGGGCGCCGCAAATGTTATCGATCCTGCGGATCATGTCCGCCCTTCTTTACATCGAGCACGGCACGCAGAAGCTGTTCGGCTTTCCCGCCTCCGAGCGCGGCACCGTGGAGCTGTTCTCGCTGTTCGGCCTCGCCGGCGTCCTGGAAACCTTCGGCGGCCTCCTCTTGCTGATCGGCCTGTTCACGCGCCCGGTCGCGTTCGTCCTGTCGGGCATGATGGCGGTCGCCTACTTCATGGCCCACGCGCCCAACAGCTTCTTCCCGGTCAACAACGGCGGCGACGCCGCGATCCTGTTCTGCTTCGTCTTCCTCTATCTGTTCACCGCCGGCCCCGGCCCGTGGAGCGTGGACGCCAAGCGCGGCGGCTAGCGATCGGGCGGGCGGCGGTTCGTACCTCAGCTCTGACCCAGCAGCTCCGCCACGATCGCCTCTCGCTCCGCGCCCAGATCCCCCTTCCCCACCGCCTTCCCCGCCCTTCGATACCAATACCCCGCATTCCCCAGGTCGCCCTCGACCCGGTGGAGGTGCGCATGCACCCAGTCGTGCGCCGGGTCGCCTTCCTGCTGCTGGGCGATGGCGTGGGCGGTGTCCCATTCGCCGCGGGCGGCGTGCCAGAGGGCGCGGAGCGGCGGGGCGAGGCCCGCGGGGGGCTCGGCGGCGGCGAGGCTGGCCTTGAAGGCGGCGAGGACGGTCATGGCGGCTCCTCGGGGTGCTTCGACGTGACTTGTCGGCGGCGGGCGCACCGGAGCTATGGTGCGGCGGAACCTTCTACAACCATCAGGGAGCGACGCGATGGCCAAACGTCTGGCGGGGCAGCGGATCGTCGTCACCGGCGGCGGGCGCGGGATCGGCGCCGAGATGGCCAAGGCCATGGCGGCCGAGGGCGGCAGGCTGGTGATCGCCGATCTGGACGAGGGCATCGCCAGGGAGACGGCGGCGGCCATCGTCCAGGCCGGCGGCGAGGCGGTGGCGGTGCAGGTCGACGTGCGCGACCGGGCGAGCGTGCAGGCGATGGTGGCCGCGACGGTGGAGGCGTTCGGCGGGCTGGACGCGATCTTCAACAATGCCGGCATCGCCCAGGTGCGGCCGTTCCTGACCATCACCGAGGCGGACTGGCAGGCGGTGATGGACGTGAACGGGCTGGGCGTGCTGATCGGCATGCAGGAGGCCGCCAGGCAGATGATCGCGCAGGGGACGGGCGGCAGCATCGTCAACACCGCCTCGATCGCCGGCAAGCAGGGCTACGAGCCTTTGGCGCACTATTCGGCCAGCAAGTTCGCCGTGGTGGCGCTGACCCAGGCCGGGGCGCGGGCGTTCGCCAAGGACAAGATCCGGGTCAACGCGATCTGCCCGGGCGTGGTCGCGACCGACATGTGGAAGCTGATCGACCGCGGCTTCAAGGACAGCGGCCTGACCGAGCGCGACAACCAGGCGTTCGAGACCTTCGCCGCCACGGCCCTGCTCGGCCGCGGCTCGCGCCCCGACGACATGGCCGGCGTGGCGACGTTCCTGGCGAGCAGGGATTCCGAGTTCATGACCGGGCAGACGCTGCTGGTCGACGGCGGCATCGTGCTCGACTAGGGCGGTGCCGTCGGGAAGCTGCCGGCGAACGGTGGCAGCTTCGCCCACAGGGCCGTGCAATTGGCGGCGGTCATCGGGCTCGATGCGGTCAGAGCGCCGGTGGCGGCGCTGCCGGTGCTCAGGATCTTGATCCGGTTGCCGCCCGGCAGGAGGGTGGCGCGGTAGCGGCCCCAGCCCAGGCCGGGATCGAGCACGGTCGCGAAATCGGTCCAATTGCGGGCCATGCGCTTGGATAGCGCGGCGTTGGCCGGCGGCACGGTCGTGGCGTCGGTGGCGGCGAAGCTGTTGAACACGTAGGGCAGCTCGAATTCGTGGCAGGCGTTCTGAAAGCCCGGCTGGCTCGGCAGCGGGTTGCAGGCGGGCACGCGGGGCGAGGAGAAGATCGGCGCCTGCGCGAAGACGTAGGCGAACACCGG
This sequence comes from Geminicoccaceae bacterium, assembly GCA_046349415.1. Lineage (GTDB taxonomy): Bacteria > Pseudomonadota > Alphaproteobacteria > Geminicoccales > Geminicoccaceae > Benzoatithermus. The sequence continues at coordinate 27,270 of JAXMCJ010000022.1, forward strand.
CGGCGCCGACGGGGCGGAGACCACGCGGTCGGCGGCGAGGAAGCTGCCGCAGCGGAAGGCGAAGTCGTTGAACACCTTGCTGGTGGCGGCGGCCGCGGCGGAGTTGGCGAACCAGGGCGGCAGCGGCGCCTGGTCGGCGGGGCTGTAGGGCAGGCCGGCGCGGTTGGCGTAGGCCGCGATCCGCAGCGCGTTGCCGGGGCCGAACACGCCGGTGAGCAGGGCATTGTATTCGAGGCTGGTCATGCCGCCCGCCGCCGCGTTGATCAGGTAGGCGAACAGGGCACCCTCGTCCCGATTGACGCCGATCATGTAGGGCTTGGCGGGGGCGGTGCCGGCAGCGCCGCTGTAGAAGCCCAGATAGGGCTGGCTCTGGATCAGGGTCGGGCCGGTGAAGATCTGGCCGTCGACGATCGGCGTCCAGGGCAGGAGATTGGCGATCGGCGTCGACACGAGGATCCGCTCGAGGATGCCGGCGAACGAGCTGTAGGAGGCGTCGGCGGCCTCGATCTGCGCCAGTGGCAGCGCCTGCAGGCCGGCGAGGTCGAAGCTGCAGGTGGCGGGCTGGCCGGAGGCGGCGCACAGGTCCGCGCGGAAGCTCTGCCACTTCGCCTCGATCTGCCCGGGCAGGCTCGGATAGGGCACCCCCAGCGGGTTGCTCTCCATGATCGCGGCGCGGAACAGGCCGGCATCCTGCGGGATGCTGAACAGATGCAGGCCCACCGACATGGCGCCCGCACTTTCCCCGAAGATCGTGACCTTGGCCGGATCGCCGCCGAACGAGGCGATGTTCTTGGCGACCCAGCCCAACGCCAGGCGCTGGTCCAGGATGCCGAAATTGCCGGTGAGGCCCAGCTCCGAAGAGGCGAGGAAGCCCAGAGCACCCAGGCGGTAGTTGAGGGTCACGACGACGACGTTGCCCGAGGCGGCGAGATAGCTGCCGTCGTAATAAGGCATCGAGCCCGCGCCGACGGTGAAGGCGCCGCCGTGGATGAACACCATCACCGGCAGGCTCTGCTTCCTCGCGACCGCCGCCTGCGGCGTCCAGACGTTGAGGAACAGGCAGTCCTCGGCGACGGGCGTGGTGGCGCCCTGCTGCGGGCAGACGGCGCCGAAGGACGTGGCCTGGAGCGTGCCGGTCCAGGCCGCGGCCGGCTGCGGCGCCGCCCAGCGCAAGGCACCCGTGGGCGGCTGGGCGTAGCGGATGCCGCGATAGCCGTAGAGTGCGCGCGAGGTGCCGGCGGGTGCCGGCAGCGCCAGGCCGCACAGCGTCCCGGCCGGGGACGAGACGGTGCCGGCGCAGACCGTGGCCTCGGCCGGAGTGGTCGAAGGGCCCAGCCATGCCGCCAGAGCGAGGCAGGCGGCGACGAGCGCCGCAACGAGGCCGGGCCGGCTCACGGCGCGCGGGCAGCCGTCGAGCTCGACTCGCAGCTGAAGCAGGTGGTCGCGAACAGCACCTGCGTGCAATAGTAATTGCTGACGACGTTGTTGTTGATGCACTGCTCGTTCCAGGTCACCCAGCAATTGTCGGCGGGCTCGCATTCGGTCTGCCGGTTCGATTCCGGGCAGCCCGGATCGCCCGAGATCTTGGTGGCGCCCGTGCAGCTGCCGTTGGGATTGATCGGCGAGCAGCCGATCGAGATCGACCAGTTGTTGGTGTGGACCGAGGTGTTGCTGAGCAGGAAGTCCAGGCTGTTGAGGTTGTCGCCCACCGGATTGCGGGTGATGATGTGCCAGCTGCTCGACCAGCTGTCGCTCCAGCCGCCCCAGGCATAGGGCGAGGTGTTCGGGCAGTAGACGTTCATGTACTCGCTGCGATCGCCCTTCAGGCTGCCCTTGTCGGTCTGCACCACGCAATCGGGCACCGTGTTGCCGTCCGCGGTGCAGGGATCGGCCGCGGCACCCCCTGCCCAGAGCAGGGTTGCCAGCGCCAGGCCGACGATCCCGGCGCAGCACCTCGCAAGTCTGGCCAATGTCGTTCCTCCGTTGATGCTTGGGCCTCGCGACGGGGCCGGATGTCAGAGCCGCTGCGCCGGGTTCCAGCCGTAGCCTAGCCGGCGCTGCCGCAGCTGCCCGGCGGAGATCGGCTTCGGCGAGCAGGCGAGATAGACCTGCGCCCGCCCCGGCCCGTTGCCGGTCTGCGCGAAGTACTGGAAGGTCGCCGCGACCTCGTGCTGGTGCGCGTCCTGCCGCGTGTCCTGCAGGGTGACCTGGACGAACTGGGCGACGGTGGCCGACCAGTTCCAGAAATAGGTCCCGGCGGGGCAGGCGAGTTCGCGGCTCACCGGCTGTCCCGCCAGCAGCTCCTGCACGCTGGTCTTGACCGTCCGGCACTCCGGCACATGCCGGCATTCCTGCCGGCCGTCGCGGGGCTCCAGCGGGTTGGCGTGGGCGGCGCCGGGCATTGCGGCCAGCGCGCCCATGGCCGCCGCCGGCACGACCACGAGTGCTGCGAGCTTCCTGAAGCGAGGCATCGATCGGGGGCTCCCTGCCAATCTGCCGGTGCCCCGATGCGGAGGAGACGCGTCTGAGGGGCGCCGACTTGTTCCACGGATGCGGCCCGGCGACTTGTCAGCGGCCGCGCTGCTGTTATCGTTTTTTAAGAAGTTGCGTGCGGACCCGAGCAATTCACGAACGGACCAGGTTCATTCCCGGCGGTCTGGCGGGCGCGGTCCGGCGCGTGGTGGCGGGCGCGCGCCATGAGATCGATCACGCCCACGAGGATCTCGAGTTCAACCTGGTCATCCGCGGCGCGGGCGCCTACCGCATCGGCCGCGACGCGCACCCGCTCAAGCCGGGCACGCTGATCTGGCTGGTGCCCGGCCAGCGCCACAGCCTGTGCCGCTCGCCCTTCCTCGAGATGTGGGTGGTGGTGGTACGGCCGGAGCTGGTCGAGGGGGCGTGGCTGCCCGGGCTCGCCGCCGAGCCCTCGCGCCACCTGCCGGGGGAGGAGCTGATCGACCTCGACGCGCTGCTGAGCCAAGTGGCGCAGGACAGCGACGAGCCCGCGGTCTACAATGCCGGCGTCGCCTATGCGCTGCAGCGCGCTTGGCGCGTCAGCCGCGATCGGGTGGCGCAGCGCCCGGCCATGCACCCTGCGGTGACCCGCGCCCTGCTGCGGCTGCGCGAGAGCGAGGCCACCCTCTCGCTCGACGCGCTGGCGGCCGGCGCCGGGGTGACGGCACCCTATCTCAGCCGCCTGCTGATCGAGCATACCGGCCGCGGCTTCGTCGAATGGCGCAACCGCATCCGGCTGGAGCGCTTCATGGCCGCTTGGCGGCCGGGCGCCAACCTCCTGGGCACGGCGCTGGAGGCGGGCTTCGGCAGCTATGCGCAGTTCCACCGGATCTTCGGCCGGCTGGTCGGCTGCTCGCCGGGCGATTGGGTCAGGAGCCCGGCTGCCGAGCGGCCGTCGCTGGCGAGCTCGCCGCCGCTGGCGGCCGGGGTTCCCGCCGCCAGCGCGCTGAGCACGCGGCAGCGCTGGACGGGCATGCTGGCAGCGGTGGCGCCAAGCGTGCGATCCCTGCTCGGCGGCGGGTTCCTTGCCCGCGTCCTGACGCCGGCGGCGGGCACGCCGGCCATGGCCCGGCCGCCCGACGGGCTGGACGACACCCTTCCCGTGACCGAGCGGCTGCGCTTCGTCGCGGGTCTCGGGCTCGGCGACGCGTCGCAGGAGCGCGAGTTCCGCCGGCTCCTGGAGGGCCACGATTTCGGCGCCGTGCTCGCCTGGGTGCTGCCGCATTACGGCCTGTCGAGCGCGAGCCTCGCCGATGCGGCGACGGCGCTGCTGGTGATCGTGTGGGTGGCGGCCGCGCGCGGCGTCGATCCGCCGGTGCCGCAGGCCAGGGCGGTGAGCCGGCAGGTGCAGCGCGCGCTCGCCGGCGCGGTGCGGCGCCTCGACCAAGCCGAGGCGCAGGCGGCGCTGACGGCCCTGCTGTGCCATTTCGTGATCGCCTTCCACGCGCTGCAGGCCACCCGCGCCAGCGGCGACCCGCGCGAGGCCGAGCAGCTCGCCGCCGCCGCGCGGAGCTTCGGCCGCATCGCCTTCGACGGCGACCTCGCCGGTGTGGCACTGACGGGCCGCGGCTTCGCCGGCGTGGCGGCAGCACCATCGCCGCCGCCACGTTCCGCCGCAGGCGGCCGGGTTTGACCCGCGACGGCGTCGGGCGCAGACAGAGGACGCGGCCCCAGCTCGGGCTGCGGCGCAGCTACGGAGGTGGACCATGAACGCGGCCGAGGTCATGACACGGCACCCCGTCACCGCCCGCCCGGACATGTCGGTGCGCGAGGCCGCGATGTTGCTGCTCGAGCACCGGATCAGCGCGGTGCCGGTGGTGGATGCCGCCGGCAAGCTGGTCGGGATCGTCAGCGAGGGCGATCTCGTCCGCCGCGGCGAGGTCATCCGCGACGAGAAGCAGTCCTGGTGGCTCGAGGCGATCGCCGAGGGCGAGCGCATGGCGCCCGAGCTCGTGGCCTACCTCCGCTCCGGCGACCGGACGGTGAGCCACCTGATGACGCGCGAGGTGGTCACGGTCGAGGAGGCGACGCCACTGCCGGAGGTCGCCCGCCTGCTGGAGCAGCGCGGCATCAAGCGGGTGCCCGTCCTGCGCGACGGGCGGGTCGTTGGCATCGTCAGCCGGGCCGATCTGATCAAGGCGATGATGCATCTGGACGAGCCGGCGGCGCGGCGGGCACAGCCCTCGACGCCGTTCGAGATCGCGCGGCGGCCCCCCACCAGGCACGAGTTCTAGGTCGGAGCGGCTAGGTGACCGCCTCCTCGAGCTTCACCGCGACCGACGGTGCGGCCTACGAGCAGGTCATGGGCCGCTGGAGCCGGCGGCTGGCCGAGCCGTTCCTCGATTTCGCCGGCCCGGTCGCGGGTGACTGCCTCGATCTGGGCTGCGGCACGGGCAGCCTCACCGCGGCGATCCTGCGCCGCTCGGCCGAGGCCCGGGTCACCGGGATCGACTTTTCCCCGGCCTATGTCGCCCACGCGCAGGCGAGCCCGGACACCAGGGGCGCCGAGTTCCGGGTCGGCGATGCCTGCGCCCTGCAGTTCCCGGACGGCAGCTTCGACCGCACGCTGTCCCTGCTCATGCTGCACTTCGTGCCACGCGCCGCCGACGCGGTGGCCGAGATCCGCCGCGTCACGCGGCCGGGCGGGATCGCCGCCGCCACGGTCTGGGACCCGCGCGGCGGCATGGTCGCCAACCGCCTGTTCTTCGACACCGCGGCCATGTTCGACCCGGCGGCCGACCGCCTGCGCGCGCAGAACTATGTCCGACCGATGACCCGCCCGGGCGAGCTCGCCGCGGCGTGGCGCGCGGCCGGGTTCCTGGAGGTCGCGGAAGCCTACCTGACCATCCGGATGGAGTTCGCCGGCTTCGACGACTTCTGGCGCCCCTATCTCACCGGCCAGGGGACCGCCTATGTCGCCGGGCTCGACCCGACGACCCGGGACCGGCTGATGGAGCATGTCCGCCGCGCCTATCTCGACGGCGATCCGGACGGCCCGCGCGCCTATGCCTGCAGCGCCTGGGCAGTCCGTGGCGTGGCCCCCTGATCTGGACCGCGGGCCGGCGGCCCGCTAGAGCCCGCGCCAGGAGGAGCTGGCCGGCATGAAGATCCTGGTCGTGGGCGGCGGCGGCCGCGAGCACGCGCTGTGCTGGGCGCTCGGCGCCTCGCCGTTGGTGGACGAGGTGTTGTGCGCGCCGGGCAATGCCGGGATCGCCGAGGTCGCGCGCTGCCTGCCGGTCAAGGCCGACGACCTCGACGGGCTGGTCGCCCTGGCGCGGGCCGAGACGGTGGGCCTGGTCGTGGTCGGCCCGGAGCTGCCGCTGGTCCTGGGGCTGGTCGACCGGCTCCAGGCGGCGGGCATCAAGGCCTTCGGCCCCAGTGCCGCCTCGGCGCGGCTGGAAGGCTCGAAAGCGTTCACCAAGGCGTTCTGCGCCCGTCACGGCATCCCGACCGCCGCCGCGCGCACCTTCGGCCACGACGAGCGCGCTGCCGCCCTGGAGCACGTCCGAGTCCGGGGCACGCCGATCGTGGTCAAGGCCGACGGGCTCGCCGCCGGCAAGGGGGTCGTGGTCGCCACGACCACGGCCGAGGCGGTGGCGGCGGTCGAGGCGGGCGACGGTACGCTGGTGATCGAGGAGTTCCTCGACGGCGAGGAGGCGAGCCTGTTCGCGCTGTGCGACGGGACGACGGCGCTCGAGATCGGCACCGCCCAGGACCACAAGCGCGCCTTCGACGGCGACCAGGGGCCCAACACCGGCGGCATGGGCGCCTACAGCCCCGCCCCGCTCCTGGACGCCGCCATGGTCGAGCGGGCGATGGCCGAGATCGTCCGGCCGACGCTGGCCGGCATGGCGGCCGAAGGCGCCCCGTTCACCGGCTTTCTCTATGCCGGCCTGATGCTGACCGCGGCCGGCCCCAAGCTGATCGAGTACAATGTCCGCTTCGGCGACCCCGAGTGCCAGGTGGTGCTGCCGCGGCTGATGACCGATCTCGCCCAGCTGCTCCTGGGGGCGGTCGACGGCATGCTGGGCCACATGGACCTGCGCTGGCTGCCGGTGCACGCGCTGACCGTGGTGCTTGCCGCCCAGGGCTATCCGGGCAGCTACGCGACGGGCAGCGAGATCCGGGGGCTCGAGGCCCTGGGCAGCGACCCGGACCTGCTAGTGTTCCATGCCGGCACCAGGCGCGACGCGGAGGGCCGGCTGCTCGCCGCGGGCGGCCGCGTCCTCGACGTCACCGGGCTCGGCCCCTCCCTCGCCGTGGCGCGCGACAAGGCCTATGCAGCCGTCGACCGCATCGACTGGCCCGAAGGCTTCTGCCGGCGCGACATCGGCTGGCGGGCGCTGGCGGGCTGAGGCCCACGAAGCCGCACCAGGGGCCGGCGGCGCCGGGCTTGTCAGCGCGGGGGGCACCCCTATGATCCGGCGCCAGCCGCGACCCCTCGCCTGCCGGAAGCCCGCATGTCCGCACCAGCCATGAACCAGACCCTCGCCGACCGCCTCTGGCCCGCCGCGGCCGGTTGGGGTGCCCTGCGCGCCGTCCTGCTCGCGGCGTTCGGCAGCCTGCTGCTGTGGGCCTCGGCCAAGGTCCAGGTGCCGTTCTACCCGGTGCCGATGACGTTCCAGGGTGCCGTGGTGCTGCTGATCGGCATCGCCTACGGGCCGCGCCTCGCCGCCGGCACGCTGCTGCTCTATCTCGCCGAGGGCGCCGTCGGCCTGCCGGTGTTCGCCGGCACGCCCGAGCGCGGCATCGGCCTCGCCTACATGGTCGGCCCCACGGGCGGCTATCTCGTGGGCTTCCTGGCCGCCGCCGTGATCGCCGGCTGGACGGCGGAGCGCTCGCGCCACTGGCTCACCACGCTGCTCGGGCTCCTGGCGGCGATGGTCGCCATCCACGCCCTGGGCGCGGCCTGGCTCGCGACCTTCGTCGGCCCGGCCAAGGCGGTGAGCCTGGGCGTGCTGCCGTTCGTCCTCGGCGACGCGGTGAAGCTCGCCCTGGTGGCGGTCGCCGCCGAGGCCGGGCTCGCCCGCCCGCGGGCCTGACCGTCTGGGTCCGCTCCGGACGCCCGACGCCGGCGCCATCGCGGCGGCGGCGGACCTGCTGTGCAGCGGCCGCCTCGTCGCCTTCCCGACCGAGACGGTCTACGGCCTGGGCGGCATCGCCACCTCGGACGAGGCCGTGGCCGGGATCTACGCCGCCAAGGGCCGGCCGGCACACAACCCCCTGATCGTCCACGTCGCCGACTTGGACGGCGTCGACGCGCTCGCCCGTCTCGACCGGCGGGCGCTGGCGGTGGCTGAGGCCTTCTGGCCCGGGCCGCTCACCCTGGTGCTGCCGCAGGCGGCCGGCTCGCCGCTGTCGCGCCTTGCCACGGCCGGGCTCGACACGGTGGCGATACGCCTGCCGGCGCACCCGGTCGCGCAGGCGCTGCTGCGGGCGGTGGCGCTGCCGGTGGCGGCCCCCAGCGCCAATCCCTCGGGCCTGGTCAGCCCGACGACGGCGGTGCACGTCGCGGCCGATCTCGGCGGCCGCGTCGACCTCGTGCTGGACGGCGGTGCCTGCCCGGTCGGCGTGGAGAGCACGGTGCTCGATCTGAGCGGCCCGCTGCCCAGGATGTTGCGCCCCGGCGGGTTGGATCGGGCCCGGATCGAAGCGATGCTCGGCCCGCTGGCCGAGACGGTCGAGACGGCGCGCCCGCGCAGCCCGGGCCAGCTCGCCAGCCATTATGCGCCTCGTCTGCCGCTGCGGCTCGACGCGACCGCGGTCGGGCCGGACGAGGCGCTGCTCGCCTTCGGGCCGGAACCGTTGCCCGGCGGCATGGCCAGGCGCAACCTCAGCCCGACGGGCGACCCGGCCGAGGCGGCGCGCAACCTGTTCGCCATGCTGCGCGAGCTGGATGCCAGCGGGGCCTCGGCGATCGCGGTCATGCCGATTCCGGCGCACGGGCTGGGCGAGGCGGTCCGCGACCGGCTCAGCCGGGCGGCAGCACCTCGGCCCGGCCGGGTGGGCTGACCCGGCCGGATCAGTGGCTCACACCCGCCAGAACGGCTTGTGACCCTCCTGCCAGGCGTCGGCCGGGCTGAGGCCGATGTCCTTGAGCAGCTTGTCGTCGAGTGCCAGGAGCGCGCGGCGCTGGCGGCGGCGCTCCAGCCAGCTCTCGATCGCCATGGTCAGGCGGGCGAGGCGCTGCGGGGCGGGACGGAGTGCGGAACGGTGCAGGGCGATCATGGCTCGGCTCCTCGACCAGGTGGCCGGATCGGTTGTCGGCGCAGCTGAGCCCGGCCGCAGCCCGGTCCTTGCGCCCGAGCGCAGGTGCCGGCGGCGGGTCGGTGTCAGGCGCGCCAGAACGGCTTGTGGCCCTCGGCCCAGGCGTCGGCGGCGCTGAGGCCGATATCCTTCAGCCGGCTGGCGTCGAGCGCCAGCAGGGCGCGCCGCTGACTGCGGCGGGCGAGCCAGCGCTCGGCGGTGGCGAGCAGCCCGGCGCCGGTCGGGCGGCGGGTGGGAACGAAGGTGGCATGCTGCAGAGCGATCATGGCTGGCTCCTCGGGTGATCTGTCGTCTCGAAGGTAGGATTAGCCCTGATCGTCCACAAACTATGGAATCTCGGCCAATGCATTAGCCGAACTTAGCCTCCCCTCCTTGCATTCATCCGCGAACTCGTGGCTGTCGAGCCAGGCGAGCGTCCGGCCGTCCAGCTTGTGGCCGTCGAGTGCCCGGCGCAGCAGCTCGAGGTCGACCGGGCCGGCATAAGGCCCCCAGTGCGGCCACTTCACCGCGCACACCGCCTCGGCCAATTCGATCTCGTCCGGCCGGCGCCGGGCGCCGCGGTCGAGCAGCCGTGCCACGCGGGCGCGCAGCTCGGCCAAGGGGGTGGCGATGGTGGCGGCGGCGGGCGTGGCGGGCTTGGCCTGCATGCACTCCAAAGGCGTGCCGGGCTGGCCCAGCAGCTCCTTCGGCACCGGCGGGCGCCAGTAGGACAGATACTCGCCCTTCAGCCAGGGCGGGTTGTGGCGGGTGACGTGGCGCACCAGGGCGGCGTCCTCCTCGGTCAGCGACTTGGCCGGCACCCGCGGCGGCTTGGGCTGGCGCGCGAACCACTCCTCGTAGGCCGCCATGTCGTCGCCGATCAGGTGGTTCTCGAGATTGGCCAGGGTGGCGTGCCCGACCCCGCGGCGCAGCTCGACCGGCTCGACCTGCAGCAGCAGCTCGCGGCGGCGCGCCTCGCGCGCGGGGTCGCTCTCGACCACCGGCACGGTGGCGAGCCAGGCCTGATCGTCCAGGGCCGAAGGGGCCGTGACCGCGGCGCGCCGGCCCAGGGGGGCCGCCGTGAAATCGGCGACGAAGCCAGCTGCCGCCTCCTGCAGTCCCAAGGCCGGCTGGTTGCTGTTGGCCGGCACCGGTGGTGCCGCCTCGGTGAGCAGCTTGTCCTTGATCGCCTTGCGGTGGGCGTGGAATGCCCGCTGCGCCCGCAGCACCGCCATGCCGGCGGCGGCGCGGTAGCGGATGGCCGCACCCAGCGCGGCGGCGTGGTGCCGCTCCTGCAGGTCGCTGCCGTGGTGGCGCTCGGGCCGGGGGCCGATCTCGGCCATGACGTCGCATTCCACCCGGTCGGCGCGGATCTCCAGCCACAGCGCCACCGCCACGGCCGTGCTCAGCTGCTCCTCGAACGGGTCGCCCGGCCGCAGCCCGGCATGCACCTCGGCCAGATGCCGCACCCAGTCCGCCGGCTCCTCCTCCGGCAGCAGACCGAACGCACGCGCCCGCAAGCCGGGTGCGGGCGTGGGGGGACGGGGGTCGCCGGGCTTCCCGGGCGCAGAAAAAGCGGTGGGCTCGGACACGGCGGCGGCTCCGAAAGGCACAAAAGGGAGCCGGAAACTAGCATAAGATAGGAATATTTACCAGATCATGTTTCACGAGCGGATCGGGCTGGCCGCCCGGGCTCCGCTTGTGAGTGCCCAGGTTCACACATGCCGCGGAACTTCCGCTCGCTCAGCCGCCGAGGCGCGGCCCCGAGCGGCGGCGTGCCGCCTCGAGCCCGGCATGGTCGACCGGCTCCCAGAACGGCCGGTCGAGCTCGCGCTCGACGTCGCCGCGGGTGAGGCCGATATCGGCCAGCGTGCGCGCGTCCAGCCGCGCCAGGTCGTGGCGCTCGCCCCGGCTCTGCAGCCAGCCGGCGAGCCGGGCGGCGAGCTGCGCCCACCGGCCGTGGGCGGCCGGAACGTGGAATCGGGGCAGATGAAGCAGCTTGGCCTGCATGGCAATCGCTCCGTCTTGGTGTGTCGGGAGGGAATGTGCGCCCTTGCCGTGGATCAATCCAACGAATAGATTTTATCCGATCCATCAGGAATGGTGATGCTCATGTCTGATCTGCTCGAGCCCGAGCTGCTGCGCAGCTTCGTCGCGATCGCCGAGACCGGCGGATTCACGGCCGCGGCGCGGCGGGTGCATCGCACGCAGTCGGCGGTGAGCATGCAGATCCGGCGGCTGGAGGAGCAGCTGGCAGTCGAGCTGTTCCTGCGCGAGGGGCGGGCGGTGCGGCTCAGCCGCGACGGCGAGCTGCTGCTGCCGCATGCGCGCCGCGTCCTGCAGGCGCATCGCGAGGCGCTGGCGGCGTTCGACCGCGCGCAACTGGCCGGGACGGTGACGCTGGGGGCACCCGACGACTATGCCAGCACCTTCCTGCCCAGGAGCCTGGCACGGTTCGCCGAGACGCATGCCAAGGTGCATGTCGAGTTCGTGTGCCAACCCTCGGTCGATCTCGTGCGCCGCCTCACGGAGGGTGCGATCGACCTGGCGCTGATCACCGAGGGCAGCGGCGAGCGCGGCGGCACGCTGCTGCTGCGCGAGCGGCTGGTCTGGGTGACCTCGGCCGGGCACCGGGCGCACGAGCTCGACCCCTTGCCGCTGGCGATCTTCGAGCCCGGCTGCCCGTTCCGGCGGGCGGCGGTCGAGGCCCTGGCGCGCGCCGACCGCGCCCACCGGATCGCCTACACCAGCGTCAGCTTCGCCGGCGTCCACGCGGCGATCGACGCCGGCCTCGCCGTCACGGTGATGCTGCGCGGCAGCGTCCGCCCGGGCCAGCGCATCCTCGACGAGCGCGACGGCTTCCCGCGGCTGGGCGAGGCCGGCATCGTGCTGCTGCGCGCGAGCGCCGAGCCGGCGCCGCTGGTCGACCAGCTGGAGGCGGCGATCGTCGACCGTTTCCACGACGGCCGAGCGCTGGGCCTCGCGGCGTGAGAGGGCCGTGGGGGAAGCTGGTCCGCTAGTCGCCCAGAAGCGCCAGAAACTCGCGCGGGCCGAGGAAACGGATGTCGCGGTAGCTGCCGAGCGACAGAAGATGCTTACGGTCGCCGGTGACCAGAAACCCGGCTGCGGCCGCGACCGCCGTGGCGACGATGACGTCGTCCTTAGGATCGTCCGGCACCGCCCGCAGCGGCGGGAGCCCGGCGACCATCTCGGCCGAGGCGGCGAGATCGTCGCAGAATGCCCGCACCTCGGCCGGCGTGTAGCCGTAGCGGGCAGCGAGCTTCCGGTTGCGCAGGAGCGCCGCGGCGGTCTCGGTGAGGATATCGGCAGACAGGCAGATCACGACCGCCCCGCGGGCGGCGGCGCGCAGCACGTCGGCCGTGATGCCCCGCGGGGTCAGGAAGGCGCTGATCAGAACGGAGCTGTCCAGGACCGCTCTATGCATCGCGGTCGCGCGATTCGCTCACCGTGTCGTAGATCCACTGCTCCTCCTCCTCGGGGCTGGGCTGGGGTTCCGGCCCCTGCCACTTGTCCTTCTCGACGATGGCCATCACACGCCGCCACGCCGCCTTGCGGTCGACCACCGCAACCGGCTTGAGGCGGAGCTCGCCGTCGACCACCTCGGCCTCGAGATAGTCGCCCTCCTTGATGCTGAGCGCCCTGCGCGCCTCGGCCGGGAGGGTTACGGCACCCTGGCGGACGACCTTGACCAGCGCCATCGATTCATCCTTCACAAAGCCTGACACGAACCTGCGATCATGATACTATGTGAAAGGCAGGAAGCCAATGCCGTGAAGGTTCCGTGGGCGGCTCGGCGAGCGCTTGGGCAAGCACCTCGAACCCTCGCGGGACGGTCATCCGGGCGACGTTGAGGCGCATGCAGCCGAGGACGGCTACGCTGCGCGGCGCCCCCCGCCGCGGGGCTCGTCGTCGCTGAACAGCGCGCTGAGCTGGCCCAGCATGGCGCCGCCGAGCTGCTCTGGGTCGGAGATGGTGACGGCGCGCTTGTAGTAGCGGGTGACGTCGTGGCCGATGCCGATCGCGGTCAGCTCGACGTCGGAGCGGGTCTCGACCCAGCCGATCACCTCGCGCAGGTGGCGCTCGAGATAGTTGCCGGGGTTGGCCGAGAGCGTGCTGTCGTCGACCGGGGCGCCGTCGGAGATGACCATCAGGATGCGGCGCTGCTCGGGGCGGCCGGACAGGCGATGGTGCGCCCACAGGATCGCCTCGCCGTCGATGTTCTCCTTGAGCAGGCCCTCGCGCAGCATCAGGCCCAGGGAGCGGCGGGCGCGGCGCCAGGGGGCGTCGGCGGGCTTGTAGACGATATGGCGCAGATCGTTGAGCCGGCCGGGGCTGGCCGGCTTGCCGGCGCGCAGCCAGGCCTCGCGGGCTTGGCCGCCTTTCCAGGCGCGGGTGGTGAAGCCCAGGATCTCGACCTTGACGCCGCAGCGCTCGAGCGTGCGGGCGAGGATGTCGGCGCTCATGGCGGCGACGGCGATCGGGCGGCCGCGCATCGAGCCGGAATTGTCGATCAGCAGGGTGACGATGGTGTCGCGGAACTCGGTCTCGTCCTCCATCTTGAAGGACAAGGAGCTGGTCGGGTTGACCACGATCCGCGACAGGCGGGCGGTGTCGAGGATGCCCTCGTCGAGGTCGAACGACCAGGAGCGGGTCTGCTGCGCCATCAGCTTGCGCTGCAGGCGGTTGGCCATGCGGCCGATCATGCCCTGGAAACGCATCAGGGACTGGTCGAGCTGGGCGCGCAGCCGGGTCAGCTCCGAAGGCCCGCACAGCTCCTCGACCGTGACCACCTCGTCGAACTGGGTCGAGTAGACGCGATAGGCCAGCGCCTCGCCGCCCGGCGGCAGGAACTGCGGCCGATTGGTGCGCGGCTCCTCCTCGGCGTCGTCCTCGGCCCCGGGATCGCTCTCGCTGTCCTGCGCGGCGTCCGAGGCGGTCGCCTGCGCCTCGGTCTCGTCGTCGCTGCCGGGGTCGCGCTCGGCCTGGGCGGCAGCCTGCTGCTGGTCCTCGCCCTCGCCTTCGTCCTGCGCGTCGTCCTCGCCACCGGCCGGCGGCTCCGCATCGTCCTGGTCCTGGTCCTCCTGGTCGCTGTCCTCGGGCGGCTCGACCAGCTGGTCGGCGAGGCCGAGATGGCTCAGCAGCTCGCGCACCTGGCGGGCGAAGCCATCCTGGTCGGCCATGGCACCGGCCAGCGCCGGCAGCTCGGCCGCGACCTGGCCGTCCAGCCATTCGCCCCACGAGGCCATCAGCTTCTTCTGCGCCGGGCTGGGCTCGAAGCCCATCAGCCGCTCGCGGGCGTAAAGGTCGACGATCTCGGCCATGGTCGCGTCCTGGCCGCGCTCGCCCTGCTGCGGATGGCCGAGGCGGGCGCGATAGGCGTGGGCGAGATTGTCCCGCACGCCCCTCATGCTCTCGCCGCCCAGCGCCTCGACCCTGAGGTCCTCGAGCCGGTCGTAGAGCAGGCTCGCGACCTCGCCCTGGGGGGCATAGCGCCGATGCACGCCGTCGTCGTGGTGGCGGATGAGCAGGGCCGCCTTGTCGGCCTCGCCGCGCACCCGGCCGAGCTCGTGCACGATCAGGTCCGGCCGCGGCAGGGCGAGCCGGACCGCCGGCGAGGCGGCCGCCGCGGCGGGCTGGCCGCGCTCGCGGCCGCGGAACGCGACCTCGACCCGCGAGTCGTGCGCCACGGCGCGCAGCGTGCAGGCGAGCGCCCGCTGCAGCTCCTCGAGGTTCTGCTTGGTGTCCTCGGCCAAGGCAGGCTAGGCGAAGGCGAGATTGGCCGCCGATTCCGGCAGCTCGACGCCGAAGCAGCGCTGATAGTATTCGGCGACCACGTGGCGTTCGGCCTCGTCGCACTTGTTGAGGAAGGTGACCCGGAAGGCAAAGCCGAGGTCGCCGAAGATCTCGTTGTTCTCGGCCCAGGTGATCACCGTGCGCGGCGACATGACGGTCGAGATGTCGCCGGCCATGAAACCGTTGCGCGTGAGGTCGGCGAGCATGACCATGGCCGAGATCCGCTTGCGGCCCTCGGGCTTGTCGTAGCCGGGGCACTTGGCGAGCACGATCCGGCACTCGTCGTCGTGGGCGAGATAGTTGAGCTGGGTCACGATGCTCCAGCGGTCCATCTGGCCCTGATTGATCTGCTGAGTGCCATGATAGAGGCCGGAGGTGTCGCCCAGGCCCACCGTGTTGGCGGTGGCGAACAGGCGGAACGCCTTGTGCGGGCGAATGACCTTGTTCTGGTCGAGCAGGGTCATGCGGCCTTGCGCCTCCAGCACGCGCTGGATGACGAACATGACGTCGGGGCGCCCGGCGTCGTACTCGTCGAAGGCCAGCGCCACCGGCCGCTGCAGCGACCAGGGCAGGATGCCCTCGCGATATTCGGTGATCTGCTTGCCGTCCTTGAGGACGATGGCGTCCTTGCCGATCAGGTCGATGCGGCTGATGTGGCTGTCGAGGTTGATGCGGATGCAGGGCCAGTTGAGCCGGGCCGCCACCTGCTCGATGTGGGTCGACTTGCCGGTGCCGTGATAGCCCTGGATCAGGACGCGACGGTTGTGGGCGAAACCGGCCAGGATCGCGAGCGTGGTGTCGCGGTCGAACTGATAGGTCGGGTCGATGTCGGGGACGTATTCGGTGCGGCGGCTGTAGGCCGGCACCTCGATGTCCGCGGCGATGCCGAAGGTGGCGGCGACGGACAGCCGGACATCCGGCTCCTCGGGCAGATCGAGCAGATCCGTCGCGGAATGGGAGGCCTCCGGGTGCAAGATCCTGATCTCCAGCGCATGTCCGCTCGGGGCGTTTGGTGCCGGCGCCAAGCAGGCGGCGGGGCGGAAGTGTTAGCAGCCCAGGGATGCCGCGGGTAGCCCAGCGGCGTCGCAGGCCGCTGCGCAAGCGCCATCGGGCGCTCAGGCGTAGAGGCGCTGCTCCTTGAGATAAGTATAGGCCTCGTTGATCAGCTTCAACCGCTCCTCGGCCGCGCGATCGCCGCCGTGCAGGTCGGGATGATGGGTCTTGGCGAGCTGCTTGTAGCGCCGCTTGAGCTCGGCCAGCGTGAAGCTTCCGGCGAGGCCCAGCCGCGCCATCATCTCCTCGGCCTTCGTCGGCGGTCTGATCGGCCGGCGCGGCGGCTCGCCTTCGCCCAGCAGCTCGAACAGGTCGTGCCAAGTCTGGCCGAAGGCGTAGGCGGTGCCGAAACGCCAGGTCGGCCGATGCCAGGTCACGTCGTCGCGCCGGTGCCGGTCGATCTGGGCCTGGCTCATGCCCTGGAAGAAGTCCCAGCCCTTGTTGAACTCGCGCACGTGCTCGAGACAGAGCCACTGGAATTCGCGCAACCGCTCACGGCCACAGGGGGCGCGGTAGAGGCCGGGCTGGTCGCAGCCGGCAAACGCGCAACAACGCGGTGCCATGCCCGCCGCCACGCCTTTCAGGCGCAACGCTTCCTCGCGCTCCTGCTCCCGGTTCCGTTTCTCGTACATGGTCGACAGAACTATGGGCGCTGCCTCGGGCAGCCGCAAGCGCGACGGCGGCAGCCGACCGAAGCGATCAGTGGCGCGCTATCGCCCTGGAATCGTCGCGTCCCGGATGGCGTCCACCGAGGGTGGCGCCCCAGCGCCGATCGAGCAGCTCATAGACGACGAGAATGGCGATCAGCCCCAGGATGGCCAAGCTCGCAGTCATTCGTGCCTCTCCCTGTCGACAGCCGGCAACGAACCTCCCGGACCGGCCATCCAACCCTACAACGGCTCAGCGACGGAAAAGTTGCATGCCCATGACGAGCGCGGGAAGCTTGCTATACCTATCCCAGGCTCGCGGCGACGTTGATGGTCGCGGCGAGGATGACGGTATTGTACAGGAACGCGATCAGGCTGTGGATCAGCGACCGGCTGCGGATCGCACGGGAAGTGATCGAGACGTCCGCCGTCTGCGACGCGACGCCGATGATGAACGAGAAATAGAGGAAGTCGGCATAGTCGGGCTGGTGGCTGCCCGGGAAATCCAGGCCGCCCGGAGGCGGCGACTCCGCCGCCCCGCTCGGGTCGAGATAGTAGAGCTTGGCATATTCGAGTGCGAACAGCAGATGCACGAGGCCCCACGACAGGAGCGTGGTGACCAGGGCCACGGCGAGCTGCAGCCTCTGCTCCGGCGCGCTGTCGGACGAGGCGGCGAGCAGCAGCAGCAGGGCGTAGATGCCGAACAGGGCGGCCGAGATGGCGGTGCCGGCGACGAGCAGCGAGCTTGGCGCGCGATGGCGGACCTTGTGGAGCATCTGGTGCTCGTCGAACCCGGAGGTGGCGTAGAGCACTGCCAGAACGAAGATCAGCACGGCGATGTCCCAGGCGGCGGCGATCAGCAGCTCGTAGCCGACCCGTCCCCACATCAGGGCCGCGGCCGCGGCACCCACAGTCCCGGCGAGTGCCAGGGCGCCGCGCAGATGGCGGGTCGACAGCGAGTGCAGATGAAGGGCCATGCCGCAGGTGCGCCCCTTGCGGGCGTCAGCTCTCCGTCGCCGGGCGCCAGCCGCCCGTGAGCCGCAGATACATCATGGCGGTGAGCAGCGCATCGTTGAACGCGTCGTGCACGGCGCGCCGCGGCAGGTCGAGGCGCTGGCGGATGGTCTCGAAGCGCAGGTCGATATTGGCGCCGGGCGGCGCCTGCGGCGCGCGCCAGTCGTAGTAGAGCCGCGACACCTCGATGCGGCGGTTGGGCATGCCGACGCCCATCAGCGGACGCGCGTACTTGTCGAGCATGCCGAGGTCGAACTGGAGATAGTAGCCGATCACCGGGCGGGGGCCGATGAACTCGATCACCTGCCGGATGGCCTCGGCCTCGGGCACCGCGTTCTCCAGGTCCACCGGGCGGATGTGATGGATCAGGATGGCCTTGGCCGAGACCGGCCGCGCCGGCTTGATCAGGAAGTCTAGGCGCTGGCTGGTGAGGATCGCGTCACCCTTCACCCGGATGGCGCCGACCGACAGGATCTGGTCCTGCCTGATGTCGAGGCCGGTGGTCTCGAAGTCGAGGCTCACCAGCTCGTCGCCGTCATAGGGCTCGCCGAGCCCGGCGAAGGCCGGGTCCTTGAGCCGGCGCCGCCACCAGGCGCGCTTGAATCCTTCGAGCATCGGCGGCTCAGAACATCGCCAGATGGAAGCGGTGGCGCACCACTTCCTTGAGCTTCTTGACGATCTGCAGCGAGTCCTTGAGCAGGTCGCGCTCGAGCTTGCTGACCTCGTCCGGCCGGATGAAATTGTCGAGCGGCTTGTGCAGGCGGGCCTTCTCGAGCCGGGCGCTCAGCCGCAGGCCGAGCAGGCAGTTGAAGGCGTCGGCGAGCTGCTCGCCGAACGCCTTGTCGAACACGCCCTGCGCCTGCAGCCGGCGGATGCGCTGGACGGTGTTGGTTTCGGTAAGCCGCTGCTGCAGCGCCAGGGCGCGCACGCCGTGCATCAGCGGAAAGATGCCGCCCTTCTTGATGTCGAGCTCGTCCTTGTGCGGCCCCTTCTCGGTGACGAACGTCGAGAAGAAACCGAGCGGCGTATCGAAGAGGTCGATCGCACGGGCAAAGCGGGCATGGAACGCGGCATTGTCCTGGAGCAGGTCGAACAGGTAGGCCTTGGCACGGTCGAGCAGCGTGGAATCGCCGACGACCGGTGCCGCATCGTAGAAGATCGCGACGTTCATCAGCGCCTGCTCGTCGGGCGTGAGCACCCAGGCCCGCAGATCCTCGCACCACGCGGCGAGCGGTTTCGACCACATCGGGTTGCGGACCATGATCTCCCCCGGGCAGCCCGGGAAGCCCGCCTCGATCATGGCGGTGGTGAAGTTCTGGCGGAACTCGTCCCAATGCGGCGGCGCGTAACCGTCGGCCAGGATGATGCCGTTGTCCTGGTCGGTCTTGAGCAGATACTCACCGCGCCCCTCGCTGCCCATGACGACGAGGCAGGCATGCTCGGCGAGGCCCGGCGGGGCGGTCCGCTCGAAGAGGCGAGCGGTGGCGCGGCGGTTCAGGTCGGTGGCGAGGTCGGTGATGAAGCCGATCTTGGTGCCGCTGTCGTGCAGCTGGCGGATCAGGAAGCCGATGCGCTCGCCGGCCTCGGCGAGCTCCTCGGGGGTGGCCGCCCGCTCGATCATGGCGCCGATCGGGTCGGCCTGATTGGCCAGCGAGGAGAGCACGTTGGCGGCATCGAGCACGCCCACGATCTCCTCTTCCCGGCGAACGAGCAGATGGCGCACCTTGCGCCGCGCCATCAGCAGGGCGGCCTCGAACAGGAAGCTCTCCTCGTCGAGGGCGACCACGCCATAGCGGACGAGGTCCCGCACTGGCGTGTCGAGGGGCTGCCGCTGCGCCACCGCGGTCCGCGTCAGATCGACTCCGGTGAAGATGCCGACCTGCTCGCCGTCGCGAACCAGCAGCGCGCGCTGGCCGGCCTCGTCCATGGCGATCGCCGCCTCGTGCAGGGTGGTCGCGGGCGAGACGAACACCGGCGCGTTCACCGGCGCCTGGCGCACGCGCATGGTCAGGGCGCCGAAGCTCTGCGGGCTGGCCTGGCGCTGGCTCAGGCTCTCGAGCTTGTGCGAGATGTCCTTGAGAAAGAAGGCGGCGAAGGCGGTGTTGTTGGCGGTGAGCTCGAGAAAATCCTCGATCGGCAGCGCGTAGCAGATCGCCTCCTCGCGCACGACGAAATCGTGGCGGACCGTCTGGTGCAGGAGGATGCCGCTGTCGAAGCCGTCGCCGCTCTCGTGGACGGCAATCACCTCCTCGCCGGCGCGCTCCTCGATCAGGCCCTTGATCAGCACGTAGAAGTGGTCCGGCAGGGCACCGGCCTGCAGCACGACCCGATCCTTGCGGAAGAACACCACATCGACGATGCGATTGACCCGCTCGACCTCCATCGGCCGCAGGCGATCGAACGGCGGGCTGGTGAAATCGAAGGCCTTGGGCATCCAGGCCGGGCTCCCTGATCCGGCGACGTGTCGGTGGGCGACTGTGCGGCCGGCCCCGGCTCCTTGACCATGCGACCCGCTGGCCTTGTGGCATTCGCCACAGAGTGCCGGCGCGGATCGGCCCAGAACGGCGCCCGAACGGATCTGATGGACCCCGATCATGTCGACGCAGCGCGAGAGCGCCCCTTCCCGGAGCTCGAACTACGACCGCCCGATCGGTGTCGGCCTGGGCGTGGTCGGTGCGGCCTGGGTCGTGACGCTGACCTTCCTGATCCTGATGCTGTTCGCCTGACCGCACCGGAGCGACTGGGTCGCGTGCTGCCGCTTTCGCGGCGCGGGCGGCTGGGCTATGCGAGCGGTCAGGCCCTCGCAGGAACCGGATCATGCTCCAGCCGGACATCGCTTCGCTTTCCGCCACCTGGAGCTATCCGACCACCGTGGTCTATGGCGCCGGCAGCCTCGCCAAGGTGGCCCGCGCCTGCGACCAGGCCGGCATCGCCAAACCGCTGATCGTCACCGATCCGGGCTTGGCGGCACTGCCGATGACCGAGGCGCTCGGCGCCATCCTGCGCGAAGCAGGCCGCGAGGCGGGGCTGTTCAGCGAGGTGAAGCCGAACCCGGTCGGCGGCAATGTCGAGGCGGGCGTGGCCGTCCTGCGCGAGGGCGGCCACGACGGGGTGGTGGCGCTCGGCGGCGGCAGTGCCTTGGACTGCGGCAAGGCGGTGGCCTTCATGGCCGGCCAGGACCGGCCGCTGTGGGATTTCGAGGATGTCGGCGACTGGTGGACCCGCGCCGACCCGGACGGCATCCTGCCGATCGTGGCGATCCCGACCACGGCCGGCACCGGCAGCGAGGTGGGCCGCGCCGGCGTCATCACGGACGAGGCGACGCACACCAAGAAGATCATCTTCCATCCGAAGATGATGCCGCGCACGGCGATTCTCGACCCGGAGCTGACGATCGGCCTGCCGCGGCACCTCACCGCCGCCACCGGCATGGATGCGCTCGCCCATTGCCTCGAGGCCTATTGCGCGCCGTCCTGGCACCCGATGGCCGAAGGGATCGCGGTCGAGGGCATCAGGCTGGTCAAGGAGGCCCTGCCGCGGGCCTGCGCCCACGGCGCCGACCTCGAGGCGCGCGGCATGATGCTCGTGGCGGCGGCCATGGGGGCGACCGCGTTCCAGAAGGGGCTCGGGGCGATCCACAGCCTGTCGCACCCGATCGGCGCCGTCTACGACACCCATCACGGCCTGACCAATGCAGTCGTGATGCCCTACGTGCTGGTCTACAACCGCCGCCAGATCGAGCCCAAGATCGAGCGGCTGGCCGCCTGGCTCGGCATCGAGGGCGGTTTCGGCGGCTTCCTCGGCTGGATCCTCGCCCTGCGCGCCCAGCTTCACATCCCGCACACGCTGCGCGAGCTGGGGGTGCCGACCGACCGGTTCGACACCCTGGCGACCATGGCCGTGGCCGATCCCACGGCCGGCGGCAATCCCGAGCCGCTCGACCGCGCCGGCGCCGGCCGGCTGCTGGCCGAGGCCTATTCGGGGGTCGGCGTCTAGCCGCCCGTCGCGACGCCCGCCGGGCCTCGACCATGCAGGCGGCGATGCTGCTCGATTCCCTGTGGGTGCTGCTCACCCGGCTGGTGATGCGCGCCGCCAACTTCGCCGTGTTCGTGCTCCTGGCGCGCAGCCTGAGCGTCGGCGAGTTCGGCTTCTACGGCTACGTGATGACCACCGCACTGGTGCTGTCGGTGGCCTTCGACATCGGCCTGCGGCAATCCGGGGCCTGGGTGATCGGCCAGGAGCCGGCCACCGACCCGGCGGTGGCGACCCATCTGGTGGCGCTGTGGCTCGTGCTCGGTACCCTCGGGGTGCTGGTGTGCTGGCTCATGCTGGTGAGCGGCGGCTATGTCGCCGGCTACGGCCCGCTGGCGCTGGTGGCGGCGCTCAACGTGGCGCCGATGCTGTGCCTGCGGATCGGCCAGGGCGTGTTTCTCGGCCGTGGCGACATCGCCCGGCTCAACCGGTCGGAGCTGATCTCGCGCGCGGTGGTGCTGACCGGCACGATCGGCCTCTGGGTCCTGGGCCGCCTGACCCTGCCCGCAGCGATCTGGGTGCTGCTCGCCGCCCATCTCGCCGCGGCCGGCTATCTGCTGTGGCAGATCCGCGGGGCGCTGGCCGTGCGGCTGCTCCCCGACCGAGCCCTGGTCGCACGGATGCTGCGCTACGGCGCCGAGCTGTGGATCGCCGTGCTGCTCTTGATCCTGCTCGGCCGGATCGGCTTTTGGATCGTGAGCTGGCGGCTGGGCGAGGAGGCGCTCGGCCTCTATTTCGGCTCGCAGCGGCTCGGCGAGATCCTGGTCGAGGTCGCGACCGCGGTCGGCATCGTGATCTTCAGCTACGGCGTGCGCACCGCCGACATCCGGGCCTCGGCCCTGGACGCGATTCGCATCGCGCGGCTGGTCACCGCGCTGATGGGCATGGTGGCCGCCGTCGCCATGGTGCTCGCCGTGCCGCTGCTGCGGCTCCTGCTGGGTGCGGAGTTCGCCGCGGAGCCGGCGGCGTTCCGGCTGGTGATGCTGGGAGCCTTGGCCAACTCCTACACCACCATGCTCTATCCCTGCCTGTCGGCGCACGGCCTGGCGCGCTGGGGCATCGGCGCCTTCGCCGCCGGCAGTGCCGTGGCGGCCGTCGCGTTCTGGGCGCTCACCCCCCCGCTCGGGCTGGCGGGCGCCGGTCTGGCCTATGCCCTGGCGCAGCTGGCCGCGGTCGTGGTGATCGTGGCCGCCTATCGCAGCCGGTTCGGCTTTCCCGCCGCGGCGGTCCTGCTGCCGCAGCCGGAGGATGCCCGCGATCTCGCGGGCATGGCGCGTGCCGCGGCGGCCCGATTGCGCCGCCGTTGATCAGGCGAAGCGGTTGTTCCGCGGGAAGCCGTGCGGCACCACGCGGCCCGCTCCGGCGCGCGGCCCCCGGAACCCCGCCAGATCGGTGAGCCGGCGCTCCCGCCCGCCAGCACTCCAGGCGAGGCCCTGGGCGAGCTCGAAGCAGCGCAGGTCGGTGAGCTCCGCCCCCTTGAGCTTCATGAGCGTGACGCCCTTGCCGCGCGCCTGGACGGGCAGCTCGGCGACGGGGAAGACCAGGAGCTTGCGGTTGCTGCCGACCAGCGCCAGCTGGTCGCCGTCGACCGGGATGGCCGCGAGCAGGCCGTCGCCGGCGGCGAGGTTGACCACCTGCCGGCCGGCGCGGGTCTGGGCCACGATCTCGGCCTCCAGGGCGACGAAGCCGAACCCCTTGCGGGTGGCGAAGACGAGGCGTCCCTCGGGACGGTGCACCCGCAGGTCGACGATCTCCACACCCTTGTCGAGGTCGATCGCCAGCGACAGCGGCTCGCCATGGCCGCGGCCGGCCGGGAGCCTGTCGACCGCGAGCGTGTAGACGCGGCCGTCGCCCGCCAGCACCAGGAGCCGGTCGGTGCTCTGCGCCGGGATCAGGAAGCGCTCGGCGTCGCCTTCCTTGTATTTGAGCTCGGCCGGATTCTCGACGGCGCCGCGCACGGTGCGGATCCAGCCGAGCTTCGAGCAGACGATGGTGACCGGATAGCGCTCGACCGATTCCTCCAGCAGCTCGGGCGCGATGGTCGGCGCCTCGGCGAGCAGCGTGCGCCGCTTGTCGCCGAACTGCTTCCTGGCGGCCTGGAACTCCTCCTTCAGCCGCGCGCGGCGCAGGCGGTCGCCGTCCTCGGCGAGCAGGGCCTCGAGCGACTCCCGCTCCTCGAGCAGCCGCAGCCGCTCGGCGTTCAGCTCCATCTCCTCGAGCTGGCGCAGGTTGCGCAGGCGGAGATTGAGGATCGCCTCGGCCTGGCGGTCGGTCAGCGCGAACCGCTCCATCAGGCGCGGCTTCGGCTCGTCCTCGTAGCGGATGATGCGGATCACCTCGTCGAGGTCGAGGAAGGCCTTGAGATAGCCTTCCAGCACCTCGAGCCGGTCGAGGACCTTGGTGAGCCGGTGCCGCGAGCGGCGGACCAGCACCTCCAGGCGGTGGGCGAGGAACGCCTCCAGCGCCTCGGCGAGGCTCATGACGCGCGGCACGCCGGCGGCGTCGAGCACGTTCAGATTGAGCGACAGCCGGACCTCCAGCTCGCTCAGGCGGAACAGCTGCTCCATCAGCAACTCGGGCGTGACCGAGCGGCTGCGCGGCACCAGGACGAGGCGGACGGCCTCGGTCGATTCGTCGCGCAGGTCGGCGAGCAGCGGCAGCTTCTTCTGCGCCAGCAGCTCGGCCAGCCGCTCGACCAGGCGGCCCTTCTGCACCTGGTAGGGGATCTCGGTGACGACCACCTGGTACTGGCCGTAGCCGAGGTCCTCCTTCTCCCAGCGCGCCCGCAGGCGGAAGCTGCCGCGGCCGGTGCGGTAGGCCTCGGCGATGCCCGCCGCCGGCTCGACCAGGAGGCCGCCGGTGGGCAGGTCGGGCCCCAGGACGTGGCGCTGCAGCTCCTCGACCGTGGGGCGGGCGGCACCCTGGGGCCGGCCTGCCATCCAGGCGAGGGCCGCCAGCAGCTCGCCGGCATTGTGGGGCGGGATGTTCGTGGCCATGCCGACGGCGATGCCGGCGGCACCGTTGGCGAGCAGGTTGGGGAACGCCGCCGGCAGGACCACGGGCTCGCTGTCGCTGCCGTCGTAATTGTCGCGGAAGTCGACCGCGTCCTCGTCGATGCCGGCGAGCAGGGCCATGGCGACCGCGGTCAGCCGGCTCTCGGTGTAGCGCATCGCCGCCGGGTTATCGCCGTCGATGTTGCCGAAATTGCCCTGGCCGTCGACCAGCGGGTAGCGCTGGGCGAAGTCCTGGGCGAGGCGGACCAGGGCGTCGTAGACCGCGACGTCGCCGTGCGGGTGGAACTTGCCGATCACGTCGCCGACCACGCGGGCGCATTTCTTGAAGCCGCCCTGCGGGTCGAGGCGGAGCTGGAGCATGGCGTAGAGGATGCGCCGCTGCACCGGCTTCAGCCCGTCGCGCACGTCGGGCAGCGAGCGGGCGGTGATCGTGGACAGCGCGTAGGCGAGGTAGCGCTCGCTCAGCGCGTCCTTGAGCGGAATCGGCAGGATCTCGGCCGTGGCACGGCTCATGCGGCGGTCTCGTCATCTTGCCGGAGCAGCGTGAGCAGCCGCTCGCGGACGGCGGGCAAGGTCTTCTCGGCCGGGGCGAGGGCCTGGCGGGCGAGGAAATGCCCCGACAGGCGCAGGCCGGCGAGCAGGTCGGACGGAGTAGCAGGAACGTCGGCGACGAGAAACGGCGGCAAGGGCAGCAGGCGCGGCGCCAGATCGCCGGCGGCGTCGCGGGCGATCGCGCGGCCGGTGCGGGGGGAGACGTAGGCCAGATCGTCGGCGGCGCCGGTCACGGCGCAGGCGCTCAGGTCGAGCGCGAAGCCCAGCTCCTGGAGCAGCAGCAGCTCGAAGCGGACATAGGTCTCGGGCCAGCGCGGATCGGCCAGCATGCCCTCGAGCAGCCGCAGCAGACCGGCATAGAGAATGCCGTGCGGCTCGCGCTCGGCGAGAGCGGCCTCGAGCAGCCCCGCCGCCGACGCCAGTGCCGCGAGCGGTGCGGGCTCGTCGAGCAACCGCGCGCCCAGCAACTGCATCGGCTCGACGGAAAAATGGCCGAGATGCTCGGCCAGACGCGCCCGCCAGGTCAGCCCGAGCCGGTTACCGGGTTGCAGCAGCGGCCGCGCGCGCCGACCGCTGCCGCCCTTGACAAGCCCGGCATGTCGGCCGTGCTCGAAGGTCAGCGCGCTGACGACGGCATCACCCTCGCCATACGGCCGCACGGCGAGCACGATGCCTTCGTCGGTCCACTCCATGGCGCGGGAATAGCGGATGGGTCACCGGGCCGCTACCCCGCCATGGCAGGCTCCCGCGGGAGGTCGCCCTCGCCGCGGGAGCCTCGACCCCGAGCCCGACCGCGCGCGGCCGGGAACCCGGTATGGATCAGCCAGTCGTCCCTGTATCACCCGTGGGCGCCGAGTCGACCGGCGTGACCGGGTCCTCGGTCACCGGCTCGCCGCCGTGCGCATAGGGATCCTTCTCGACCTTGAACTTGCAGCTCAAATTGCCGTACTTCGCACCCTTCTTGACCACGAACTTCGAGTCGTAGGTGAGGATATCGTCCTCCTCCTCCTCGTAATTCGTGTTGTCGGTCAGGCTGCAGGGGAAGGCACGGTACACGATCCGTTTCTTCGCCTTGTAGCCAGTTCCGACCGCGCACTTGCCGGTGATCAGGATGTAGTAGACCGGATAGCCGGTGTACGGATCCTTCTCGACGATCACCTTTCTCTTGATCTTCACATTGTACCCGGCGATCTCGGGATACGAATCGTAGGTATTGAAGTCGAAATAGCACTCGTCCGGCTTGTTGACCCCGTAATACTTGTAATACGGATTGTCGACGAACCGGCCCGCCTGCAGCGGATATGGTGGGTAGTAGGTCGGTGCGGGTGCGGTGGTCGCATCCTGGGCGGCGGCGACCCCCGCCAGCCCGAGGACCGCCGTCCCCATCAGTACGCCCAAAGCTCTCTTGAACATGTTTTCTCTCCCATGGGATCGAGTCCCACAAGTTTACGCACGAGATACATTGCTCGAAACTAGACCAGCGATACTACCGCCCGTAGATCGGCCGGCCGCTCCATCACAAGCTTCTCGGAGCAATGTTTGGTAACACGGAGTGGATTCAGGTTCAACATAGTTTCTTTAAGCTTATATATTGTATATAATATCAAACGAAATCTATCTGCGCTGTCATATCATGATCCTTGTGATACAAATTGCAGATGGTCAATATAAACCATGAAGAATATTTTCCACGGAATCTAACACCAAGGCGAAGCGAAAGTCTCATCTCTCGCTTGCCGTTGTACCTATGTATATCAACTTGCGCCAGACGCACGGCACGGCACGGCCGGATCAGCGACGGTTGCCCCCCTCACGCCGCCTTGCGGATCGCCAGCTCGCCCCAGACGTCCTGGAGCGCTGCCACCAGCCGGTCCATCAGCGCGTCGTCGTGCAGCGGGCCGGGGGTGAGGCGCAGGCGCTCGCTGCCCTTGGGCACGGTCGGGTAGTTGATCGGCTGGACGTAGATGCCGTGCCGCTCGAGCAAGAGGTCGCAGGCGGCCTTGCAGCGCACCGGGTCGCCGACCAGCACCGGCACGATGTGCGAGGGCGAGGCCATCAGCGGCAGGCCGGCCGCGCGCAAGAGCCCCTTGAGCCGGGCGGCGCGCGCCTGGTGGCGGGCGCGCAGCTCGCCGCCGGCGGGGCCGCGCAGGTGGCGCACCGCCGCCAGCGCCCCGCCGACCACCGCCGGCGGCAGGGCGGTGGTGAAGATGAAGCCCGGCGCGTGGCTGCGCACCGCGTCGACCAGGGCCGTGCTGCCGGCGAGGTAGCCGCCCATGCAGCCGAACGCCTTGCCGAGCGTGCCCTGGATCACGTCGACCGCGGCCATCGCCCCCTGGCGCTCGGCCACCCCGCCGCCCCGCGCCCCGTACAGGCCGACCGCGTGCACCTCGTCGAGATAGGTGAGCGCCCCGTAATGCTTGGCCAGCGCGCAGATCTCGGCCACCGGGCCGAAATCGCCGTCCATCGAGTAGACGCCCTCGAACGCGACCAGCTTGGCGCGGCCGTGCGGCTCGGCCGCCAGCAGCGCCTCGAGCTGGCCCAGATCGTTGTGGCGGAAGATGCGCTTCTCGCAGCCGGCGGCGCGCACCCCGGCGATCATCGAGGCGTGGTTGTTCTCGTCCGACAGGATCAGGCAGCCGGGCAAGAGCCGGGCGATGGTGCCGATCGCCGCCTCGTTGGCGACGTAGCCGGAGGTGAACAGGAGTGCGGCTTCCTTGCCGTGCAGCACCGCCAGCTCGCCCTCGAGCCGGCCGTGCAGGTGGCTGGTGCCGGCGATGTTGCGCGTGCCGCCGGCCCCCGCCCCGTGGCGCCGCACCGCCTCGGCCGCAGCCTCCAGCACCGCGGGGTGATGGCCCATGCCGAGATAGTCGTTGGAGCACCAGACCACGACCGGCTCGGGCCCGCCCGGCCCGTGCCGCAGCGCCCGCGGCCAGGCACCCACCGCGCGCTCGAGATCGGCGAACACCCGGTAGCGGCCCTCTGCCCGCACCCGCCGCACCGCCGCCCGGAACTCCCCCTCGTAATCCATCGCCAACCTTCGCCCGCCGTGAAAAGGAGCGGGCGGCGGTGATGCCGCCGCCCGATGAGGCCGCGCTGTCGGTCTAGAGTGCGGCCAGGAAGTTCACGAGGTCGGCCTTGTCCTGGGCTGAGAAGCCGATGTTGAAGCGATTGTTGTAGAAGTTGACGACGCCGTTGAGATCCTTGGCCGTGCCGTCGTGGAAGTACGGAGCACGCGAGGCCAGGCCGCGGAGCGACGGCACGGTGGCCTTGCCGAGGTCCGCGCACTTGCCGGTGATCAGCCCGGCGCCCGGGTCGTTGGTGACGATGGTCGCACCGTAGAACGGGTGCGGGTTGGCGTCGCAGTGGAACTTGAACACCGGCAGGTCGTTGGCCGGCGCCGGGCCGGCGCCAAGCGCCGGGTCCGTGGCGGCGAGCGGGCCATTGAATGCAACCGCCTGCCCGCCAACGCCGATGTCGCGCTGCGGCGGGAACACGACCTCGCTGCCGGAGTGCGGGAAGCCGTGGCAGGTGGAGCAGGTGGCCGGGAATAGGGTCAGCGGATTGAAGGGCGGTCCCGGCGGGAAGATGTCGTTGAAGCCGCCGACGTTGGCGAGGGTGAGCGGCCGGTTGTTGAAGATGTCCTGACCGCGCGCGATCGACGCCTGCCGCGCGGCCCTCGCATTGCCGGTGAGGTTGGCCCAGTTGAGATACTCGTCGAACGCCGGCGGCGGTGGCGGGCCGCCCGGTGCGGGCGGCGGCGGCAGATCGGTGGAGCGCCCGGCGAGATTCACCGGGCCGCCGGTGGCGTTGAGGTCGAGGCGGCCGGCCAGATTGGCGACGATCTGCGCGCTGAAGAACTTGGTCTCGAAATCGACGATCTGGTTGACCTGCTCCGGGGTCGGCGGATTCACCGCTTGGGCATGGCCGAGCGTCGCGTCCACCGCCTGCGTCCGCAGACTGGGCTCGCGCCCGTCCCACATGACGTTGGTGAGCGGGTTGTTCGAGAGATTGCCGTCCGTGCCCAAAGGCGACTTGAAGCGCAGGCCCGCCGAGAAGATCGGCCGCCGATACATCGACAGGATCTTGACGTTCGGGTCGTTGGGATCGGAGTTGAAATTGGGATCCTTGTTGCAGCCGGGGGAATCGGAGACGAGCTCGACCGTGTACTCGGCGCCCGCGGGCACCCGGATCGGGATGCGGATCAGGCCCCGGGTCAGCAGCATCGAATAAGCTTGGCGGAGCGTCTTCTTGCCGCGGCCGCGGAAGCCGCCGTAGAGCGAGCCCGAGGTGTACTCGGCCGGCACCAGGCTCGGGCAGTTGGCGCCGTCGACCGGCGCGAACAGCGGGTCGTTGAGCTTGCCGCGAAAACGCGCCTGGATATTGCTGAGCGCCAGGCCCATGCCGCTCGGCGGGTTGTGGCAGGTGGCGCAGGAGCGGCCGTTGGTCCCGAGCGACTGGAAGAAGGCGTTGTTCGCCGTGATCGTCTGGCCGGCCGTGTTGTAGTTGCCGACGAAGCCGTGCGGATTGCGGAACTGCTCGCTCTGATTGATGACCTTGGGGATGCCGCCCTGCTTCCAGATCCGTGCCGGCAGCGGCGCCAGCAGGTTCGAGCGGTAGGTCGACAGGAACCAGTCGGGCGACTTGGTCGGGATCGTCACCGTCTCGATTTCGACACTGTCCGCCGCCGGTGGCGCGGTCGAGGTCGTCGACCCTTCGGTGAACTCCTGCGCGAAGCCGGAAACCGGCAGCAGCGCCAGAGCGAAGATGCTGGCGCCGCAGAGAATCGCGACTTTGGTCGATGCAGCCCCGCGGCTGCCATAAACTTGGAATTCGGACATGGAAACCCTCTCCTGCCTGATCGGGATCGGCAAGCTGGTTAAGATCGATAAGAATAAACGGTCGCGCTCAGCCCGCTGGTGGGCCGGTGGGTACAAGCATGTCGAGGTAGGCGCCGAACTGGATTGTGGCGCGGATGGGCTGTGTCAGCCGAATGCCAACCGCGATCTTCCGCGGAGGTGTTCCACGCACTAGCGGTCCACGTTTCATCAACCGCCCCAAATTCTATTTTAGAAGTTCATCATTTCCAGGCTAGGGCAGTTTATTCGGATTGTAAATGAACTTTTGCAGCTTCGAAACAAACCCTAAATTTGACTGTTCGCATCGATCGCAGAATATATCAATGATTGTACACGCATGCGTTTAGGTTAATTATTGGCCCATCCCGACAGCGCGTTTGATCGAACGGCGCGGCGATGGCAGCAATGTAAGGTGGATCGGGCGCTCACCCGAGCGGGCGGCGTCAGCGCTCGAAGTCCAGCCCCATCTCACGGTAGCGCTCGGGGTCGTCGAGCCAGTTCGCGCGCACCTTGACGAACAGGAACAGGTGCACGCGCCTGTCCAGGATGCGCTCGAGCTCGAGCCGCGCCGCGGCGCCGATCGCCTTGAGCTGCTGGCCCTTCCTGCCGATCAGGATCGGCTTCTGGCTGTCGCGCAGGACATAGATGGTCTGGTCGATGCGGACCTCGCCGCCGTCCGGCGCCTCGGCCCAGCCCTCGGTCTCCACCGTGATGCTGTAGGGCAGCTCCTCGTGTAGCCGGTGGAAGATCTGCTCGCGGGTGATCTCGGCGGCCAGCGCCCGGTCCGACAGGTCCGAGAGCTGGTCCTCGGGGAACAGCCAGGGACCCTCGGGCAGCTCGCGCGCCACCGCGGCGAGGAGGTCCTCGCAGCCGGCACCCGAGAGGGCGGAGACGATGAAGGTGGCGGCGAAGGCGTGCTCGGCGTTGGCGGCGGCGATCAGCGGCAGGGCCCGCTCGGGCGCCACGCTGTCGATCTTGTTGATCACCAGGAAGGCGCGCCGCCGCTCGCGGACCAGCTGCTGCAGGGCCAGCCGTGAATTGCCGTCGAGGCCCTGGCGCGCGTCGAGCACCAGCAGCACGAGGTCGGCGTCGGCGATGCCGGCCGACGCGGCCCTGACCATCGCCGCCTCCAGGCGGCGCTTGGGGGCGAAGATCCCGGGCGTATCGACGAACATGACCTGCGCCGTGCCGACCAGGGTGATGCCGATCACCCGCCGCCGGGTCGTCTGGACCTTGGGCGAGACGATCGAGACCTTGGTGCCGACCAGGCGGTTGAGCAGGGTCGACTTGCCGACGTTGGGGGCGCCGACCAGCGCCACGAACCCCGCCCGGGTCGAGGCCGGCTCAGTCATCGCGGACCTCTCCCAGGGCCTGCAGCAGCTTCGCCGCCGCCGCCTGCTCGGCGGCCCGCTTGGTCGCGGCGGAGGCGCTCTGCGGCGGGTGGTCGGCGAGCCGCAGCTCGACCGTGAAGGTCGCGGCGTGGTCGGGCCCGGCGCGCTCGACGATGCGGTAGGCCGGCGCCGCGACGCCGCGGGCATCCGCCCACTCCTTCAGCGCGGACTTGGCGTCGCGTCGCGGTGCCGCGGCATCGGCGAGCAGCGGCGCCCAATGGCGCAGGACGAAGGCCTGGGCCGCGGCGAAGCCACCGTCGAGATAGATCGCGCCGATCACCGCCTCGCAGCAGTCGGCGAGCATGGCCGGGCGCGGCCCGGCCCCGTCGGCGTCGCGCGCGGTCTCGAGCCACTGGCCGAGCCCGAGGGTGGTGGCGACCTGGACCAGGCTCTCGGTGCGCACCAGCGCCACCAGCCGGCGGGTAAGGATGCCTTCGGGCTCGCGGGGAAAGCGCTCGACCAGGGCGTGCGCGACGCTCAGGCCGAGCACACGGTCGCCCAGGAACTCGAGCCGCTCGTTGGTCCGGGTGGCGCGGCGCCGCGTGCCGGCCACGCTCGCATGGGTGAGCGCCTCGTCCAGCTTCGCCGGATCGCGGAAGCGATGGCCCAGCGCCGCCTCGAGCTCGGGCCGGCCGGCCGGCCGCCGCGCGCGCGTGCGCACGCGGGGGCTACTCGATCCGGTTGAACAGCCGGCCGTAGCGGATCCCGAGAGGCCAGGTCCAGGGCTCCCAGAAGCTCGCACGGCCGTTGACCGAGAAGAACAGGATCTCGGCCCGCCCGATCAGGTTCTCGACGGGAATGAAGCCGACATGGTCGACGCGGCTGTCCAGCGAGTTGTCGCGGTTGTCGCCCATGGCGAAGACGTGACCGGGCGGAACGACATAGACGCGCGTGTTGTCGAGCGAGCCGGTGCTGGTCAGGTCGAGGATCTTGTGGCGCGCGCCATCGGGCAGCTGCTCGATGTTCTGCGGCACCGCGACCGTGCGGCCGTCATACTCGTCGTCGAACTCGCCGTCCGGAGTGACCTGCACCGGCTGGTCGTTGATGTAGAGGAGCCCGTCGCGGACCTGGACATGGTCGCCCGGCAGGCCCACCACGCGCTTGATGTAGTCGGTCTTGTTGTCGCTCGGCAGCTTGAACACGACGACGTCGCCACGCTCGGGCAGGCGCTCGAAGATCCGGCCGGAGAACGGGCCGAGACCCAGCGGGAAGGAGTAGCGGCTGTAGCCGTAGGCATATTTGGAGACGAACAGATAGTCGCCGACCAGCAGGGTCGGCTTCATGGAGCCGGAGGGGATGTTGAACGGCTCGAACAGGAACGTGCGGACGGCGAGCGCGATCGCGACGGCGTAGACCAGCGTCTTGAGGGTCTCGCGTATTCCCCCGCTCTTCCGTTCGGGCATCACCAACGACTCGCGCATGATCTCTCTACGGCGGCTGTGGAACTGCGGCCATCCTCGCCGGCGGCCGCGGCGCGCCGCCCCGTCGCCGGCTCGCTGCGATTGCTCTCGAACCATCCGATCGATGACGCAGCGCACGCTAGCGGACGGGCGGGGCGAGGTAAAGCCGAGCCGAGCCGGGCATGCCTCATCCGGGCGGCAGGGCGGTGATGATCACGACGGCCTGCGCCAGGGGCGGCTCGTCGGTCAGGGTCACGTCGATGTGCGCGCGCGTCCCCGCCGGGGTGATCGCCGCCAGGCGCGCCGCAGCACCGCCGGTCAGCACCAGGGTCGGCTTGCCGCCTGGCAGGTTGACCACGCCGATGTCGCGCCAGAAGACGCCCTGGCGGAAGCCGGTGCCCAGTGCCTTGGACAGCGCCTCCTTGGCGGCGTAGCGGCGGGCGTAGGAATGGGCGCGGTTGGCGCGGCGCTCTGAGCGGTCGCGCTCGAGCGGCGTGAAGACGCGCTGCACGAACCGGTCGCCGAATCGCGCCAGGGTCCGCTCGATGCGCCGAATGTCGATCAGGTCGCTGCCCAGGCCGATGATCATGTACCCGCGCGAGAATAGGCTGGCCTTGTCGCGCCATGCCACGTTCTCGCGCCGGCGTCGAGTGACGGCCGCTTCACCTTCTATCCCCGCGCCCGCGGCAGGCGGCGAAAGGCGATCGCCTCCGCCAGGTGCGGCTTGCGGATGGTCTCGCTGCCGTCGAGGTCGGCGATCGAGCGCGCCACGCGCAGGACGCGGTGATAGCCGCGGGCACTCAGATGCAGCTGCTGCGCCGCGCGCCGCAGCAGGGCGGCGGCCGGCTCGTCGCAGACCGCGACCGCCTCGAGCAGGTGGCCGTCGGCCTCGCTGTTGGTGCGCAGCCGCGGCTGGCCCATGGCGGCGAACCGGTCCGCCTGCAGCTGGCGGGCGGCCGCGACCCGCTCGGCGACGGCGGCGGTGCCCTCCCGCGGCGGCGGCAGCGCCATGTCGGCGACGCTCAGCGCGGGCACGTCGACGAACAGGTCGATCCGGTCGAGCAGCGGCCCGGAGATGCGGGCCTGGTAGTCGGCCCCGCAGCGCGGGGCGCGCGGGCAGGCGAGCGCGGGATCGTCGAGATGGCCGCAGCGGCAGGGGTTCATCGCCGCCACGAGCTGGAAGCGGGCAGGATAGGTGATGTGCGCCTGGGCCCGCGCCACGGTGATGCGGCCGGTCTCGAGCGGCTGGCGCAGCGATTCCAGCACCGAGCGGGCGAACTCGGGCAGCTCGTCGAGGAACAGGACGCCCAGATGGGCGAGCGAGATCTCGCCCGGGCGGGCTTGGCTGCCGCCGCCGACCATGGCCGCCATCGAGGCCGCGTGGTGCGGGCTGCGGAACGGCCGGCGGCGGGACAGCCGGCCACCGGCGAGCTGGCCGCCGACGCTCGCCAGCATGCTGACCTCGAGCACCTCGCTGGGGTCGAGCCGCGGCAGGACGCCGACCAGCCGGGCGGCGAGCATCGACTTGCCCGCCCCGGGCGGCCCGATCAGCATCAGATTGTGCGCGCCGGCGGCGGCGATCTCCAGTGCCCGCTTGGCGGTCTCCTGCCCCTTGACGTCGCCGAGGTCCGGGTAGGGCTCGTCATCGTCGGCCAAGCCGGGCTCGGGAACCGGCAGGAGCTGGCTGCCGCGGGCATGGTTGATCAGCGCGAGCAGGCTGGGGGCGGCCAGGATCTCGACCTGGTCCTTGAGCCAGGCGGCCTCGGCACCGCAGGCGGCCGGGCAGATCAGGCCCAGGCCGCGCTCGGCCGCGGCCACCGCGGCCGGCAGCACCCCGGCCACCGCGCGGATGCCGCCATCCAGCGCCAGCTCGCCGAGGACGAGATGGCCCTCGACGGTGTCGGGCGGCAGGGCGCCCATGACGATGAGCACACCCAGGGCGATCGGCAGGTCGAAATGGCTGCCTTCCTTGGCGAGATCGGCCGGGGCGAGGTTGACGATGATGCGGCGCGGCGGCAGGGCGAGGCCCATGGCGCCGAGCGCCGCGCGCACCCGCTCGCGGCTCTCGGCCACGGCCTTGTCCGGCAGGCCGACGATGGCGAAGCTCGGCAAGCCGCTGGCGATCTGCACCTCGGCGTCGACCTCGGCGACCTCGAGTCCCAGCAGCGCCAGCGTGCGCACGCGCGCGATGGTCAGCGAAGCGGTCGACACGGACATGCCCGTCAGGTCCTCGTCTGGACCGGGCTATCGAAATCTATAGTTGAACAGGTCGCAAGGATTTTTCGCCCTGGGATAAAATAGCTAGGCCGGGCGCGCGTCCAGGCCACGCGAGCCGGGCTTGACCGCGGGGATGGCGGCCAGCTCGAGCGGCATCTTGTTCTGCGAATAGGTCGGCAGGTCGAGCGTGGCGAGGCAATGCAGCGGCACGCCGAGCTCGGCCTTGCCGGCGCTGCGGTCGATCAGGCAGGCGACGGCAACGACGTCGCCGCCGGCCGCCCGGCAGCAGGCGATGCACTCGCGTGTCGACAGCCCGGTGGTGATCACGTCCTCGGCGATCACGATCCGTGCCCCGGCCGGGATCTCGAAGCCGCGCCGCAGGGTGAAGCTGCCCTCGACCCGCTCGACGAAGATCGACAGGCAGCCCAGCTGCCGCGCCAGCTCGTAGCCGAGCACGATGCCGCCGAGCGCCGGCGCCACCACCAGCTCCGGCCGGGCCGCCTGCACCCGCGGGAGCAGGGAGGCGACGAGGCGGGCCGCCCGCACCGGATCCATCAGCACCCGAGCGCATTGCAGGTAAAACGGGCTGTGCAGCCCCGAGGTCAGGATGAAGTGGCCGGTCAACAGGGCTCCGGCGGCGCGGAACTCCGCCAGGACTTCGTTATCACCGATCTCGCTCATCGCCTCATCCGAGATTGCGCTCGACGGCGGTCACGCAGCTGGTCGCGCGCAGGGCCGCCTGCACGCGCTGCAGCTGCTCGACCGACCCGACCTCGACGTCGAGCAGGAGCTCATAGATCTCGGGCGTGCGGCGCCCGATCTTCAGGTCGACGATGTTCGCCCCCTGCTTGCCGACCACCGTGCTGATCGAGCCCAAGGAGCCCGGCCGGTTCATCGTCGTGACGCTGAGCCGGGCCGAGACCTTGGGCAGGCCGCCAGTGCGGTTCCAGTCGAGGCTGAGCAGGCGGTGCTCGGTGTCGCGGGTGCGGGTCAGCACGCCACATTCGGCCCGGTGCACGGTGACCGGCCGCCCGGTGCGGATCAGGCCGACGATCGCGTCGCCCGGCACCGGCCGGCAGCAGCCGGCATAGTGGAACGCGATGCCCGGGGCGAGGCCGGCCAGGGGTGCGGTATTGCCGTCGTCCGGGGCAGCGGGCCGGCGCGGCGGGACGGGCAGCTCGAGCTGGTCCTTGCGCGCCTCGTTCCGCTTGAGCTCGGGATGGATCGCCTGGAGGACGGTCCGCGCCGGCAGCGAGCCTTCACTGACCGCTCCCAGCAGGTCGTCGAGCGACTTCTGGCGCAGCGGCTCCAGCGCCCGCTCGAGCAGCTTGTCGTTGATCGCGACCTGCTCCTGCCGGGCGGCCTTGGCGAGCACGTCGCGGCCGTGGACCAGATGCTCCTCGCGCTGGCGCACGCGCAGCTGGCGGCGGATCCGGGCGCGCGCCTTGCCGGTGACGACGAAGCGCTCCCACTCGGGCGAGGGGGTGCCGCTGCGGCTGGTGATGATCTCGACCTGGTCGCCGTTCTGCAGCTGGGTGCGCAGCTGCACCATGCGGCCGTCGATCTTGGCGCCGACGCAGCGGTCGCCGACCTGCGAGTGGACGGCATAGGCGAAGTCGACCGGCGTGGCGCCGCGCGGCAGGGCGATCAGGTCGCCCTTGGGCGTGAAGCAGAACACCTGGTCGGAGAACATCTCGAGCTTGGTGTTCTCGAGGAACTCCTCGGGCCCGGCGGCGTGCTCGAGGATGTCGAGCAATTCGCGGATCCAGCGGTACTGCTTGCCCTCGGTGACCCGGCCCTCCTGCTTGTAGGCCCAGTGGGCGGCGACCCCGAGCTCGGCCACCTCGTGCATGTCGCAGGTGCGGATCTGCACCTCGATCTTGCGCCGCTCGGGGCCGATGATGGTGGTGTGCAGCGAGCGGTAGCCGTTGGGCTTGGGCGTGCTGATGAAGTCTTTGAAGCGGCCGGGCAGCATGTGGTAGGCGCCGTGGATCACGCCGAGCGCCGCGTAGCAGGCGGACACGCTCTCGACATGGACGCGGAACGCCATGATGTCCGAGAGCTGCTCGAAGCTGACGTTCTTGCGCTCCATCTTGCGCCAGATCGAGTAGGGCGTCTTCTCGCGCCCGGCGATGTCGGCCTCGATCCCCGCCTTGGCCAGGACCTCGGTCAGCTCGGCCTCGATCCGCGCCACCAGGTCGACGTCGCCCTGCCGCAGATGGCGCAGGCGGTGCAGCACGCTCTCGCGGGCGTCGGGGCGGAGCTCGGCGAACGCCAGGTCCTCGAGCTCGGCCTTGAGCCCCTCCATGCCGATCCGCTCGGCCAGCGGCGCGTAGATCTCCATGGTCTCGGCGGCGATCCGCCGGCGCTTGTCCGGGCTCTTGATGAAGTGCAGCGTGCGCATGTTGTGCAGCCGGTCGGCGAGCTTGACCAGCAGGACACGGATGTCCTCCGACATCGCGAGCAGGAGCTTGCGGAAATTCTCGGCCTGGGCGGTCTGCGCCGACTGCAGCTCCAGGCGGTTCAGCTTGGTGACGCCGTCGACCAGCCGGGCCACCGTGCGGCCGAACAGCCGTTCGATCTCCTCGAGCGTGGCGCCGGTGTCCTCGACCGTGTCGTGCAGGAGTGCCGTCGCGATCGTGGCGCTGTCGAGCTTGAAGCCGGCGAGGATGCCGGCGACCTCGACCGGGTGCTGGAAATAGGGGTCGCCCGACGCGCGCAGCTGGGAGCCGTGGGCCTTCATCGCGAACACGTAGGCGCGGTTGAGCAGGTCCTCGTCCGCGTCGGTGTCGTAGGACCTGACCCGTTCGACCAGCTCGTACTGGCGGATGGTGGGACGACGCGGGCGCGGGACGGCGGCCGGAACCGCGGCGGAGGCCGGCGCAGTGGCCTCCATCAGCAGCTCCGCGGTGTCCCCCATCCTGTGCTCCCGCCGCGGCGGCCCGGCCAGACCGCCCGGTCAGTCCTCGTCCGCGACGTTGAACTCGCTGTAGCTCACACCTTCCGGCATCGGCGCCACGATCCCGGCTTCCTGCGGCGGGATGAGCGCCTCGAGCTCCTCGGCAAGGTCCATCGGCGTCTCGGGTTCGAGATCGACGTGGCGGCGCAGGCCGTGGATCAGCTCGTAGCGCAGATGGTCGAGGTCGACCGTGCTGTCGGCGATCTCGCGCAGCGCCACGACAGGATTCTTGTCGTTGTCACGATCGAGCGAGAGCTGGGCCCCCGCCGAGATGTCGCGAGCCCGCTGCGCGGCCAGCATGACCAGCTCGAAGCGGCTGGGCACGCGCAGGACGCAGTCTTCGACGGTGATGCGGGCCATGACGGCTGGTCTCCGAAAGCTGGGAACGGGCAGAGGTTGCCCGTGTTTATCCGATGTCGCAGTTGCAGGCAAACGGCGTCGGTCCTGCGCGGCCCGAGCACCGTACCCGCTGGCAGATGGCCCCGCGCGGGTCGCACAACAAGGCCGGGCCGAGCCGAACACCCGATCGCCGGGGTTCGGTTCTTGCGCAGCGCCGAGCTGCGAACTACCCTCTATCTAGTCCTTTTGGATTAGTTTTGCCGGAGTTTGATCGCATGGGCCACGCCGCCCCGGAGCGCCTGTTTCACCCGGATGACCGGGTCGCCGTGTTCATCGACGGCGCCAACCTGTACCAGGCAGCGAAGGCGCTCGGTTTCGATATCGACTACAAGCGCCTCCTCCTCACGCTCGCCTACGATTGCCGCTTCGTGCGTGCCTACTACTACACGGCCCTGCTCGACGAGCAGGAGTATTCGCCGATCCGGCCGCTGGTCGACTGGCTGGATTACAACGGCTACACGATGGTGACCAAGCCGCTGAAGGAATTCACCCAGGCCACCGGGCGGCGCAAATACAAGGGGAACATGGACGTCGAGATCACGGTCGACGTCATGGAGATGAGCGGCCACGTCGATCACGTGGTGCTGATCTCGGGCGACGGCGATTTCCGGCGCCTGGTCGAGGCGGTGCAGCGGCGGGGCGTGCGTGTGACGGTGATCAGCACCATCCGCACGCAGCCGCCGATGGTCGCCGACGAGCTGCGCCGGCAGGCCGATTATTTCCTCGACCTGTCCGAGCTGCAGGGCAGCATCGCGCGCGAGTATCAGTCGCGCTACGAGGACAGCGGCCGCGGCCGCGCCAGCCTGCCCAACGACGACGACGAGGGCGAGTACGACGACGACCAGGATTGAGCCGGCCCGGCCGGCTCCGGTCCACGACTGCCCCCTCTGCCCTCGCCTGCAGGCATTCCGTGACGCCAACCGCCGCGCCGAGCCCGGTTGGTTCAACGGGCCGGTGCCGCCGTTCGGGCAGGGGCGGGCGCGGCTCCTGATCGTGGGGCTGGCACCGGGCCTGCGCGGCGCCAACCGGACCGGGCGGCCGTTCACCGGCGATTATGCCGGGGCGGTGCTCTATCCGGCATTGCTGCGGCACGGGCTGGCACGGGGGAGCTACGGCGCCGATCCGGGCGATGGGTTCGCGCTGGTCGATTGCCGGATCAGCAACACGGTGCGCTGCGTGCCGCCGGAAAACCGGCCGACGCCGGCCGAGGCCGCCACCTGCCGGCAGTTCCTGGTGCCCGAGCTGACCGGCGAAGGCGCGCCGGCCTTCGTGCTCGCGCTCGGGCGGATCGCGCACGAGGCGGTGCTGCGGGCGCTGGCCGTGCCGCTGCGCCTGGTACCGTTCGCGCATGGCGGGTGGCATCGGCTGCCCGCGGGACAGACGCTGGCCTCGAGCTTCCACACCTCGCGCTACAATGTGAACACCGGCCGGCTGACCGAGGCGATGTTCGACGCGGTCATCGCCCGGCTCGCCGGCGCGCTGGCCGAGCCGCCGGCCGTCAGCCCGGCCGGGTGAGCTCGGCGAAGAACTCGCGGATGGTCGCGAGCGCCGGTGCCCTGATCTCGTCGCGCTCCTGCAGCAGCTCGTGGCGGGCGTCCGGGAACACGGCGAGCCGCGCGGCCGGCAGGCGGCGGGCGATCAGCGCCTCGGCGCGGTTGCTGACGATCCGGTCGCGTCCGGCCTGCAGGATCTGGATCGGCGTGCGGATCGCCTCCGCGAAACCGGGCCGGCGGATCAGGGCGACCGAGGCCAGCGCCGCACCGAGCCAGCCATAGGTGACGCCGCCGAGCGCCAGCTCGGGGGTCGCCGCCACGTAGTGCCGTAGCTCCTCGTAGCGCTCGGGGCTGGAGGTCAGCCGGTTGCGGGAAAACACGTAGCGGGCGAGATCGACGTCGCGCTGCCCGGGCGCGTAGCGCCAGCCGGCACCCGCCCGGATGGCGGCCGCACACAGCGCCCGCGCCACCGGCTCGGGGGTCGGGCCGAGACGGATCCCGAACATCGGTGCGCTCAGGACAGCACCGGCGAACCGGTCGGGCTCGCCGCGCAGATAGCGCAGGCCGATGTGGCCGCCCATCGAGTGCGCGAGCATCAGCAGCGGCGGCGGCAGGCGCAGCCGGTCGAGCCGGGCCACGACCGCGTCGAGATCGGCGAGATAGTCCTCGACCCGGAGGACATAGCCGCGGTCGCGCTGCGGCAGGAGCCGTTGCGAGCCGCCCTGCCCGCGCCAGTCGAGGATCGCGGTGGCGAAGCCCCAGCCCTGCAGCTCCGTCAGGGTCTCGGCGTATTTCTCGATGAACTCGGCGCGGCCGGGCAGGACCAGGACGGTACCGCGAACCGCACCCTCGGGCCGGTGATGGCCGAAGCGCAGCCGCAGGCCGCCCACCGGCAGCCAGTCGAGCGCGACGGGCGGGACGGCCGGCGTCCACAATGCCCCGGCCTCCGTCTGCGGCACATCCATGGCCCGTCCAGCACCCCCGGCACGAACCGGGACGGGTTAGGCGGACGCTGTCGGACCGTCAATCGCCCATGTTTGGCGGTGCCTCCGCCTCACGCAGCAGGACCACCGAGATGCGCCGGTTGCCGGGGGCCGCGGGGTCACCGGCGATCAACGGCTCGGCGTCGGCCTTGCCCACCACCTCGGCCACGCGCCCGGCGGCGAGCCCGGCCCCGACCAGGGCCTGGCGCGTGGCATTGGCGCGGTCGGCCGACAGGCGCCAGTTGTCGCTGGCCGCACCCGGGGCGAACGGCAACGAATCGGTGTGGCCGCGGATCGAGATCCGGTTGGGCAGATGCGCCACCGCCTTGGCCACCACCTCGAGCAGGGCCCGGGTATGCGGGAGCATCGCGTCGCTGCCGATGGGGAACATCGGCAGCCGGTCGCCGTCGAGGATCTGCACGCGCAGCCCCTCCGGCGCCTCCTCGAAGCGCAGGCGGTCCTTGAGGCCGCGCAGTGCGGGATCGACCTGGAGAGCGGCCAGGATCGCCGCCTCGGCCTCGGCGAAGCCGCGCCGGTCGCGCTCCGCCGCGCTCTCGACCGCGAGCGCCTCGTCCGGCCGCTCGACCGCCGGCGTGTTGCCGGCCGGGATGCCGGGCTCGAGCGCCTCCTCGTCGTCGGGGCGGTTCGGCAGCTCGGGCGGCCGGTCGAACGGCGAGCTCGGCAGAGGCGGCACGCTGCTGGGCATCACCGTCATGCCGTCGAGCACGCCGCCGACGCCGCCTGGCGGGCCGATATTGACCGTGGCGTTGCTGAAGAAGTCGGCGAGGCCCTTCTTGGTCTCGTCGCTGGCGCTGCTGATCAGCCAGAGCAGCAGGAAGAAGGCCATCATCGCCGTGACGAAATCGGCATAGGCGACCTTCCAGGCGCCGCCGTGGTGGCCGTGGCCGCCCGCCACCACCGGCCGGCGGATCAGGATCGGGCGCGGCTCGCGGCTCATGCCGCGGCCGCCAACGGGTCACCCGGCAGCTTCTCCAGCACCTCGTCCATGGCGTGGAAGCTGGGCTGCAGCGGCGTCGGCACGTTGCCGCGCGCCAGCTCGATCACCACCGGTGCCGAGTGGCCCTGCAGATAGGCCACGAGGCAGTCGCGGATGATGGCGTAGAACTGGGCGTCCTCCTCGTAGGTCTGGTTCATCTTGGCGGCGATCGGGCCGATGAAGCCGTAGGCGATGTAGACGCCGAGGAAGGTGCCGACGAGGGCGCCGCCGATCATGCCGCCCAGGATCTCGACCGGCTGGTTGATCGAGCCCATGGTCTTCACCACGCCCAGGACCGCGGCGACGATGCCGAGCGCGGGGGCCGAGTCGGCGATGCTCTGCAGCGCCGCCGAGCGGGCGTGCAGCTCGGCGTGATGCTTGCGCAGCTGCCGCTGCATGCACTCCTCGACCTGGTAGGGGTCGTCCATGCTCATGGTCAGCATGCGCAGCGTGTCGGTGATGAACTCGAGCGCGAAATGGTCCTTCTGGATCTTCGGGAAGCGGCCGAACAGGGCGCTCTCGTGCGGGTTGTCGATATGCGGCTCGAGCGTCAGGATGCCCTTGGTCTTCAAGAGCTTGACCAGCATGAACATCAGGCAGAGCAGGTCGCGATAGTCGTCCTTGCGCCAGTGCGGCCCGGCGACCACCCGCTTGGTGTCGGCGAGCGCCCCCTTCACCACGTCGCCCTTGTTGGCGATCAGGAAGGTGCCGGCGGCGGCGCCGCCGATCATCATCAGCTCGAACGGCAGCGCTTTGAGGATGATGCCGAACTTGCCGCCGGCCAGGACGTAGCCGCCGAACACCATGCCGATGACCAGGACGACACCGACGACAGCAAGCATCAACGGCCCCGAGCGACCCGCCCGGCCCCGGTCTAGCCCAGCACCGTTAACATCCGGTAAGTGCTAGTCCTCGCCCTTGCCCGCCTTGCCGGGGCGGAGCAGGCGCTGCTTGTCGCGCTGCCACTCGCGCTCCTTGATCGTCGCGCGCTTGTCGTGGAGCTTCTTGCCCTTGGCGAGCCCCAGCTCGACCTTGGCCCAGCCGCGCGGCGTGAAGTAGAGCGCGAGCGGCACCAGGGTCATGCCCTCGCGGCGCACCGCGCCGAACAGCCGGCTGACCTCGCGGCGCCGCAGCATCAGCTTCCGCGGCCGCCGGGTTTCGTGGTTGAAGCGGTTGCCGCCGTGAAATTCGGGGATGTAGGCGTTGAACAGCCACAGCTCGCCCGACATCTCGCCGGCATGCGCCTCGCTGATGGTCGCCCGCCCCTCGCGCAGGGACTTCACCTCGGTGCCGCTCAGCACCAGCCCGGCCTCGAAGCGCTCCTCGACGAAATAGTCGTGGAACGCGCGGCGGTTCTGCGCCACCACCCGGCGCTGCCCCTCGGCCCGAGCCATTCCGATCAGCCCGGCAGGCCGACCGCGGCCAGTGCGGCGTCGACCTCGGCACGGCCGCGCTCGGAGCACTCGACCAGCGGCAGGCGCAGCTCGGCCGTGCAGCGCCCCAGCCGGCTGAGCGCGTATTTGGCGGGGGCCGGGCTCGCCTCGCAGAACAGGGCCCGGTGCAGCGGCAGCAGCCGGCGGTGAACGGCCAGCGCCGCGTCGGGCCGGCCGGCGCGCCAGGCACGGTGCAGCTCGGCGCACAGGCCCGGCGCGACGTTGGCGGTGACCGAGATGCAGCCGTGGCCGCCATGCGCCAGGAAGGCCACGATGTTCGCGTCCTCGCCGGAGAGCTGGCAGAACTCGCCGCCGCAGCCGGCGTGGGTGAGCAGCGGGCGGACGATGTCGGCGGAGGAATCCTTCACGCCGACGATGTTCGGCAGCTTGGCCAGCCGCGCCATGGTGTCGGGCGTCATGTCGACCACCGAGCGGCCGGGGATGTTGTAGATCACGACCGGCAGGTCGACCGCGTCGTGGATCGCGCGGTAGTGGGCGTAGAGGCCCTCCTGCGTCGGCTTGTTGTAGTAGGGCGTCACGACCAGGGCGGCGGTGGCGCCGGCCCGCTTCGCGTGGCGGGTGAGGCTGATCGCCTCCTCGGTCGAGTTCGAGCCGGCACCGGCGATCACCGGCACCCGCCCGCCCGCGGCCTCGACGCACAGCTCAACCACACGTTCATGCTCCGGATGACTGAGCGTCGGGCTCTCGCCCGTGGTGCCGACCGGGACGAAGCCCTCGGTCCCCTCGCCGAGATGCCACACCACGAGGTCCTGGAATGCCTTCTCGTCCAACCTGCCGTTGCGAAACGGGGTCACCAGCGCGACAATCGAGCCGTGGAACATCGCGTTCGGCCTTCCGGATCTTTGCGGGAAATTAGTAGAGTGGCGTCATAACGGGCGCCGCCATGCGCGACAAGCGGCGGACCCGGCGGCAGGAGTACTGCGTGTGGAGCGATGAGTTCGACGGCCCGCGCCGGGTGACCGGCGGGCGGGCCGGAATGGTGGGCGCGCTCGCGCTCGCCTGCGTCCTGGCGATGACGGCGCCGAGCCGGGCCGACGAGGACCGCTCGCGGGTCGATCGCCTGGTGGAGGCCGCCGACGACCAGGACTGGGCGTGGGCGGCGCGGCTGGCCGAGGATTCGGGCGCGCCGGCGCTGCGGGACTATGTGCGCTGGCGCCGGCTGCTCGAGGCGCGCGACCCGCCGCCGTTCGCCGATTATGCCGCCTTCATCCGGGTGGGCGACGACTGGCCGAGCCTCGGCACGCTGCAGGCGCGCGCCGAGGAGGCGATGGACGCCTTCGTGCCGATGGAGCAGCGCCTCGCCTTCTTCGCCGGGCGCCCGCCGCTCACGCGCCAGGGCCGCATTCTCTACGTCGAGGCGCTGCTGGCCGGCGGGCGGGCGAGCGAGGCTGCGGCATTGCTGCGCA
The DNA here is from genome assembly GCA_046349415.1 of Geminicoccaceae bacterium. Classification (GTDB taxonomy): domain Bacteria; phylum Pseudomonadota; class Alphaproteobacteria; order Geminicoccales; family Geminicoccaceae; genus Benzoatithermus. The sequence continues at coordinate 71,711 of JAXMCJ010000022.1, forward strand.
AGACCTGGGCGGAGAACGATTTCGGCGCCGACGAGGAGCAGCTGTTCCTCGACCGCTTCGCCGCCATGCTGCCCGCCGAGGCCCACGCGGCCCGTCTCGACCGGCTGCTCTGGGACGGGCGGACCGACCAGGCGCGGCGCATGCTGCCGCGGGTCGGCGCCGCCGAGCGGGCGACCGCCGCCGTGCGGCTGAAGCTGCAGCTGGCCGATCCCGGCGTCGAGGCGGCGCTGGCCGCCATGCCGGCCGCGGCGCGGCGCGATGCCGGCGTGAGCTACGACCGGCTGCGCTGGCGCGAGGAGCACGGCAACGAGGCCGGCGTGCGCGAGATCCTGCTCGACCCGCCCGCGGAGCTGCGCCGCCCGGCGCTGTGGTGGCGCGAGCAGGAGCAGGCGATCCGCGCCGCGCTGGCCGAGCGCCAGTTCAAGCTCGCCTACCGGCTCGCCAGCGCCAGCCGGCAGGATGCGGGCGCGCCGTTCGTCGACGCGGAATGGCTGGCCGGCTGGCTGGGCCTGCAGTTCACGGGCCAGCCCAAGGCGGCGCGGCGGCATTTCGACCGGCTGTGGCCGGCCGTGTCGACGCCGATCAGCCGCGGCCGGGCAGGCTACTGGGCGGGGCGCGCCGCCGCCGCCACCGGCGATGCCGCCGGTGCCGCGGGCTGGTACGAGCGGGCCGCCGCCAGCCCGTCGAGCTTCTACGGCCAGCTCGCCGCGGCCGAGCTCGGTCACGACCCGGCGCGGCGACTGCCGGCCCGGCCGACGGCGACCGACGCCGCCAGGGCGGAGCTGGGCCGACGCACGCCCGCCAAGCTCGCGCTCCTGTTCTGCCGCGCCGGCCAGCCGCGCTACGCCCAGCCCTTCTTCCGCCATCTCGGCTACGAGACTGCCGGCGATCCGCCGGCGCTGGCGGCGGTGGTCGAGCTGGCGGAAGGCTGCGGCCGCGCCGACCTCGTCCTCGCCGCGACCCGGGGGGCCGCCGGCAACGGCGCCTATCTGATGCGCGAGTCGTTCCCCCTGCCGCGCGGCGGCGCGTTCCGGCAGGACCATGACGGGATGGCCGAGCCGGCGTTGGTGCTGGCCGTGGCCCGTCAGGAGAGCCTGTTCGATCCGGCCGCGCGCAGCTCCGCCGGCGCCCTCGGCCTGATGCAGCTGATGCCCGGCACCGCCCAGGCGATGTCGCGCGAGCTCGGCGAGGACTATGCGAGCTGGCGGCTGACGCGCGACCCGGAGTTCAACGTGCGCCTGGGGGCCTACTATCTCGGCCAGCAGCTCGCCCGCTTCGCCGACGAGCCGGTGTTGGCGCTGGCCGCCTACAATGCCGGGCCCCGCAGGGTGACGGAATGGCTGGAGCTCAACGGCGACCCCCGCGGCAGCGATCCCTATCGCCTGATCGACTGGATCGAGCTGATCCCGTTCGCCGAGACACGCAACTATGTGCAGCGCGTGCTCGAGGGACGTGGCATGTACCGCGTGGCGCTGGGCCAGCCGGCGCTGCCACCGGCGCGCGCCGCCGCCCGCGACACGCCGGCTTTGCCTCGACCGAAGCCCGCCTCTTGAGCCTTCGGCCCGCACTTGGGCGCCGGGCGCTGGCGCGCTAGGTGTGCGGGCGAGGCTGCCGGGCGACCCCGGCGGCATTGGCGCGGAGGGGGCATGACGCAGAGTAGCCAGCGAGCGGATATGCGCCGACCCTGCGGGACGCCGCGACGGCCGGGCGAGCGGCCGTGACCGATCGGGCGCAGCCCCGCTTCGCGGACGTCGCGGCCGCCGCCGAGCGGCTGCGTGGCGTCGCCGCCGCGACGCCGCTCCTGGAGAGCGACGCGCTCAACGAACTCACCGGCGGCCGGCTGCTGGTCAAGGCGGAATCGCTGCAGCGCACCGGCTCGTTCAAGTTCCGCGGCGCCTACAATGCGATCGTGACCCTGCGGCCGCCGGCGGTGGTCGCCTTCTCTTCCGGCAACCACGCGCAGGGCGTCGCCCTGGCGGCACGCCTGCTCGGCGTTCCGGCCAGCATCGTCATGCCGAGCGACGCCCCGCGCACCAAGCTCGAAGGCACCCGCGCGCTCGGCGCCGAGGTGGTCACCTACGACCGCGCCGCCGAGGATCGGGAGGCGATCGGCCGCGAGGTCGCGGCGCGGAACGGGGCGACGGTGATCCCGCCGTTCGACGAGCCGCTGGTGATCGCCGGCCAGGGCACGGTCGGGCTCGAGCTCGCCGAGCAGGCGGCCGCACGCGGAGCCGCGCTCGACGCGGTCACGGTTTGCTGCGGCGGGGGCGGGCTGGTCGCCGGCTGCGCCCTGGCGCTGACCCAGCTCGTGCCCGGCGTGGCCGTGCATTCCGTCGAGCCCGAGGCGTTCGACGACACCGCGCGCTCGCTCGCCGCCGGCCACCGCCTGGGCAATCCGCCGGGTGCGCGCTCGTTCTGCGACGCCCTGCTGTCGCCGATGCCGGGCGAGATCACCTTCGCCGTCAACTCGCGGCTGCTCGAGGAGGGGCTGACCGTCAGCGACGCGGAGGTCGCGGCCGCCATGCGCCTCGCCTTCCGGCATCTGCGGCTGGTGGTCGAGCCCGGTGGGGCGGTGGCGCTGGCGGCTGCCCTGTCCGGCAAGCTGCCGGTCCGCGGCCGCACCGTCGGCGTGGTCGTCTCCGGCGGCAATGTCGACGCCGAGCTGTTCGCCCGCGTCCTGACGGAGGCCTGAGCCGCCCGAGCCGGGTGTACGCGCGGATCTATCGGCCGCGGGCGAGCATCACGGCGCGACCCGGCCGCGGCAGGGCCGGCAGCAGCGCGTCGCCGCTGACATGGTCGATGCCGGCGGCGAAGGCCGCGCGGCATTGGCTCGGCAGGGCAACCTCGACCAGCAGGCTGCGCAGCCCGGCGATGCGAGCGCGGCCGGCCAGCGTGGCGAGACCGGCCAGAGCACCGGCGTCCAGGGCATCCGCAGCCAAGCTCACGCCACGGATGCCGGCGGCGGAGAGCGGACCCAGATCGCGTTCGGGAGAGCCCACGCGGGCGACCAGGGCGAGACAGAACGGGCGCAGGCCGGCAACGACCTCCCCCATGAGGCTCGGCGGTGGATCGGGCAGCTCGAGCACCAGCCGCCGCTGCGCCATTGCGGGCAACAGCGCGCACTGCTTGATGAAGGCCTGCCGGCGGCGCGAATCGGCGACGGTGGCGTGACACACAGGCGCGATCAGCGCCGGGGTGCGGGCGTGGGCGCCATCGCGCAGCCAGCCTTCGACCATGGCGAGCGCCCAGACATCGTCCGGCTGCCTGCCGTCCGCGGCGGTCAGCCGGTAGGCCGAGACGAGGCGCTTGCGGAAGTGCAGGACCGGGCTGAAACGGGCCTCGACGGCGCTGGTCGGGCGCGCCTCGGCATCGTTGCGCCCGACCGCGGCCAGCCAGTGCGCCAAGCCGGCGGCAAGCTCATCGCCGCTGGCACCGACCAAACCCGAGCGCGGATCGAACGCGTAGGTCGCTACGCGCACGACGGCACCGCTCGGGATCGTGCCGCACAGACGCGCCGTGACGTCGGCGGCCAGGAGCTGGCCGTGCCGCTCGACCACGCGACGGTCCGGTGCCGCGCGCACCGCGAGAACGAAATCGCCGCCCGGATCGATCTGCAGCTCGTCGGCAGCCAGCTCCCGGACGAGGCCGCCGCAGATCAGCTGCGCCGCGCGCGGCCGCAGCAGCTCCCAGCGGGTGCCGAAGCGCTGGCGCAGGCGGGCGAGATCGAACAACTGCAGGCAGAAGTGACGCTCGGGATGGGCGAGGCCGGCCGCGAGCTCGCGGCAGCGCGACACCCTGGCCAGCAGCTCCGCCTCGCCGGCATTGCCTGCCGCCGCCGGCGCCGTGACAGGGGCCGGGAGCCGCTCCGCGAGCATGAGATCGCCGTCCACGCCATCGACCACCTCGCCGGTGGCCATCGGGCACAAGCTATCCGCGCCCAAGTTGATGTGGCGTTAACGTCACCCACGTCCCGGCGCGACGGCCACCCGGGTTTACACCCGCGGGTCCAGCTGATACCCGCCGCGCCAGTCCCGAGAGCCCCGAGGTGCCCGCATGACCGCTCCGTCCCTGCTCCTGCCGAAGGTCCTGGCGATCGTCGAGCAGGCCGGCGCGGTCATCCTGCAGCACTACACCGACGGCACCACCGTCTCGCGCAAGGCCGACTCGTCGCCGGTCACGGCGGCCGACGAGGCCGGCGAGGCCGTGATCCTGGCGGGCCTGCGCGCGCTCACGCCCGACGTGCCGATCGTCGCCGAGGAGGCGGTCGCCAAGGGCGAGGTGCCCGAGGTCGGCACGGGCGAGTTCTGGCTGGTCGACCCGCTCGACGGCACCAAGGAGTTCATCTCGCGCAACGGCGAGTTCACGGTGAACGTCGGCCTGATCCGCGACCGGGTGCCGGTGCTGGGCGTGGTGCTGGCGCCGGCGCGCGGCCTCGCCTGGTGGGGTGCCGCCGGCGAGGGTGCCTCGCGCCGCGAGGACGGCAAGGTGACCGCCATCCAGGTACGCCCGCGCCCCGCCCAGGGGGCGGTGGCGGTCGCCAGCCGGTCGCACCGGGACGCCGAGACCGACGCCTGGCTCGCCGGCGAGGGCATCACCGACACGGTGTCGGCCGGCAGCTCGCTCAAATTCTGCCTGGTCGCCGAGGGCAAGGCCGACGTCTACCCGCGGTTCGGGCCGACGATGGAGTGGGATACGGCGGCCGGCGACGCCGTGCTGCGCGCGGCCGGCGGCTCGGTGACCACGACCGGCGGCGAGCCGTTCCGCTACGTCAAGCCGAGCTTCCGCAACCCCGGCTTCATCGCCCGCGGCGCCTGAGCCGGCGCGGCCGATGCGGGCCGCGGCGACACTGCTGGCGCTGCTGCCGCCGGAGACGGCGCACCGAGCCGCGATCCGCCTCCTGCCGGTCCTGCCGCGCCGCAGCCTGCCGGACTTTCCCCGCCTGCGCACGCGGCTCGCCGGGCTCGACCTGCCGCATCCGGTGGGGCTCGCCGCCGGCTTCGACAAGAACGCCGAGGCCTGGGCGGCACTGCTGCGCCAGGGCTTCGCCTTCGTGGAGGTCGGCACGGTCACGCCGCGCCCGCAGGCCGGCAACCCGCAGCCGCGCCTGTTCCGGCTCGCGGCCGACCGGGCGATCGTCAACCGCCTGGGCTTCAACAATCAGGGCATCGCGGCGGTCGCGGCGCGGCTCGCCGGGCGCCACCGCCGCGGCATCCTCGGCGTCAACATCGGCATGAACCGCGACGCGCCGGACCCCGGGGCCGACTATCGCCGGGGCCTGGAAGCGTTCGCCGCGCTCGCCGACTACGTCACCGTCAACGTCTCCTCGCCCAACACGCCCGGCCTGCGCGCGCTGCAGCAGCGCGACGCGCTGGCCCGGCTGCTGGGGGCGATCGAGCCCGCGCGCGGGGGCGCCGCTGTTCCTCAAGGTGGCGCCCGATCTGGCACCGGAGGACGAGCCGGGCGTGGCCGAGCTCTGCCTCGCGCACCGGGTCGACGCGCTGATCGTCGGCAACACCACGCTGGCACGGCCGGCGACGCTGCGCTCGCCGGCAGCCCGGGAGGCGGGCGGCCTGAGCGGTCGCCCCCTGCTCGCGCGCTCGACCCGGCTGCTCGCGCGGCTCGCCCTGCGGCTGGAGGGCCGGCTGCCGCTGATCGGGGTGGGCGGGATCGCCAGCGGGGCCGACGCCTACGCCAAGATCCGCGCCGGCGCCACGGCGGTGCAGCTCTACACGGCGATGATCTACGAGGGGCTGGGCATCGCCGGGCGGGTGGCGGCCGAGCTCGACCGGCTGGTCGCGGGCGACGGCCTCGCCAATGTCGGCGCGGCGGTGGGCCTGGACGCCGCGCATGCGGCCGAGCAGCCGATTGACCCGGAGGCCGGGGTGACCTAAGAGCGTGACCAGCGTGGAGATTTGAGCCGGCCGGCTTGCGGGCCACGCTGCGGGAGTGCGGATGCATCCCCGACGAACCGCTAAAAGGCCGGGACGGACGACGCCCTGGCCCTTGCTGGCCGGGGCGTTGTCGTCTGGAGAGCCTGTCATGTCCGCCACCTGGCGCGCGCAGACCAAACTCGTGCATGGCGGCGTCTGCCGCTCGCCGCACGGGGAAACCTCCGAAGCGCTCTTCCTCACCTCGGGCTTCTGCTACCAGCGCGCCGAGGACGCCGAGGCCCGCTTCGCCGAGAAGCAGGAGGGCTACACCTACTCCCGGGTCGGCAACCCGACCGTGCGGATGCTCGAGGAGCGCATGGCGCTGCTCGAGGGCTCGGAGGACTGCGCCGCCACCGCCAGCGGCATGGCGGCCGTCCACGCCGCGCTGATGTGCCAGCTGCGCTCGGGGATGCGCGTGGTGGCGCCTGCGCTGTCGTTCGGCTCCTGCCACTGGATCCTGACCCAGCTCTGCCCGCGCTTCGGGATCGAGGTCGAGCTCGTCGACGGCAAGGACCTCGCGGCCTGGGAGCGGGCGCTGGGCCGTAAAGCCGATCTCGTGTTCCTCGAGACGCCGGGCAACCCGACCCTGGACCTGGTCGACATCGCGGCGGTGGCCGAGCTGTCGCATCGCGCCGGGGCCAAGGTGATCGTCGACAACGTGTTCGCCACCCCGCTGCTGCAGCGCCCGCTCGAGCTCGGCGCGGATTTCGTCGTCTATTCGGCCACCAAGCACATCGACGGCCAGGGTCGCTGTCTCGGCGGCCTGATCTGCTGCGAGCGCGCCTTCCGCAAGACGGTGCTCTCGCCCTATCTGCGCAACACCGGCCCGGGGATGAGCCCGTTCAACGCCTGGGTGCTGGTCAAGGGCCTGGAGACCCTGCCACTGCGCGTGCGGGCGATGACCGAGGCCGCGGGACGGCTGGCGCGCTGGCTGGAGGCGCACGCCAGGGTCGAGCGCGTGCTCTATCCGGGCCTGGAGAGCTTTCCCCAGGCCGAGCTGGCGCGGCGGCAGATGAGTGGCGGCAGCTCGCTGATCGCGTTCCGGGTCGGCGGCGGGCGGAGCGACGCCTTCGGCGTGCTCAACCGGCTGGGGCTGATCGGCATCTCCAACAATCTGGGCGACGCCAAGTCGCTGATGACCCATCCGGCGAGCACCACCCACTCCAAGATCGCCGCCGAGGAGCGGCTGGCGGTGGGCATCACCGAGGACCTGGTGCGCCTATCGGTCGGCCTCGAGGACGCCGAGGACCTGATGGCCGACCTGGACCAGGCGCTGCAGGGCTGAAGCATATTCGGTGTGACCGAACATGCTTCGGTTCTCCGTGGGCCTACCGGCCTTCGGCCTGCTTGAGGCCGAGTGTTTCCGCTCAGCGCGGAAACACTCTAGAGGATGTCGTCCGGGTGGACGAAGCCGCCGACCCGAGGCGGCACCTCGACCGGCCGGTGATCGTCGAGGGCGGCCCCCATCTCGAGCATGACGCCCTGCGCCAGCAGCGGGATCACGGCCTGGAGACGCACCGCGTCGTCGAGCAGCCAGGCGGCCGCCGGTGCGGCCGGCGCCACCGCGGGCCAGAGCAGCCGCATGACCGCCTCTGGCTCCGGCTCGTTGGGATAGGCCTCCAGCAGCTGGCGGGCCTCGCCCAGCGCATGCGCCACGGCCGTGGCCACACCGGCGCGAATCATCAGCGCGAAATGCGCGGCACCCGCCTCCCCCGCGCGGGCGGCACCACCGGCCGGCACGAGCCGCTCGACCAGGGGCATGGCCAGCTCCACGCCGCGCGCATCGCCCGCCAGCAGCGCGGCCGTCGAATCGATCAGGGCGAGGTCGACATAGTAGATCGAGCGGTGCCGCATCCGCCGGAAGCGGCGCAGCGTGTCGCCCCAGTAGCTCAAGGTGGGATCGACCACGACGTCGCCGGGCTCCATCACCACGTAGCAGCGGTCGATCAACGCATCGACCTCGGCACCCGCCGGCACGTCGAGGACGAAGCGGCGGGGATGCTCGAGCGCGTCGAAATAGTCCTCGAGGCGGTCGATAGTGCGCGTGTCTACTCGCGTACCGTCGATCGCCGTGCAGCCCAGCGGCTCGATACCGGCGGCCGTCAAACGTGCGGCGAGGTCATGGTGCCTGCCGAAGATGCCGACTCGCATAGCCGTTACCCCGACCGAGATCGGTCAGGTGCATAGGCCGCATCGGGCCGTCAAGGAACGGCCGACCCCGAGGGGCCGGCCATTCGTCGCAGCAATCAGCCGTTGCTGCCGGCCGATCCCTTCGCGGGGATCGGCGTGCTGTTGGAATTGGACGAGGCCACCGTCTGGCTCTGGCTCTTGGCTGCCGTCTGCATCGGGCAAGCCATCGCCGTGGCCGAGGCGACGAGGAAGGCCGCCACGGCGGCAAGGGCGACTATGCGCATGTCCGATCTCCCTTGGCTCATGGTCCGGCCATGATCATGACATCCCGAGCGCCGCTGGCAAGCGGCAGCGACTTCACAAGCCTGTTGCCGCAGGCGCCACGACACGGCAAAGCCGTGGCGGTCCGACGAGCGAGGTGAGGATGCGCGATCCCTACGAGGTGCTGGGCGTCGCCCGCGATGCCACCGCGGATCAGATCCGCGGCGCCTATCGCGCGCTGGCCAAGACCTCGCATCCCGACCTGCATCCCGGCGACAGGCAGGCCGAGGAGCGGTTCAAGGAAGCGTCGGCCGCCTACGAGCTGCTGTCGGACGAGGAGAAGCGGCGCCAGTACGATCGCGGCGAGATCGACGCCGCCGGTGCGCCGAAGATGCGCGAGCAGTCCTATCGCGATTTCGCCGAGGGGGCGGGTGGCGCCCGCTATGCCGGCAGCGGCTCGTTCGAGAACTCCGCCGACCTCGACGACATACTGCAGGACCTGTTCGGTGGCCGCGGCGGCCGCACCATGCGGATGCGCGGCGGGGACGTCGGCTATCGCCTGGAGATCGGGCTGGCCGAGGCGGTGAACGGGGCGAAGATCCCTTTGCGGCTCGCCGACGGCTCGACGGTAGAGGTGACGATCCCGAGTGCCGTCGAGGAAGGCCGGGTGCTGCGGCTCAAGGGCAAGGGCTCGCCCGGGATCGGCGGCGGCCCGGCCGGCGATGCGCTGATCGAGATCCAGATTCGGCCCCACCCGGTGTTCGAGCGCCGGGGCGACGACCTGCACATGGCGCTGCCGATCACCCTCGGCGAGGCGCTGCGCGGCGGCAAGGTCACCGTGCCCACGCTGCAAGGCTCGGTGGTGATGACCATTCCGCGTCGCGCTACGACCGGTACCGTACTGCGCCTGAAGGGCAAGGGCGTGCCGAAAGCGGCCGGCGGGGCCGGCGATCAGTATGTCCGGCTCGAGATCGCCCTACCGCCCGCGGCCGACGACGCGCTCGAGCACACCGTGGCCGAATGGGAGGAGCGGCATTCCTATGATCCGCGGGCAAAGCTGATGCGGGAGGTCGGCGGATGAAACGGCTGGATGAGGTTCTCGGCGAGCTGCGCACGGTGGGCAGGACCGAGGTCATGACGTGGATCGAGGCGGAATGGGTGCGGCCCGAGAGCGACGACACCGGCCACCGCTTCCGGCCGATGGACGTGGCCCGCCTGCATCTCATCCGCGAGCTCAGGCAGGACCTGGAGATCGCGCCGGACGCCCTGCCGGTCGTCCTGTCGCTGGTGGACGAGATGTACACCCTGCGGCGCCGCCTGGCCGCGCTGGCGCGCGCGCTGGCCGAAGCGCCGGACGAGGTGCGGCTGAGCGTGCGAGCGAAATGCCAAACTATACTCTCGGTTGACGAGAGAGACGAGGAAGGTTGACACGGTTGGTGTCGGCCGCGGCTGACCGGGTCGCCCGGTTGTTACGGGCTGTGGCGTGACAACTATCAGGCACCCCTGGTTTGCTTGGCGTTCATGAAAGTGCGCGGCCTATGTTGCTGCAATGCAGCAGTGCTTGACTTTCACGCCGGGCCTTTCTAGGGTCCGCACGCCCTACGCCATAGCCGATCACTCGGGCTGAAAAAAAATGCCGGGTCCGAAGACCCGGCGAAGTAGATCAGGGAGGCTAAACGTCTGGGCAAACAGCAAGGTCGCGAGACCCTGCTCCATTTCAGGCATTGCGCCCGAAATGCGATCGAAAAACCGAAGTTTTCCGACCTGCGGCAGGCCGCCCAGAACAACGGCCGTGCTGCACTGCAAAAAGTAGTGTGCCGGACCGAGGTTGGCTAGTGCGACAGTGCAACGCTGTCCTGCAAATTTGGCATGGCTCTGTTCGGGGGTTCGGCGCGATGCCCGATCACCAGACCGGCTGCTCGGCCACCTTCTCCAGCAAGAAGTCGCGGAAGACTCCGACACGCTTGGAAGTCTTCAGCTCCTCCGGATAGACGAAGTAGGCGGTAAAGCTCGGCCCCGCCTCGTCCTCGAGCACGCGGCGCAGAATGCCGCCGGCGGCGCCGAGATAGTCCGGGAGCGAGGCGAGCCCGAGGCCGCCTTCGGCCGCGCGCATCATGCCGAACACGTTGTTGACGGTGATGCTCGGCACCCGCACGCCGCCGTTCTCGTCCTCGTCCTTGCCGGCGGTCAAAACCCAGTTCAACGACAGGACCGGGATCGCCGGGTCCTGCCCGTACGCGATCAGGCGGTGACGGTCGAGATCGTCCAGGGTCCGCGGCGTGCCGTGGCGCTCGAGATAGGACGGGGCGCCGTAGATGTGGGTGTTGACGGTCATCAGCCGCCGCTGGATCAGGTCGGGCTGGGTCGGCCGGGCCACGCGGATCGCGACGTCCGCCTCGCGCATGCTGAGATCGACGTCGTTGTCGCCGATGATCAGCGAGATGCGGATCTCGGGATGACGCTCGACGAAATCGGGCAGCTGGCTGACCAGCCAGACCGTGCCGAGCCCGATCGTGGTGTTGACGCGCAGATGCCCGGCGGCGCAGTCGCGGCTGTCGCCGAGCGAGGTCTCGACCGAGGCCATGCGCTTGGCGATCTCGTCGGCAGCGTGCAGCAGGATCTCGCCCTGCTCGGTCAGCACGAGGCCGCGCGCATGACGGTGGAACAGAACCGTCGCGAGGTCCTCCTCGAGGCCGCTGATCTGGCGGCTGATCGCCGACTGGCTCAGGCCCAGCCGTTCGGCGGCTCGCGTGAAGCTGCCGGCGTGGGCCACCGCATGGAAGACCCGCACACGATCCCAGTCCATCATCCGATCGTACTACACTGTTTTCGCCGCACTACCGCGGCTCAGCCGAGCCCCGCGAGAAATCTTTCCGCGTCCAGGGCCGCCATGCAACCGGAACCGGCCGCGGTGACCGCCTGGCGATAGATCTTGTCCTGCACGTCACCGGCCGCGAACACACCCTCGACCGAGGTCCGCGTCGAGCCCGGCCGGGTCAGCACATAGCCCTCGCCGTCCATGTCGAGATGGCCGCGGAAGATCTCGGTCGCCGGGTCATGGCCGATGGCCACGAACAGGCCGTCGACCTTCAGGTCGTGCGCCTCGCCGTTGTGGACGTGGCGCACGCGCACGCCGGTGACCGCCTTGGGCTGCTCGGCACCGAGCACCGCCTCGACGACATGGTTCCAGAGCACCGTGATCCTGGGATGGGCGAACAACCGGTCCTGCATCACCTTCTCGGCGCGCAGGCTGTCCCGGCGATGGACCAGCGTCACGTGCTCGCACATCTGCGCCAGATAGAGCGCCTCCTCGACCGCGGTGTTGCCGCCGCCGACGATCGCCACCGGCTTGCCGCGGAAGAAGAAGCCGTCGCAGGTGGCGCAGGCCGACACGCCGGCGCCCGAGAAATGGCGCTCGCTGTCCAGGCCGAGCCAGCGTGCCTGGGCGCCGGTGGCGACGATCAGGGCGTCGGCGGTCCAGGTGGCGCCGCCGTCGAGCCAGACGCGGAACGGCCGCTCGGAGAAGTCCACCCCGGCAACGAGGTCGAACAGCAGCTCGGCCCCGCAATGCGCGGCCTGCGCGGCCATCTGCTCCATCAGCCACGGGCCCTGGATCACCTCGGCGAAGCCGGGATAGTTCTCGACGTCGGTGGTGATGGTGAGCTGGCCGCCGGGCTGCAGCCCCTGGATCACCACGGGTGCCAGGTTGGCGCGCGCGGCATAGATCGCCGCTGTCAGGCCGGCGGCACCGGCGCCGATGATCAGGACCTTCGTGTGCCTTGCGACGTCCATCGCGCTCCGATCCCGACAGCGGGCGGGGGCGGAGCCGCGCCCGGCCGGCTCAGTTGTACCCGACCTCGATGATCTCGAAATAGCGCACGCCGCGCGGCGTGGTCACCTCGACGCTCTCGCCGGCCTCCTTGCCGAGAATCGCCTGGGCAAGCGGCGACTGGATCGAGAGCAGGCCCGACTGGATGTCCGCCTCGTCGGGGCCGACCACCTGATAGGTGGCCTCCTCGTCGGTGTCCTCGTCGACCAGCTTCACCCGCGCGCCAAACATGATCTTGCTGCCGCTCAGCTCCTTGATGTCGATCACCTCGGCGCGCGAGAGCTTGTCCTCGAGCTCCATCACGCGGCCCTCGATGAAGCCCTGACGCTCCCGGGCGGCGTGATACTCAGCGTTCTCCGACAGGTCGCCGTGCTCGCGGGCGGCCGCGATCGCCTTGATCACCGCGGGCCGCTCCTCGGTCTTGAGCCGCCGCAGCTCGGCGCTCAGGCGGGCATGGCCATCGGGGGTCATCGGGACCTTTGTCGTCATCACGCGCCCAGATCCAATCATGAGTTGAAAAGCAGAACCGCGCCATGCTGCGCGGGCGCGGCGCGGTCAGTGCGAGGCGCCAAAATAAGATTGGAGCGGCGCGACTTCAAGCGCACCGGCACCCAGCCTGGAAAGTGCCTGGACCACCGCTCGCGCGCCGGGCAGGGTCGTGTAGTAGGGCAGGCGCTCCATCAGCGCGGCGCGGCGCAATGTGTAGCTGTCGGCGATCGCCTGGCGACCCTCGGTGGTGTTGATCAGCATGGCGATCTCGCCGTTCTTGATCAGGTCCACCACGTGCGGGCGGCCCTCGTGCACCTTCTTGACGGTGGTCACGTCGATGCCGGCGGCCTGCAGCGCCACCGCGGTGCCGCGCGTGGCGGCGATATCGAAGCCCAGCGCGGTGAGGCTGCGGGCAAGCTCGATCATCGCCGCCTTGTCCCGATCCCGTACGGAGACGAAGACCGTGCCGGAGTCCGGCAGCTCCGTGCCGGCGCCGAGCTGCGACTTGACGAAGGCGGCGGCGAAATCGCGGTCCAGCCCCATCACCTCGCCGGTCGACTTCATCTCCGGCCCGAGCAGGAGATCGACGCCCGGGAAGCGCGCGAACGGGAACACGGCCTCCTTGACCGCGACCAGCCCCGGCGGCGCCGGCCGCAGGGCGAAGTCGGCCAGCCGCTCGCCCGCCATGACGCGGGCCGCGATCTTGGCGACGGGGCTGCCGATCGCCTTGGCGACGAAGGGTACGGTGCGGCTGGCGCGCGGGTTGACCTCGAGGATGAACACCTCGCCGTCCTTGACCGCCATCTGCACGTTCATCAGGCCGCGCACGTGGAGCGCGCGCGCCAGCGCCTCGGCCTGCCGCTCGACCTCGGTGACGATCGAGGCCGGCAGCGAGTAGGGCGGCAGCGAGCAGGCGCTGTCGCCGGAATGGATCCCCGCCTCCTCGACATGCTCCAGCACGCCGGCGATGCGCACGGTCTCGCCGTCGGCGACGACGTCGACGTCGATCTCGACGGCGTCCTGGAGGTAGCGGTCGAGCAGGATCGGCCCAAGGTCGGACGCCCGCGCCGCGTCCGCCATGAACGCTCTGACCTCCTCGGCCGCGTGCACGATGCGCATCGCCCGGCCGCCCAGGACGTAGGACGGCCGGATGACCAGCGGGAAGCCCAGGGCCTGGGCCTTCTCGACCGCGTCCTCGCCCGACAAGCAGATGGCGTTGTCGGGCTGCTTCAGCCCGAGCTTGTGCAGGAGCTGCTGGAAGCGCTCGCGGTCCTCGGCGAGGTCGATCGCGTCGGGCGAGGTGCCGAGGATCGGCACGCCGGCCTCTTCGAGCGCATGGCTGAGCTTGAGCGGCGTCTGCCCGCCGAGCTGGACGATGACGCCCAGAAGCTCGCCGCAAGACGCCTCGACCCGGCAGATTTCGAGCACGTCCTCCGCGGTCAGCGGCTCGAAATAGAGGCGGTCGGAGGTGTCCGGGTCGGTCGAGACCGTCTCCGGGTTGCAGTTGATCATGATCGTCTCGAGCCCGGCCTCGCGCAGCCCGAACGAGGCGTGCACGCAGCAATAGTCGAACTCGATGCCCTGCCCGATCCGGTTCGGCCCGCCGCCCAGAATGATCACCTTGCGCCGGTCGCTCGGCCACGCCTCGCTCTCGCCGGCCGGGTCGCCGAAGATGCCGGTCTCGTAACAGCTGTAGAGATAGGGCGTGCGCGCGGCGAACTCGGCCGCACAGGTGTCGATCCGCTTGAACACCGGCCGCACCCCGAGGGCATGGCGCTGCCCGCGCACCTCGGCCTCGTCGAGGCCGGCCAGCTGGGCGAGCCGCCGGTCCGAGAACCCGTCGGCCTTCAGCGCGTGCAGCCCGGCTCCGTCCTCGGGCAGGCCGTCGCGCCGGACGGCCGCCTCGGAGGCGACCAGCTCGCGGAGCTGCGCCAGGAACCAGGGGTCGTAGGCGGAAGCCGCCTGGATCTCGTCGAGGGTCAGGCCCTCGCGGAAGGCCTGCGCGATCAGCCGCAGCCGGTCGGGCGTCGGCCGCGCCAGTGCGGCAAGGACCACCTCCTTCGGCCGGTCGTCGCCGGCGAGGCCGGGGATGTCGATCTCATCCAGGCCGGCGAGCCCGGTCTCCAGCCCGCGCAGCGCCTTCTGCAGCGATTCCTTGAAGGTCCGCCCCATCGCCATGACCTCGCCGACCGACTTCATGGCGGTGGTCAGGAGCGGCTCGGTCTCGGGGAACTTCTCGAAGGTGAAGCGCGGGATCTTGGTGACGACATAGTCGATGGTCGGCTCGAACGAGGCCGGGGTGGCGCCGGTGATGTCGTTCTGGATCTCGTCCAGCGTGTAGCCGACGGCGAGCTTGGCGGCGACCTTGGCGATCGGGAAGCCGGTGGCTTTCGACGCCAGGGCCGAGCTGCGCGAGACGCGCGGGTTCATCTCGATCACAACCATCCGGCCGGTCGCCGGGTCGAGCGCGAACTGGACGTTGGAGCCGCCGGTGTCGACGCCGATCTCGCGCAGGACCGCGATCGAGGCGTCGCGCATCCGCTGATATTCCTTGTCGGTCAGCGTCAGCGCGGGGGCGACGGTGATGCTGTCGCCGGTGTGCACCCCCATCGGGTCGACGTTCTCGATCGAGCAGACGATGATGCAGTTGTCCGCGCGGTCGCGGACCACCTCCATCTCGTACTCCTTCCAGCCCAGCACCGACTGGTCGATCTGCACCTCGCCGATCGGCGAGGCGTCGATGCCGGAGGCGACGATCTGGTCGAACTCCTCGCGGTTGTAGGCGATGCCGCCGCCCGTGCCGCCGAGGGTGAAGCTCGGGCGGATGATCGCCGGCAGCCCGGTCTCGGCCAGGGCGTCGCGCGCCTGCTCCAGGCTGCGGACGACGTGGCTCGCCGGCTGGTCGAGCCCGATCCGCTCCATCGCCTCGCGGAACAGCGCCCGGTCCTCGGCCTTGGCGATCGCCTCGGGCGAGGCGCCGATCAGCTCGATGCCGAGCCGCTCGAGGGTGCCGTCGCGGGCCAGCGCCATGGCCGTGTTGAGCGCGGTCTGGCCGCCCATGGTCGGCAAGAGCGCGTCCGGACGCTCGCGCTCCAGGATCTTCGTCACCATGGCCGGCGTCACCGGCTCGACGTAGGTCACGTCGGCCGTCTCCGGGTCGGTCATGATCGTGGCCGGGTTGGAGTTGACCAGGATGACCCGGTAGCCCTCCTCGCGCAGCGCCTTGCAGGCCTGGGTGCCCGAATAGTCGAACTCGCAGGCTTGGCCGATCACGATCGGCCCGGCGCCGACGACCAGGATCGAGCGGATGTCGGTGCGTCTGGGCATGGGTGGTCAGCCGCCTCCCATCAGCGCCAGGAAGCGCTCGAACAGGTAGCGCGCCTCCTGCGGGCCGGGCGACGCCTCGGGATGGTACTGGACGGAGAACACCGGCCGGCCCTTGAGCCGGATGCCCTGCACGGTGCCGTCGAACAGCGAGCGATGGGTGACCTCCACAGCCTCGGGCAAGCCCTCGTCGGCGACCGCGAAGCCGTGGTTCTGGCTGGTGATCTCGACCTTGCCCGTGGTCAGGTCCTTGACCGGATGGTTGGCACCGTGATGGCCGAACGGCATCTTCTCGGTGCGGCCCCCAAGCGCGAGGCCGAGCATCTGATGGCCGAGGCAGATGCCGAACAGCGGCTTGCCGCTGTCGACGAGCTTCCTGATCTCGGGCACCGCGTACTCGCCGGTGGCCGCCGGGTCGCCCGGGCCGTTGGCGAGCAGGACGCCGTCGGGTGCGAGGGCCAGCACCTCGTCGGCCGTGCTCGTCGCCGGCACCACCGTCACCCGGCAGCCGAGGCTGGCGAGGCTGCGCAGGATGTTGCGCTTCACCCCGTAGTCGATCGCCACCACGTGCGGACCCCTGCCCTCACTGTGGCCGTAGCCCTCGCCCCAGGCCCAGCGGGTCTCGTCCCAGCCGTAGCGCTGGCGGGCCGAGACCTCGCCGGCGAGGTCCATGCCCTCGAGGCTCGGGCAGGCGCGGGCGCGCGCCCTCAGCTCGTCGAGGTCGAGCTCGGCGTCGGGCAGGTAGGCGAGCGCCGCATTCTGGGCGCCGCCCTCGCGCAGGATGCGGGTGACGCGGCGGGTGTCGACGCCGGTGATCGCGGCAAGGCCGCGGCTCTCCAGCCAGCGGACGAGATGCCCGTCGGCGCGCCAGCTCGAGGGGTCGGTGATCGGCGCCCGAGCCACCATCCCGCGGGCGTAGGGCGTCAGCGCCTCGACGTCCTCGTGGTTGGTGCCGACATTGCCGATATGGGGAAAGGTGAAGGTGACGATCTGGCCAGCGTAGGATGGATCGGTTAGGATTTCCTGGTAGCCGGTGATCGCCGTATTGAAGACCAGCTCGCCGACATGGACGCCGGGACGGCCTGCGCCGACGCCCAGAAAGACCGTTCCGTCCGCGAGTGCCAGCGCGGCGTCGGGGCGCCGGCGGTCCAGGTTGGGCATCGGTGCGGGCATCCAGAAGGGCTGGGCGAGCGGCGGCGGGGCCGCACGCCCGGATCGCGCGTCTCCTAACATGCTGGCCGGACCCGTCAAGCAAGCCCGGAATCGCTGATTGGCCGCACCCGACCTGTCGCTCGAGGAATTCAAGGCGCGGCTGCCGCTCGCCGAGATCGTGGCGCGGTACGTCAAGCTGACGCGGCGCGGCCGCGAGCAGGTCGGCCTGTGCCCGTTCCACCAGGAGAAGACGCCCTCGTTCAACGTGGTCGAGGACAAGGGCTTCTATCACTGCTTCGGCTGCGGCGCGCACGGCACCGCGATCGACTTCGTGATGCAGGTCGAGGGCCTGGACTTCGCCCGGGCGCTCGAGCGGCTGGCCGAGATCACCGGCCTGGCCGCACCCCGGCGCGCGCAACAGGCGCAGGCGGAGTCCGGCGAGCGGCTGCGTGCCGCCAATGCCGCGGCGGCGGTGTGGTTCCAGGCCCAGCTGCGCGGCAGCGGCGGCCGCGAGGCGGCAGGCTATCTCGAGCGCCGCGGCGTCGACCGCGCCACGGCCGCCGCGTTCGAGCTCGGCTACGCGCCGAACGACGGCCAGGCTTTGCGCACGGCTCTGCGCGCGCAGGGCTTCACCGATGCCGAGCTGATCGCGGCCGGGCTGGTCAAGACCGCCGAGGAGCGCGAGCCCTACGCCCACTTCCGCCACCGGCTGATGTTCCCGATCGCCGACGAGCGCGGCCGGCTGGTCGGCTTCGGCGGGCGGGCGCTGGGCGAGGCGCGGGCAAAGTACCTCAACACCCCGGAGACCGAGCTCTTCCACAAGGGCGAGCTGCTCTACAACCTGTCGCGCGCCCGGGGGCCGGCGCGAGAGCGCCGCGAGCTGGTGCTGGCCGAGGGCTATATGGACGTGATCGCCCTGGCCCAGGCCGGCGTCGGGCACGCGGTGGCTCCCCTCGGACGGCGGTGACCGAGCGGCAGCTCGCCATCCTGTGGCGGCTGGCGGAGGCGCCCACCGTCTGCCTCGACGGCGACCGCGCAGGGCTCGCCGCGGCATTGCGCGCGGCCGAGCGGGCGCTGCCGATCATGCGCGGCGGGCAGACGCTGCGCTTTGCCGTGCTGCCCGACGGCGAGGATCCCGACAGCTATCTGCGCCGGCACGGGGCCGAGGCGCTCACCTCGCTGTTGTCGAAAGCGCACACGCTGTCGCAAATGATCTGGCGCCTGGAAACCCAGGGCCGCCGCTTCGACACCCCGGAGGCCCGGGCAGCACTCAGCCGCAGGCTGCGCACGCTGGCGCGGCTGGCGGGCGATCCCGACCTGCGCGCCAGCCTGCAGGACCAGTTCCGCACGCTGCTCGACGCGCAGGCGCCCCGCCCGCAGCGCTGGGCGAAGGACCGCCCGCGCGCGCCGCGCCCCAGCGCCTGGGAAGGAGTCGGGCCGTCGCGGCTGGCTGCCGGCATCTCGCGGCGGGAGAAGGAGCGCGAGGCGGCGATCGTGTCAGCGATCCTCCGGCAGCCCGAGTGGCTGGAGGGCCACGAGGAGGAGTTTGCCCAGCTGCAGCTCCACGATGCCGAGCTGGAGCGCGTCCGCCAGGAGATCGTGGCGTGGATGAGCGAGGCGCCCAGACTTGACGCGGATGGGCTCGCGCGCCACCTCCACCGGTACGGTTTGGGCCGCCTTCTGGATCACAGCGCCGACCACCTCACGCAGCCCCTCGCCACGCCGGACTCCGCCGCACAGGGCGACCGGCAAGCATGGTCGGAGGGGCTGGCCGCGATGCGGCATCGGGCGGCGCTGGAACAGGAACGGTCCCCCGTCGGAGAGTTGCCTGCGGACGACGCCGGGCACCTCAACCGTTGGTTTTATAGACTGGATCGACTACTGAACCGCGATGGTGGCGACGGCGCGGAACCAGACGACGAGCCGAGCGGGACGGTCCGCTGAGCGCGTCGCTGGCCGCAAGGCCGTGCCGCCCCGCACCTGCAGAGGGACGAGCGGATCGTGAGGGAGCCTAGCGCAATGGCCGTGCGCCAGCCGATCAAGAGTCCGGCATCCGCGTTGCGCGGCAAGCCCGCGGCGAAGACGCATGTCGGCGACGGGCTGGAAGCGATCCTGCAGAACAACCCGCAGCTGCGGCGGCTGGTGGTGCAGGCCAAGGATCGTGGCTCGGTCACCTTCGACCAGCTCAATTCGGCGCTGCCGGCCGATTTCCCGCCGGAGCAGACCGAGGAGGTGATCCAGCTCCTGGACGCCCAGGGGATCATGGTGCTGCGCGACGAGGCCGGCGGCGACATGGAAGGCGAGCCGGCCGAGGTCGAGGCCAGCGGCGAGGGCAGCGAGCCCGCGCCGGCCGAGGCCGAGGGCGAGGAGGCCCCCTCTGGTCCCGAGGAGGAGCTGGGCCGCACCGACGATCCGGTGCGCATGTATCTGCGCGAGATGGGGACGATCGAGCTCCTGTCGCGCGAGGGCGAGATCGAGATCGCCAAGCGCATCGAGGCCGGCCGCAACACGGTGCTCGAGGCGCTGTGCGAGAGCCCGCTGACCATGCGCGCGGTGATCGGCTGGCGCGATGCGATCCGCGAGGGCCGCGTCCTGCTGCGCGACATCATCGACCTCGAGGCGACCAACGACTCCGGGCCGAACGGCGAGGCGGCGCCCGCCGGGGGCATGGTGACGACCGAGACGCTCGCCGTCGCGGTCGCCGGCCCCGGCACCGCCGCCGTCGTGCAGACCACGACCGTGGTGACGGTCGAGCCTGTCGCCGCCAAGCCGGCGGCCCCGGACGACGACGACGAGAGTCCAGAGATCATCGTCGCCGACGAGGAGGACGAGGAGTCCGAATCCGCCGCCGGTACCGCGACGTCGGAGGAGGAGGATTTCGACGAGGACACGCTGTCCCTCTCGGCCCTCGAGGGCAAGCTGCGCGACGGCGTGCTGGAGACCTTCGACGGCATCGCCGAGGCCTATCGCGGGCTGCGCGAGCTGCAGGAGGAGCGGCTGGCCCTGATCCAGGCCCGGCGCGAGGTGCCGGCCGAGCTCGACCGGCAATATCAGGCGGCACGCTCGGGCATGGTCGAGCTGATGCAGCAGGTCTCGCTCAACCAGAGCCGGGTCGAGGCGCTGGTGCAGCAGCTGTTCGACCTGAACAAGCATCTGCAGAGCCTCGAGGGCAAGCTGCTGCGGCTCGCCACCTCGGCCCGCGTCACCCGCGAGAGCTTCCTCAGCAACTATATGGGCCACGAGCTCGACCACGACTGGATCGACCGGGTCGCCCGGCTGAAGGATCGCGGCTGGACCGACTTCGTCTCGCGCCACTACGAGGACATCGAGGGCCTGCGCGCCGACATCTCGGCCATCGCCGAGGAGGTCGGCCTGCAGATCGGCGAGTTCCGCCGCATCGTCTTGATGGTGCAGCGGGGCGAGCGCGAGGCGAGCCAGGCGAAGAAGGAGATGGTTGAGGCCAATCTCCGTCTCGTGATCTCGATCGCCAAGAAGTACACCAACCGCGGCCTGCAGTTCCTCGACCTGATCCAGGAGGGCAACATCGGCCTGATGAAGGCCGTGGACAAGTTCGAGTACCGGCGCGGCTACAAGTTCTCGACCTACGCCACCTGGTGGATCCGCCAGGCGATCACGCGCTCGATCGCCGACCAGGCGCGCACGATCCGCATTCCCGTGCACATGATCGAGACCATCAACAAGCTGGTGCGCGCCTCGCGCCAGATGCTGCACGAGTACGGCCGCGAGCCGACGCCCGAGGAGCTGGCGCACAAGCTCAACATGCCCTTGGACAAGGTGCGCAAGGTCCTCAAGATCGCCAAGGAGCCGATCTCCCTCGAGACGCCGATCGGCGACGAGGAGGATTCGCATCTCGGCGACTTCATCGAGGACAAGAACGCGGTCCAGCCGCTGGAGGCCGCGACCCTGGCCAACCTGCGCGAGGCCACGACCCGGGTGCTGGCGACGCTCACCGCCCGCGAGGAGCGCGTGCTGCGCATGCGCTTCGGCATCGGCATGAACACCGACCACACGCTGGAGGAGGTGGGCCAGCAGTTCTCGGTCACCCGCGAGCGCATCCGCCAGATCGAGGCCAAGGCGCTGCGGAAGCTCAAGCACCCGAGCCGCTCGCGCAAGCTCAGGAGCTTCCTCGACACCTGAGGGGCACGCTTGCCGCCCGGGCGGGCCGCCGCTATAGGCCGTCGCCTCGGGGCCTGTAGCTCAGCGGTTAGAGCCGGCCGCTCATAACGGTCTGGTCGCAGGTTCGAATCCTGCCGGGCCCACCACCCGAATCACGGCCTGCTAGTCCAGTCCAGCCCTGTGCCGCGACCTGCTGGGGGTCTCTCAGGGAAATCGACCTATGAGAAACAGAACGGCGGCCCTCCCGCGGCGGAGAGGGCCGCCGGCGCGTCGCGCTGAGCCTAGAAGTCGAACTGCGCGATGTTGTCCTTGGAGTAGACGAAGGGCGGCCCGAGCAGGATCTCGCTGCCGTTGACCACCTTGAGCTTGCCGAGCTTGCCGGCCTCGACCTCGGTGGCGCCGGGCTTGAGCTTGCCGTCGGCGACCGCCCGCATGACGTAGGTGGCGGCGTAGCCGAGATCGACCGGGTTCCACAGCACGACCGACTTCACGCAGTCCTTCTCGACATAGGGCCGCATCGCATTCGGGGTGGCGAGGCCGACGACGGCGATCTTGCCGCACTGGTTGGCCTGGGTGACCGCCTCGGCCGAAGCCGGGGTGGCGACGCTGGTCATGCCGAAGATGCCCTTGAGCTCGTCGCCGTACTTGTTGATCAGCGTCGAGGCCTGGTTGAAGGACAGGATGTTGTCCTCCTGCGCCTCGACCGTCTCCAGCCACTTCATCTTCGGGTGGCAGGCCTCCTGATAGGCCTGCATCTCGGCGATCCAGCGCGCCTGGTTCGGCGTGGTGAAGGTCGAGGTGACGATGGCGAAGGCACCGTCCTCGCCGATCTCGGTCGCCATCTGGTCGATCAGCGCCTTGCCGATGCCGTTGAACTCGGCCTGGTTGACGAACCACTCGCGCGCCTCGGGCGTCGAGTTGGCGTCGTAGCCGATGACGTTGATGCCCTTCTCCAGCGCCTTCTTCAGCACGGGGGCGATCGCCACCGGGTCGTTGGCGGCGAACAGGATGCCGTCGACGCCGCGCGTGACGTAATTGTCGATGAAGGTGATCTGCTCGTCGATGTTGGCCTTGGTCGGGCCGTCGGTGGTGACGGTGACGTTGCCCAGCTCCTTGGCGGCGTCCTGCATCCCCTTGCTGGTGGCGTTGAAATAGCCGATGCCGATCAGCTTGGGCACGTCGACCACCGTGATCGGCTTGCCGGCCCGGTCGGGCGCGCCGGTCGGCTGCCCGCCGTCGAAGGCCTTGGCGGCCGGAGCGGCAGCGCCGCCCGCACCGCAGGCGAGCGGGCTCACCGCCAGATCGTCCGCCCCGTCCCAGCGGCTCTGCGCCATCGCGCTGGAGGCCATGAGCACGGCGCCCAGGCCCAACATCACCGTTCGCAGCATTCCTGCCTCCCTGGCGGCGCTCGTTCATGTGGCCGCCGTCGCAGGTGTCATGACGCAGCCGGCGCGCGGGTTCAAGCCGCGCCGCAGCCGGCAGGCGATCGTGCCGGTGGCCAGCGCAAGCGCGCACGGTTAGGTTGCGCCGATGTCCTGGCTGCGATGGCGGGTGATCCCGCTCCTGCTGCTCGCCGCGGTCCCGGCGCGGCCCGCCTCGGCCACGCTCGCCACGGAGCGCGCGGCACCGCTGGTCGCCGTGTTCCCGCTGGAGGTGGTCGACACCAGCGGCGAGCCGCCCAATGCGCAGTGGCCGGCGCGGATCGCGACCGTGACGCGCCTGCTCGCCGAGCGGCTCGCCGCCTCGGGCCAGTATCGCGCCGTCGAGCTGCAGGCCGCCGACCCCGACCAGCCGCTCTATCAGTGCGCGGCCTGCTGGCGGGCGCCAGCGCGGACCGCCGGTGCCGACACGGCGGCGATCGCCGTCGTCCACAAGCTCTCGACCCTGATCGCCGCGCTGCATGTCTGGCTGATCGACGTCGAGACGCAGAAGCTCGCCTGGCAGGGTGCGGTGTCCCTGCGCGGGGACACCGACGAGGCCTGGCGGCGAGCGATGGACTATATCCTGCGCCGCGGCATCCTCTCGCCGGAGCCCGGCCGGCAGATGCTGTCCTCGCCCTTCCCGGGCGGCTGAAGCAGGCGCTACGCGGCAGGCGCGCCCGTCGCCTTCAGCTCGATCTCCACGAACACGAAGTCGAATGGGTTGTCGTTGACCACGTCGTGCTCGACGCCGGCGGCCTTGAAGTAGCTGACGCCCGTCGAGAGCTCGGAATGGCGCGACGTGCCGCCGGGCTCCTCGAGCAGCAGCCGGCCCGTGGTCATCGGCACCACGACATAGTCGTGCTGGTGCCGATGCCAGCCGGTCGCCGCCCCCGGCGCGAACCGCCATTCGGTGACCCGCACCCGCTCGTTGTCGACCTGCACCGTATGCGTCGCCGAGGGACGTGCCATGCTCATCGACCTGTCTTGCGGGATGCGCGCGGTCCTGGATAGGCGCTCTGCCGCAGGGCTACAATGGTAGGCCTGCGCCCGGCGAGGAATGGGCTGGCCTTGACGGCCGGGTGGAGTATGTGGGCTGCCGGTGCGCCAATACGGTGTAACCGGGATAGCCCGAGGGCCATGTCCGTGCGCGCCGTCCGCCAGTGCCTGACCATCGACGATCTGCGGCTGGCCGCCCGGCGCCGCCTGCCCCGGCTGGTGTTCGACTTCATCGACGGCGGCGCCCGCGACGAGATCACCCTGCGCGCCAATCGCCGCGCCTTCGATGCCTGGCATCTGCTGCCGCGGGTCGGCGTGGACGTCAGCCGCCGGCAGCCGGGGACCACCCTGCTGGGCAGGCCGGCGGCGCTGCCGCTGGTGCTGGCACCCACGGGGCTGGCCGGGCTCTATTGGCCGAAGGGCGAGATGCTGGCCTGCCGCGCGGCGACCGCGGCGGGCATCCCGTTCTGCCTGTCGACCAACTCCGTCGCCTCGCTCGAGGCGGTGGCGGAGGACGCGCCCGACAGCGACCGCTGGTTCCAGCTCTATCCACTGCGCGACCGCGACCTGATGGGCGACATGCTGCGGCGCGCGCGGAGCCACGGCTACCGCACGCTGTGCTTCACCGTCGACCTGCCGATCCAGGGCTGCCGCGAGCGCGACGTGCGCAACGGCTTCACGCTGCCGTTGCGGCCCAGCCTCAGAACGGCCTGGGACGTGCTGCGACGGCCGGCCTGGCTCTGGGGACTCGCCCGCAGCCCGGTCTCGTTCGGCAACTTCCCGGCGCTGCGTGATGGTGCGGGCGTCACGACCATCGGCCAGCATGTGGCGAGCCTGTTCGACCCGTCGGCGGACTGGGCGCTGATCTCCCGGCTCCGCCGGGGGTGGGACGGCCCGTTCGTGGTCAAGGGCGTGCTGCACCCGGACGACGCGCGCGCCGCCGTGCGCGCCGGTGCCGACGCGGTGATCGTCTCCAACCATGGCGGCCGCCAGCTCGACACCGTCCCGGGCGCCTGCGCGGCACTGCCCGGCGTGGTGGCGGCGGTGCAGGGCGAGGCGGAGGTCCTGCTGGACGGTGGCGTGCGGCGCGGCACCGACATCCTGAAGTCGCTGGCGCTCGGCGCGCGCGCCTGCATGATCGGCCGGGCCTTCCTGTGGGGTCTGGCCGCAGGAGGCGAGGCGGGCGTGCGGCGGGCGATCGAGATCCTGGCGGCCGAGCTCGACGAGGCGATGGCGCTCGCCGGCGTCCGCGATCTCGCCGAGATCACGCCCGATCTCGTCCGCGCGCGGACGTCCTGACCCATCTGCCGGAGCGGAGAGCCGTCGCCATGCCCGTCACCGCCCATCCCGTCGCCGCCGGCGACCTCACCGCCGCCGAGATCGACCGTTGGCGGGCGGTGCCGGTCGCGGTGGCGGTCGATCTCGGCCGTGCCATCGGCCAGATCGACCCGGCGATCCGGCCGCTGCTGCCGGCCGGCCGCCAGCCGCGACTCTTCGGGCGGGCGGTCACGGCCGCCTGCGAGCCGCCGGATTTCGGTGCGGTGCTCTTGGCCATCGACCGGCTCGGCGCCGGCGAGGTGCTGGTGATCGCCGCCGGCGGCCACGCCGAGACCGCGATGATCGGCGAGATCCTGGGCGGCCACCTGCGCCGCCTGGGCGCGGCGGGCCTGGTCTGCGACGGTGCCGTCCGCGACGTCGGCACGCTCGCGGGCTGGGACGACCTGCCGGTGTTCACCCGCCATGTCACGCCGCGCGGCCCGGCCTCGGCCGAGCGCGGCGTTGTCAACGGCCCCGTCGTGGTGGGCGGGCAGCTGGTCCGCCCCGGCGACCTGCTGATCGGCGACGACGACGGGCTCGTGGCCCTCGCCCCCGAGGCGGTGCGCGGCCGCATCGGCGAGGCGGAGGCGAAGCTGCGGCGCGAGGCCGGATGGCAGGAGAGCCTGCTGGCCGGCCGCTCGCTGGCGCAGACCTTCGAGCTCGCCGATCCCCTGCCGGGCGCGCCGCCCTGATGCAGGATGCCGCACGGCATCGCCGCATCAGGGGCCGGGGGGCCGAGGTGCCCGATCGTCAGCCTAGCGCTCCGTCACGCCATAGCTTCTGATCACGCCGTTCTTGTTGAGCGAGCACACCATCTGCTGGGCGCCGCGGAAGCTCGAGGGGATGGTGAGCTCGATCGCGGTGTTCCCCGGTCCGGGGAAGGTGTGGAAGCCCGAATCGATCATCTTGCTGGTGAAGACGTCCAGGCTCTCCAGCCGACAGCTGGTGCCGGCGCTCGCGACCGGGCCGACGGTCATGCTGCCGGTGGAGTTGAAGATGTTCTTGACGATCGGGCAGACGACGGTCGTCGACGACTTGGCCTTGATGCCGTCACCGCGCACCAGATTGCCGGCTTGACTGCCGGACAGGGCCTCGCATTCCGCGCCGTTGTAGGTGTTGACGACCACGGCACCGGCCGAGCCGGGCGCTACCGTGGCGAGGAACGCCGGAAGCGCTGCGGCCAGGGCCAGCTTCCTGAGGTGGGATGCACTCATCTGACTTCTCCTGAGGCGTCTCTCGGTCGCCGGGCTTCGGGTTGCGATCGCCCTGCCGAGTGGGCGCATTAGGCGGCATCTGCCGGTGGAAGACCCGAAAGCGCGGCGAAATTGCGGCGAAAGTCTGCTCTAACTCTGGCCGGCAACCTGAAGTCGGGAGCGGACCAGGGGCGATGGACGCCGAGCGGTCGCGAGGTTCGGCCTACCGGTTCGACCGCTTCGTCCTCGGCCTGGAGCAGGGAGTGCTGCGGGCGAGCGACGGCGCCGAGCTGCCCCTGCGGCCCAAGTCGTTCGCGCTCCTGCGGCTGTTCGTCGAGAATGCCGGCCGTCTGCTCGACCGCGACGCCATCATGTCGGCGATCTGGCCCGACGTGTTCGTCACCGACGACAGCATCACCCAATGCGTCGGCGACATCCGCCGCGCGCTCGGCGAGGCGGCGCCGCGCCTGCTGCAGACCCTGCCGCGGCGGGGCTACCGCTTCACCGGCGAGGTGGTGGCGGGCGATGGCGCGGCGCCGAAACCGAGCGAGCAGCCGGGCGTCGGCGAGCGTAGGCAGCTCACCGTTCTGTTCGCCGACCTCGTCGAGGCCACCGCGCTCGCCGAGCAGCTGGACCCGGAGGATGTGGGCGAGATTATCGCCAACTTCCAGCGCCGCTGCACCGCCACCATCGGCGAAGCCGGCGGCCTCGTCGCCCGCTATCCCGGCGACGGCGTGCTCGCCATTTTCGGCTATCCGCGGGCGCAGGAGGATGCGGCGGAACGGGCGGTGCGCGCCGGGCTCGCCCTGGCCGATGCGACCTTCGCCGCGCCGCTTCGGCTGTCGGTGCGGGTCGCGATCGCCACCGGCCTGGTCGTCGTCGACCCGGACGAAACCTTCGTCGGCAAGCCGCTGCACCTGGCCGACCGGCTGCAGGCCTTGGCCGAGCCCGGGGCGGTCGTCGTCGCCGAGGCGACGCGGCGGCTGGTGGGCGGGCTGTTCGCGCTGGAGAACCTGGGCCGCCAGCGGCTGGAGGGATTCAGCGCGCCCGTGCAGGCCTGGCGGGTGCGCGGCGAGGGTGCCGCCGAGAGCCGGTTCGAGGCGCTGCGCGGGGACAGCCCGGCGCCCCTGATCGGCCGCCGCCAGGAGCTGCAGCTCCTGCTCGACCGGTGGGAGCTGGCCGAGGCGGGCGAGGGCCAGCTCGTCCTGCTCGCGGGCGAGGCGGGCATCGGCAAGTCGCGGCTCGTGCGGGCGCTGCGCGAGGCGCTGGAGCCGCACGTGGTCCTGAGCCATCAAGCCTCGCCGCAGCACACCGACACGGCGCTGCAGCCGGTGATCGGCTACCTCGAGCGCGCGATCGGGTCGACCCACGCCGTGGCAGCCGAGGATCAGCGCGGCCGGCTCGAGGCGCTGCTCGTCTCGGCGCCGGCGGAGGTGCGCAAGGATGCGTGGCTGCTGGCGGAGCTGCTGGGGCTGCCGGGAGGGGATCGTCAGGCGGCCATCGAGCCGCAGCAGCGGAAGGAGCGGACCCTGCGGGTGCTGCTCGGCCACGTCACCGGGCTTGCCGCGCGCGGGCCGGTACTGGCGATCTTCGAGGACATGCATTGGGCCGATCCGACCACGGTCGAGTACCTGGCCCGGCTCGTCGCGCTGCTGCAGCGCCTGCCGGTACTGGCGATCGTCACCTGCCGGCCGGAATTCATGCCGCCCTGGAGCGGCTACGGCCACGCCACGATGCTGTCGCTCGGCCGGCTCGGCCGCAAGCATTGCGAGGCACTGATGGGGCAGGTGGCCGCCGGCAGGCCAGTGCCGCCCGCGGTGCGGGAGCAGATCCTGGCCAGGACCGACGGGGTTCCCCTGTTCGTCGAGGAGCTGACCAGGATGCTCCTCGAAGCCGGCGAGCTCGAGGCTCTGGCCATCCCGGAGACCCTGCACGATTCGCTGACGGCGCGGCTCGACCGACTGGCGCCCGTCAAGGCCGTGGCTCAGGTGG
>JAXMCJ010000023.1:0-94996 GCA_046349415.1 Geminicoccaceae bacterium
CGAGTATGCCGGCCTGCTCACCATCCGCGCCTGGCACGACAGCCGCGACGAGCACGCCCGCGACGTCTGCCTGATCCCCTCCTCGGCCCACGGCACCAACCCCGCCTCCGCCGTCATGGCCGGGATGCGCGTGGTCGTGGTCGGCTGTGACGCCGCCGGCAACATCGACATGGCCGACCTCGCCGCCAAGGCCGCCGCCCACCAGGACCGCCTCGCCGCCCTGATGGTCACCTATCCCAGCACGCACGGCGTGTTCGAGGCGACCATCAAGGACATCTGCGCCCTGGTCCACGAGCATGGCGGCCAGGTCTATCTCGACGGCGCCAATCTCAACGCGCTGGTCGGCATCGCGCGCCCCGGCGAGCTGGGTGCCGACGTCTGCCACATGAACCTGCACAAGACCTTCTGCATCCCGCACGGCGGCGGCGGCCCCGGCATGGGCCCGATCGGCGTCAAGGCGCACTTGGCGCCCTTCCTGCCCGACCACCCGGTCGTCACCGGCGCCAACCCCTATGGCGACGGCCAGGGTGTCGGTGCCGTCTCCGCCGCCCCCTGGGGCTCGGCCCTGATCCTGCCGATCTCCTGGGCCTACATCGCCATGATGGGTGGCCCCGGCCTCACCCGCGCCACGCAATGCGCCATCCTCGCCGCCAACTACGTGGCCGCCCGCCTCGCCCCCCACTTTCCCGTGGTCTACACTGGCCAGAACGGCATGGTCGCCCACGAGTGTATCGTCGACATCCGCGGCCTCAAGGAGGCGACCGGTATCACCGCCGAGGACGTCGCCAAGCGCCTGGTCGATTTCGGCTTCCACGCCCCCACCATGTCCTGGCCTGTGCCCGAGACCATGATGATCGAGCCCACCGAGAGCGAGAGCCAGGCCGAGCTCGACCGCTTCTGCGAGGCCATGATCGCCATCCGCGAGGAGATCCGCGCCATCGAGCACGGGAGCAGCGACCGCCTGGACAACCCCCTGAAACACGCCCCCCACACCGCCGACCTGCTGCTGGCCGACTGGACCCGCCCCTATCCCAAGGACCAGGCCTTCTTCCCCACCGCCGCCACCCGCGCCGACAAGTACTGGCCCCCCGTCGCCCGTGTCGACAACGCCTGGGGCGACCGCCACCTGGTCTGCGCCTGCCCGCCGCTCGAGGCCTACCAGCAGGCGGCGGAGTAGCGCGTAGGGGGCTCCCAAACCCTCGCGACTCACCTCCTACCCCCTCCACCGCGCAAGCGGGGGAGGGCCGGGGTGGGGGCTTTTCTGTCGGGACGCCGCGCATCCGCCGTGCCGGACGGTTGCGCCGGGTCGCGAATTCATGCAGTCCAATGGCATGATCACCACCGGCGAGGCCGAGCGCGCGCGCGTGCTCGCCATCCTGCGGGCCCAGGCGGGCGAGCTGCGCCGGCGCGGCGTCCGCCGCCTGCGGCTCACCGGCTCGGTGGCGCGCGCCGAGGCCCAGGCGGACAGCGACGTCGACCTGCTGGTCGAGATCGATCGCGCGTCGGTCGGGCGGTTCTCGCTGCTCGACCTTGCCGGCATGGAGCTGGACCTCGCGGAAGCCCTCGGGCGCGAGGTGCAGCTCGTCACCGCCCTCGACCAGCTCCATCCGCTGATCCGCGCCGCCATGGAGGCACAGGCGATCGAGGCCCTGGATGGCGCCTGAAAGGGCGGTGCCCTGGCTCGACGACATGCTGGACGCGATCGACTGGATCGGCCGCCTCACCGCCGGCAGGGCGCTCGCCGATTACCGCGCGGACCGCCCGATGCGCGATGCGGTCGAGCGCAACATCGAGCGGCTGTCCGAGGCCTCGCGCCACCTGCCGCCCGAGCTGACCGGCGCCCACCCCGAGCTGCCGTGGCGCCAGATCGCCCAGGTCGGCAACATTCTGCGCCACGCCTATCGCCGGGTCGACCACGCCATGGTGTGGGAGATCGTCGAGCTCGACCTCCCGGCCCTACGCACGGCGCTGGAGCGCATGCGCGCCGGGCTGGAGCAGGATCGGTCCTGACCGGGCGGAGGCGAAATCCTTCGCTCCCGTGGCATCCGCCCACGCCCCTATGCTATGGTCCCCCCGCCGCCATCGCGGCTCGGAGAGCCCTTTGCCCGAGGTCAACCTGGAGTTCCTCGGCCGCCAGATCGCCCTGGTCCTCGAAGCCCAGCGCGAGCTCAAGGCCGACATGGCTACCGTCAAAGCCACCCTCGCCGAGACCGCCACCCGCGAGCTGATCCTCCGCGTGCTGCGCAGCTTCGAGGGCCAGGTCGAGCTCGCCGACATCCGCACCCAGCTTCTGCGCGAGACCCTGGAAGCCCGCCTCAAGGCCGCCGAGACCCGCCTCGACGCCCTGGAGCGGGTTTGACCCCCACTGCCTCAAGCAGGCCGAAGGCCGATAGGCCCCCAAAAAGAGAGCTGGAGCCCGTTCGGTTCTACCGAACTGGCTCTAGCGAAATCCCTCCATCAGCCCCTCCATGAACACCGCGTCCGAGCGCAGTGCCCGCAGGCGCACCTCCTTCAGCTCGCGGAACTCCTCCGATTCGTACCAGCGATGCGCCTCTTCCAGGCTGGGGAACTCGATCAGGATCGGGAAGGTCGGATGCCACTCCCCCTCGACCACCTCGAACCGCCCGCCGATGAACAGATACCGCCCCCCGAACCCCTCGACGATCGCCCGGATGCGCTCGCGATAGGTGTCCAGACCCGTCTCGTCGACGATGTCGCGGATGTCGAACAGGCAGTAGGCGGGCATGGGTGAGTCCTTGGACTTTAGGCTCGGGCCGCGGAGCTTGGATCGCCGCAATGCGGGGTGCAAGTGGAGCTTGTGGCAGACCTATTTCCTTGTCAGCCGAAGGCAAGCGCTTGTGTTTCGGCACCAACTCCCTCCGAGACTTTGGAATCCCGCGCGAAGGCAACGAAGCCTGGCTGGACTCGCTGGAGGCTGAGCGGTGATCGAGCCGACTGGCTGGGGGCTAAGTAGGTTAGTGGTCTCAAGTACGGCAAGCATCAAAGTACAGCTAACGTCCAAACCTCTGGCGCTCGTCCTCCTCGATTCTGGACGCCAATGTCGTTAAAGGCCTGCCGGGCACTATATACTTTAGCACTTGATCGACCACCGAATTTCCATATTTTACCCGCATTCGCGATATATAGTCTGGCTCATTTGCAATGCAAAAACCTAACAAACCCTTTAACTTTGCTATATTCTCTGGATTTAAGTTATTCTGGGCTGCCCGATGTAGCATTGCCGAGATTAGTCTCTTGCGCTCTCTGCCAATCGAAACCCGATGGGTTGGCGTCAGCACAAGGCCAGTCACCATTCGCCGCTCGCCCATCCCATATACACCACGCTTTTCGTCGTTGAAGGCCAAACGCGGAGAGGCCACCTTCTTAATATGGCGTCGTGTCGCCGTCTCAAATCTCATAAGGTCATCGATGTCGTTGCCAGATACCGTAATGTCGTCTGCATACCTAGTGTATCTAACAAATAGCTGTTGCGCGATAGTTGCAAGAACAACATCTATCTCATAGAGAAGTATATTGGATAAAATAGGTGAAGTAGGAGCTCCGATTGAGAGGCATCTTGGCATAACACCGTGGCCTCCACTCCAGAACAATATCTTGCTATAAAGTGATACATCCTCTGAATCCACACCCACATTGTTCGATCTAGCATAGTTCATCCAGTCTCGCACCAGGATACTCGGGAAAAAGTCTTTGAAGTCCAGTTTTAAAATATTTCTGTTGCCAAGATGAACTCTCGCATTTTCGCCAATATTCGCATTTGGTATATAGCCAGTAGCGGCTGGGTGAACAGGCAACTTCACCAGCCGATGCCGAAGAATAAAGCGCTGAATTGCCTTGAGCTCACGAGATGGATGTGCAATGGTTCTTGATCCACCGTCCCTTTTTCTGATCTGGAAAATTTTGTAGCGCGCTGGTGCGGAACTAATAATTCTCAAGAGATCGTGGGCACCAAGGCCAAATGAAATAGATAATTCTTGCAGCAAGCTCGCTGTCATGCCGGCATCCGCCGGCTTGAGGCAACGGCCTTCACATGTCGCGGAGGATTTTCGGCCTTAATCAACGCTGCGCTAACTGCCATTTTTCGTCTTGCGGTATCTCTTTCTGTCATGCCGATATTAAACGCATAGAGAAAGGGATCTTTGTCATGCAAGCAATAGAAATAATCCCGTTCTGAATAACGCTCCAAGCCGATCCATCCCGCAAGCTGCATGCAGAAAACCTTATTGCGCACCTCTTTGTCAGTCGCGTCAGGAATTAGTATTTGTACTATTTGATATAGCAATAGCGGCGATATGGCTAAAGAGAGATAGATAATCCAATAAATAATGTAGAATATGCGTACATCCCTAGATGCAGGGAATTGTTCAGTCTTCGGCGCAGCACTCAAGTGTCTATTTAAAAATTTGATAATTTCGTAGCAGTGTGCCCGGATTGACCGTAGTACGATGGCCCCAGTCTTATTTACACGCCATGGATAAACACCTACATATGCCGCGTTGTCATTGTGTATTCGCTGCACCGGTCCAAATCGAATAAACGATTCCCGCCCCCAATGGGCTTGCTGTATGATAATACGAAGTGCCTTGCGAATGACGTCGTTGCTTGCAAACGCTCCTAGCTCGGCGAGGCTACCTGGGCTTTCAGCGATTACAAGTACAACTGCAGAGATCCGTGCTATGTCTTCTTCAAATGTGATCAGATCACTGTATTTTGTGTCTCGGTATAGCTGGTTCGCGGTCTCCGCAAGAACAATCTCTCCCTGAAGTCTTCTGCGCAACGATCTCACGCGATAAAGATAGTCTCGGAGACTATCCGCGCCCTTGCCATTGTCCTTCTTTATAGTGCCGCCGCAAAGAAATACGAATTTCGATGGTCTGGCTATTCGTAACTTCGCAGTGTCAATGTCGTTATATAGGGCGATCAATTCGGCAACCAAGGAACTCTTTACCCCTGATAGGCAGGAAGGAGACGGAGAGGGCATCGGCCGTAGGTGAGGAGCGGAGCGACGAAAGATGACCTTTCCGGCTCCTTCCTGCCGATAAACCTCCACAATAACGTACTGTCTGGCGAAGCACCCGACGAAGCCGAACCAAGCGAGCTTGGCAGCGGCCTATACGCGTAAAGAGCTGTTGCGGACCACAGCAGGGATTGTCGCGGTTCGCAAGAGCTTTGATGCGTGAGCCAAGGGGCATGCGAAACCGGGTTACCCGAACCGTGGCTTTAGTTGGACCACGTTTCATCATCGAGCGAACGGGAGAGCCTATCCGATCAGCTCCGACACATACCGCGTCGACAGCTGCACCAGCTCACCAACGATCATGACCACCAGGAGCCAGACGATCCAGCGCCGCGCCTGCTCCGACAGGGTCAGGCGCGAGCCCAGCAGCCCGCCGAGCACGCTGCCCGCCCCGAGCGCGGCACCCAGCGACCACTCGATGCTGCCCCGGCTCGTGGAGATCGCCATCGCCGCCAGGGTCGTCGGTACGGCCAGGAAGTTCTCGACCACGTTGGCCTCGACCAGCGGTGGCCGCCCCTACAGCATCAGGGTCAGCAGCAGCCAGGTGGCGCCGTCTGGGACGATGAGCCGAGCCACAGCCCGACCGACAGAAACCAAAACGCCTCCTGCCAGCGGAACCGGGCCTCCCGCACCTCTCCCGGGCGAGGCCGCTTGCCCGACACAAGCGCCGATTCCCGTCGCTCGTCCGATCGCAACCCGTCCGCCATGCCAGAATGTCGACCCGTCTCCCGCCCCGTCTCCGGGTGACCCGCCCAAGGCCACTCCTGCCTCGCCGTCCGCCCTCGCTGCGCTCGGGCTCCCGGCTCGCCGCGGCCCCTGCTCCACCATCCGGCAGATTGCCCGAAGACCGTTACCGATCCGCCAACGCGCCGCCACCGCCCGCCTAAGGTGATAGGATCAAAGTCCGATCCATGCTATCCTGCAGCCTCACCCCACCACACCCGGACGCCGCCGATGACGCTCCCACCGTGCTGCACGCCATCGGCACGAACGAACCGACCGGCCGCTGCGCTCCGGCGCGGGCGCAGGCTTGCCGGCCGCGCCGGCGCCGCGGCGCCGACGGCGATCCGAACTCGGCGCGCCGGCACGATTCCGCACGATCGAATTGCCTGGAGGCACGAACGAACCGACCGACGCGCCAGCGCCGCCGTCGTCGGGGCACCCCGAAATTTCACGAACGAACTCGGCCCGCGGCACGAACGAACCGATCCGCGATCGCCGCCCCGGCCGTTGGGCCGAACTGCACGATCGAATTGGCCCGCCGGCACGAACGAACCGACTGACCCGCCCTCGCCGCCGCGAGGACGGTACGCCGAAACTTCACGAACGAATTGCCGCGCGGCACGAGCGAACCCGGCCCCACCCCGGCCGCATGCCCGTGGCGCGTGGTGGTTGCCCCGGCGGCCGTGGCCGGGGCATGGTGCGGCCCGCAGCCGGGACGGCCAGGGGCCCGCCCACGCCCGCCGGCCACCAGGAGGGATGCGATGAGCCTGTCGGGCATGTTCGGCCGCGTGGTCGCTATGGTCGGCGACGTCACCGTGCTGCTGCGCCACCGCGGCGACCCGCCGCTGCCGCAGGCGGCGGGTGCGGCGCCGGCGATCCCGGCCGCCAAGCCGCAGGGCAATTTCCCGACGCTCAAGATGCCGACCGCGCATGGCTGGCCCGCCGGCAAGGCGCCGGTGGCGGCGGCGGGCCTGAAGGTCAACGCCTTCGCCACCGGCCTCAAGCACCCGCGCTGGCTGCAGGTGCTTCCCAACGGCGACGTGCTGGCGGCCGAATCGCTGTTCACGCCCGGCGGGGCGCGCAGCCTGTTCGACCACGCCATGCATGCCACCATGGCGCGCGCGGCGGCGATCGGCCCGAGCCCGAACCGGCTCGTGCGCCTGCGCGACGCCGACCGCGACGGCGTGGCCGAGCTCAAGGAGACCTTCCTCGACGGCCTCGCCCAGCCCTTCGGCATGGCCCTGGTCGGCGACAGCTTCTACGTCGGCAACACCGACGGCGTGGTGGCCTTCGCCTGGGACGCGGCGAGCGCCAGCGCCAGGGGCCCGGGGCGCAGGATCGCCGGCTTCAAGCCCGGTGGGCACTGGACCCGCAGCCTGCTGCCGAGCCGCGACGGCACGAAGCTCTATGTCGGCGTCGGCTCGCTCAGCAACATCGGCGACGAGGGCATGGCGGCCGAGGAGGGGCGGGCCGCGATCTGGGAGCTCGACCTCGCGGGCGGCGCCGCGCCGCGCATCTTCGCCTCCGGCCTGCGCAACCCGGTGGGGCTCGCCTGGGAGCCGACCGGCGGGACCTTGTGGACGGTGGTCAACGAGCGCGACGGGCTCGGCGACGAGACCCCGCCCGACTACCTGACCTCGGTCAAGGAGGGCGGCTTCTACGGCTGGCCCTACTGCTACTGGGGCCGCACGGTCGACGACCGGGTGCCGCAGGATCCGGGCCTGGTCGCCAGCGCGCTGCAGCCCGACTATGCGCTGGGCGGCCACACCGCCTCGCTCGGCCTGTGCTGGCTGCCCGAGGGCACGCTGCCGGGCCTGCCCGACGGCATGGTGATCGGCCAGCACGGCTCCTGGAACCGCAGCAAGCTCAGCGGCTACCGGGTGATCTTCGTGCCTTTCGAGGGCGGCCGCCCCTCAGGCCCCGCGCGCGACCTGCTCACCGGCTTCCTCTCGCCCGACGAGAAGCTGTCCTACGGCCGGCCGGTCGGCGTCGCGGTCGGCCCGGACGGTGCGTCGCTGCTGGTGGCCGACGATGTCGGCGACGTGGTCTGGCGGCTGAGCGGGGCATAGGCGGCGCGCACGGCGACGAGCAGCGCCAGCGCCAGGGCGAGATCGGCGGCGGCCGCGGCGAGCAGGGCCGCGAGCGTGCCGCCGGGGCCGGTCGCCTGCAGCAGCAGGGCGCCGAGGACCGGGGCCGCCGCCTGCGCCAGCAGGCTCGGCCGGGCGAGCCGGCCCATCAGGGTCGGGTAGCCGGCCGCCCCGAACAGTGCCAGCGGGACGGTGC
Organism: Geminicoccaceae bacterium; assembly: GCA_046349415.1. GTDB lineage: Bacteria > Pseudomonadota > Alphaproteobacteria > Geminicoccales > Geminicoccaceae > Benzoatithermus. The sequence goes on from JAXMCJ010000023.1 coordinate 8,045, forward strand.
CGCGGGCGATCGAATGGAGGCCGGCGCCGGCGCCGAACGCGACCAGCGCCACCCCTGGCAGCGGCAAGGCGAGGGCGAGCAGCGCCACACCGACCGCGACCAGCACCGTGGCCGTGAGCATGGTCCAGATCGGGTGATGGCGCCGGCCGACCAGCATCTCGACCGCCCGGGCCGCGACCTGCGCCGGCCCGATCAGCGCGCCGAGCCCGACCGCCGCGGCGAGGCCGAGGCCGCGGGCCTGCAGAATGGTCAGGAGATGCACCGCGACCACGGCCGTGATCGCGGCGGCCAGGGTGATGGCGGCGGCCAGCAGCAGGAACAGCCGGGGCGGGATCTGTGCCGTCGGCTCGCCCGGCGCGGCACCGCGGGCAGCGGGCGCGGGGGTATGGCGGGGCAGGATGCAGGCGTGCAGCGGCAGAGCGACCAGGAGGTGCAGGCCGGCATAGGCGAGGCAGGCGCCGCGCCAGCCGAAGCCGGCCGCAAGCCACGCGGTCAGCGGCCAGCAGAGGGTGCTGGCGAAGCCGGCGATCAGGGTGAGGCAGGTGATCGCCGGCCGGGCGGTGTCGCCGTAGAGCCGGCCGAGGGTGGCGAACGCGGCGTCGTATAGGCCGGCACCCATCGCCAGCCCGAGCACGGCCCAGGCCGCGAGGTAGAGGGCCAGGCTCGGCGCCGCCGCCAGGGCGCCAAGGCCGGCCGCGAACAGCAGCGAGGCCGCGCACAGGACCGGCCGCCCGCCCTGCCGGTCGATGGCCCGGCCGACCAGGGGCGAGACCGCGCCGGCGACCAGCAGCCCCAGCGTCAGGCCGCCGACGACGGCCGGCAGCGGCCAGCCGGTGTCGGCGGCGACGGCAGGGGCGAGCACCGCCGGCAGATAGTAGCTGCCGCCCCAGGCCAGGATCTGCGTGACGCCCAGGGCCGGCACGACCAGGCGGCGTGACGGGCCGGCTACCGCCCTGTCGTTGCTCCGACGTATCCCCATAGAGCCCGCCTCCATGCCGGACGGCTAAGCGCAGCTCCGCCGGCAGGGCAAGCCGTCGGCGCGGGGACTGAACCCCGATGCCGGAATGCGCTAGGACCCGGTCCGGCGATGGCGGGAAGGGACGGGGCATGGGTCTGGGCTGGCGGGACATCACGGCCCTGGCGACGAGCCGGTTGGGCCGACAGCGCCTCGCCATTGCCCTGCGTGGCCTGTCGGCGCCAGCGCTGCGGCCGGTGGCAGGACTCTACCGGCGCACCGTGCTGCGGCGAGTCCGGATCGTCGCGGTCACCGGCTCGGTGGGCAAGACCACGACGGTGCGGATGCTGCTCGCCGTGCTCCATCTGCCACTGACCAGGCTACTGGGCCTCCTGGTCAACGGCATGTGGGCGGTGCCGCGGCGCTTGCTCGAGATCGGGCCGGCCGCGCGCTGGGGCGTGATCGAGATCGGCATCGACCGCGCCGGCCTGATGGCTCGCCAAGCCGATGCCGTGGCGCCGGACATCGCCGTGATCACCGCCGTCGCCGGGGAGCATCTGGAGACCCTGGGCAGCCTGGACGCGATCGCCCGCGAGAAGTCCCGCCTGCTCGCCGCCCTCCGATCTGGCGGCGTGGCCGTCCTGAACGGCGACGATTCCCGCGTCCGGGCGATGGCGGCCGCGGCCCCGGGACAGGTCTGGACGTTCGGCTTCGGGCCAGACAACGACGTGCGGGCGGTCGGGGTGGCGGTCGACTGGCCACGCGGCATGCGCTTTTTGGCGCTGGTGCGCGGGGAGCCGGTGCCGGTCGCGATCCCGCTGCTCGGCCGCCACATGGTGCCGCCGGCCCTGGCGGCACTGGCGGTGGCTGCGATCGAGGGCATCCCCCTGATCCGCGCGGCCGAGTCCTTGGCCGCGACCAGGCCTGCCGCGGGCCGGTTGCAAGTGGTCCCGCTGCCGGGCGGCATCACCTTCCTGATGGACCACCAGAAGAACTCGGTGGCATCGCTGATCGCGGCCGTCGAGCTGGCCGCCGAAGCCCCCGGTCGCAAGGTCCTCGCGATCGCAGCGCTGCGCAGCGGGACCGCGGCGGCGGAGCTGCAGACGGCCGGCAAGCTGATCGCGCGCGTCTTCTCGCACGTCGTCGCGATCGGGGAGGATGTCGAGGAGCTGCTCGCGGCCGTCGCCGCTGCCGGCCTGCCGGCGGAGCGTATCCTGCGCACGGCACCCGGCGTGCTCGACACCATCGCCTGCCTGCGCCGGCTGCTGCGCGACGGCGACGTCGTCCTGGTCAAGTCCAGGGGCTTCTACAAGCTCGATCGGCTGGTACTGGCCCTGCAGGGGCGCGAGGTGGCGTGCGACCTCGTCCAGTGCCGCCTTTTCACGCAGCGGTGTGCCGTCTGCCCGGCGCTGGGCACCGTCCGCACCGGCCGGTTCGGCTGAGCGGCCGGTCAGCGCGACCCGGCGGTGCCCTGCGCCGGGATGCCGCCGTCGGCGCGCCCCGCGAGGCCAGCCACCCGCAAGCGCCACTTGATCCTGGTCCGCTCCAGGCCTTCCGCGATGCCGGCATGGTTGCGCAGCATCGCCGCCACCTTGCGTGGCGGGTGGCGCAGGTAACGCTCGACCGACCGCTCGGCGGCGCTCATCGGCCGCGCCGCCGTGGCCCGGGGATAGCCGCAGGCGTCGAGCATCGTCCCGGCGAGGGCCTCGAAGGTCTCGATCTCGCGCCGGTCGATCGCGCCTTCCCACTTGCCGCTGTTGTCGGCCTGAAGCGGCTTGAGAATGTTGCGGTCGTTGACGGGATCGGTGCCGACCGGTCGCTGGCGCTCGTGAAACCGCAGCACGGCGGGATCGAACGGCTCGCCGATCAGATCCAGCACGGGCTGCAGCGTCGCCTGGGGTGCGCCCAGCAATTCCTCGTAGCGTACCTCGATATAGCGCCGAGGGCCGATCCGCTCGCCGATCGCGCGGGCACCGCCGACGAAGCGCGTCCAGCGCTCCGCGGCGGTCGCCATGCTCTTCGGCCCGAACGGTGCCTTGATCTGCGAGATCGCGACGTCACGGCCGTCGCGCAGGATGTGGACGACCCTGGCGTCGGGGAACGCCGCCTCGATCTCCGGCCAGAACAAGAGATTGTTGGGCGTCTTCTCGCCCCAGCGCCGCTTACCGTGCGCATCCGTCCAGCAGTCGAGGATCGCGGCGAAGACACCGCCCAGGTCCGGGCGGGCGACCCGCGCCATAACCTCCTCGGCCGTTGGCGGCTGAGGCAGCCGCCGGATCCAGCGCCAGCCAAGGATGTCGTCCACCAGGCGGCGCAGCCGGGCCGGTTGACCGAGGTCGCCATAGAGGGGCAGGAGGGGTATGAACGTCTCGAAGATCTTGGTTTCGTCGGGAACCGCGATCGCCGGATGGCTGTCCAGCATCCGGCTCAGCAGCGAGGTGCCCGAGCGCGGGGCGCCAAGAATGAAGAAGGGTCGCATCAGCTCCGGCTCTCCTCCGGCACGCCGACCGTGCCGTCCGTCGCCATCCACATCAACCCGCCGGGGGCCGAGACGGCGATCGTGACGAGCCGGCGGAGCAGCGCCGCGGCGAATGCCTGATCGGCGGGCACGCCCATGTGGGTGTAGAACACCACCATTGCGCCCTCGGTCAGACCGAGGCCGTTGGCGGTGACCGGCAGCAGCGCGACCAGGGGCACCAGCGGCGCCACCAGGGCGGCGTTCGCGAGCGTGATGGTGCTGCCCACAGACCGCAGCAGGATGAACTGGAACAGGATCAGCAGACCGTAGAACACGAGCGACCACAGGCCCGCGATTGCGAGCTCGCCAGGGGCGCCGCGGTAGCCGGCCACGGTCTCGCCGAAGCCGGCGAGCTTCGCCGCCATCCTTCGGACCAAGCCTGGAAGACGTTCGATCACGGCGGCACCGCCGCGCAGCAGATGCGAGCCCAGCAACATGATCGAACCGAGCCCGGCGAAGATGGCGCAGACGATCAGCCACAAAGCCAGGTTGAGCTTGAATGGCGTAACCTGATGCAGCGAGAGGCTGGTCGCCGAGATCACGGCCAGCGCGGCCACGCCGGTCAGGCGCTCGACCAGCACGCTGCCGGCGAGCGGCGCCACCGGTGCCCAGGCTTTCAGGACCAGCACCCGCACCACGTCGCCGCCCACGTTGGACGGCAGATAGTTGCTCAGGAAGCTACCGATCCAATAGGCCCGCAACAGCGGTGGGAAAGGCAGCGGCCCGCAGGCGAAGCGGGCGAGGCGCTGCCATTTCACGGTCGACACCACCATGGCGGCGAAAATGACGGCACCGGACAGCATGACCAAGCCGACATTCGCCCGACGCATGATGCGGAGCGTGCCGGGCCAGTCGACCAGCCAGCCGAGCAACCCGAGCAGGCCGACGCCCAGGACAAGCTTCACCCACGGCCAGATCCTGGCCATGCGCTGTCGGGGCGTGCGCACGCCGCTGTCGCCTCGCACCCCATCGATCACGCAGTCGCTCCTTGCCGAGGATCGCGGCCCGACACCGGGCCAGCCTCAGCATGTCCGGTCACGACCATAGCAGACGTCGCAAGTCAATGACGAGACAGGCGGGCCTCGGGTTGCAGGCAGTGTGACGATAGGTGACAACCTGTTGCACGCCTTGACTCACCGGGCGACCGTCCGATGGTGGCCGCGTTGCTCACCTTCGGGACGCGTTCGGGCATGGACATCTATCTGCCCGTGGCCGAAATGTCCGTCGATCTGTTCGGAGTGCTGGCGCTCGGCGGTCTGATCGGCTTCCTCTCCGGCCTGTTCGGGGTCGGCGGCGGGTTTCTGATGACGCCGATGCTGCTGTTCATGGGCGTCCCGCCCGCAGTGGCCGTGGGCACCCAGTCGATGCAGATCCTCGCGTCCTCGGTGTCGGGCGTGCTCGCCAATCTGCGCCGGCGGGCCGTCGATCTGCGCATGGGCTGGATCCTGGTCGCCGGTGGAATGATCGGCTCGGCGGCCGGCGTGGCGCTGTTCCGGCTGCTGATGAGCCGGGGCCAGATCGATCTGTTCGTTAGCCTCGCCTACGTCCTGTTCCTCGGCACCATCGGCGGCTTGATGCTCGTGGAGAGCCTGGGCGCCCTGCTGCGCAACCGCCGGCCGGCGGCCCGGCGCGGCCGGCTGCACCAGCATTTCTGGATGCACGGGCTGCCGCTGAAGATGCGTTTCCCGGAATCGCGCCTTTACATCAGCATCCTGATGCCGTTGGTCGTGGGGCTGTTCGGCGGGCTGCTCGCGGCCGTGCTCGGCATCGGCGGCGGCTTCGTGATGGTGCCGGCCATGATCTATCTGATCGGCATGCCGACTGCGGTCGTCGTCGGCACCTCATTGTTCCAGATCTGCTTCGTCGCCGCGATCACCGGCTTCCTGCAGGCCTATGCCAATCATTCGGTCGACATTCTCCTCGCCCTGCTGCTGATCGCCGGCGGCGTGGTCGGGACCCAGTTCGGCACCCGGTTCGCCGGCCGCCTGCGCGCCGAGCAGACGAGGGCGCTGCTCGCCCTGCTCGTGATCCTGGTTTGCGGCAAGCTCGCCTGGGACCTCGTGGTACCGCCGCACGACCTGTTCTCGATCGGTCAGTCCTGAGCCGCTTGACCGCTGCAGGCATCGTGCACAGGTTCGCCGGCGATGGACCAGCGGCTACTCTACGTCAACGATGGTAGGCCGGCGGTACTAGGAACCTACGAGGCCGCCCATGTCGAGTGATCTCCGTCGCATGCTCGCGCCCGCCTGGATGGCGCTGGCACTGCAATATGGCCGTTTCCTCATCGTCGGAATGGCTGCCACAGCCGTGCACGTTTCGCTCTACGTCGGCTGCGTGGCATTGCTGGGCATGAGCCCGCTGCTCGCCAATACGATCGGATTCGCCCTCGGCGTGCAGGTCAGCTATTTCGGTCATGGCCGCTGGACCTTTCGCGACGCGGCGGGCAGCAGGCTGCGCTTCTGGGCCGTGTCCGGCGTCGGCTTCGCGCTCAACACCCTGTTCGTCCAGCTCGTCACCGGGACGCTCGGGCTAGGCTATGGCTGGGCGATTCCACTGATCGCTGGTGTCACGCCGGTGCTGACCTTCACGCTCAGCAAGCTCTGGGCGTTTCGCGCTTGAGCGCGGCCGGGTGGTCCACATGTCACTGACCGCCATCGCCCACGCGATCCTGTTCCTGGCGCTCGCCAACGGCATGCCGGTGCTCGCCAAGCGCGCCCTCGGGCATACCGCCGCGTGGCCGGTCGATGGCGGGGTGCTGCTGCGCGACGGGCGGCGGCTCCTGGGCAAGTCCAAGACTTGGCGCGGCGTCGCCCTGGGCTGCGTCGCCCCGGCACTCGCCGCGCCGTGGCTGGGCCTGTCCTGGCAGGTAGGCGCGCTGTTCGGCGCGGCGGCGATGGCGGGCGACCTGCTGTCGAGCTTCGTCAAGCGGCGCGTCGGCGTCGCCGCAAGCGGGCGAGCCCCGGCGCTCGACCAGCTGCCCGAGGCGCTCCTCCCGCTGCTGGTGTGCCGCGATGCGCTGGGCCTGGATCTATTCGGGGTGATCGTCGGCGCGGCGCTGTTCTGGGGCGCCAATGCCGGCCTTTCGCCGCTCCTCCACCGGCTCGGCGTGCGTGACCAGCCCTATTGAGCGTCGGCTCGCTCCAGCCGATGCAGCGTGATCTCGGGCGGGCAGTTCAGCCGGACCGCCACCACGCTGGAGCCGGCACCCACGGAGGTGTAGCCGGCCATGTCGCCGTAGCGCCACGCGCCGGCGCCGAACCGCCGCGGCAGATTCGAATCCAGCGTGATCGGCACTCCCCCAGGCAGGCAGATCTGCCCGCCATGCGTGTGGCCGGCGAGCATGAGGGCGAACCCGGCATGGGCGGCTTGGCGATAGACCTCCGGCGTGTGCGACAGCAGCACCGCCGGCTCGCCGGGCGCGATGCCCGCTGCCGCCTTCTCGATGTTGTCGACGCGGAAGAAGTGGGCGTCGTCGATCCCGGCCAGATGCAGGCGCGCACCGTCGCGCACGATCGTCACGGCCTCGTTCAGCAGCATGCGCACGCCGAGATCCTCGAGATCCGGCACCATCTGGATCGTGTCGTGATTGCCGAGCACGCCGTAGATCGGCGCCTTCACTTGCGCGGTGACCGTCGCGACGCCAGCGAGGGCCGCCGCGAACGGCCCGAAGGTCTTGCCGCGATAGTCGCCGGTCATGACGCAGACGTCGTAGGCGAGGCTTGGCACAAGCTCCGCCACGCGTGCCATGGCCGGCGCGCTCATGTCGGCGTGCAGGTCGCTGAGATGGAGCAGCGTGAAGCCGTCGAGCTGCTGCGGCAGGCGCGCGATCCGGATCGTGTTGTGCCGCACCGTCACTTGGCCGGCATTGCGGCAGCCACGCCCGTACAGGCCGCACAGCCGCAAGGCGCCACGGATCACCGCGTGGCACGAATACCAGTTCTCGATGTGAAAGAAGTTCAGCCCCTGGCCGAAGCACTGCGCCTCGTGATCGGCCTCGATCCCGAGCCGCTGGCGGGCATGGACAGCACCGAGCCGTCGCTCGAGCCGGGTATGGATCGTGACGTCGTCCACCCGCCCGGCCGGTCAGCTGCGCGCCGGTGCCGGCGGCAGCGCCAGCGCCAGAACCGCCCGGAACGGCACGAGCGCCAGCACTGCGATCGCGAGCTTCACGCCGAGGTCGCCCAGGGCAAGCGTCATCCAAGGCAGCTCGGTGCCGGCGAAGGCGAGGCTGAAGAAAAGCACGGTGTCGAGCAGCGAGCCGAGGATCGAGCTCACCAAGGGCGCGCGCCACCAGTTGCCGGCACGCAGTCGCTGGAAGACCTGGATGTCGAGCAGCTGACCGGCGAGAAAGGCCGTGCCCGAGGCCAGGGCGATCCTGGGCGTGGCGAGCCAGATGGAGATCACGACCGCGAGCATGAAGCCGACCCACACCACCCGGCGGGCCCGGACCGGTCCGCCCAGGCGGGCCGTCAGATCGGTGACGAGGAAGCTGAACGGGTAGGTAATCGCCCCCCACGTGAGCAGATCGTTGATCGGGAACTGGACCAGCCAGTTCGAGGCCACGACGATCACGATCATCGCGGCGAGCGGAAGGAACAGCAACGAGCACACTCCGCAGCAGATCGCGGTCGTATGCTCCCGCGGCCGCCATGCGTAAAGCTCCGCGGACCGGCCGCCGATGTGACGAGGCCTGGCCGTTGCAGGAAAGCCGGCGCAGCGCCCCGATCTCGTACTCGCCGGGGCTTTGTGCTAGGCACCCGGCGATGGACTTGCCCGGAAAGCCCGCCCGCATGGCGCCGCTCACGATCCTGCTCGCCGGCCCGCGTGGCTTCTGCGCCGGCGTCGAGCGCGCGATCGACATGGTCAAGACGGCGCTGCGACAGAACGGGGCGCCGGTCTATGTGCGGCATGAGATCGTGCACAACCGGCACGTGGTCGACGAGCTGCGGGCGCTCGGCGCGGTCTTCGTCGACGAGCTGGACGAGGTGCCCGAGGACGGGTTGGTCGTGTTCTCGGCACATGGGGTGCCCAAGAGCGTGCCGGCCGAGGCGCGCCGCCGGCGCCTGCTGTTCGCCGACGCGACCTGCCCCTTGGTCTCCAAGGTCCACCGCGAGGTGGAGCGGCACCACAAGGACGGGCGCACCGTCCTGCTGATCGGCCACGCCGGCCATCCCGAGGTGGTCGGTACGATGGGTCAGGTCGCCGCGGGCTCGGTGCTCCTGGTCGAGACCGTCGCCGATGCCGAGGCCGTGACGGTGCGCGACCCCGAGCGGGTCGCCTACTCGACCCAGACCACGCTATCGGTGGCCGACACCGCCGCAATGGTCGAAGTGCTGCGGCGCCGCTTTCCCGCCCTGGAGGGGCCGCGCAACGAGGACATCTGCTACGCCACGACCAACCGCCAGCGGGCGGTCGCGGCGATTGCCGCGCGCTCGGGCCTGTTCCTGGTGGTCGGCGCGCCCAACTCGTCCAATTCGTTACGGCTGGTCGAGGTGGCCCGGCAGCATGGGGCCGCCCGGGCGGAGCTGATCGGCAGTGCTGACGACGTCGACTGGTCGTGGCTCGACGGGGTCGCGACGCTCGGCGTCTCCGCCGGCGCCTCGGCCCCCGAGCTGCTGGTCGAGCAGCTCGTGGAAGCCTGTCGCGCGCGCCGTCCGACATCGGTCGAGGAGGTGCGCGTCGCCGAGGAGAGCGTGACCTTCCGCTCACCGCCCATCCCGCATCAGCGCAAGGCCTCCTGAGCCGGTGGCGGTCTACACCCAGGTCGCGCGGGACGAGCTCCGTGCCTTCCTCGCCGATTACGACCTCGGCGAGCTGGAGGCTTGCGAGGGTATCTCCGAAGGCGTCGAGAACTCGAACTTCCACCTCGCGACCGGGCGCGGCCGGTTCATCCTGACGATCTATGAGAAGCGGGTCGACCCGGCCGACCTGCCGTTCTTTCTCGGCCTGATGGAGCATCTGGCCGAGCGGGGGCTGCCCTGTCCGCTGCCGGTCCACGCCCGCGACGGTCGGGCACTGCGGCAGCTCGCCGACAAGCCCGCCGCGATTGTCAGCCGCCTCGACGGCCAATGGCCGCGCCGGATCCTGGTCGAGCATTGCGCCGCGGTCGGCGAGGCGCTCGCCGCGTTGCATCTGGCGGCCGGCGACTTCGCGATCCCGCGCGCCAACGCCCTGTCGTTCGCGGGGTGGCAGGCGCTGTTCGAGGGGTGCCGCAGCCGGGCCGACGAGATCGAGCCCGGCCTCGCGGCGGAGATCGGGCGCGAGATCGCCGATCTCGCGCGATGCTGGCCCCGTGGCCTGCCGGCGGGCGTGATCCACGCCGACCTGTTCCAGGACAATGTGTTCTTCGCCGGCGATCGGCTCACCGGCATCATCGACTTCTACTTCGCCTGCAACGACCTGCTCGCCTACGACCTCGCGATCTGCCTCAACGCCTGGTGCTTCGAGCCCGACCACTCGTTCAACATCACCAAGGCGCGGGCGCTGTTGCAGGGCTATCGCCGGCGGCGCGCCCTATCGGACGACGAGATCGCGGCCCTGCCGGTGCTCGCCCGCGGCTCGGCGCTGCGCTTCCTGATGACGAGGCTCTATGACTGGCTGCACCGCGTCGAGGGGGCGAAGGTGGTACCCAAGGATCCGCGCGAGTTCCTGCGCAAGCTCAGATTCCACCGCGGCGTCTCCGGCCCCTCCGCCTACGGGCTCACGTGAGCGCCGAGACCGTCGAGCCCCCGGTCGAGATCCACACCGACGGCGCCTGCAGCGGCAATCCGGGCCCGGGCGGCTGGGGGGCGATCCTCGACTGGCGGGGGAAGCGGCGCGAGCTTTCCGGCGGCGAGCCGATGACCACGAACAATCGCATGGAGCTGACGGCGGCGATCAAGGCGCTCGAGGCGTTGAAGCGGCCGATGCGCGTCGTTTTGCTCACCGACAGCCAGTATCTGCGTCAGGGCATCACCGAGTGGATCGACGGCTGGCGCGCCCGCGGCTGGCGCACCGCCGACAAGAAGCCGGTCAAAAACCAGGATCTGTGGGAGCGCCTCGACGCCGCCCGTCGCCGGCACACGGTCGAATGGCGTTGGCTCAAGGGCCATGCCGGCCACGAGCTGAACGAGCGCGCGGACGAGCTGGCACGCGAGGAGATCCAGCGCCTGCGTCGCTGATCCGGGTCGAAGCCGAGCGGCCCAGACCTGCGCTCCTGTCGATCAGGCCGCGGCGCGCTCGACCTCGGCCGGAGCCGTGAACTCGAGCTTCGCCGTGGCGCCGTCGGTGCCGGTCAGCTCGAAGTGCGCGTTCAGCTGGCTGGTGAACAGGCGGATGATGCCGAGGCCGAACCCGGCCACGGGCTCGCCCTCGAAGCCGCGGCCGCGGTCGCGGACGGTCATGCTGACCTGATCGCCGTGGCCGCGTGCCAGCTCGACCGTGACCTCGCCCGTGGCGGGCGGGGGATAGGCGTATTTGAGGCTGTTGGTGATCAGCTCCGAGGCGATCAATGCCAGCGGCACGGCGCGATCCATGTCGAGCGACAGGGGCACGGTCCGGCAGACGATGCGCACCCGCTCGCGGTCCTCGCTCAGCGCCGCCGCCAGCGACGCACACAGCCGCTGCAGATAGTCGCCGAAATCCAGTCGGCCGACCGTGCGGCCGGTGTCGAGCATCGCGTGCAGCTCGCCCACCGCGGTGATCCTCTGTCCGGCGGCGTCGAGAGCGTCCTTCGCCTCCGGATCGGACATCCGCCCGCTCTGCAAGCGCAGGAGCGCGCCGACGATCTGCAGATTGTTCCTGATCCGATGGTTGAGCTCGCGGAAGACAAGATCGCGCTGCTCGAGCGCCTGCTCGCGCTCGAGCTCGAGGCGCCGCTGCTCCGTGATGTCGCGCGTGATGCGGGCGACCCGGACCACGTTGCCGTCCTGGCCCCACAGGGGAAACGCCGTGCTGTGGAGCCAGCGCTCTTCGCCGTCAGGGCGGTGGATGCGGTACTCGGCCGAGACCGGTTCGCCCGAGTGGGCGCGACGCAGGGCCGCGAGCAGCCGCGCCCGATCCTCGGGCAGGACTGCATCGAGCCAGCCGGTGCCTTCCTTGCCGACCTCGGCGAGCGGGCGCTGCCAGACCTTCTCGTAGGTCGGGCTGACATATTCGATGTGGCGGGTCGCTGCATCCTCGACCCAGACTATTTCGGGGAGATTCTCGGCGAACTCGCGGAACAGCTCCTCGCTGTGGCGTAGGGCGAGCGTCCGTTGCTCGAACGCCGACGCCATCTCGTCGATCGCGCCTCCCAGCCGCCCGAGCTCGGACCGCTGGTCGAGCAGAGCCGCGCGTGCCGACAGATCGCCGTGGGCGAGCCGATCCGCGACGCCGGCGAGCCGGTCGATCGGCCGCTTCAGGAAGCGTCCGCCGCCCAACACCGCGGCGGCGAAGGCGAGCGCCGCGGTGGCGGCGAGCAGCGCGAGGTCGCGATAGAGCGCCATGTCGAGCTTGGCCACGGCGGACTGCTTCGTCAGCGCCACCGACAGCAGGACCCCGTGATTTGCCGCCGGTGCCTCGAACGCGGCGATTCGCTCGACGCCGTCGGGGCCGGTTTCGGCGGCAGTGCCCTCGGCGGGCGCCTTGAGCATCCAGCGTGAGCCGGATGGGATCTGGCTGCCGACGAGCTCGGGATTGGGCGAGCGGACGATGACGGCGCCGGTCTTGTCGACCAGGGAGATGGAGCCACCGGGCGGCCACGCCTTGTTCTCGAAGCTTCCCTGCAGGGCGGTCGCGCTCAGGCCGGTGACGACGACGCCGTGCAGCTCGCCCTGGCTCGACAGGATGGGCGCGGCGATCGGCAGGATTCGCTGGCGCGGGTCGATCCGCGAATTGACGAGTTGGCCCACGGTGAAGTGCCGTGAGGTGACCGTGTCGCGGAAATAGTCCTGGTCGCCGGCGAAGCTCGCGGAGCCGACGGGGCGCGTGGAGCAGATGATCTCGCCACGCAGGTCGATCACGGCGGCTCCCAGGAAGGGCGCTGGAGGCTGCGCCATGTTGGCGAGATATTCTCTGCAGCCGGCGGCGTCGCCGCTCTGCACGGCGGGATGGGCCGCCACGGCGAGGAGGAAGACGCGCGCGCCTTCGAGAATCTTGTCCAGCTCGCCCGCGGCGAAGCGGGTCAGGCGAAGCGCCTCCTCGTGGATCTGCGCCTCGCCCTCGCGTCGTTGCTCGAGGTCCTTGTAGAGCTGCAGGCCGAAGGCTGGTGCGGCAGCCAGCAGGACGAGCAGGCAGACCCGGCCGACGAGGCTCAACCTATCCCCCAGGCTGTTGCGCCGGATGCGGCGTGTGATCGCGCCGCAGGCTTCACTCCCCCGTCCGCTCCTGTCAACGGTCGGCTGTGCGCCTGGGCCAGGGGCGCGCGTCGGCCATGTCGAGCGATGGCCGACGATGTTCCCGGGCGTCCGGGATCGGCGCGAAAGCCAGCGCCCGCTCCTCCCAGCGCAGCGGCCAGACCCCCGGGGCGCCGCCCTTCGCCCGCCACAGGATCACTCGCCAGAGCATGGCGTCGACCGACGCCAGGGGCTCCACGCGCCAGCGGGTGAGCGCCGCGTTGGGCGACGGATCGGGCTCGGGCCGCAGCATGAGGCCGATCCCGCCGCCAGCCTCGGCCGCGAGCTGCAGCCGTCGGCTGGCGAGCAGGTCGAGCCGGCCGATCTCGCCCACGGCGCAGGCGACGCCGCGGCAGCGGAGGGCCTCCTCGAACGACCACAGAACCTCCGCCTGGTCGGCGCAGCGTACCACGATGAGCCGCTCCGGGCCGATGCCGAAGCGGGCGAGGCCCGGCCCGTAGAGCTCGCCTAGCTCGGCGGCGAGCCGGGCGTCGCGGCACCAGACCAGCTCGCCCGCCCGGGCCAGGCAATGGCGGGCGAAGGCGGCGACGAGGCTGGTGGCGGCAAGGCCGCTGACCTCGTGCAGCGCCCGGCAGGGCAGGCCACCCCACGGCAGGGCGTGGTCGAGCGGCTCGCCCAGGCGCACCACGGCACGGCCGAAATCGGCCCCGGCGCTCTCGAGCGCCCGCACCCGCGCGCGCAGCGCCTCCAGCGTCGCCGCGTTCGCCATATCCTCGTATCCGCCTCATGTTCCTGATTTGTTCTAGATATGGCGACCACTCTGTCAAGAGCCGCTCCTTCAGGCCTTAGCCCCATATCCAAGTATGTCGACCGCCGAGCATCAGGGTCGCGCCGACGAAGAATCGCTACCAATCGGGGTAGAAGAGCCGTAAGGCCTAGAGTCTAGCTCTATGAACACGAGAGAAGCTTATGGGGAACCAGCATTATTCCAGACGCGCGTTTATTGCTGGAAGCTTAGCAACTGCAAGTTATCTACTTCATGCTCGCCCGTCGGGTGCCACCGAGGCCGAGATCGGGCGGTGGTCGCCGGTATTTAGCTGGCCGGACGTGGCGATCCACCTGCATCTCCTGCCGACGAGCCCGGCCGGCGCGGCGCGGCTGTTGAGCTATTCGGACGATGGGGTGCCGGGGTTCAAGGCGCGGCGGGCGGGGTTCACCAAATCCTACCTGGTGGAGATCCCGCATGGCGGGCCACCGCCGGCAACCTCGGTCTACGTCGCCAACAACGTCACCAACCTGTTCTGCTCGGGCCACACCTTCCTGCCGGATGGGCGCCTGCTGGCGATGGGCGGCCACATCGACTACAATTTCTACGGTGCCGCCGACATCAACTTCTTCAACGACGGGCCGACGCCCTACTGGGAGACCCAGGCGAGCGCCATGAACGCCGGGCGCTGGTACCCGAGCGTGCTCAGCCTGCCCAACCGCGAGGTGCTCGTAGTCAGCGGCACCATCGCCGGCAGCGCCGACGTCAACCCGTTGCCGCAGGTCTGGCAAACTGATGCCGGCGGGGGACTGCGCGACCTTTCGGGTGCTTTGCTCAAGCTCAAGACCTACCCCAAGCTGTTCGTGCTGCCCGATGGCCGGGTGGCCTCTGTCGCCTCCGAGCAGCTCACCCGCTATCTCGATACCGCGGGCGTCGGCAAATGGAGCTCCGGTCCCAAGCGCCCGACCGCCAACCGGGTCTATGCCTGCGCGGCGATGTACGAGCCCGGCAAGGTGCTCCTGTCCGGCGGTGCCCCCACCAACTCCACGGCACCCACGGCCACGGCCGAGGTGATCGACTTCACCGCCGGCAAGCCCTCTTGGCGGGCGATCGCGCCGATGGCCTTCGCCCGCAAGCACGGCAATACCACTATCCTGCCGGACGGCAGCGCGCTGGTGACCGGCGGCTCGCGCGCCACTGCGTTCAACGACGCCGCCGGCGCGGTGCTCGCCGCCGAGCTCTGGGACCCGGTAAGCGAGACTTGGCGCACCCTGGCCAGCGCCGCGGTGCCGCGGATCTATCATTCGACCGCGCTGCTCCTGCCCGACGGCCGGGTGCTGTCCACCGGGGGCGGCCGGCCCAAGGCCAAGAACGGCGGCCAGAACAACACCAACTGCGAGCTGTTCGAGCCGCCCTACCTGTTCAAGGGGCCGCGCCCGACCGTCACCGCCGCCCCGGCCGCAGCCGGGCTCGGCGACTCGCTCCAGATCGCCACCCCCGACGCCGCCAGCGTCGCCCAGGTCACCCTGCTTCGCCTCGGCTCGGTCACCCACACCTTCAACATGAACCAGCGCTTCAACCGGCTGTCTTTCACCAAGACGGCCGACGGCCTCACCGCCACCCTCCCCGCCAGTCCCAATGTCCTGCTCCCCGGCCACTATCTCCTCTTCCTCCTCTCCGACCTGGGCGTCCCATCGATCGGCAGGATCATCGCCATCGCCACGGCGTGACACACACCTTCCGCCCGCTCCCGCGGGCGGGTAGCATCGCGCCGGTTTCAGCCGGAGGGATCGGCGGCGATGCGGGTGTGCGTCATCCAGATGAGCTCGGTGGACGACAAGGCCGCCAACCTCGACCAGGCACGCAGCCTCATCGGGCAGGCTGTGGCGGAGGATCGGCCCGACCTGATCCTCCTGCCCGAGGTCTGGGCGTTCCAGGGCGGCAGCGTGGAGCAGCGGAGCAAGGCCGCCGAAGCCATTCCCGACGGTGAAGCCTACGGATTGCTGCAGGAGCTCGCAGCCCAGCACGGCGTCGTCATCCACGGCGGCAGCTTTATCGAGCGCGGCCGCGAGCGGCTCTACAACACCACCGTCGTGTTCGATCGTACCGGTGCCGAGCTCGCCCGCTACCGGAAGATCCATCTGTTCGACGTCGTCACCCCGGATGGTCGCGAGTATCGAGAATCCGCGGTGGTCGGGCGCGGCACTGAGGTCGTGACCTATCCGGTGGAAGGCGTCCGGGTCGGCTGTTCGATCTGCTATGATCTGCGCTTCGGCGAGCTCTACCGCCGCCTTGCGGCGGCCGGAGCGCAGCTTTTGTCCGTACCGGCCGCCTTCACCCTGCAGACCGGCAAGGACCATTGGGAGATCTTGCTGCGCGCCCGTGCCATCGAGACGGAATGCTTCGTCGCTGCTGCCGCCCAGGTCGGCAGCTTCGCTGCCGGCAATGATCGGCGGCAGAACTGGGGTCACAGCATGATCGTCGACCCATGGGGCAAGGTGCTGGCCCAGGTGCCGGATCGCCCCGGCTTCGCCACCGCGCGCCTGGACCTCGCCTATCTGGACCGGGTGCGCGAGATGCTGCCCGTGGCCCAACATCGCGTGCTCGGAAGCTGAGCGCCGGGAACCCTCGGCTTGACCGTGGCTTGATAGGCGTCACCAGCGGAGACGATCCGATGAGCCACGCCGACCGCCCCAGCGAGCAGCAGCCTTTCGTCTGGCGCTATCTGGAAGACCGCATCCGCGACTATCTGGCGGACGGCGGCATGCCCGGCGATCATGCCGGCCGGCTCGCGGGCGAGATCATCGTCGGCTGCGCCACAGGCGCGGATTCGCTGCCCGGCGAGGCGATCGGTGATCACGCCTTCGACGAGGCGCAGCTCAGGCTCGAAAGCTGGCATGCGACACGGAACGAGCGCTGCGCCATGGCGGCTTGAGCTGAAAGACCTCGCCGCCTCCGGACGGCGAGGTTCAGGTCATCGCACGATCGGGTGCAGTTTCGATGTGCTGGTCGGCATGCTCGGCCAAAACGGCGCGCGCCTGGGCGAGATCTTCCATGCTGCGCGGATGAATGAGCAGCAGGATCCCACCGTGCGCCAGCTGCTCGGCATAGCTCTCCTCGACCGAGTCGCGGAACAGACCGGCAGCACCGGCGCCGATCGCGCCACCACCGGCAGCACCGAGCAGGGCGGCGACCGCCGCTCCGGCGAGGGTCCCACCCGACGCAACCGCGACCCCGGCGGCCAGGGCCGCCGCGACATAGGCTGGTATCCCGGCCAACAGCGGCGTGACATTCTGCTTATCCGACTCGTCGACCGGTGCCACATCCGCCGCAGCCGGCAAGGACGGCGCTCCGTCGATTTGCAGCCCGAGCCGCTCGCGGATCGCGTCGGCTTTACCGAGCACCGCGAGCTGGCTGCGCTCGAGGCCGTGACTCTGCAGCAACTCAATGGCCGCCTCGACTGCGGCGCGGTCATGAAAGACGCCGACGATCTGGCTGTTCGGGGCCTGGCTCATCTTCGTCTCCCGATATCCTGGTCCGCCGCGTGCCCCCGACGCGGCGCTGCTGGTCGAGCAACGGTCGCTGCGCGCCGATGGTTCCGCCCACGCCGCCGGCCATACGAAAGGATGCCGTCGCAACCATTCCGATTGCCGGGAACGCTCGATCGCTATTCCTGACGGCATGCTACGGCGAAGCTGCGTTCTTCTGGTGGGCTTGCTTGCCGCCTGCGCGTCCGAGACGCCGACGCCAACGCCTACCGTGGCCGTGGCACCCGAGCGGCCGCTCGACGGCCCGCTTGCCGGCCCGATGGCGGTCCGCACCGCCGTGCTGATCGAGGCGGCGCTGGCCCAGGTCCGGCCAGCCGACCTGCGCCGCTGCATCGGCGAGTTCGGCACCTCCGGCTTCCAGCTGCCCGCTCATGGGCAGTGGCTGATCGTGGCGTCGGCGCTGCCGGTGGGCGGCGCCGGCTATGCGCGGCGGTTGGCGGCGGCGCCCGAGCTCGTCGCTGAGCCGGACGACGACTGGCTCGACCGCATCACCTACCGCACCCTCATGCGTGCCGCCGATCCCCAGGATGGCGCCGTGGCCTGCCTTTCCTGCGTGTTCGACTATGTGGGGGGCCGTGTCGCCTTCCAGACCGCCTACGGTCTCGATACCTGCCGGCGCGCGGTGCCGCCCGAGCGCGATCTCGCCATCGTCGTGCCGCTCGACTAGCCCCGCAGACTCGCGCAGCCGGGGCCGCTACTCCAGGCGCACCGTGTCGTCGTCGCCCAGCGCCTCGCCATAGCCGATCTCAATCAGCCTGAGCCGCGCCGCGACGGGATTGCTGAGCCGATGCGGCGTGCCGCGCGGCACGCGGATGCTCTCGCCGGAAGCCAGTCGCCGGCTCTGCTCGCCGAGCTCGACCAGCGCCTCGCCCTCGACCACGACCCAGGTCTCGTCGCGGGCCGGGTGGTATTGGAGGGTCAGTTGCCCGTGGCCGTCGAGGACGACCTCCTTGACCTTGTAACCCGGCCCGCCATTGGCGTGCTGTTGCAGAATCGTGAATTCGCCCCAGGGCCGGACCTCGCGGGCGTGGATCGTCGCCTCGCGCCGCCCTTCGGCGGCCAGGCGGTCGACGACGCCGCGCACGGCCTCGGAGTTCTCGCGGTCGACGACCAAGAGCGCGTCGGCGGTCTCGATGACCGCGAGCCCGCGCACGCCCGCCACGGCCACGAGGCGCTTCTCCGAGCGGATCAGATTGTCGCCCGCCTGCACGGCGATCGTGTCGCCGCGGCCGGCATTGCCGTCCGCATCCTTGTCCATCAGCTCCCAGATCGCGTGCCAGGAGCCGACGTCGGACCATTGCGGGTCGGCCGGGACGACGGCGACGTGCGAGGACTGCTCCATCACCGCCTTGTCGATGGGCTGCGAGCGGATGGCGGCGTACGCATCGGCGTGGATCGGGCCGTTGGGATCGGGCAATGCGGCCCGCGTCGCGGCCAGGATGTCCGGCGCCCAGCGCTCCAGCTCGGCCAGCATGCGGCGGGCCTGGAACACGAACATGCCGCTGTTCCAGAGATGCGTCCCCGTCGCGAGCAGCTCCTCGGCGACCTCGCGCTTCGGCTTTTCGATGAACCGCTGCACGCGGAACGCCCCTTGGACGTCCGGCAGGCCCTCCGCCGGCGCGATCCAGCCGAAGCCGGTTTCCGGCCGCGACGGCGTGATGCCAAAGGTCACCAGCCAACCCTCCGCGGCGGCGGTGACGGCGGGGCCCAGCGCCGTGTCGAGCGCCTCCAGGTCCAGCATCAGATGATCGGACGGGCAGACCCACAGAATGGTCTCGGGGCCGAACGCCGCCTCGGCATGCAGGGCTGCCAAGGCCACGGCGGCGGCGGTATTGCGGGCCGAAGGCTCCAGCAGGAGATGGTCCGCCAGGGCGGGATCGATCGCCTGGTACTGGCGACGGATTAAGACCGCCTGACCCGCGGCGGCGACGGTGATCACCCGGTCCGCCGGAGCTACCTCGAGCGCCCGCCGCACCGTCGTCTGCAGCAGCGATTCCTCGCCGAACAGCTCGACCAGGTGCTTGGGGAACGCCGCCCGGCTGACCGGCCACAGGCGCGTGCCGGAGCCGCCTGCCAGGATGGTCGGGGCCAGGGTCACGGAACGGGGGACGGGCATGGCGCGACAGATCCGAGGCGGGGGAGACGGCAACGCAGGTCGCGGGAGGCTGCACGTCCGCGACGCGGCACGCAACCCGCAGGTGGTCGCAGGACCGTGGCCGACGTGCTTGACGGTACCATCGGGCCGCGCCAACGCTCGCTTCTCGCCAGGTCGGGAGCAGTCGATGGGTGAAAATCTCCGCTCGAGCGTGCATCCGGGACACGGCCCCTACGCCGAAGGGCTCGACCGCAACCCGGCCAATCACGCGCCCCTGACCCCCCTGTCGTTCCTGATCCGAACCGCGGCGGTCTATCCCGACCGCGTCGCGGTCCTGCATGGCGGCACCCGCCGGAGCTATCGTGAGCTGCTGGCGCGCAGCGCCCGCTTGGCATCGGCGCTTCGGCTGCATGGCATCGAGCCCGGCGACACGGTCGCGGCCATGCTGCCGAACATTCCGGAAATGCTCGAAGCGCATCACGGCGTGCCGATGGCAGGCGCTATCCTCAACGCCCTGAATACGCGCCTCGACGCCGCCGCACTCGCCTTCATCCTGCAGCACGGCGAGGCCAGGGCGCTGCTCACCGACACGGAGTTCGCGCCCGTGATGCGCGAGGCCGTGCGGCTGGCCGGCCGCCCGCTCCTGGTGATCGACGTCGACGACCCGGAAGGGCCGGGCGGCGAGCGGATCGGCACGGTCGACTACGAGGCCCTGCTGGCCGAGGGCGATCCGGCATTCGCCCCGCTGTTCCCTGCCGACGAATGGCAGGCGATCGCGCTGAACTACACTTCCGGCACCACCGGCAATCCCAAGGGGGTCGTCTACCACCATCGCGGCGCGCACCTGAACGCCGTCGGCAACATCCTGGTCTGGAGCATGCCGCAGTTCCCGGTCTATCTGTGGACGCTGCCCATGTTCCACTGCAACGGCTGGTGCTTCCCCTGGTCGATCGTGCTCCAGGCCGGGACCCAGGTCTGCCTGCGTCGGGTGGCGAGCGAGACCATCTTCGCCGCACTCGCCGAACACGGCGTCACCCACCTCTGCGGCGCGCCGATCGTGATGGGCATGCTGGTGAACGCGCCCGAGGCCGCCCGCCGGCCCTTCGCCCAGAAGGTCCGGATGATGACGGCGGCCTCCGCCCCGCCGGCCGCCGTGCTGGCGCGCATGGAGGCGCTCGGCATCGAGGTGACCCACGTCTACGGCCTGACCGAGGTCTACGGGCCGGCCACGGTCTGCGCCTGGCAGGAATCCTGGACCGGGCTGGATGCCGACCGGCGCTCCCGGAAGCTCGCCCGCCAGGGGGTGCCCTATCCCGTGCTCGAGGGCCTCGAGGTCATGCACGCCGAGACCATGACCCCGGTGCCGCGCGACGGGGAGACGATCGGCGAGATCATGATGCGCGGCCACGACGTGATGAAGGGCTACCTCAAGAACCCGACCGCCACCGCGGAGGCGTTCGCCGGCGGCTGGTTCCACACCGGCGACCTCGGCGTCATGCACCCCGACGGCTATGTCGAGATCAAGGACCGCTCGAAGGACATCATCATCTCCGGCGGCGAGAACATCAGCTCGATCGAGGTGGAAGGCGCGCTCTACCGCCATCCCGCGGTGCTCGAGGCCGCGGTGGTGGCGCGGCCCGACCCGCAATGGGGCGAGAGCCCCTGCGCCTTCGTCACCCTGCGCGAAGGCGCCAAGGTGACGGCCGAGGAGCTGATCGAGCATTGCCGCCACGAGCTCGCCCGCTTCAAGGCGCCGCGCACGATCGTCTTCGGCCCGCTGCCCAAGACCTCCACCGGCAAGATCCAGAAGTTCCAGCTGCGTGAGCAGGCGAAGACCATCTAACCCACGGTCGAGATATCCGTGGCACCGACGTTGCGTTATCCTGCGTCGTCGGAGCGAAGCGACCTCCGTCGGAGGCGTTGTGGACGTCGGCGAATGGCTGCGCGGGCTCGGGCTGGACCGCTACGCCGCGGCCTTCCGCGAGCACGATATCGACGCCGGGATCCTGCCGGAGCTGACGGCCGAGGATCTGGACGCCTTGGGTGTCACGTCGATCGGCCACCGGCGCAAGCTGCTGGCCGCCGTCGCCGGCATGCGTGCCGGTTCCCCGCCATCGACCCCTCGCCCGAGCGAGGCCGAGCGCCGTCGGATCACGGTGATGTTTTTCGATCTGGTGGGTTCCACCGAGCTCAGCCGGCGGCTCGACCCGGAGGAGCTGCGCGAGGTCATCCGCGCCTACCAGCAGACTGTCGCGCGCGAGGTCGCTCGCTTTGCAGGCCACGTCGCCAAGTACATGGGCGATGGGGTGCTGGCCTACTTCGGCTGGCCTCGGGCACATGAGGACGAGGCGGAGCGGGCGGTCCGCACCGGGCTGAGCCTCGTCGATATGGTCCCTCGGCTGGCGACACCGGCCGGAGAACCACTCGCGGCACGCGTGGGAATCGCGACCGGCCTCGTGGTCGTCGGCGACTTGCTCGGCGAGGGTGCGGCCCGGGAGGAGGCGATCGTGGGCGAGACGCCGAATTTGGCCGCGCGGCTGCAGGAATCGGCCGCCCCCGGCGGTGTGGTGGTGGCGGATGGCACGCGTCGACTCCTGGGCGAGATGTTCGCGCTGCGCCCGGTCAGCCCGACTCGGCTCAAGGGCTTTGCGGGGCCGATAATGTCGTTCCAGGTTCTCGGCGAGCGCGAGGCTACCAGCCGCTTTGAAGCCCAACGGTCGGGACGCATCCTGCCGATGCTCGGCCGCGACCGGGAGCTGGCGCTGCTGCTCGAGCGGTGGTGGCAGGCGGCGGCCGGCGAAGGTCAGGCGACGCTCCTGATCGGAGAGGCGGGGATCGGCAAGTCACGCTTGGTCCGGGCCATGTTCGACGCGCTTCAGGGCGAGGAGCACACGACACTTCGCTTCCAGTGCTCGCCGCACCACACCGGCAGCCCGTTGTGGCCGGTGGCCCGGCAGCTCGACGTCGCCGCCGGCTTTGCGCCCGCAGACAACGAGGCGGCGAGGCTGGACAAGCTTGAGGGGTTGCTGCGCCAGCGCGTGAAAGACATCGATGAGTCGATACCGCTACTTGCAGCCGTGCTTGGGATCGACGTTGGTGCTCGTTACCAGCCCCTGGCCTTGACGCCACTGCGGCAGCGCGCTCGTACCTTGGCCGTCTTGGTCGAGCTACTGCTCAGCTTGGCGCAGCGCCGCCCAGTGCTGATGGTGCTTGAGGACGCGCACTGGGCGGACCCGACGACACTCGCGCTGATCGGGCTCGCGCTTGACCAGCTCGCGAGTGCGCGAGTGATGATGTTGCTCACCCACCGACCGAAAGACCTGCCGAGTGTAAGCGATCACCCATTGCTGACCCGGCTGACGCTCAGCCGCCTCGGTCGCGAATCGACCGAGGCGATTGTGGCGCGCTTGGCGCATGGCCGGATGCTGCCAGCGGCGTTGCTGGGCGAGATCGCCTCGCGAACCGACGGAGTGCCGCTGTTCGTCGAGGAGCTGACCAAGGCCGTGCTCGAAACCGGCGCCGGGGCCGCGGTGCCGGCCTCGCTTCACGCCTCGCTGATGGCGCGGCTGGACCGAGTGCCGGAGGCCAGGGAGGTGGCGCAGGTGGCCGCCTGCATCGGACGCGAGTTCGCTTTCCCCTTGCTCGCGCTGATCTCGCCCATGCCCCACCCGGAGTTGCGGGCGGCGCTGGACCGGCTGGCGGCGGTCGAGCTGGTATCCGCTCGGGACGGCTCACCCGGGTCGAGCTACGCCTTCAAGCATGCGCTGCTGCGTGATGCGGCTCACGAAAGCCTGCTCAAGGCGCGGCGGCGGCGGATTCACGCGGCTATCGTCCAGGCGCTGGAGAACCATTTCCCGGAGACGGCGGATGCGGACCCCGAGCTGCTCGCCCGGCACTGCACCGAGGCAGGGCTGGCCCAGCAAGCAGTCGGCTATTGGCACGTGGCCGGTCAGAGAGCTCTCGCCCGCTCGGCGATGGCCGAGTCCGTAACGCAGCTCACGCACGCTTTGGAACTTCTGGCAGGCCTGCCGGCGGAGCGGGATCGCGACCGCCAGGAGCTGGATCTGTTGATCGATCTGGGGCGAGCGCTGATTGCGAGCAAAGGCTGGGCCGCGCCCGAGGTGGCCGAGACCTACGAGCGCGCGCGAGAGCTCTGCAGCATGGAAGCAGAGCACCCACAGCTCTTGGCCGCCCTGTCGGGGCTGCAGGCGCATCACCTGCACCGCTCCGGCGCAGGTGTTGGCGTCAGGTGCGCGGAGGAGCTGCTGCGCGCGGCCAAACGGCAGCGGAACGCCAATGTGCTAGCCGCGGGCCACCAAGTTCTGGGTCTCAGCCTGCTGTTCAACGGTCAGCTGCTCCCGGCCCAGGCTCACGTCGAGCGAGCTCTCGCTCTCTATGATCCGGCCGACAGGGCCTCGGTCGAAGACCTGGCGAGAGCGGACATTCGAGTGGCGGGCCTCGGTTTCAGTAGCTTGATCCTGTTGTGGCGGGGATATCCGGACCGAGCAGTGGTGTGCAGCGAGGAGGCTCTCGCTGCCGCGCGCGAGCTGGGCGACGCCTTCACGACGAGCCAGGCTTTGTATCTGACCTGCTGGCTCCATCAGGTGCGGGGTGCATCGCGCATCGTCGGGCACCACGCCGACGCGATGATGGCGCTCGCCACCGAGCACGGACTTTCGGCCTGGTCGGCGAGCGCAGCGATCTTTCACGGCTGGGCGGTCGCCGATAGCGGCGCGATAGAAAGGGGTATTGCCCAGATGCAGCAAGGTCTGTCGGCGCAGCAGGCCCTGGGTGTGCAGCAGCACATACCCGGCTTGCTCGGGCTGCTGGCCGGTACCCATCTGAAGCAAGGTGATCCCGTCGAGGCCCTGAAACTGGTCGACGACGCGTTGACACGGGTCGACCGTCTCGATGAGCGCTGGTTCGAGGCCGAGCTCCACCGCCTCAGGGGCGAGGCACTGCTGGTGCTCGATGGCGAATTTCCGGCCGAGGCCGAGCTTGCTATTCGCAACGCCATCGAGATAGCGCGGCGACAGGGTGCCAAGTGGTGGGAGCTGAGGGCAGCCGCCACACTCACGAGGCATGGGGCGCAGCAGGACGACCGATCGCAAGCGCGCGACTGCCTCGCCCAGGTCTACGGTTGGTTCACCGAGGGATTTGATACGCTGAACCTGCGGGAAGCCAAGGCGCTGCTCGAAGCAACAGCTGGCTAGGGGCCTCGGCCAATTGAATGCCGTGCTGCGCGGGCCTCCCATCCTCCGCAGCAGCTTGGTTCCCGCTCGACCCACAGTCGCCGAGTCGGCATGGTGACCACCGCAAAGGGGAGGGGAAGCGCATGGCGAAAGTGCTGCTGGTCACCGGCGGCTCGCGCGGGATAGGCGCGGCGGTCTGCCGGCTGGGGGCGCGTGATGGCTACGACGTCGCCGTCAACTTCGCCGGCCGTGCTGAGGCGGCGGAGCGGGTCGCCGCGGATGTCCGTGCTGCTGGCCGGCGGGCGATGACGTTCCAGGCGGACGTGGCCGACGACTTCGCGGTGGCGGCGATGTTCGACCAGGTGACCGCCGAGCTCGGGCCGGTGACGCATTTCGTCAGCAATGCCGGCGTCATCAACAAGGCGGGGCCGCTGGCCGAGCTGCCCGTGGCCGAGATCCGCCGGGTCGTCGACATCGACCTCACCGCCCACCTGATCTGCTGCCGCGAGGCGGTGCGGCGCATGTCGAACAAGCGGGGCGGGCAGGGCGGGGCGATCGTCCTGATCTCGTCGATGGCCGCCGAGCTCTACGGCCTCGGCGGCTTCATCCCCTATGCCGCCGCCAAGGGCGGCATCGACGTGCTGACCATCGGCCTGGGCAAGGAGGTCGCCGGCGAGGGCATCCGGGTGACCGGCCTGCGGCCGGGGCTGATCGACACCGACATCCAGGTCGACACCGGCATCGAGGACCGCATCGCGCGCTTCGGCCCCTCCGTCCCGCTCGGCCGCCCCGGCACCGCGGACGAGGTCGCGGAATCCGTCTTGTGGCTGCTCTCCGACAAGGCGTCCTACGTCACCGCCACACTCTACAACATCTCCGGCGGAAGGTGAGCAGATGAGCCGCTTCGACGAGTGTCTGAGCCTCGCGGCGACGCTGCCGCGGGACGCCGATCGCGCGACTCTGGTCGGCCGCGTCTGGCTGCCGGGCGAAAAGGGTGGGCCGGCGGTGGTCGCGGTCCGCGATGGCGAGCTGTTCGACCTCACCCCCCTCTGCCGGACGATGAGCGAGCTGTGCGAGGGGCAGGATCCGGTGGCGCTGGCCCGCTCCGCAGATGCCGAGCCCCTCGGCCCTCTGGCCCCCGTCCTGGCCAACAGCCGCTGGGACCGGCGCGATCCGGCGCAGCCCTGGCTGCTTGCCCCGATCGACCTGCAGGCGGTCAAGGCCGCCGGTGTCACCTTCGCCCGCAGCATGCTCGAGCGGGTGGTCGAGGAGCAGGTCAAGGGCGACCCGACGCGGGCCGCCGCCATCCGCGGCCGCATCGAGGAGCTGGTCGGCGCCGACCTGCGCGCCATCCGCCCGGGCAGCGACGCGGCCACGCGCCTCAAGGAACACCTCGTCGCCCAGGGCGCCTGGTCGCAATATCTCGAGGTGGGCATCGGCCCCGACGCCGAGATCTTCACCAAGACCCAGCCCATGGCCTCGGTCGGCCACGGCGCGGAGGTCGGCATCCATCCGGTCTCGCGCTGGAACAATCCCGAGCCCGAGCTTGTGCTCGTCGTCAATTCGCGCGGCGCTATCGTCGGCGCCACCCTCGGCAACGACGTCAATCTGCGCGACGTCGAGGGGCGCAGCGCCCTGCTGCTGGGCAAGGCCAAGGACAATAACGGCTCCTCGAGCCTCGGCCCGTTCATCCGCCTGCTCGGCGACGGCTACGGCCTGGACGATCTGCGCTCGGCCGATATCGGGCTGACCATCGCAGGGGACGACGGCTTCCGTCTGGAGGCGACCAGCTCGATGCGTGAGATCAGCCGCGACGTGACCGAGCTGGTCGGCCACGCGACGGGCCCGCATCATGCCTATCCGGACGGGTTCGTCCTATTCTGCGGGACCATGTTCGCGCCCGTCGCCGATCGGGGCGCGACGGGGCAGGGCTTCACCCACCACAGGGGCGATCTCGTCGCGATCGCCACGCCACGGCTGGGCACGCTGGTCAATCGGGTCGAGGACTGCACCAGAATACCGGCATGGGACTTCGGTATCGGCGCATTGATGCGCAATCTGGCAGGCCGCGGCCTGCTCTAGGCCACGGAGGAGGGGCGGGGCCGCGCCGGCCCCGCCGTGCAGGACGAGTCAGGCCAGCGCTGGCGCCATGACCTGGGTTTCGGGCGACTGACGCAGTCGCTCGATCTCTTCCTTGATCCTCAGCTTTTCTTTCTTCATCCGCACGAGCGAGGATTGGTCGGGCATCGGCCTGTGCAACTCCTCGTCGATGAGGTGCTCGAGGTGAGCATGCTTGTTGCGCAGGCTGTCGACGTGCTCCTGAACGGACATTGGGCGGGAACCCTCCAAAGCAATCCGACCGACTTTGACAACGTAGTGACAAGTCTCGGGCATTTCCACCGGAAATTGGCTACGATTTCATCACCGATCCGCCATGTCGCCTTGCCCGACCTCCGCCAGCAGGCGCTCCAGCTGCGGCGTGCCGAGCACGCGGGCCAGACCAAGCGCGGCGAGATTTTCCTGGGCCGCGGCCATCCTCGGCGCACACCCCAGCCCGGCTCCCGCCGCCCGCTCGAGCAGCAGCTGCTCGACCTGCTCGAGCGCCAGCTCGGCTTCGGCGACGCGCCGACGCCAGACCTCGAGCGCCTCTGCCCATGGCACGTCGATGCGTTCCTTCAGGCATCGCCGTACCGCCCGCAGCGGTGCAACGATCGGGTTCTGCCAGTCGGCGGCGATTGCAGTAAGGCGCGCGCCCTCGGCCGGGCTCAGCCGGCGCCCGAGCGAGCCCAGCCACATGGCGAGCAGGAGCAGGTTGACGTCGGCGCCGTCGCGGTCCTGCAGCTCCAGGCAGGCCTCGGCGACGCCGGGCCTGGAGTAGCGGTCCAGCGAGAAGCGCCAGAACTCGCACTCGGGCAGCTCGCTCAATCGCCGGCCAGCCGGTAGTGCGACGCGCCGATCAGGCCCGTGTCGCCACGCAGCACCAGCCAGGTCGGGATCGGCTCCAGGTAGGCGCGCATGCGGCCCTTGTCGACGAAGCGGCGCCGGAAGGCGGCGCGGTCGAACAGGGAGCCGAGCCGTAGACAGACGCCGCCGGCGACATAGATCCCGCCGCGTGCGCCGACGGTGAGCGCCAGATCCCCGGCGGCCGAGCCGAGCAGGGTGCTGAACAGCGTCACGGCCTCGACGCAGGCCGGGCAGCTACCGCGCCGCGCCGCCTCGGTCACCTCCTCGGCCGTACCGGCCTCGGTGATCCGGCCGTCGATGGCGGCCAGCGACTGGGCGAGATTGAGCAGCCCCTGGCCGGACAGCAGCCGCTCGTTCGAGACATGGCCGAGGCGGCCGCGCAGCACGGCGAGGACCCGGTCCTCGCGCTCGTTGCCGGGTGCGAACGAGACGTGGCCGCCTTCGGTGGGCAACGCCGTCCAGCCCGCCTTGCCGGGCACCAGCGCCGAGACGCCGAGGCCCGTGCCGGCGCCGATCACGCCGGCGGCCCGCCCGGGCGCCGCCGGGCCGCCGCCCAACAGCTCGATCTCGGCCGACGCCAGATGCGGCATGGCCAGCGCCTGGGCGGCGAAATCGTTGATCACGGCCAGCTCGCGCAGCCCGAGCCGCGTCTTGAGGCCGCCGCGCGTGAACCGCCAGGGGCTGTTGGTGAAGCCGATCTCCTCGGTCTCGACCGGGGTCGCCACGGCGATCACCGCCTCCTCGGCCCGGCGGTCGCCCAGATAGGCCTCGATCGCCGATCCCGGGTCCGGGAAGTCGCGGACGAGCAGGGTGCGCTCGTCGCCGATCGCGCCGGCCGCGTCGACCAGG
Organism: Geminicoccaceae bacterium; assembly: GCA_046349415.1. Lineage (GTDB taxonomy): Bacteria > Pseudomonadota > Alphaproteobacteria > Geminicoccales > Geminicoccaceae > Benzoatithermus. The sequence continues at coordinate 36,246 of JAXMCJ010000023.1, forward strand.
GCGAAGCGCGCGTTGGTCCCGCCGATATCGGCGATCAGCCTGGTCATCGCCGCGCCCTGCCGCCTCCGTCACGCCGGGGAAAGTGGCCTCGTCCGGCACCCCTGTGCTATAGCGGCCAAGACCGTTCGACAATGGCATGGCATCATGGATGAGGGTCCGGCCAAGACCGAGATCGACACCCGGCTGGACACGCTCCGCGCGGCGCATCGCGCGCTCGATCAGCGTATTGCCCAGCTCGCCCAGGAGGGCACCCGCGACGAGGTCGAGCTGCAGCGGCTGAAAAAGCAGAAGCTCGCGCTGAAGGACCGCATCGCCCACATGGAGAGCGACCGGATTCCGGACATCATCGCCTGAGCCGCGTTACGTGGCCCATCTTGCGACCCGGCCGCGCCTCGCGCTTGCCGTAGAGATGCAGGCGCGCGCCTGGCTCGGCGAGCAGCTCGGGCCAGCGGTCCGCCTCGTCGCCGAGCAGGTTGGTCATCTCGGCATCGGCGAAGCGTGCCGGGTCGCCCAGCGGCAGGTCGCAGACCGCCCGCACCAGTTGCTCGAACTGGCTGACGGCGCAGGCGTCGATGGTCCAATGCCCCGAATTGTGCGGCCGCGGCGCCAGCTCGTTGACCAGCAGCCGGCCGTCGCGGGTCAGGAACATCTCGACCGCGAGCAGGCCCTCGAGGCCGAGCCCCCCGGCGATCCGCTCGGCCATCGCCATCGCCTCCACCGCGATCTCCGCTGGCACGGGGGCGGGGGCGATCGTCTGATCGAGGATGTGATCCCGGTGCCGGTTCTCGACCGGCACGTAGCTGCGGGTCTCCCCGCTGGGGCTGCGCGCCGTGATCACGGACAGCTCGAGCGCGAAGTCGACCCAGGCCTCGTGGATCAGCACCGGCTGGCCCAGCGCGGCGATCGCGGCCTCGAGATCGTAGCCCGGAGCGATGCGCCGCTGCCCTTTGCCGTCATATCCGAAGCGTGTCGTCTTCAGCACCCCCGCCCCGAGCTCCTCCAGGGACCGGGCGAGGTCGTCGGCGCTGGATACCCTTGCATGGGCGGTCACCGGGCACCCGAGGCTCTCGGCGCAGGCCTTCTCGGCCAGCCGGTCCTGGGTGATGCGCAACACGGCGGCACTGGGGCGCACCGGGCGCGACGCCGCCAGACGCTCCAGCGTCGAAACCGGCACGTTCTCGAACTCGAGCGTAACGACATCGACCGACGCCGCGAACGCATCCAGTGCCGCCCGATCCTCGTAGCCGGCGCAGGTGAACGCGGCCGCGACGTCGGCCGCCGGGCTCTCCGCCTCGGGCGCCAGGATGTGGCAGCGATAGCCCAGCCGTGCGGCCGCCATCGCCGTCATGCGGCCGAGCTGGCCGCCGCCGAGGATGCCGATGGTGGCGCCCGGCGGGATGGGGCTCACGGCTCGGCCTCGGTCGGCAGCTCGGCCACCGCCTCCGTTTGGCGGGCCCGCCAGGCCGCGAGCCGGTCGGCCAGCGCCGGGTCGCCCAGCGCCAGGATCGCCGCCGCGAGCAGGCCGGCGTTGATCGCCCCCGCCCGGCCGATCGCCAGCGTGCCGACCGGCACCCCGCCGGGCATCTGGACGATCGAGTGGAGGCTGTCGACGCCGCGCAGGGCAGCACTCTCCACCGGCACGCCGAGCACGGGCAGGGTGGTCAGGGCGGCGATCATTCCCGGCAGGTGCGCAGCACCGCCGGCGCCGGCGATGACGATCTTGAAGCCCGCGTCACGCGCACCCCGGGCGAATGTGTAGAGCCGCTCGGGCGTGCGGTGGGCGGAGACGATCCGGGCTTCGTTGGGCACCTCCAGCTCGTCGAGCACGGCCACGGCGTGGCGCATCGTCGACCAGTCGGAGTTGCTGCCCATCACCACGGCGACCGGTGGACGCAGCGCCGCTCCGTTCATGCCGGCCCGTCCTCGCCCAAGAGCTCGGCCGCGCAGCGGGCGGCCGCCTCGTTGCCTTCCCGAATCTGCAGGAACACCTCCTCGCGCAGCACGCAGACCTTTGGTGGAAAGCGCAGGCCCAGACGCACGGTCTTGCCGCGCACGGCCACCACCCGCACCTCGATCTCGTTGTCGATCACCACGGCCTCGCCTTCGCGTCGGCTGAGGTAGAGCATGAGCGGCCTCCGGCTGCGACGCCACCATCCTCGCAGGCGGGACTTAAGGGGCTGTTAACCGTACCGGGCCGATACTGCAATCCACGCCGCCCCCGTCCGGTCCGGCGAACGAGGCCCACTTCATGCTGCAAGCCCGCCCCGCTTTGTTCGAGCTGATCTCCGGGCGGCTCGCCTGGCTCGGCCAGCGCCAGGCCGTGCTCGGCGGCAACGTCGCCAACGCCGACACGCCGGGCTACCGGCCGCGCGACCTGGCGCCCGCCGATTTCGCAGCGTTGCTGGGCAGCCGGGGCGACGGCGCACTGCAGCCCGTGCGGACCGCTGCGGCCCACCTCGCGGCGCCGGCCGCGGCCGCCAGTCCGTTCCGCGAGCAGATCGACCGCGACGTCGAGCTCAAGCCCTCCAGCAATGGCGTCGATCTGCCGGACGAGATGCGCAAGATGGCCGCCACAGAGCAGGACCACCAGCTCGCGACCGGCCTCTACCGCCGCTATCTCGGCATGTTCCGCACGGCCGCCGGCATCGCCGCCTCCTGAGCCCGGCCGTCCCTGAGCATCGGAACGCACCGCCATGAACCTGAGCAGCGCCATGACCATCGCCGCCGCCGGCATGCGGGCCCAATCGGCCCGGCTGCAGGTGACGGCCGAGAACCTCGCCAACGCCGAATCGACCGGGCTGTCCCCCGGCGAGGATCCCTTCCGCCGCCGGACGGTGAGCTTCGCCGAGAAGCGGGACCGCGCCACCGGCGTGGAGCTGGTCGGCGTCAGCCGGTACGGCCTCGACGCGAGCCCCTTCGAGCTGCGCCACGAGCCCGGCCATCCGGCGGCGGATGCCGACGGCAACGTCAAGTACCCGAACGTCAATCCGCTGATCGAGCTGGTCGACATGCGCGAGGCGCAGCGCTCCTACGAGGCCAATCTGAACGCGCTGCAGCTCGCCCGCAGCATGATCGGGCGCACGCTCGATCTGCTGCGTTAGCGGCGCGGAGGCGGGATGTCGGTCGCCGGGATCGGCCAGGCGCTCAAGGCCTACGGTGTCGCCGCCCGCCGGGCGGATGGGCCCGGGGAGATGGCGGGCTCGGCTGCGGGCGCGGATTTCGCCGCCGTGCTGCGCGGTGCCGGCAGCGAGCTGCGCGCCGGCGAGGCCAAGGCGGTCGAGGCACTGAGCGGCCGGGCGAGTCTGCAGGACGTGGTCGAGGCCGTGAGCGAGGCGGAGCTGAGCCTGCAGAAGATGACAGCCATCCGCGACCGCGTGATCTCCGCCTATCAGGAGATCATGCGGATGCCGATCTGAGCGGCGCGCCATGACCGCCGAGGCCGTGCTCGCCGTCGCCCGCGAAGGGCTCTGGGTCACCCTCCTGCTCGGCGCGCCCGGGCTGCTCGCGGCGCTCGTCGTCGGCGTCGCCATCTCGCTGCTGCAGGCGCTGACCCAGGTCCAGGAGAGCACGCTGTCCTTCCTGCCCAAGCTGGTGGCGATCCTCCTAGCCCAATTGCTGACCCTGCCGTTCGCGGTCTCGCTGCTCGGGGACTTCACCCGCGAGCTGTTCGCGCGGATCGCGGCGTCGGGGGGCTCGTGACCCTCGCCGCTGCCACTCCCGCCGAGCTGCTGGGTGGCCAGGTTGGGGGCGTGCTGCTGGTCTTCGCCCGGGTCGGCGCCGCCCTGATGATCCTGCCCGGCTTCGGCGAGCACTACGTCCTGCCGCGGCTCCGCCTCGCCTTCGCCGTTCTCGTCGCCATCCTGCTGGCACCCGTTGTGCTCGCCCCCGGCGCGACACTGCCCGACGAGCCGGTGGCCCTGGCCGTCCGGCTGCTGCCGGAGATCGGGCTCGGCCTGCTGCTCGGCTTCGCGGCCAAGCTGACCCTGGCCGCCGTCCATGTCGGCGGCAGCCTGATCGCCAGCCAGTCCGGCCTCTCGGCGGCTGGCATGCTCGACCCCAACGAGGCGACGCCGGGCACGCTGCCCGGCACGTTTCTCACCGTGGCGGCGCTGGCGATCCTGTTCGCCGCCGACCTGCACCACCTGCTGTTGCGCGCGCTGGCGGCGAGCTACGCGCTCTTTCCCGTCGGCGCACCGCTCGACACCGCTCCGGCCGGCGAGCTCGTGCTGGGCCTGTTCGGCGGCATGCTCGCCACCGGCGCCAGGATCGCGGCGCCGATGATCCTGGCCGGCTTCCTCGTCAACCTGGCGCTCGGCGCGCTGGGGCGCATGGTGCCCTCGCTGCCGGTCCTGTTCGTGGCACTGCCGCTGCAGCTCCTGATGGCGCTGCTCATCCTCCAGCTCTCGCTGCCGGCCGCGCTGGAGCTGTTCGACGGCGCGCTCGGCGCCAGCTTCGTCTGGCTCCGGCCGGGCGGCTGAGCTGGCGGAGGATCACGACGACGCCCAGCGGACCGAGGCGCCGTCCCAGCGCCGGCTGGAGGAGGCGCGCGCCAAGGGCCAGCTCGTCGTCTCCCGCGAGGTGGCGACGCTTATGCTGCTCGCCGCCGCCGCGGGCTTCACGGTCGTGGGCGCTCCGCAGGCGGCGCGAGCCCTGGCCACCGCGGGAGCGGCCCTCCTGCGCGACGCTCATGCCGTGCCGGTGGATGGCGCAGGGTTGGCGCGACTGGGCTGGTTGCTCCTGTCGGCGCTGGGTATGCCGGTGCTCCTGCCGCTCCTGCTGTTCCCGGCGGCCCCCATCGTGGCCGCCGTGCTGCAGAACGCGGTGGTGTGGAGCGCCGAGCCGCTCAAGCCGAAGCTCGAGCGCATCTCGCCCCTCGCGGGCGCGCAGCGCCTGTTCTCCCTGCGAACCCTCATCGAGCTTGCCAAGAGCATCGCGAAGCTCGCGCTGGTCGCGACGGCGCTCGTCTGGCTGCTGCGGCCCGAGCTGCCGCGCATCCTGGCGGCGAGCGCGCTGGCACCGGGGCCGTTTGCGGCGCTCCTGGTCGAGCTCGCGGGGCGCTGCTTGGTCGGCTTGGCCGTCACCGCCCTGCTGCTGGCGCTCGCCGACTACGGCCACCAGCATTTCGAGTTCATGCGGCGGATGCGCATGTCGCGCCAGGAGCTGCTCGACGAGCTCAAACAGAGCGACGGCGACCCTCATGTCCGGCAGCGCCGGCGCGCTATCCGGCTGGAGCGGGCGCGGCGCCGCATGATCGCGGACGTGCCGCGCGCGACCGTCATCGTCACCAACCCGACGCACTACGCCGTGGCCCTGCGCTATCAGGCCGGCGAGACGGCCGCCCCCGAGGTCCTGGCCAAGGGGCTCGACGTCCTGGCGCTGCGAATTCGCAAGATCGCGGCCGAGCACGGCATCCCCGTGATCGAGAATCCGCCCTTGGCGCGCGCCCTGCATGCCGCCTGCGAGCCGGGCGAGCTGATCCCGCAGGCGCACTACCAGGCCGTCGCTGAGATCATCTCCTACGTGCTCCGTCTCGGCGAGCGCCGCGCGCCCGTCTGACCGTACCGCGCTACTCGCGGCGCGCATCGGCACGAGTTCGGGAAGAAATCGTTCACCGCGATTGCGCAGGCTTGCCGTCAGCAACGGATCCGGACGCACCGGACCGCCTCGAGGACGGAGCCCCAGTCGTGCGCAGCGTCATTCGCGCCACGCTCGTCGCCACCGTCGCCGGACTGGCCGGCGGCCCGGCACTTGCAGCCCCCACCCTGTTCGGTACGGCCGAATACCAGTCCGAGGCGCTGCGCGAGCTGCCGCAATGGCAGGCCGTGCTCGCGCGCATGCAGGCCGAAGCGCCGCTCACCGCCGCCTGCCGTGCTGCGCCCGAGCAGTGCCCGAGCCACGCCGCGCGGGCATGGTCGCGGCTGCTGCGCTCGCTCGACGGCGCACCGCCGGCCGTCCAGCTGCGCGAGGTCAACCGCTTCGTCAACGGCTGGCACTATCGGACGGACGCCGAAAATTACGGCCGCAGCGACTACTGGGCGACGCCGTTCGAGTTCTTCCGCCGTGCCGGCGATTGCGAGGACTATGCCATCGCCAAGTACCGCTCGCTCCGGCTGCTCGGCGTGCCGGCCGAGCGACTGCGGCTCGTGGTGCTCCAGGACGTCGCGCGCAACCTGCCGCATGCGGTGCTGGCGGCCTATCTCGACGGCCGCGTCCTGATCCTCGACAATCTCAGCGACGCGGTCCTGCCGCAGGAGAGCCTGCCGCACTACCTGCCCTACTATTCCGTCAACGAGCGCGAGCGCTGGGCGCACGCTTTGCCCGACGACGCGACCCTCGGGCGCGCTGTCTCCGCCGGCACCGCCACCCCCTCCCGTTAGCCGCGCGCAGCTCGCCGATGGGGTGGACGCCCCTCCGACGGCATCAGTGTGCCAAGGTTGCGGAGCGTTGGTCCGCAAGAGGAGAGGCGTCCATGGCGGAGGTTAGCATCATCGGGCTGGATCTGGCGAAGAACGTCTTCCAGCTGCACGGCGCACGCGCCGACGGGTCGGTGGCATTCCGCCGGAAGCTGGCGCGTGGCAAGCTGCTCGAGTTCTTCGCTGCGACGCCGCCTTGTCTGGTCGCGATGGAAGCGTGCGGGAGCGCCCACTACTGGGCGTGGGAGATTGGTGCGCTTGGGCATGAGGTACGTCTGATCGCCCCGATCCATGTCAAGCCGTTCGTCGGCCGCAACAAGAACGACGCTGCCGACGCGCAGGCGATCGCGGAGGCTGCGTCGCGCCCCACGATGCGCTTGGTGGCCGCAAAGAGCGTCGAGAAGCAGGCGTCGGCCATGACCTTCAAGGCTCGGGATCTGCTGGTCGGCCAGAGGACGCAGACCATCAATGCGTTGCGCGGCCACCTGGCCGAGTACGGCGTCATCGCCCCCAACGGTCCCGCCCACGTGGCACGTCTTGCCCAGGCTCTGGAGGAGGAGCCCGAGGGCCGCCTGCCGCCGGTGGTGGTCGCCATCTGCCGGATGCTGCTCGCGCATGTCGGCTCGCTCGGCGACCAGATCGCGCGGCTGGAGCGCGAGCTGCGCCAGCGGGCCCGCAAGGACGAGACCGCGAGGCGGCTGATGACCATACCGGGGATCGGGGTGATCTGCGCCACCGCCATGGAAGCTCTGGCACCACCGCCAGAGGGCTTCGCCAAAGGCCGCGACTTCGCAGCCTGGCTCGGGCTCACCCCGCGCCAGAGCTCGTCCGGCGGCAAGGTGCGGCTTGGCGCTACGACCAAGATGGGCCAGCGAGATTTGCGACGCCTGTTGATCTGCGGCGCGGTCGCGCTGGTACGGTGGGCTTCGCGCAAGGGAGCGCCGGCAGGCTCCTGGCTGGCGCGCATGCTGGCAAGGAAGCCCAAGCTGGTCGTCGCCGTGGCACTCGCCAACAAGAACGCCCGCATCGCCTGGGCGTTGATGGCGAAGGGCGGCGTCTACAGGGTTCCGGGCGAGGTCGGCGCCTGAAGCGTCGATCCCGGCCGGGGCTGTCGGAGATGCGGGTGGTGCGAAAAGGGTAAGGGCGAACGGTCGATGAGACGGAGCCGGAAGAACCAGCGTCAATCGGAGCGCCTCGAGCGCGCCGCGCCGAACTGGATCCGGCTTGCGGATCTCCCTACGGGCCCGCGGCGTGTGGCCTGCCCGACGACGCGCTCGCGGGTGCCGTGTCCGCCGGCGGCGCCGCCCCATCCCGCTAGCGGCACGCAGCTCGCCGATTGACAAGCCGGGCGGCGCGGGCGTTTTACGCGCCCGGAGTACCCCGTCTGCGCGAGAGCCGCTCGAGCCATGCCCACCCCGTCCGAAACGGAGCTCGCCGGCCTGCGGCGAGAGGTCGACCGCATCGACCGGGCCGTGGTCGAGCTGCTGGCCGAGAGGCTGCACGTCGTGCGTGCCATCGCCGCCCTGAAGCGCCAGGAGACCGACGGCCGGCCGGCGATCCGGCCCGGGCGCGAGGCGGCGATCCTGCGCCGGCTGGTGGCGCAGGCCGGCGGCCGCTTCCCCACCGCCACCCTGGTGCGGATGTGGCGCGAGCTGCTCGCCGCCACGACGCGCGCCCAGGCACCGCTCGCGGTCGCGGCCTGCGTCCCGCCCGGGCGCGAAGCCTTGTGGGATCTGGCCCGCGACCATTTCGGCGCGATCGCACCGCTCCGGCGGATCGCCCACAGCGCGGCGGCCCTGCGGCTCGTCCGCGAAGGCGAGGCCGACCTCGTCGTCCTGCCGGTGCCGGGTACCGGCGAGAGCTGGTGGGTCGACCTCGCCGCGACGGGCCTGCGCGTGGTCGCCGCCCTGCCGTTCGTCGGCAGCGGCATCGATGCCCTCGTCGTCGGCGCCTTTCCGCCCGACCCCTCCGGCGACGACCTGACGCTGCTGTCGGTCGCCACCGCTGACGACCTCACGGAGGATCGGCTGGGCGAGCTGCTGCGGGCGGTGGGCCTCGTACCCCGCCAGCTCGACGCCGTACCGGCCGGCGAGAGGCGCCTCCTGCGGCTAGTCGAGCTCGAAGGCTTCTTCGCCGCCGGGGACGAGCGCGTCGCCGCGCTGGTCGAGCCGGGCAGGCTAGTCTTGCGCTGCACTTGGCTCGGCGGCTATGCCCGTCCCCTCGCCGTCGGCGACTGACCGGCGGGACGCCGCATTCGAGGACTTCCGATGAGCTCGCCCAGGCCGCGGCCCGGCATCCTGGAGATCGTGCCCTATGTCGGCGGCAAGTCGGCCGTCGGCGCGGCAATGCCGGTGGCCAAGCTGTCGTCCAACGAGAGTCCCCTCGGGCCGAGCCCGCTGGCCATGGCGGCCTATCGCGAGCTGGCGGTCGAGCTGCACCGCTACCCCGAGGGCGGCTCGACGGAGCTGCGTCACGCGATCGCCCGGCGCCACAATCTCGACCCGGACCTGATCGTCTGCGGCGCCGGCTCGGACGAGCTGATCTCGCTGCTCGTCCGAGCCTATGCCGGCCCGGGCGACGAGGTGCTCTACAGCCGCCACGGCTTCCTGATGTACCCGCTTGCCGCGCTGGCGGCGGGGGCGCAACCGGTCGCGGCGGCCGAGACGGCCTTGCGCGCCGATGTCGACGCGCTGCTCGCCAAGGTCAGCTCGCGGACCCGGCTGGTCTTCCTCGCCAACCCCAACAACCCGACCGGCAGCCATCTCTCGGGGGCGGAGCTGCGCCGGCTGCGCGACGGCCTGCCCGAGGACGTCATCCTGGTCATCGACGCCGCCTATGCCGAATATGCCGAGGCGCACGACTACGACAGCGGGCAGGAGCTGGCCTCGGCCACCGCGAACACGGTGATGCTGCGTACCTTCTCCAAGCTTTACGGCCTCGCGGCGCTGCGGTTGGGCTGGCTCACCGGCGGTGCCGGTATTGTCGACGTGCTCAACCGGGTGCGCGGCCCGTTCAATGTCTCGCTCCCGGCCCAGGCCGCCGGCGTCGCGGCCCTGGCGGACGAGGCGCACGCCGAGGCCGCCCGCGCCCACAATCGCACCTGGCTGCCCTGGGTGACCCGCGAGGTCACGGCACTGGGCCTCCAGGTCCATCCCAGCCTCGGCAACTTCGTCCTGGTCGAGTTTCCCGCTGGCGCTGGCCGCGATGCCGCCGCCGCCAACGCCCATCTCGAGCGTGCGGGCGTCATTCCGCGCCAGATGGGCGCCTACGGCCTGCCCGACTGCCTGCGGATCAGCATCGGCCTCGAGGCCGAGAACCGGCGTCTGGTCGAGGCGCTGTCCGCCTTCGTCGGCGGCCGGGCGCAGGCATGAGCCCGTTCCGTCGCGTCGCGATGCTCGGCATCGGGCTGATCAACGGCTCGCTGGCGGCCGTGCTGCGCCACCACGGCGCGGCGGGCGAGATCGTCGCCTTCGCCCGGGGCGAGCGCACCCGCGCGCGGGCGCTCGAGCTCGGGCTGTGCGACCGGGCGGAGGCCGACCCCGCCGCCGCGGTCGAAGGGGCCGATCTGGTGGTGCTCGGCGTGCCGCCGGCGGCCGTGGGCGAGGTCGCGGCGGCGATGCGGCCCGGTCTGCCCGCCGACGCGCTGGTCACCGACGTCAGCTCGATCAAGGCGCAGATCGTGCGCGACGTCGTCCCCCATCTGCCGACGCCCGCCCTGTTCGTCCCAGGCCATCCGGTCGCCGGCACCGAGCATTCCGGCCCGGACGCGGCGTTCGCCACCTTGTTCGAGCGCCGTCGCTGCATCCTCACCCCGATCGAGGACACCGACCCGCTGGCGGTCGAGCGCATCCGCGCCATGTGGGAGCTCGCGGGCTCCGACGTCGACGTGATGACGCCCGAGCACCACGACCGGGTGCTCGCGATCACCTCGCACCTGCCGCATCTGATCGCCTACACGATCGTCGGCACCGTCGCCGACCTCGAGGACGAGGCGCGGACCGAGGTGTTCAAGTACGCCGCCGGTGGCTTCACCGACTTCACGCGCATCGCCGCCTCCGATCCTACCATGTGGCGCGACGTGCTGCTTGGCAACCGCGAGGCGGTGCTCGAGATGTTGGGCCGCTTCACCGAGGACCTGGTGGCGCTGCAGCGCGCCATCCGCTGGGGCGAGGGTGCCGCGCTCTTCGACCTGTTCGAGCGCACCCGGGCGATCCGGCGCGGCGTGATCCAGGCCGGCCAAGCCTATGTCCGCCGGCCCCAGTCCAACGGCGAGGCCTGAGCGGCCTGATGGGCGGCGGGCTGGTCTGGTATTTCGGCTACGGCTCGCTGATGTGGAACCCGGGCATCGCCTACGAGGCGTTCGAGCCGGCGCGGCTCGACGGCTGGAGCCGGGCGCTGTGCGTCTACTCCACCCACTATCGCGGCACGGCGGCGCGGCCCGGGCTGGTGCTCGGGCTGCTCCGCGGCGGCAGCTGCATCGGCCGCGCGATCGGGGTCGCACCCGAGCGTGAGGCCGAGGTCACGGCCTATCTCGATGCCCGCGAGCTGCTCGACGTCTATGTCTATGACCGGGTCCGCCTGCCGCTGCGCCTGCTCGACAGCGGCGCGGACGTCGAGGCCTGGTGCTATGTCGCGCGGCCGGAGCACGGGCAGTACGCCGGCGACCTCGGTCCAGACCGGACCCTCGAGCTCGTTCGCCAAGGGCACGGGCTCGCGGGCGGCTGTGCCGACTATGTCCGCAACACCGTGGCGCATCTCCGTGTCATGGTGATCGATGAGCCCGAGCTCGAGCGGCTCGTCGCTGCTCTCGACCGCATCGCGCCCTAGTCGGACAGCGCCTCCCGCAGCGCGGCGAGGAACGCCGCGGGCTGCTCCGCGTGCGGCCAGTGTCCGGCGCCGGGAACGGCGGCGACCGTGGCGTCCGGGAACAGGCGCCGCAGCGCTGCCTCGCCCGCCGGGCCGACATAGTCCGAGCGCTCGCCGCGCAGGCTGCGGGTCGGTCCGGCGAACGCACCGGCTGGCAGGTCCGCGGGGAAGTCCATGAGCTCGGGCATCGCCGTGAGCAGCACGGCGAGGTTCGGCTGCCAGGCGAGCCTGCCGTCGCGACTCTCCAGGTTCTGCATCAGGAACGCCCGCATCGCCGCATCCGGCACGGCGGCGGCGAGCCCGGCGTCGACGTCGGTGCGGCGTCGGCCGGGCGAGAGGTCGGCCGCCAGCATGGCCTCGATGTAGCGCTCGTAGCCCGAGGCGTATCGCACCGGCGCGATGTCGACGATGATCAGCCGCCGCAGCAGCTCCGGTCGGCTCAGGGCGAGCGTCATCGCGACCTTGCCGCCCATGCTGTGCCCGACCAGCGTCGGTGGCCCCGCACCCCCGGACTCGATCAGGCTCGCGATATCGGCGGCCATCGCGGCGTATCCGGCCACGTCGGACCAGGGCGAGGCGCCGTGATTGCGCAGATCGACGAGCTGGACCGCGTGTGAATCGGCCATGGCTCGGCCGACGGTCAGCCAGTTCCGCGCCCGCCCGAGGAGCCCGTGCAGGAACAGCAGCGGCGGCCCGTCGCCCAGCTCCGTCACCGCAAGGGGCACGGTGGGCGGGTGCGCGGCCGTCACGGCCCGATGCTCACAGGAACGTCACGCTGACGGCATAGCCGAGCGTGTCGAAGTCGAACGGGCGGTCGGGGCGAACGATCACCGGCACGCTCAGCGTTTCCACCGGGCCGAGCTCCGCGGGCTCGCCCGGGCGGCGCCCGCCGAGGCGGAAGTCGATCCGCTCGATCTGGGCGCGCACCGGCTCCTCATGGCCGGGAACCGAGACCTCCGCGATCTGGCCGATCCGCAGCTTGCGCGCGTCGGCGAGCGGCACCTCGGCGCGCACGGTGAGGGGCTGGTCGGCCGCCACCAGGGTCGCCAGGGTCTGGCCGGCCTGTGCCATGGCGCCCGGCGGGATCACCCATTCCGCCAGGACGCACTCGCACGGGCTCGGCACGGGGATCGGCGGATCGCTCCCGGCCACCAGCCGTGCCGCCGTGTCGCCGCGCCGCAGCAGGCCGGCATTGCTGGCCTCGACCACGCCCGCCGCCGGTGCGGCCAGCCGATAGAGCGGCGCCTCGATCACCGCGCGGTCGGTGCTGACCACCAGCAGCCGCTGATAGAGGCCCGCCACGATCAGCCCGGTCAGGCCGATGCCCGCCACCGCCATCAGCCCGACGCCGACATAGCGCCGCACGCGGCGGCCGAGGCTGTCCTCCTCGTTGAGGGCGGTGAACAGCCGCTGCACGCGCGCCTCGGCCGCCTGCTCGCTGCCGACGACGCTCAGGATGTCGCCGCCGGACACGATCTCGCCAGAGAGATAGGAATCGACGACGTAGCGGAACAGGTTGATCTGGCCTTGCGACAGCGCCACGAACTTGGCGCCGAACCGCGGCAGGTCGGGCAGGACGTAGATCATCTGGGCCTCGAGCCGCAGGGTCAGCTCGAAATCCTCGAACGGGAAGACCAGCCGCGTCGCGAACCGCTCGCCGTCGCGGCGCGACGTGATCGGCCCGGCGACGCCGAATCCGCCCATCGACCAGTCGTCGACCGAGAAGCGGGTGCCGTCGATCTCGACCGCGATCGGGATGCGCAGGCGGACATGCTGGCGGTGGATCTCGGCCTCATGGACGAGCTGCGGCTTCATCACCGCCTCCTAGAGCAGACGTGCGAGCAGGGCGTGGGTCGGCAGCGGCGCGAGCCCGGTGGTCAAGGCCACTGCCGCCACCAGCGAGCCCAGTGCCAACAGGTGGAGGCCCAGCGACGTCGCGGCCCGCAGGCGCGCCCGCCCCGGGCTGAGGCCCAAGGACAGGTCGATCCGCTGCCGCGTCCAGCGCTGCCGGTCGAGCCGGAACAGCACCCAGGTCTTCACCAGCGCCCCGTACAGCTGCGTGAAGTAGAGCAGCGGCGGCCAAAGCCCATGGATCGCCGGCCGGACGGTGAGCAGGAGCAGGCTCTGCAGCAGGCGCGTGACCATGACCCACAAGAGATAGGCGTAGAGGAAGGCGGGGCTGACCGTGAGCGCCAGCAGGATCGCGGCGATCGGGCCGACCAGCGGCGTCCACATCGAGATCCGCTGGTCGAGCAGGCACCACCAGACGAACCAGCCGACGCGGAGCGGGCCGAGTGCCAGGCAGCGGCCGCTGGCGCGCAGCATGTTGCCGAACCAGCGCAGCATCAGTGCTGTGGAGGCGCGCAGCAGGTCGGGCGCCGGCGGCTGCTCGATGGTCAGCACGGTCACGTCGGGGACGTAGAGGGAAGGCACATTGCGCGCCAGGAGCCAGTAGGCGGCCGACTTGTCCTCGCCGGTCAGCAGAGGCAGCCGGCCGTAGCGCCAATGGTCCAGCGTGTCGTTGGCGATCAGGTCGATGAAGGACGGATCTGTCGCGATCGGGGCGCGATAGGCCGACATCCGGCCGGTCAGCGTGATCAGCCGGCGCGACAGGCCGAGCGAGCCCATCAGCAGATGCCGCTGGGCGTAGCGCAGCCGGTGCCAGGCCCGCATTGCGCGCCCACCCTCGGGCACGACGCAGTCCTCGTCGGTCGTCAGCGCACCGAGCGAAGGCAGCAGGCGGAAGAAGGGCAGGGTGCGTGCGAGGCAGCCGGGCGGCAGCACCGCATCGCCGTCCTGCACCACCACGATCGCGTCACGCCTGGGAGCCGTGCGCGACACCGCGCGCAGCGCCCGCGCCAGCGCCTCCCGCTTGCCGCTGGCCCTGCCGCGCACCAGGATCAGCCGTACCTGCCGAGGCGGTGCCAGACGCCGGAACAGATCCTTGACCAGCCGCTGGTCGGCGAGCTCGACCACCGCCGCGACCACGGTCACCGGCCGCGGATAGCGCGCGGCCTCGGCGAAGGCGGCGGTGAACGCCATGATCGAGGTTTCCGCCGGGATGCGATAGCAGGTGACTACGATGAATACCTCGCCAGCCGCCAGCTCGGCCGCGGCGTCCCCTTGCGCGATACGGTCGCTCTGGGCGCGCCAGCGGGGGAACACCACGCGGCGGTACCAGAGCGAGCGGACGAGATGAACGGCACCCCAGCTCCAGCGCCAGACGCCGATCCAGCCCAGGACGAAGATGAAGGCACCGGTGCCGGGGCTCCACACCTCGCGTGGAGCCTGCACCGCCAGCGCGGCGAGCGCGAGCAGATAGAGTGCCAGCGCCAAGGCTCAGCCGCCCGGCTCGGCCATGCGGGCCGAGCCCGCTCTGATCTGGGGATGAGCACGTCGGGTCATTTGCGGGAATGGCCATAGGCGCTTGTCGCGTCGCGGTCGATAGCGATGCGTCTGCACCCTTGCGTCGCGCGCCAATCTGTGGCGCGCTCGGCACTCGGACCGGTTCCGAAGCGGATTTTGCGCCAGTCATGAACTCGACCAATCTCATCCTGATCGTCGACGACGACGTCGCCCTGCGGCACGAGCTGGTCGAGCAGCTCTCCCTGCACGAGGGCTTCGAGGCACGCGAGGCGGGCACCGGCAAGGAGGCGCTCGACTTCGCCCAGCAGCACCCCTTCGCCGCGGTGCTGCTCGATGTCGGCCTGCCCGACATGGACGGGCGCGACGTCTGCCGCCTTCTGCGCAAGCAGGGCGTGAAGGCTCCGGTGATCATGCTCACCGCCCACAGCGGCGACGCCGACACCATCCTCGGCCTTGACAGCGGTGCCAACGACTACATCGCCAAGCCGTTCCGCCTGGGTGTGCTGCTGGCGCGCCTGCGCGCACAGCTCCGCCAGTTCGAGCTCAGCGACGACGCCGTGTTCCAGATCGGCCCCTACAGCTTCAAGCCGGCCGCCAAGATGCTGGTCCGCGGCGACAGCCGTAAGATCCACCTGACCGAGAAGGAGACCGCGATCCTCAAGTATCTCTACCGGATCGGCGACCGGCCGGTCTCGCGCGAGGTGCTGCTGGACGAGGTCTGGGGCTACAATGCCGGAGTCACGACCCACACCCTCGAGACCCACATCTACCGCCTGCGCCAGAAGATCGAGCCCCGCCCGGGCGAGACCTCGCTGCTGGTGACCGAGCCGGGAGGCTATCGGCTGGTCCGCTGAGCTCGGCCCTTTTCGTCCGCCGGATGTCGGCTATGCTCCCAGACAAGAACACTTCCAGGGAGCCTCGGCATGTGTCGGATCTACGCCGCCACCGCACCCGCCGAATACGAGCCGGTCGCCCGCTCGCTCCGTATCCACGGCGCCGTCACCAGCATCCGGCTGGAGGCGCGGTTCTGGGCGATCCTCGATGAGATGGCCGAGAGCGAGGGCATGAGCACGCCGCGCTTCATCGCCGCGCTGCACGACGAGGTCCTCGATCTGCACGGCGAGGTCCGCAATCTCACCTCGATGCTGCGGGTGGTGTGCGCTGTGCATCTGGGGCGGGATGACCGCCACCGCGAGGAACGTCGCACGGGACTTCCACTGGCGGTTGGTGCTTTCGTCTGAGTTTGCAGTTTAAGATTTTATTTCTGGCGCTTCCAGTTACTGCCCTCTAGGCTCTTGCAAACGGCCATCGGGAGCTGCCGACAGCGGCGCCCGGACCAGCAAGCGCCGAGAACGGCGCAGGTAGCGGGAGGTGCCATGATCGGCGTTCGCAGCTGGCGCAGCAGTCTTTCGGCAATCGCGGTTGCCACGCTCGTGGCCGTGCCTGCCGTGGCGCAGGTCCCCGAGGGCGCCACGCTTGGGACGCAGGAGGCTCACCCGACCCGGACCCTGCCGGAGGCCAGCCCGCACTGGGTCTATATCATGGAGCCGGTGTTCCCCTATCTCGTCTCGTCCAAGGTCTGGATCCTCGACGGCGACACGCTCGAGTACAAGGGCATGGCCAGCGCCGGCTACGTCGCCACCATGGCCCTCGCCAAGGACAACAGCGCCTTCTACGTCGCCGAAACCTACTGGTCGCGCGGCACGCGCGGCGACCGGACCGACGTCGTTACGACCTACGACGCCAAGACTCTGAACGTGACGGGCGAGGTCGTCCTACCCAAGGGGCGCTTCCTGGTCGTGCCGAAGAAAAACAATCTCCGGCTCAGCGACGACGGCCGCTACCTCTACTCGTTCAACATGGACCCGGCCTTCGGCCTCAGCCTGATCGACGTCAAGGCCAACAAGTATGTCGGCGAGATCGAGACCGGCGGCTGCAGCCTCGCCTATCCCACCGGCAACAACACCGTCGCCTCGCTCTGCCCCGACGGCTCGTTCGCGCACATCACCATCGACGCCTCGGGTCAGGCGTCTATCGAGGACGGCAAGCCGTTCTTCGATTCCGAGACCGACCCGGTGTTCGAGCACGCGGCGATCTCGCGCTCGGCCAAGAAGGCGTTCTTCGTCTCCTACGAGGGCTGGGTCTATCCGGTGGCGATGGACGGCAAGCCCGTGATCGGCGAGCGCTGGAAGCTGCAGGGCCAGGGCGAGGACGGCTGGCGGCCGGGGGGCTGGCAGATCGCCGCCTACCATGCGCCGACCGACCGCCTGTTCGTTTTGATGCACGAAGGCGGCCCCTGGACCCACAAGCAGGCCGGCGCCGAGGTCTGGGTGTATGAAGCCAAGAGTGGCAAGCGGCTGCAGCGCGTGCCGCTCGAGCACCATGCCGCATCGCTCGCCGTCACCGGCGACGACCAGCCACTGATGTTCGCGCTCACCGAGACCGCCTCGCTGCAGGTCTTCGACGCGACCTCCTACGCGCTCAAGGGCGTCAAGGAAGGCATCGGCATCTCGCCGTTCGTGCTCTACACGACCGGCGAATGAGGCGGGGTGCGGTCACGCATGTCGCTTGATCCGACCCTGGCCCTCGCCGCCGCCCTGGTTCTGGCGGCGGTGTTCGGCGCGGCCGGGCCGCCGAAGCTCGCGGCTCGCGACGCCTTCGCCGGGGTGCTCGCCAACTACCGCCTGTTGCCGGACCGGCTGGTGGCGCCCGTGGCGCTGCTTCTGCCCTGTCTCGAGATCGCCGTGGCGGCCGGGCTGCTGATCCCGGCGACGCGACCGCTCGCGGCCTTGGGCGCAGGTCTCCTGCTGCTGCTGTTTGCCGCCGCGATGGCGGTCAACCTGCTGCGCGGCCGTAGCGACATCGATTGCGGCTGCGCCATCGGTCGTCTGCGCGAGCGCATCGGCTGGCCGTTGGTCGCGCGCAACCTCGTGCTCGCCACGGTGGCGCTCCTGCTCGTCGTCGGCACGCCGGCCTCGCGGGCGCTGGGCTGGCTCGACGGCGTCTCTGTGATCGCGACCGTGGCGGCTGCCCTGCTGCTGCACGCCGCCGCCGGGCGCCTGTTCGGGCTCGCCCCGGTCAACCCGCTGGGAGCGAGGTGAGCCATGGAGGCGCTGGCCGTCTCGCAGGTGCTGCTCTGGATCGTGGTCGTGGTCCTGTCCCTGGTGGTGCTAGGCCTCGCCCGTCAGGTCGGTGTGCTGCACGAGCGGGTGGCGCCTTTGGGCGCCCTGACCACGCGCACGGCGGTGGGGATCGGCGACCAGGCGCCCGAGTTCGACCTGCTCGACCTCGCCGGCCGCAAGCTGCACGTCGGCGGCCGGCGCGGCGACGGGCGCAGCCAGCTCCTGCTGTTCGTCTCGCCCACCTGCCCGATGTGCAAGAAACTCCTGCCGACGGCGCGCTCCTTCGCGCGCAGCGAGCGGGGCCTGCTGGACGTGGTCCTGATGGGCGACGGCGACCGTCCTTCGCACGAGGCCCTGGTCGCCGAGCACCGGCTGCAGGACCTGCCGCTGGCCATTGCACCGATCGTCGGCATCACGCTCGGCATCGGCAAGCTGCCGCACGCGGTGCTGATCGATGCCGAGGGCACCATCCGCTCCTCCGGCATCGTCAACAGCCGGGAACATCTCGAGAGCCTGCTCGTCGCCCAGGAGAGCGGGTTCGCCTCGATGCAGGACTATCTTCTCGGCACCCGCCCGCCGCCGGCCGGCCAGGGCGGGGAGGCTGCCGAGGCAGCACGGAGGGTGTCGGCATGATCCTCGACGCGTTCGACCGCATGATGGAGAGCAGCGCGCGGCGGATCGCCCAGCGCAGCTCGCGACGCAGCATCCTGACGCGGATCGGCATCGCCGCGGTCGGCGGCACGCTCCTGCCGATGCTGCCGGTCGACCGCAGCGGCCGCACCAAGATGGCCCACGCCAACGAGTTCGCGAAGACCGCGCAGACCAAAGACCCGACCCAGTGCAACTACTGGCGCAACTGCTCCTCGGACGGGTTCCTGTGCTCCTGCTGCGGCGGCACCTACAACGAATGCCCCCCCGGCGCGGTCGCGTCGCCGACCAGCTGGGTCGGCACCTGCGTCAACCCGGACGACGGTCAAGCCTACCTGATCGCCTACCAGGACTGCTGCGGCAAGGATTCCTGCGGCCAGTGCCTGTGCCTCGGCACCGAGGGCGAGATGCCGAGCTACCGGCCCGAGCTGAACAACGACATCATCTGGTGCTTTGGCGCGCCGACCATGGTCTATCACTGCTCGAGCCAGGTGGTGATCGGCAAAGCGTGAGGCGCAAGGGCCTCGCGCTCCTCCTCTGGCTGGCGCTTGGTGCGGGCGCGGGTGCCGCCGACTACACCCCCGGTGCTCCACTCGAGCAGCTCACCGGTCCGCGGATCGACTTCGCCCTGCGCTGTCGTGGCTGCCACGGCTTCGCCGGCGAGGGCACGCCCGGCCACGTCCCGCGGCTCGACGGCTTCGTCGGGCTGTTCACCCAGGTCCCCGGCGGCCGAGACTATCTGATGCGCGTCCCGGGCGTGGCGCGTTCCCGCCTCGACGACGCTCGGCTGGCGGGCGTGCTCAACTGGGTGCTGGCGACCTATGGCGCCGGGCAGGTCGGGCCTGCCTTCGCCCCTTATTCCGCCGCCGAGGTCAGCCGGGCGCGGCGTCAGGTGCTCCTGGACCGCAGAGCGATCCGGGATCGGCTCCTGGCGGCCATGCGCGATCGAGGTCTGCTCGCTCCGGGCGAGGACGGGTTCGGCCGCTCGGCGGAAGGTCGGGGCTGACCTCGATGATCCCCATCATGCCGGCGTCGCCGTGCTCGGCGATGTGGCAGTGGAACAGGCTCTTGCCGGCGATGTCGCGAAACGGGATCAGCAGCTCGACCCGCTCCGCCGGCCGCAGATTGATCGTGTCGCGCCAGGCCGGCGCCGACTCCGCCACCCCGTTGCGCCGCCAGACCTGGAAGGGCCAAGTGTGCAGATGGAACACGTGGTCTTGGGTGTCGACGTTGACGATCTCCCAGCATTCGAGGTCGCCCAGCCTCGCCTGGATCGGCACGTGCTCCTGCGCCGTGCTGCCGTCCGCATGCAGGAACGCCATCGCCATCTTGAAGCCGCGCCGGTTGGCGACCGCCGCCGGATCCAGCCGCTCGACCGCCGCCAGCCGCTCCGGCAGGGGGGCGGCGGCCGGTCCCGACCCTTCCAGCGTCAGCAGCCTCTCGACCTGCGACGGCTCGCGACGGGCGCCGCGATTGTAGGGCCGGTAGACGAGGGCCACCTGCTCGCCCTGGCTCAGCGGCACCAGCAGCTCGACCCGCTGCGCCGGGGTCATCAGGATCTCCGGCAGCGTCTGGGGCGTCTCCAGGAGGTGGCCGTCCAGGGCGAGCACCGTCAGTGGCCGGCCGTCCTCCCGAGCGAGCAGCAGGGCGCGCCCATTGCATGCATTGATCAGCCGGAGCCAGACCGGCGAACGGCTGGCGTTCACTACTGGCCGCACCTGCCCATTGGCGAGGACCAGCTCGCCGCTCTTGCCCCGCGCCCAGTCCGCGTTGGTGTGCGGCGCCGGCCGGCCGTCGACCACGGTCAGGTCCTTGATCACGACGACCTGCTCGTCGCAGCCGGCAAGCGCTGCATCCTCCGGCCGCTCGACGATCAGCGCACCCGCCAGCCCACGCCAGAGCTGTCTGGCGAGACGGTGGTGCATGTGCGGGTGGTACCAGAAGGTCCCGCCATAGCCGGGCGGGATCGGCAGCTCGTAGAGGAACCGCTCGCCCGGCTGGACGGTGACGAAAGGATTGTCGGCATTGCCTTCCGGGGAGACGTGCAGCCCGTGGAAGTGGAGATTGGTCGGCTCGTCGATCTCGTTGGCGAACTCTAGCCGCAGCAGGTCGCCGGCCCGCGCGCGCAGCACCGGCCCCGGAAACACGCCATCGTAGGTGAGCAGCCCGACCCGCTGCCCGCCGATCTCCAGGACCGTCGGCCGCGCGATGATGGTCGCCTCGACGGTCGACAGGCCCGCGCCAGCAGGCCGACTCCCCCCCGCCAGCAGGCCGCCCGCCGCCAACGCCAGGCCGCCGCCGATCGCCTTCCGTCGCGTCGTAGCCGCTGAGCTCCGCAACGTGCCTCTCGCTCTCTGCCGCCCCCGTGGACGGGATTCGGGGAATGCCTACCACCTTCGCGACGGCTGGTCTGCCCGCCGCGTCAACGCTCTGACCACCGCCTTGGAGCGTGTCCGGACAAGAGGTCGGCGCCGTAGTAGCGGCTTACTACCCGCCACCGCTTCGGCGCTGATACCAGTTTCCCGCCAGCACGGAGGGTTCCCATGGCCAAGGCCATCCACATGATGGTCCGCGTCCTCGACCTCGACCGGTCGATCGCGTTCTACCGGACGGCGTTGGGCCTCGAGGTCGCCGACCGGTTCGATTTCGACGGCTTCACCCTCGTCTATCTGCGCAATGCGGAGGCCGATTTCGAGGTTGAGCTGACGCTCAACAAGGGCCGCACCGAGGCCTACTCGCACGGCGAGGGCTATGGGCACGTCGCCTTCTGCGTCGGCGACCTGGACGCCGAGCACCGGCGCCTGAGCGATGCCGGCGTCGGTCCGCAGCCGATCAAGGAGTTCTTCCGCGAGGGCGGGCTGATGGCCCGCTTCTTCTTCATCCAGGATCCCGACGGCTACAAGATCGAGGTGCTGCAGAAGCACGGCCGCTACCGCTGACTGGGAGGCGAAGATGAGCAAGCACATTCTCGACCGGCGGCGATTCCTGAAGTCCGCCGCCACCGCGACCGCCGCCGTGGCGGTGGGCACGAGTGGAACCCTGATCGTCGCCAGCGACCGGGCCTGGGCCATGGAGCTCGAGGCGATCCCGGCCAACGAGGCCGAGGTGCTCTTGACCATGACCCGGCGGCTCTATCCGCACGACGGGCTGGGCGACATGTTCTACGCCGAGGTGGTCGAGGGGCTCGACGGCAAGGTCAAGGCCGACCCGTCGCTCGCCGGGCTGATCAAGAACGGCGTCGCCGCCCTCGACAAGGCCAAGGGCATTCCGTTCCTCGAGCTGTCGGAGGGCTATCAGACCGAGGTCCTCAAGGGCATGGAAACGGACCCGTTCTTCCAGGCCGTGCGCGGTCACACGGTCGTCGCCCTCTACAACAACGAGGTGATCTGGCCCGAGTTCGGCTACCAGGGCAGCTCGTGGCAGGACGGCGGCTACCTGTTCCGCGGCTTCCAGGACATCGGCTGGACGCTCACGCCCGACGCCGAGGCCAGCCCGCCGCCGTATCTGGGTTAGGGAGGAGAACGATCATGGCGACGTTCGACAAGAGCGACGATTCGGTCGTGGTGATCGTCGGCTCCGGCGCCGGCGGCGGCACGCTCGGCAACGAGCTGGCGCAGAAAGGCATCAAGGTCGTGATGCTCGAGGCCGGCAAGCAGGAGAGCATCGACAGCTTCCAGAACAACGAGTGGGGCAGCTTCCTGCAGATCTCGTGGCTGGACAAGCGCACGACCTCGGGCACCTGGCGGGTCGCCCGGGACTTTGCCAACCTGCCGGCCTGGATCTGCAAGACCGTCGGCGGCACCACCACGCATTGGGCCGGCGCCTCACTGCGCTTCCAGGAGCACGAGCTCAAGACCAGGACCGTCTATGGCGAGGTCAAGGGGGCCAATCTCCTCGACTGGCCGATCACCCTGGCCGAGCTCGAGCCCTACTACGCCAAGGCCGAGGACAAGATGGGGGTGACGCGCACCAACGGCATCCCCGGCCTGCCCGGCAACAACAACTTCAAGGTGTTCTACACCGGTGCCAAGCGGCTGGGGTACAAGGAGGTCCACACCGGCCACATGGCGATCAACAGCCAGCCGCGCACCGACCGGCCTTCCTGCCAGCAGATCGGCTTCTGCTTCCAGGGCTGCAAGTCCTCGGCCAAATGGTCGACCCTCTACACCGAGATCCCGGCAGCACTGGCGACCGGCAACCTCGAGCTGCGGCCCGAATGTATGGTGTTGCAGGTCCAGCACGACGATTCCGGCAAGGTCACGGGCGTGCTCTACGCTGACAAGGACGGCAACCATCAGGTCCAGAAGGCGCGCGTCGTCTGCGTCGCCGGCAACACGATCGAGAGCCCGCGGCTGCTGCTGAACTCGGCCTCCGCCAAGTACCCGGACGGTCTCGCCAACTCCTCGGGACAGGTCGGCAGGAACTACATGCGGCACATGACCGGCTCGGTCTACGCCGCCTTCGACAAGCCGGTGCACATGTTCCGCGGCACCACCATGGCCGGCGTGATCCGGGACGAGTCGGCCAACGACCCCAAGCGCGGCTTCGTCGGCGGCTACGAGATGGAGACCCTCTCGCTCGGCCTGCCGTTCATGGCGGCGTTCCTCGACCCCGGCGCCTGGGGCCGCGAGTTCACCCGCAAGATGGAAACCTATCCCAACATGGCCGGCATGTGGCTGGTCGGCGAGGACATGCCGCAGGAGACCAACCGGGTCACCCTGCACGCGACCGAGAAGGACAAGTACGGGCTGCCGATCCCGAACGTCCACTTCGACGACCATCCCAACGACGTCGCCATGCGCAGCCACGCCTTCCGGCAGGGGACCGCCGTCTACCAGGCGGCCGGCGCGCGCGAGGTCTACGAGACGCCGCCCTATCCCAGCACCCACAATCTCGGCACCAACCGGATGAGCGAGAAGGCGCGCGACGGGGTGGTCAACAAGCACGGCCAGACCCACGACATCAAGAATCTGTTCGTCTCCGACGGCAGCCAGTTCACCACCGGTGCGGCCGAGAACCCGACCCTGACCATCGTGACGCTGGCGATCCGCCAAGCCGATTACATCGCCGACCAGATGGGCAAGAAGGAGATCTGACCGCGCTCGCCGCTCACCCGCCGCTCGATGCCGGGCGGCTGCGCACCCTGCTCGATCGCCTGGCGGCCACGGATGCCGACCTGGCGCGCGCGCTGGCACGGGTCGGCTACCCGGCGCCGCGCCAGCGCGACCCCGGCTTCGCCACCCTGCTGCGCATCATCCTGGCCCAGCAGGTCTCCACCGCCTCGGCGGCCGCGATGTGGCGCAAGCTGGAGGCGGCGCTGGGCGGCGAGATTGGGCCGGAGCAATTCCTCGCGCTCGACGACGCGGCCCTGCGCGCCGCCGGCTTCAGCGCGCGCAAGGCGGAGTACGCCCGCGGGCTGTGCCGGGAGATCGCCGCGGGCACCCTCGATCCCGACGCCCTGGCCCTGCTCGATGAGGAGGCCGCGATCGAGGCGCTGGTCCGCCTGCGCGGCTTCGGCCGCTGGAGTGCGGAGATCTACCTCCTGTTCGCGCTCGGCCGCGCCGACACCTTCCCCGCCGACGACCTCGCCATCCAGATCGCCTACCAGCGCCTCAAGCGGCTCGACGCCCGACCCGGGGCCAAGGCGCTGCGCGCGCTGACCGAGCCCTGGCGGCCCCATCGCGGAGCGGCCGCGGTCTTCCTCTGGCACTACTACGGTGTCGCCACGCTGGACGGGCAGTAGGCCGTGCTGGCGGGGCAGGTCGCGGCATGGCAGGATCGGCCCATGCAGGATCGGCCCATCCTCCTTCACACCAAGGGCGACACCCGCGCCCCGATCGATCCGGCCCAGGTCGGCCGAATCGTTGAGCAGACTTTTCCCGAGGCGCTCGGCGTGTGGATCTACGGCAGTTATGCTCAGGGCCGCGCCCGCCGCGACAGCGACCTCGACATTGCCATCCTGCCCGACCGGCCCATCGACGCCTGGGAACGGATTGAGCGCGCCCAGGACGTCGCGGTGGGCGTGCATCGCGAGGTGGATCTGGTTGATCTAGGCACCGTCTCCGATCTGCTGCGCTACGAGGTGGTGGCCCACGGCATCCGCGTCGGTGCGCGCGATCCAGAGCGCTGCGACCTGTTCGAGCTGGCCAGTCTGGGCAAGTTCTACGACCAGTCGCTCATGCTCCGCGAGTGGATGCAGGAGATCAAGGCGCGCGGAAGCGTCTACTGATGGACGCCCTGCTCCTGCGCAAGGCGGCCAGTCTCGAGCGCTGCATCGCCAGGGTGAAAGGCAAGTATATCGGGCATGAGGTCGAGTTCGATGGCGATCTCGACCTCCAAGATGTCATCGTTCTGAACCTACAACGCGCATGCCAGCTCGCCATCGACATGGCGCTCAGGATCGGCCGGACTCGCCGGTTGGCGCTGCCGGCCGACACGGCGGAGATGTTCAAGATCCTCGCCCAGGCTGGCCTGATCGACCGGGCGTTGGGCGACTCGCTCAAGCGCATGGTCGGCTTCCGCAACATCGCGGTGCACGAATATCAGGAGCTGGATCTCGCCAAGGTGCGGGCGATCATCGAGCACCGCCTCGACGACCTGCGCGCCTTCAGCACGGCGATGATCGCGGCCGATCCCAGCGCCTGACCGGCCGTTCAGGCCGGTTCGCCCGGCGCCAGCAGCTGCAGCTTTCCGCCCTCGTTGCCGCCGACGGTGATGACCCGCCGGATCTCGTCGGTCTGGAAGCCGATCGCCATCGGCCGCACGCAGTCGCGCAGCACCGCCACGTCGTAGAACTCGCGCAGCAGGCTCTCGAACCTCACCCAGTGCACGACGTCGCCGCTGCGCAGGTCGATCACCTGGATGGCGCAGCGCGCCTTGGCCTTCTTGGCCTCGATCCGCTCCTGCAGCGCCAATCCCGCGAACGCCTTCTCGCCGCGCGGCTCCGACAGGCCCACCACGGCGAAGTCGCCGACGAAGTCGAGCCCGCGCAGATAGCCGGGGCAGAAGGTGACCGGCTCGAACCGGCCGCGCTCCAGGTCGGCCCAGCCGAAGTCGCCGGTGCCGGAGTTGTGCAGCCACAGCCGGTCCCGGTACCAGCGCGGCGAGTGCGGCATCGACAGGCCGCGCAGCACCACCTCGTTCCGCTCGATGTCGATCACCACGCCGCCGTCGTGGCGGTGGTCGCGCCAGTCGTCGACCACGTCGCCCTCCGACGCCGCCGTCAGATAGGCCGGGCGGCCGTCCTTCATCGCCAGCCCGTTGAGATGGCAGCGGTCCTCGGCCGCCAGCTTCGAGACGAAAGGCGGCCGGTAGAGCGGCACGAAGCTGTGCCGGTCGCTGACCGTGGCGAGGCAGCCGAACAGCGTGTTGACGTGCAGGAGCGGGTCAGCCGTGGAGCCTTTCCGTTATCCGATGGGCGGATGCGCCCGCCGGCGGGCGCTCAAGCGAACAGGAAGTCGGCCGAGTTCAGGTTGGGGAGCGTGAAGTTGCCGAGTGTGAGCACGTCCACCCCAAGTCGCCCGTTTCCCGGGCCACCAAGGTCTATGCGCGTGCCCGGCGCTCGGCGGTGGCGCCGGGCCGGCGCGAAGTTGCCGACGCTGACGAGCCAGCGATATTGCTCAGGCTCATGGATAACCACCTCCGATGACGACCGCCCCTGTTCTCAGCGCATGTCGGCTTTCGATTGGCCCAGGATCGCCTCGAACATGCCTGCTCTGTCCGCGGTGATGGCACGGCGCTCGGCAGGTGTGTGCACCGCAGCAGAAGCTTTCTCGATCGAGGCGGCGCGTGCGGGCGCTGCCCCCGCCGTCGCGTCGACACCGAGGACGCGCTGAAGGAGGAACGACTCGGCAATCTGGAAGCGCCCTGGCCCACCCCAGCCGACCAGATCGCCCTGATTGTTCAGATCGAAGATCTGAGTCCAAGTGTGAAGGCCTGGAACAAGATCTGCAATGGCGACTCGGGTTCCTGGCCGTGGGATCACAAATCCACCGAAATCCTCGGGAGGAGAGAAGATATTTGTTATTACAATCATATTTCTGTCGCTCCAGAGGAGGCGATCACTCACGGTTGGGTATTCAGGTGTGCCCTCGACAAAGTACGTGTCGAACTGGCTGCCGTGCCACACCCCGATTCTTTCCAGCCCTCCGAACACGAACGAGTATCCGAGCACGTCACCGTTGTCATGAATGCCGAGGCCCCATGAATTTGGCTCAGTCGGGAGAGGCTCCAGAATGTTGAACGCACCTGACTTTGGGTTGAGCCGAAAAGCTTTGCCTCCGTTCACTATACCCGCCACGGTACCCACATCGCTCACGGCCTGCGCATTCAGATCGTCTTGACCATGGCTCAGTACCCTGGCTTCACCGCTCCGATACAAATAGTACACAGTCACAGGGTCGCCTGCTGTCGCTCTGGCGGAGAGCACCAGCGCGATGCCGTTGTCCGAGACGTCCACGACTAGGCTAGAGACCTCGTCGGGCTGGCGACGGACGAGCTGCGTCCCGCCTCCGGAGAACAACGCGGCCTGGAAAGTGCCTTGCGCGTCGATGACCGCGCCGCCGACCACCCCGCGGTGGTTGCCCGACCACGCGAAACCTTTGCTCAGGACCGTGGAAGTGCCATTCTCGTAGCGGATGATGAAAGGCTCTCCACCGCAGGCCGTCCCACCGTAAGCGCGACCGGCTTGATCGATCGCCTTCGGGTCGAAGAATTGGCAACCCGCCGGCACCGTAGCGTCGAGCGATATGTACCGATACTGGAGCGAAGGACTGGCGGCAGCGCCCAAGCTCGCGGGGCCTACTGTCGCGAGGAACGCTGTTGCGGTGATCCAATGACGATGGCTGTTCATCGAGGCCCCCTTATTGGCGCTAGCCTGAGGTTTAAATGGTCGGCTTTTGCGAATAGGATATCGCTCGAGTTCAGATCCGCGAGGCTGGATTCGACGAAAACGTGGCTGTGAGGCTAGACTGGGTCCGCGTCCGGGCGCGTTACCCGTTTGGATAAGGCGGGGAAGTTTATTTGCGTTTCGCTGGCTTGGCGCGTGACAGGCGATCAGGAAGGCCTCGATTGCAACCAATAGGAAGACGCGCCGGAGCGGGCGCTCGATGCGGCCGGCCGAGGCAGGCAGAGCGCGCTCGCGGTGCATCGGCGGGCCAAGTCGCCACTGTCGATCGCCGTGGCACCGGTAGGCAAGAACACTGCCAGCGCCTCGGGTGGCCCGGTGGCGGCGCTCCTTATCGTCGATCCCGACAGAAGAACAACGACCAGCGCTGCGCACCTGCGGGATCTGTACAGTCTAACTCCGGCAGAGTGCCGTACGGCCCTGGCCCTACTCGACGGGGCTAGCCTGCAGGACGTGGCCGCCCACTTCGCCGTGAGCGTCAATGCCGTCCGCGTCCACCTCAGACACTTGTTCGAGAAGACCGGTACCCACCGTCAGTCCGAGCTGGTGCGGCTGCTATTGGCCCATCGGCTGCCGCGCACGATCTGCCGGCTGCTCGTCGTCGTCCTGCCGTGCCTAGTCGATGGCCTCGACGCCCTCCCGGGCCTCGCCTGACACCGGTACGACGGTCGGCCGCCCGCGCGACTCGTCCCCCCAAACTTGTCATTCCCGTCCCTGTCTGCTAGTTTCCGCACTGCACAAGAACGCGCGGGCCGTCTGCGCTAACTCCTTCACCTGACGAGATTTTCCTTCGTGGCCAGCAATCTTCCGCCGCGCGCCTTCGAGATCGTCCCGATCGAGGAGGAGATGAAGCGCAGCTACCTCGATTACGCGATGAGCGTGATCGTCAGCCGCGCCTTGCCCGACGTGCGCGACGGGCTCAAGCCGGTGCAGCGGCGCATCCTCTACGCCATGCGCGACGCCGGCTACGATTTCGGCCGGCCGCACCGCAAGTCGGCGCTGATCGTCGGCGACGTGATGGGCAAGTACCACCCGCACGGCGATTCCGCGATCTACGACGCGCTGGTGCGCATGGCCCAGGACTTCAGCATGCGCCTGCCGCTGATCGACGGGCAGGGCAATTTCGGCTCGATGGACGGCGATCCGCCGGCGGCGATGCGCTACACCGAGAGCCGGCTGGCCAAGGTCGCCGACGCGCTGCTCGCCGACATCGACAAGGACACGGTCGACTTCCGGCCGAACTACGACGAGAGCCGCGAGGAGCCCACGGTCCTCCCGGCACAGTACCCGAACCTCCTGGTCAACGGCGCGGGCGGCATCGCGGTCGGCATGGCGACCAACATCCCGCCGCACAATCTGGGCGAGATCGTCGACGCCACGGTGGCGCTGATCGACGATCCCGAGCTCGATCTCGCCGCCATCGCCGCCATCGTCCAGGGCCCGGACTTCCCCACCGGTGCGGTCATCCTCGGCCGCAACGGCATCCTGCAGGCCTATCGCGACGGGCGCGGCAGCATCATCATCCGCTCCAGGACCCATTTCGAGGAGGTCCGCGGCCGCACCGCGATCATCGTCGACGAGGTGCCCTACCAGGTCAACAAGGCCCGGATGGTCGAGCGGATCGCCGAGGTCTACCGCGAGAAGAAGGTCGAGGGCATCGCCGACCTGCGCGACGAGAGCGACCGGCACGGCGTGCGGGTGGTGATCGAGCTCAAGCGCGAGGCCGACCCCGACATCGTCCTCAACCAGCTGTTCAAGTTCACGCCGCTGCAGACCGGCTTCGGCATCAACATGGTCTCGCTGCGCGGCGGCCGGCCCGAGCAGCTGGGCCTCAAGGAGATGCTGGAGGCGTTCATCGCCTTCCGCGAGGAGGTCATCCTCCGCCGCACCGCCTTCGACCTCGCCGAGGCGCGCCGCCGGGCGCACATCGTGGTCGGCCTCGTGGTCGCCGTCGCCAACATCGACGAGATCATCGCCCTGATCCGTGCCGCCGCCGACCCGCAGGAGGCGCGCGTGGGCCTGATGGCGCGGGCCTGGCCGCTGGCCGACATCCTGCCGCTGATCCGCCTGATCGAGCCCGAGGAGGCCGACTCCGGTCAGGTGACGGCCGAGGGCTACCGGCTGTCGGAGGAGCAGGCCAAGGCGATCCTCGAGCTGCGCCTGCAGCGGCTGACCGCACTCGAGCGCGACAGGCTCACCGACGAGCTGAAGGAGATCGCCGCCCGGATCGAGGAGCTCCTGCACATCCTGCGCTCGCGCGAGCGCCTGCTCGAGGTGATGAAGGGCGAGCTGCTGCGGGTGAAGGAGCTGTTCGACACGCCGCGCCGCACCTTCATCGACCTCGACGCCGAGCCCGACATCGACATCGAGGAGCTGATCCAGCGCGAGGACATGGTGGTCACCGTCACCCACAAGGGGTGGATCAAGCGGGTGCCGCTGGCCTCCTTCCGCTCCCAGCGCCGCGGTGGCAAGGGCCGGGCGGGGATGCGCACCCAGGACGACGATTTCGTCGCCCGCATGTTCGTCGCCAGCACCCACACGCCGGTGCTGTTCTTCTCCAGCCTCGGCCGGGTCTACAAGCTCAAGGTCTACCGCCTGCCGCTGGGCACGCCGCAGGCGCGTGGCCGGGCGATGATCAACATGTTCCCGGCCCTGTCGGAGGGCGAGAGCATCAGCGCCGTGATGCCACTGCCCGAGGACGAGGCGACCTGGGAGACGATGAGCGTCTTCTTCGCCACCGGGCGGGGCAAGGTCCGGCGCAACGAGCTCGCGGATTTCATCTACGTGCCCAGCAACGGCAAGATCGCCATGGGGCTGGACGAGGGCGACCGCCTGGTCGGGGCGGAGGTATGCGACCAGCGGCACGACATCCTGCTCGCCGCCCGCAACGGGCGGGCGATCCGCTTCCCTGTCGACGCGGTCCGCGTGTTCAAGTCGCGCAGCTCGGAAGGCGTCAACGGCATGGATCTTGAGGCCGGTGACGAGGTGATCTCGATGTCGGTGATCGACCATGTCGACCTCGCCATCGAGGAGCGCGACGAGTATCTGCGTGTGGCCGGTGCGCGTCGCCGCCAGGGTGAGGACGGCGAGGGCGAGCCCGAGAACGGCGAGCTGTCGCAGCTGTCGGCTGAGCGCTACGCTGAGCTGGAAGCCGGCGAGCAGCTCCTGCTCACCATCACCGTCAACGGCTTCGGCAAGCGCACCCCGGCCTACGAGTACCGGGTCACCAACCGCGGCGCGCAGGGGATCATCAACATCGAGACTTCGACGCGCAACGGCCGCGTCGCCGCGACCTTCCCGGTGGGCGAGGCCGATCAGGTGATGCTGGTCACCGACAAGGGCCAGACCATCCGCATCCCGGTCCACGACATCCGCGTCGCCAGCCGGAACACGCAGGGCGTGAAGCTGTTCACCACCGAGCCCGACGAGCACATCGTCTCGGCGGCACGGCTGCCGGAGGCCGAGAACGAGGCGGATGGCGAGGAGGTTGCCGAGGAGTGAGCCAGCGGCCAGATGCCCTCTGCCACCGCAGCCGGTCCTGACCTACACAGGTCCGGCGCGGCCCGTCGCGCCATGCGTGAGGACTCGGCGATGACCCGCACCAGGATCGGCATCTATCCTGGCACCTTCGACCCGATCCATCTCGGCCATCTCGACGTGATCCGGCGGGCGAGCGTCCTGGTCGACCGGCTGGTCATCGGTGTCGCGATCAATGCCGGCAAGGACCCGCTCTTCAGCCTGGAGGAGCGCGCGCACATGGTGGAGACAGACATCAACGCGCTGATGGCCGCCAACGCCCTCAACGGTGCCCGGATCGAGGTGCGGCCGTTCCAGTCGCTGCTGATGCACTTCGCCCACGAGAACGGGGCCGAGACGGTGATCCGCGGCCTGCGCGCGGTTTCGGACTTCGAGTACGAGTTCCAGATGGCCGCCAACAACAAGCGCATCTATCCGCGCATCGAGACCGTCTTCCTGATGGCCTCGGAGACCAGCCAGTTCATCTCCTCGCGCTTCGTCAAGGAGATCCACCATCTCGGCGGCGACGTGTCGAGCTTCGTCACCCCGGCCGTGCTCGCCCGGCTCGACGGCAAGCGCGGTCGCACGGCGGCCGATGCCGCATGACTTTCCGGAGACTTGGCGGATGCTGACCACGCTGCTCGAGCCAGGCCTGCGCCTAACCATCTGCGGCATCGACGAACTGGACGGTCATAGCACCGCCCAGGTCACCCACGTCCTGTCGATCCTCGACCCCGGCTATCCGGATCCGCGCGCCTTCGCCGCCTACGATCCGCACCACCGGCTGACCATGCGCTTTCACGACATCATCGGCCCCTGGCCCGGCTGGGAGGCGCCCGAGCGCGAGCATGTCGAGGCCCTGGTCGCTTTCGGCCAGGAGCTCGACGATGCCGGCGAGAGCCTGCAGCACCTGCTGGTCCACTGCCACGCCGGTATCTCCCGCTCGACCGCGGCCATGGCGACCCTGCTCGCGCGCCACACGCCCAAGGGCGACGAGGAGGGCATCTTCGCCCGCATCCGCGAGATTCGGCCGATCGCCTGGCCCAACTCGCGCATGATCGGCTTCGCCGACGACATTCTGGGCCGCGGCGGCCGCCTGAACGCGGCCCTGCGCGAGCATTATCGGTGGCAGAAGCCGCGCCGGCCGGAGTTCATGGAGGAGCTCAAGCGCAACGGCCGCGGCGCCGAGGTTCCGGAATAGCCCCGCTGATCCCGCTTGCAGTGTTGCAGCGGTTACATGTATTCGCCGGTCCGATCATTACCGAGTTCACGTCCATGTCTGTCACGCGCACCGTCTCGATAGAGCGGTGGCGTTCCTTCAAAGCGGAACGCCAACGGAGACGCGTGCGCGGCGCAGACTGACAGTCCCCGGCACGCCCGAGAGGGATCGCTAGCGCTGGATGGGCCACGAGCCTGTCGCGGGGAATGACGATGAACAGCTCGTTCGATCAGGGTCTCAAGGTGGCCGGCGCCGCCTATGACGCCCGGGACTATCGTCTCGCTTTCCGCCTCTATCTGCGGCTGGCGCTGCAGGGCTGTGTCCCGGCGCAGCGCTGGGTGGCGCTGATGCTCGACTTCGGCGAGGGCTGCCGCAAGGACACCGCCTCCGCCGCCCGCTGGTACCGCACCGCCGCCGAGCAGGGCGATGCGCAGAGCCAGAACAATCTCGGCGTCGACTATGCCACGGGCGACGGCGTGCCCAAGGACATGGCCGAGGCCGCCAGATGGTTCCGGCGCGCGGCGCAGCAGGGCCATGCCTACGCCCAGTCGCATCTCGGCCGGCTCTACGAGCATGGCGAGGGCGTGCCGCGCGACGTGCGGCGGGCGATGCAGTGGTACCGCCTGTCCGCTCTCCAGGGTCGCTGCGAGGCGTCGGCGCGGCTGGCCGGCCTGCTCGCGCAGCTGGAGATGGCGGCGGAATAGGCGAAGCACGGGCGGTGCGCCCCACCGCCCGTGCTTGACCTCGCACCGGCCATTTCCTATCCGGCCACCTCCCGCCGCCGGAGCCCCATGCGCGTCGACCTGTTCGATTTCGACCTGCCGCCCGAGCTGATCGCCCAGGCGCCCGTCCGGCCGCGCGACGCGGCGCGGCTGCTGCTGGTCGACGGTGCTCCGCTGCGCGAGGCCCGGGTGCGCGACCTGCCCGGCCTGCTGCGGCCGGGCGATCTGCTGGTGCTCAACGACACCCGCGTCCTGCCCACACGCTTCTTCGGCCGCCGCGGCGAGTTCGCCGTCGAGGTCACACTCGTCGAGCGCGTTGGCGATGCCGGCTGGTGGGCTTTGGCGCGACCGGGCAAGCGTCTCCGCCCCGGCGACATGGTGGAGCTCGCGCCGGCGCTGGTGGCGACGGTCGCCGGCAAGGACCGGGATGGCAGGGTGCGGCTCGATTTCGCGCTGGCGGGCGAGGCACTGCTCACGGCGATCCGGGCCAGGGGTGCGATGCCCCTGCCGCCCTACATTCGCCGACCCCGCGGCGGTGACGCGCACGATGCCACCGACTACCAGACCGTCTTCGCCCGCCGTGACGGTGCCGTCGCCGCACCTACGGCCTCCTTGCATCTGACGGACATGCTGCTCGAGCGCCTGGACGCGGCTGGCATCGAGCGCTGCTTCGTCACGCTCCATGTCGGCGCCGGCACCTTCGCGCCGGTCAAGGCGGACGACACGGCCGATCACCTCATGCACGCCGAATGGTGCGAGGTGGCACAGGCCGCGGCCGACGCCATGGCCGCCGCCAGGGCGCGCGGCGGCCGGATCGTCGCGGTCGGCACCACCGCCCTGCGCACCCTGGAATCGCGCGCTGGCAAGGACGGTGCGGTCGAGCCCGGCTCGGGCGACACCCGCCTGTTCGTCACGCCGGGCTACCGGTTCCGCACCGTCGACCTGCTGCTGACCAACTTCCACCTGCCGCGCAGCACGCTGTTCATGCTGGTCGCCGCCTTCTCCGGCCTGGAGCGAATCAAGGCAGCCTACGCCCACGCCATCGCCGAACGCTTCCGCTTCTTCAGCTACGGCGACGCCTGCCTGCTCACCCGGATGCAAGCATGATCGGCTTCGACCTCCTCGCCCGCGACGGCGCCGCCCGCCGCGGCCGGCTCGCGACCGCCTTCGGCACCGTTCAGACCCCGGCCTTCATGCCGGTCGGTACCGCCGCGACGGTCAAGGCCGTCACCTTCGACATGGTGGCTGCCACCGGGGCCGAGATCGTGCTGGCCAACACTTACCACCTGATGCTGCGCCCCGGTGCCGAGCGCGTCGCCCGGCTGGGCGGCCTGCACCGCTTCATGCGCTGGGACGGCCCGATCCTGACCGATTCCGGCGGCTACCAGGTCATGTCCCTGGCCGCGCGCCGCAAGCTCGACGAGCTTGGCGTCGTGTTCAGCTCGCATCTCGACGGCAGCCGCCACGAGCTGACGCCCGAGCGTGCGGTCGAGATCCAGCACCTGCTGGACGCCACCATCACCATGCAGCTCGACGAATGCCTGAAGCTGCCGGCGAGCGACGCCGAGGTCGCCCGTGCCATGGAGCTCTCCCTGCGCTGGGCCGAGCGCTGCAAGGCGGCCTTCGTCCGCCGCCCTGGCTACGGCCTGTTCGGCATCGTCCAGGGCGGCACCGACGCGGCGCTGCGCCTGCGCTCGGCCGAGGGCCTCGTCGACATCGGCTTCGACGGCTACGCCGTGGGCGGCCTTGCCGTCGGCGAGCCGCAGGAGCTGATGTTCGCGACGCTCGACGCCACCTGCCCGGCCTTGCCGGTCGACCGCCCCCGCTACCTGATGGGCGTCGGCAAGCCCGCCGACATCGTGGGTGCGGTCCAGCGCGGCATCGACATGTTCGACTGCGTCCTGCCGACCCGCTCCGGCCGCACCGCCCAGGCCTTCACCCGCCGCGGCACCGTCAACCTCAAGAACGCGCGCCACGCCGACGACCCGCGCCCGCTCGACGAGGAATCGTCGTGCCCCGCTGCGCGCGACTACAGCCGCGCTTACCTGCACCACCTCGTCAGGTCGGACGAGATGCTGGGGCCGATACTGCTGACCTGGAACAATCTCTGGTACTACCAGGACCTGATGCGGGCCTTGCGCGCCGCGATCGAGGCGGGGCGGCTCGCCGAGTTCGCGGCCGAGTTCCACGAGGAGCAGGCGAGGGGCGATCTGCCGCCCCTCGCGTGAGTGCTGCTCACGCAGCCATCGGCGCCTTCCGTTCGTCGTAGCAGGCGGTCTCGAACGCCATGTAGCCGCCGAACGAGGCCGGATCGCCGAACGGCAGGATCTGCGTCGCCCAGTAACCGCCCAGCCCGTTCCGGCGGTCGATCCAGTAGAACAGGTTGGCGAGCCCGGCCCAGCCCAGGGCACCGGCCGGGCGCCCGGTGGGTGCCGTCTCGTCGTTGACCATGAAGGTCAGGCACCACGACTTGGACAGGCCGGGGAAGAACTCGGCATCGTTGGACAGCGCCGGGTTCACGCCCGGCAGCATGCACACCTTCAGCTCGCCGAGCTGGTTCTTCTCCGCCATCCGCACCGTCTCGGGCTTAAGCACCTGCTCGTGCTGCCCGCGCCCGTCGTTCAGCCACATGCGGATGAACTTCATGTAGTCG
The DNA here is from genome assembly GCA_046349415.1 of Geminicoccaceae bacterium. GTDB lineage: Bacteria > Pseudomonadota > Alphaproteobacteria > Geminicoccales > Geminicoccaceae > Benzoatithermus. The sequence goes on from JAXMCJ010000023.1 coordinate 71,676, forward strand.
CCGACGGTGCCGTAGAGGCCGTGCCCGCCCATGTCGATCTCCGGCGGCGAGGGCAGCTCGAAGGCCATCGGCGTCAGGGAGCCGTCGCCATTGCGGGCGTGCATGCCGGCGAGCCGTGCGCGCAGCCGGTCGTTCAGCGCGAAGGTGGTGTCGCTCATGCCGAGCGGCTCGAATACCCCGGCCTGCAGCACCTCGCTCAACCGCTTGCCGGTGATGCCCTCGACCACCTGGCCGCACCAGTCGATGTTCGAGCCGTACTCCCATTTCTCGCCCGGGTCGAACAGGAGCGGCGTCATCAGCGCCGCCTTGCTCGCGGTGATGACGCTCGGCTGGCCCTTCTCCTGCGCGAGCCGGTTGTAGGTTTTGCTGAAGAAGTCGTAGCCGAGGCCCGCCGTGTGGAGCATCAGCATGCGGGTGGTCACCGGCCGGCGCGGTGGCCGCAGCTTCGGCTCGCCCGAGGCGTCGAAGCCCTCGATCACCTGCAGCTTGCCGATGTCCGGCGCATAGCGGCTGGCCGGGCGTCCAGCTCCAGCTTGCCCGCCTCGACCAGCTGCAGGATCGCCGTGCCGGTGATCGCCTTGGTGGTGGAGAAGATCGCGAACACGGTGTCGGTGCTCATCGCCTGGCCGCCGCCGATCACCCGCTCCCCGGCCGCACCCTCGTAGATGTTCCCCTCGCGGTCGGTGACCATCGCCACCACGCCGGGCACGCGCGGCGCGCCGGACACCACGCCCTGCAGCACCGCATCCAGACTGCGCGTCAAGTTCGTGCTCATCGTCCGCATCCCTGATGTTGTTCAGCGCATTGCGAACCCCGGATAGCCGGCTGCCGCGACCTCGTCGCACTTGCGGCGATAGGTGCCGACGCCGCCCGTGTAGGACAGCACCCGCCGCGGCTTGCCCGGGATGTTCGAGCCAAGATACCACGAATTGGTGCGCGCGATCAGCGTGGCGCCGGCCGTCGCCTCATGGTGATCGATCCAGGCCTGCTCGGCCTCCGCCGTGGGCTCCATCACGCTCGCACCGCGCTCGCGCATGTGCGCGATGCAGCCGCTGATCCATTCGGTCTGCTGCTGCAGGCAGGTGGTCATGTTGCACAGGGCGGCCGACGGGGCCAGCGGCACCGCCGTCGTGAACAGGTTGGGATAGCCGTGCATGCCGAGGCCCATCGTGGTGCGGATGTCCCGGCCCCAATCCTCCTTCAGCGAGCGGCCGTCGCGGCCGCGGATGTCGATCCGGGTCAAGGCGCCCGGTGCCGGCGTCGAAGCCGGTGGCGAGGATCACCACGTCCAGCTCGTGCAGCGTGCCGTCCGCGGTCTCGATGCCCTCGGGCCGCAGGCGGGCGATCGGGTTGTCGGCCACCGGGACGACCTCGACGTTCGGCCGCAGATAGACCTCGAGATAGTTGGTCTCGAGCGGCACCCGGTGCGTGCCGAACCCGTAGTCCTTCGGGATCAGCAGCTCGCACAGCCGATCGTCCTCAAGCCGCGCGCGCATCTTCTCGCGCACGAACTCGGACACCTCCGCGCTCACCGCCTCGTCGAAGAACATCTCGGCGAACGAGGCGAGCCAGAGCTTGAGCGAGCCGTTGGCGTGGATCTCCTCCAGCCGCGCCCGCCGCTGGTCCGGGGTGAGCTCCGCCCAGCTGGGCCCGAAATCGTACTCGAAGCCGGTGAAGGTGTGCGGGATCGTGGCTTTCAGCTCCTCGAATCGCGCCTTGTACGCGGCGACATCGCTCTCGCCGTATTTGGGGTTCTTCATCGGCAGGACGTATTGCGGCGTCCGGACGAACACCTTCATCTGCCCGACCTGGTCGGCGATCGTCTGGATCACCTGGATGCCGGTGGCGCCGATGCCGACCACGCCCACGCGCTTGCCGGCGAGCTCGACCGGCCCCTGCGGCCAGCGTGCGGTGTGGAAGATCGGCCCCCGGAAGCTGTCCTGGCCCGGGAACATCTCGCTGAGCGGTGCGGACAGCATCCCGCAGCAGGTGACCAGGAATTGCGTGTCGATCGTCTCGCCTCGGTCGGTCTCGACCGTCCAGCGCCCCGTCGCCTCGTTCCAGACGGCACGGGTGATCGTGGTGTCGAGCTGGATGTCGCGCCGCAGGTCGAGCCGGTCGGCGATGTAGTTCATCCAGCGCTCGATCTCGGGCTGGCCGGGGAAGCGCTCGCTCCAGCTCCAGTCCTTGTAGATCTCTTCCGAGAATAGATACTGGTAGATATAGCACTCGGAATCGAAGCGGGCGCCCGGATAGCGGTTCCAGAACCAGGTGCCCCCGACGCCCGAGGCATTGTCGTAGGCGCGGACCGCGAGGCCCAGCCGGCGCAGCTGATGGAGCTGGTAGAGCCCGGCCACGCCGGCCCCGATGATCAGGGCGTCCAGCCTCGTCGCCGGTGCCGCTGCCTTACCGTCGGTCGCGCCGACCGCGATCTGGTCCATGTTTCCTAGCCTCCTTTGCAGGCCGGCCCTGCCAGCGATGGACAAGGATCTTCCCGGCCCAATCGCGCCAGCTTATGCTTCGCCGCGCCGGAGGTCTTGAACGGTTCGGGCAATCGCTTGAACGATCCGGGCAGGGCATCCGTCAGGGAGGACGGGCCATGGTCGAGCCGATCGCCTCGGAGGATCTTCCGCGCTGGGTTCCCGGCAAGCTGCTGCGCAACAGCGACGCTCTCGGCTGGCGCGGCGTCATGCTCCGCTCCTACGCCTATCGCGGGCAGGATGTCGAAGTCCCGCCGATGCGCGACTTCATGCTGGTTTCCTATCAGGTCGGCACCACGCCGATGCAGCGCCGGTTCGACGGCCGCTGGAGCCGGACCACCTGCGGGCCGGGCGCGGTCTCGCTGCTCACCCGCTCGCAGAAGTCGCACTGGCACTGGACCGAGGGCGTCGACGTCACCCATCTCTACCTCGCCCAGGACTTCGTCTCCGAGGTCGCGCTCGAGGTGTCCGGCCGCGCCGTGGCGGAAGTGGCACTCGCCGACGTGCTGCGCACCGATGATCCGGCCATGGCGGCGGCGATCGCCACGATCTCGGCCGAGGTCGATCAGGCCGGCCTGGGCGGTCCGCTATACGTCGACGTCGTGGCGCGCCAGCTCGTGATCCTGCTGCTGCGCCGCTATGCGGCCTTGAGCTTCCGGCTCAAGGACGAGGTCGGCACGCTGTCGGCGGCGCAGCGGCGCCGGGTGGTCGACCTGATCGAGGCCGGCCTCCACGATGCGCTCGACCTGAGGACGCTCGCCGTGGAGCTCGGCCTCGGTGCCTGCACCTTCGCGCGCCGGTTCAGGCGCAGCTTCGGCGTCCCGCCCCACGCCTACATCATCGAGCGTCGGCTGGAGCGGGCCCGACGTCTGCTCGCGGAGACCGGCCTGCTGACCAAGCAGGTAGCGGCCATGTGCGGCTTCGCCGATCAGGCGCATCTCACGCGCCAGTTCGCCCGTCGCTTCGGTGCCGCCCCCGCCGCCTTCCGCAAGTCCGGTCGGCCCGCCGGCTGACCCTGGTCGCGCGCGCCGAAGCACCGATGCGCCAGCTTCTCGCCCGCCGCTTCGGCCTCCGCGCCGCGTTGGTCGCCGTGGTGGTCGGCGGCATCATGTTGGCGGCGGCGGCGCTGCAGCTCGCCTGGTGGCGTACCGCGACCTCGGTCAGCCGCGAGCTGGTCGGCACGTTGGAGGCGCAGATCAGCCAAGCCGTGCGGCGGCAATGGTGGGCGGTGGTCGGCGAGGTCGAGCAGCTCTCGCAGGGCATGCGCGACCTGCTCGACGCGGGCGGCGACCTGGCACCCGAGCGGGTAATGCTGGCGGCGAGCCGGCCGTCGACCAGTCTCTCCTGGCTGCTGCTGGTGCCGCCGCAGGGCGACGTGACCGCGGTCCAGAGCCTCGGCGACGCCGCCCTGCGGGTGCTGCAAGACCCGGGCGACGGTGCGGTCAGGGTGCTGGAGACGGTGCCGCGCCCCCACGCCACCGCTGCGCCCGCGCCTGCGCCGACGCCCGACAGGCTGCAGGTCCGCGGCCAGCCCTGGCTCGCGGAGGCGATGGCCGCGGGCAACCCGCTCTGGCTCGACGTGCCGAGCACGCCGGACGGCGCCGGCCGCGCGGTCGCCTTTGCCGGCCGCACCGACCGGGGCGTGCTGGTCGCGATGATGGACTATGCGCGCTTCGCCCGGCTCCTGGGCTCGATCCCGGTCGCCCGCACCGGCGGCTCGTTCGTGGTCGATCCCGCGGGTCGGGTGGTGATCGCGCCAATGGCGGCGGGTGGTGCCTATGCCCCGGAGCTGGCCCGGGTCGCGGGAGCCGCCGCGGCGCGCGTCGCCGCCCGGCCGCCCGACAAGCTGAACGTCGAGGAGCAGGTGCGGCTCGCGGTCGATGGAGCAGGCTATGCCGTCGCGCTCTCGCCGCTCTGGTTCAAGGGCTGGCAGCTCGCGATCATCGTCCCCGAGGCCGAGTTCCTGGCCCGGACCGATCGCATGATCAGCGTGCTGGCGGTTGCCCTGGCCCTGTTCGCGCTCGCCGTAGGTGCCGCCGTCGCCTACGGCGCCCGCCGTTTCCTCGCCGATCCGGTCGCTCGGATCGCCGACGATCTCGCCCATGTCGAGCGCTTCGAGCTCGAGGCCGTGCCGCACCGCCCCTCGCGCCTGATCGAGATCGACCGCCTTTCGACGGCGCTGGTGCACATGGCGGCCGGGCTCGCCGACTTCGCCAAGTTCGTCCCGACCGAGCTCGTGCGCCGGCTGGTGGCGAGCGGGGTGCGCGCCGAGCCCGGTGGCGAGCGCCGGGAGCTCACCGTCCTGTTCGCCGACCTCGCCGGCTTCACCTCGCTCAGCGAGCGCCTGGGCGACCGGGTCGTGCCGATCGTCGGCCAGTATCTCGAGCTGGCCTCGCAGGCGGTCGAGGCCGAGGGCGGCACGGTCGACAAATTCATCGGCGACGCGGTGATGGCGTTCTGGAATGCGCCCGTGGCCGATCCCGACCATGCGCTGCACGCCTGTCGCGCGGCGCTGGCTCTGACCGCGGGCATGGCCGCCGCCCGCGCGCGCGGCGAGCCACTGGGCGAGCTGCATGTCCGCATCGGCCTGCACACCGGCCCCGCCATCGTCGGCAATGTCGGGTCGAGCCGCCGCCTCAACTACACGGCCCTGGGCGACACCGTGAATCTCGCTTCGCGTCTCGAGGGCGTGAACAAGGTCTACGGCACCACCATCCTGGTGTCCGCCGCCACCGCCGCGGCTGCCGGTGCGGCCATCGTCGCCCGCGAGATCGACACCGTCGCGGTCTACGGCCGCAGTGAAGGCGTGCGGCTGTTCGAGCTCCTGGGGCTTGCCGGAACACCCCTGACCCCCGCGCAATCCCGTTACGCCGCGGCGCTCGCCCTCTACCGCGCCGGCCGCTTCGCCGACGCCGCGGTAGCCCTGGCCGACGTATGCGACGGCCCTGGCCGCTGGCTCGCCGCGCGCTGCCGCATGGTGGCGACCGACCCGCCGGCAGACTGGCAGGCGGTCACCCAGCTCGACGCCAAGTGACCGGTTCTGCGGCCAAACATGACTGAGGATTCACGCCGCGTCGTCGGAACTGCCTTGAAGCTGCTCCGTTCTGCCCATGGTTTCCCTACAGCAGTGTGAGGACAAGATGGGCAGCGGAACCGCTGACAAGGTTGCGGGCAAGGTGAAGGAAGTGACCGGCAAGGTCACGGGCGACAAGGAGCTTCGAGACCGAGGGCCAGACCGATCAGGTCAAAGGCGCGGCCAAGAATGCCGGCGACAAGGTCGCCGATGCGGCCAAGGGCGTGCAGAACAGCCTGAGCAAGGCCTGAACGATCGGCGGGCGCGGCGGAGAGCCGCGCCCGCGGGAGAAGCTAAGACTTTCCTGGGGGAGCGTCCTGGTTCCACATGTCGCGGAAAAGCTCCCAGCGACGTTCTTCGCATGGTGCCAGATCACCATGTAGTTGCCGGCGGCACTCGCGGCGCCTGGGACCGCGATGCTCCAGCGGCCAACCTCGGCCGCACCGTTCTGCGTGGGGACCACGTCCAGAGCCTTCAGCGAAAAATCCTTATATCCCGCGTCGATCACACCCTGCCAATACTGCTCGATGGCAGGCCGCGACTCCACGCGCGCCTCGCCCGGTGGTAGGAGTGCGGCGTCCGTGGCGTACATGGCGCCCACGGCCGCCCCGTCACCACGGTTGAATGCAGCCGCGAACTTCTCGTTCGCCGCGTCGATCGCTTCACGCGCCGACTCCGCTTGTGCGGGTGCCGTGGCCAGCATCACCTCGACCAGCCTCGCTCCTGCGCGTCGAGGGCTGGTTCCTCGCCGCTGTTCGCGGGCCCGCTGCCGCGGCTTCGGGCGGTCCTGTTCGGCGTCGTGGGCGCGGTCGGGCGCTGGTGCTGATGGCGGCAACCTCGTCCGGCGACCCGCTGTTCCGCTCACGTGCGGGCGCTGTCGAGGCATGGACTCGACCTGTTCGCCGCCGCGAGCTGGCCGGGCGCGGGCATTTCGGCCTGATGCAGCGCGGTCGGTGGTGCGCGATGGCCCGCCGCTCCCTGGTGGGCGCCCGCGCGCGCGCGGTGCGCGCCGCGGTCTGGCTGGCCCCGGCGGTCGGCCTCACCCTGATCCTGCTGGCGACGGTGGCCCGCGGCCGAGACGCGCCCAGAGCGCTACGACACGCTTGGCAGCTTGGAGCCGGATCGTCGCCGGCGGTGGCCCGGGCGAGGCGGGTGGCCGGCCGCGCGATCCGGCGCAGCGCCGCCAGGCTCGTGCCATCGACGCGCCACAAGCGGCGCTGCGTCGGCCCGCGCCCGGCGGAGGTGCGGTCGGCGAACAGTCGGCGCTGGCGCTGCTGATCCGGCTCTCCATCTTTGCCGCCGGCGCGTAGAGGCGCTCGTAGAGCGCCGTGCGGGCCACGCCTCGGTGGTGAGCGTTCCTGTGACCACGAAGCGCGGGTTGGCGCTCGTCTCGCCACCGGTGCCGGCCAGCGCTCGGCTTGCCGTTGCGCGCGCATGCGGGCAACCGCGACGCGGGCCTCGTGCCGCGCGTGGCTCCACCAGTGTCGAGGGTCTGGCAGAGCCGCTTCCACCCGACCGCATCTTCCTCGCCTCGGCGGGCGACGCCTGGCCGGTTTGCGCGACCGCGCCCAGCCCCTGCGCGATTCCGGCCGCGACGAGCTCGACCGACCAGGCGCGCTACTGCGCGAGGCCGAGCACGTGTCGACCTGGCCGCTTTCCACGCCCCTGAGCGGCTCGCGCGCGAACCCGAGTCGGCGCGCATCGCCGCACGCTTCGGCCAGCGCTCCTCGATCTGAGCGCAGGTGCCGGCCACCCTGGCCGCGCCCAGGCCACTGGCGTCGATGTTCGATCGCCGCGACTTGGCAGGGCGAGCGGATGGTCTACGCCTACCGCGCTACGTAGAGTGCGCATGCGCCGTGAGCGGCGTGAAACGAAGCGGCCCGGCCTGGGCTGCCGTGCAGCGGGTCGTCGGTTGCGTCCAGGTCGAGCACGATCTCGCGCTGGCGGCGCTGCGATGCGGCATCGAGGAACAAGTCAACGTCAGCCGCTCGTCAAGCCCGCGTCGTGGCAGATCTTGTGGTAGCGCATCAGTCGGGGCTGCGTGCTCGAGCCGGTTCAAATCCCGCCGCTCCGACCACTTGCCTCCACCATTTCAACAAGTTAGGTATTGGCTCTCGCCGGCCAGTCGGAAACAGCTGGGGTTGTGCCGTCCAGCGGTCCGCCTTGGTCGGATCGGCGCGCGAGGCAGCTTGCCGGTTCCGCGGCGGCCAGCACCGGGATCGTGGCCGCAGGGGCGCCGCCGCACGCCGCAGCGCGCCAACGCGCCGCACCGAAGCCGCTCCTGCCCGGCGTTAGGACGATTGCGTCCAGCTCGACGGCGGCACTCCGCGTCCGATGGCTGCAACAGGCGCGAACCGCCGCCACCGCCCGATGTCCTGCATCGGGCCAAGGCCGCTTTGGAGCAGTTGCCGTTCTGTTATCCGGCGCAGACGCGGCACCACGATCGGCCGGCGAAGCGCGATGCGGCAGGTTGATGAATGCCAAGGTCCGACCGCGCTATCGGGCGCAGAGTCGCGGGGGTCGCCGGATCTCCTCTGCTGGTGAGCCGCCGGGCTTTGGGCCGCTTTCGCTCATTTGAAGCCCCGAGGGTGCACCCCCACCCCACCCGGTGGGGGGCAATCGCGCCGTTTCATCGATCTAGAGCGGCGCGGAAATTTTGATTGCGGAGTTCAAAACTCAGGCGGACGATGTTAAAGCCCGACCCGAAGTGAATTTATTGATTTCATCACTTGTGGTTTGTCGGAGCTGCAAGCAACGACAGAGCCGCAAGATGTCGTGGACTGAAATCATCACCCGTCAGTATCGGCGCGATGGGCTGCGGTACACACGCGACCTCACGGAGGAGGAGTGGCAGCCGATAGAGCCAGAGTTACCTGCGGCCAAGCCGCTCGGGCGGCCGCGGGAGACCGATCTTCGCGAGGCGGTCGACGCCATGCCGTACGCTCTGACTATCCGCTGCCAGTGTCGCCTCCTGCCCACGGATTTCTCGCCCTACACCACGGTGCGGCGGTAGGTTTGCGGCTGATGTGACGACGGGACCTGGCGGCGCGCGAAAAGATGGGTCGCGACGCCAGCCCGTCGGTGAGAACCACGGAAGCGGGCGGGCCACGCGGCCACTCGCCGGCAAGAGGATCCAGGGACGTAAGCGCGGCATCCTGACCGACACCAACGAGTTGCTGGTCGCCGCCACCGTGCATGAATCCGATGTTCAGGACCACGACGGGTGGTGCCACTGCTGGCCTCGGTACGCGAACTCTTTCCCTGGCTGCGCCATGCCTTCGCCGATGGCGGCTACGCCGGCGCCAAGCTGCGGGCCGCCCTCGCGACTGGCGCCGTTAGCAGACAGTTGCGGGCCTGGTCGAGCACTCTCAGACCGTCGCCGCGCTCTGGCCGAGGCGGGCGGATCGTCCGACCGCAGGCCTCTTGGGCAGCGTTCTCGATCGCGTTCGGCTGTGCGGTCCGCAGCTCGGCCTCGAGCGGTAGTTGCGGCAGACCTCCGCTGACGCGCGCACGTTGGGGTGGCAACCTAGCATTTAACGCTCTATGCGATCATGGTGCCGGTAGCGTCGTGCGACGTGGTTCAAATTTGTGGCGGTGGACGAACCTGATGCTGACGGCGTCCGATATTCGCGTCGGTGCCCTGATCGAGGGCGGCGCCTGGCAGGGGCCGATCAGCGTTCTCCACGTCGAGCGGATCGGCGACGATGCGGCTGAGATCACATGGCGTGCCCATGACGGCCGGCTCGGCACGTCGGTGCTGTTTGCCTCAGATCTTTCCGGCCTGCGGCTGGCCCAGGCAGGCCGGCCGTTCGCGTTCAGCGCCGACGGCGCCCGCTACCAGCTCGCCATGGAGGCGCAGGGCATCCGGCTCGCCTACCTGTTCGATCCGTTTCTCGCCGTGACCACTTCGAGTGTCGAGCCGCTGCCGCACCAGATCACCGCGGTCTATGGCGAGATGCTTCGTCGACAGCCGTTGCGCTTCCTGCTGGCCGACGATCCAGGCGCCGGCAAGACCATCATGGCCGGGCTGCTGATCAAGGAGCTGATCGTCCGGGGCGACCTTCGCCGCTGTCTGATCGTGGCGCCCGGCAGCCTGGTCGAGCAGTGGCAGGACGAGCTCGGCGACAGGTTCGGTCTCGATTTCGACATCCTGTCCCGCGACCGGATCGACGCGTCGCGCACCGGCAATCCGTTCCTGGAGCAGGACCGCTGGATCGTGCGCTTGGACCAGCTCAGCCGCAGCGAGGAGCTGCAGACCAAGCTCGAGGCCGCGCCGGAGTTCGACCTTGTGGTGTGCGACGAGGCGCACCGGATGTCCGCGACCCTGGTCGGCGGCGAGGTCAAGTACACCAAGCGCTACCAGCTCGGGCAGCGCCTCGGCCGGCGTGCGCGCCATCTGCTCTTGATGTCGGCCACGCCGCACAACGGCAAGCAGGCCGACTTCGAGCTGTTCATGGCACTGCTCGATGGCGACCGCTTCGAGGGCCGCTACCGCGACGGCATGCACCACTCCGATCCGTCCGACATGATGCGGCGGCTGACCAAGGAAGAGCTGGTCACCTTCGCCGGCCGCAAGCTGTTCCCGGAGCGGCGCGCCTACACGGTGAAGTATCGCCTTTCGGACGACGAGGGCGCGCTCTATGCGGCCGTCACCTCCTACGTCCGCGACGAGATGAACCGGGCCGATCGCCTGGAGGAGGGGGACGGCAAGCGCCGTCAGAATGTCGGTTTCGCCCTGCAGACCTTGCAGCGGCGGCTTGCCTCGTCGCCCGCGGCGATCCACGAGAGCCTGAGGCGCCGGCTCGACCGATTGAGCGCGCGGCTCAACGAGGAACGGCTGCGCCAACGTGGCCAGGGCCAGCGGCTGGCGGAGCCGGGCGAGCTGCGCGGCCTCGCTCCCGCCGATATCGAGGAGCTGGAGGACCTGCCGGAGAACGAGCGCGAGGAGCTGGAGGAGAAGGTCGTCGACGCGGCCTCGGCAGCGCAGACCATCGCGGAGCTGGAGGCGGAGATCGCCACCTTGCGCCGGCTGGAGCTGCAGGCGCGCGAGCTGCGCCGTTCGGGCCGTGACCAGAAATGGCAGAAGCTGCTCGACACGCTCGACGATCCCGCCATGACCGACGCGGCCGGCATCCGCCGCAAGCTCATCATCTTCAGCGAGCCGCGCGACACCCTGAGCTATCTCGCGGAGCGCATCCGCACCCTGTTCGGCCGGCCGGAGGCCGTCGTGGTGATCCACGGCGGCGTGGGCCGCGAGGAGCGCCGGCGGATCGTCGAGGGCTTCCGCAACGACCCGGAGGTGCTGGTCCTGATCGCCAACGACGCGGCGGGCGAGGGCGTCAACCTCCAGCGCGCGCATCTCATGGTCAATTACGACCTGCCCTGGAACCCCAATCGGATCGAGCAGCGCTTCGGCCGCATCCACCGCATCGGCCAGACCGAGGTCTGCCATCTGTGGAACCTCGTGGCCCACGAGACCCGCGAGGGCGAGGTCTACACCCGGCTGCTGGAGAAGCTGGCCCAGGCCCGCGAGGCGCTGGGCGGTCGCGTCTTCGACGTGCTCGGCCGCCTGTTCGAGGAGCGGCCGCTGCGCGAGCTGCTCCTGGAAGCGGTCCGCTATGGCGACGATCCGGCCCGCAAGGCCGAGCTCGACCGCGTGATCGACGGGGCGGTCGATCGTGGGCGCCTGGAGGAGCTGCTGGCCGAGAAGGCCCTGGTGGCGCAGCATCTCGATGCCGCCACCGTGGCCGAGGTGCGGGCCGAGATGGAGCGTGCCAGTGCCCGCCGGCTGCAGCCGCGGTTCGTGCAGCGCTTCTTCCTCGATGCGTTCGTGCGCCTGGGCGGCGGACTGCACCGGCGCGAGCAGGGTCGCTTCGAGGTCACCCGCGTGCCGGGGATCGTGCGCGAGCGCGAGCGCGATCGGCAGCTCGGCACCCGCGAGGTCGTCCTGCCGCGCTACGAGCGGATCTGCTTCGACAAGGGGGCGAGCGTGGGCACACCGCGCGCGGTCCTGATCTGCCCGGGCCACCCGCTGCTCGACGCGGTCCTCGACGTCACGCTGGAACGGTGCCCAGCTTCGCCAGGGTGCGGTGCTGGTCGATCCCGCCGACACCGGCGTCCAGCCGCGGCTCCTGCTCTGCCTGCGCCATGCGGTTCGCGACGGGCGCACAGGTGCGACCGGCGAGCCGCTCGTCATCTCGGAGCGCCTGCAGTTCGTCACCTTTGGGGCGGATGGGAGTGCTGCGCCCGCGGGCCATGCGCCGCAGCTCGATCTGCGGCCGGCGAGCGCCGATGAGCTGGAGCCGGCACAACCGCTCCTGGCCGAGCCCTGGCTGGCCGACGGCGTCGAGCAGCGCGCCAAGGCGTTCGCGATCCAGCACCTGGTCCCACGCCACCTCGACGAGGTGCGCGCCCAGCGGCTCGCCGAGATCGCTAAGGTCGAGCGCGAGGTCAGATCGAGGCTGCGCAACGAGATCGCACACTGGGACCACCGTGCCAACCAGCTCCGCCAGCTCGAGCTCGCCGGGCGCCAGACCCGCCTCAGCTCGCGCAACGCCGCCGCCCGGGCCGAGGAGCTGTCCGCACGGCTGGAGCAGCGTCTGGCCGAGCTGGCGCGCGAGCGGCAGATCGGGGCCTCCCCACCCCAGGTCGTCTCGGCCGCCCTGGTCATCCCGGCCGGCTGGCTGACCAGGGTTCGCGGCGAGGTTGCGCCCGAGCCGGCCCTGGCCGAGGACCGCCGCCGCATCGAGCTGGCGGCGATGGACGAGGTCATGCGCTTCGAGCAGTCTGTCGGTCGCGTCCCGATCGACGTCAGTGCCATGTGCTATGGCTGGGACATCGAGAGCGTCGACCCCGCAACCGATGAGCGACGGTTCATCGAGGTCAAGGGCCGCGCGATCGATGCCGACACGGTGACGATTACCTGCAACGAGGTGATGGCGGCGCTGAACGAGCCCGAGCGTTGGGTATTGGCCTTGGTCATGGTGAAGGAAGGCTTCGCGCGCGTGCCCCGCTACATCCTTGCCTTCCCCCGGCGCGAGCCGGTCCCCGGCGAAGCTTCGGTCACCATCCAGCTCGCCAAGCTACTGGCCCGCACCGAGGCGATGGACACGCGCGGCTGACCCAGTCTATACTGAGGATGCTATTTCTAGACGGAGCCGTACCGTGGCGCTGAGCATCAAGGACCCGGAGGCGGACCGGCTCGCCCGCGAGGTCGCCAGCCTCACCGGCGAGAGCCTGACCGAAGCGGTGAAGGCCGCATTGGCGGAGCGGTTGGCGCGCGAGCGCCGCAGGCGGCGGCAGGAGCCCGACCTCGCCGCTCGTTTGGACGCGCTCGCCCTGGAGTGCGCGGCCTTGCCCGACTACGATACCCGCATGCCCGACGAGATAGTCGGCTACGACGAAAACGGCATGTGGTAATGGTGATCGACACCTCGGCCATCGTCGCCGTCCTGTTCGACGAGGCCGATCGCGCGCGGTTCGACCGGCTGATCCGGGACGACCCGACCCGGCTGGTCTCGGCGGTGACCCGGGTCGAGGCGACCTTCGTCGTCGAGGGGCGCAAGCGCGAGGCCGGGCGCGAGCGCTTGGAACGGTTCTTCCGCCTGACGGCGGCCGAGATCGAGCCGGTAACGCCCGACCAGGCCGAGCTCGCCTGCGAGGCGTTCCGCCGCTTCGGCAAGGGCCGCCATCCCGCGGCTCTGAACATTGGCGACTGCTTCGCCTATGCGCTCGCTAAGGCGACCGGCGAGCCGCTGCTATGCAAGGGCGACGACTTCCCGCGGACCGATCTCGCTCTCGTTGCTTGACCCCGCGCCTGGGGACGTGCTCCCTCAGCCAAGAATGTATTCCGCCCGGGGTGCTCCATGACCTACCGCAAGAAGCTGATCGAGGTGGCATTGCCCCGCGATGCGATCAACGCGGCGTCGGCGCGCGAGAAGTCGATCCGGCGCGGGCATCCGTCGACGCTGCACCTGACTACATCTACCCTCTGCCTGCACATGCGCGACGGTTCTGGGGGGCCGAGACCTGCCCTTTCGACCATAGTGCGATCGTAGCGCTGATCAGAGGGTTCTGAATTCTAACGTCGCGATATTGGTGGCCGAGAATTATCAGCTTGTGGTTATGTACAGCCTCGGTAAAGTCGCTATTAGTCTGATGGGAGTTTGAGGGAAGCGATGACAGTCAGACTAATTATCGCTGTTACTGACGGCGATTGGTTCGAGCACCTTCGGAGAATGGGCCCCCTCCAAGAGGTCAATTTTTGGGCCCCGTCCGGTCGGAACGAGTTTCGAGCCCTTCAGCCCGGCGAGCTTTTTCTCTTCAAACTTCACTCACCGCGGAATTTCATCGTCGGTGGCGGCGTGTTCGCGCATGCCAATAACATGCCCTGTAGCTTGGCATGGGAGGCCTTTGGAGAGGCAAACGGCGCAGCGACATTGGCTCAAATGCGCGCGCGTATCGCCAATTACCGTCGCATAAGTCTCGGATCACAGGAGGATTTCCGAATCGGATGTCGAATCCTAACCCAACCCTTTTTTCTGCCGGAAGCACAGTGGTTACCGGTGCCTTCAAGTTTCCTGATTGCCCATGACACGCATCCCCGTTGGAGTTAGTGTTTCTGCGGCTTTGGGAGCTTGCGGGGGCCGGGGATGGCATCGGCAGAGGGGTTGCGGCGCTCGGTTAAGGGCCTGAGCGAGGTCGAGTTCCGGGAGCGCTTCGGCACCGAGCAGGCCTGTCGGAAGGCGCTGTTCGAGATGCGCTGGCGCGAGGGTCTCGCCTGCCCGGCCTGCGGCCACCGCGGCTTCTGCGCGCTCAAGACACGCAAGCTGCTTCAGTGCAATCGGTGCAAGAAGCAGGTGCGGCTGACCGCCGGCACGGTGTTCCAGGACACCAAGCTGCCGCTCACCGCCTGGTTCACGGCGATCTACCACCTCGCCCAGGGCAAGAACGGGATCAGCTCGATCGAGCTCGCGCGCAGGCTCGGGGTCAAGCGGCAGACGGCGTGGCTGATCAAGCACAAGCTGATGCGGGCGATGGGTGCGCGCGAGGCCGAGAAACCCAGGCTCGCGGGCCGGGTCGAGGTCGACGACGCCTATCTCGGCGGCGAGCGCCCGGGCGGCAAGCGCGGCCGCGGTGCCGTGGGCAAGACGCCAGTCATCGCCGCGGTCGAGACCACCGCCGAGCGCAGGCCGAGGCGGCTGCGGCTGAGCGTGGTCAAGGGCTTCCGCAAGCGAGAGGTCGAGCGGCTGGCCGAGCGGGACTTCGCCGCCGGGAGCCACGTGGTCAGCGACGGCCTGTCCTGCTGGCCGGCGGTCGAGAAGGCCGGCTGCCGGCACTTCCCGATGGCGACCGGGTCCGGCAAGCGGGCCGCGAGCTGGGCGCCGTTCAAGTGGGTCAACACCTGCCTGGGCAACATCAAGACTGCGCTCGCCGGCACCTACCACCACGTCAGCGCCAAGCATGCGCAGTCATACCTGACCAGCTTCGCCTACCGGTTCAATCGCCGCTTCCAGCTCGACAGTATCGTCGAGCGCCTCGCCTGGGCCGCCGTCCATACCAGCCCGCAGCCTTATCGGGTCATCGTCTCGGATGCGTGATCCGGTCACTCAGGTCAAGTTTTGCACCAAATATTGTCCAGTTCAAGGGTTACAGCTTAGAGGATCAAGAGGCGCTGACGCTCTGGAAGCGATTGGTTGAGAAGACACAACGGCACGCCAACGACTCTGGTCTGCGAGAGGACGCGGCTCGCTATGGCGAGCCTGCGCTGATTGCGCCGCGGCTTGGCCAAGGAGCCTTCAGATTTCTGATTACCGATCTCTACGGGCGACGATGTGCGGTCTCCGGAGAGCGAACCCTTCCGGCGCTTGAGGCCGCGCATATTCGCCCCTACGGAGAAGGGGGTGAGCACGCTTCACGAAATGGCGTCCTTCTGCGCAGCGACCTGCATCGTTTGTTCGATGCAGGTTACGTGACGATTACGACAGACCATCACTTTGCGGTCAGTCGACGAATCAGAGACGAATTCGAAAATGGAAAAGACTATTATCGATTGCATGGAAATCTTGTCCATGTCCCAGATCGGATACAAGATCGCCCAGCTGCCGCATTTCTACAATGGCACAATGATCGATTCCGCGGTTAGCCAATCCTATGGTATTTTGCATGAAGTGCGCTTGATATACAAAATATAGAATATGTGATCAACCACCAAATTTGGGTTTCCTGGTTTGGCTTCGAGAGACATACTTCGATTCGTCCGGGGCGAAGCGCAGCGCCAAAGCCGATTTTGCCCACGATTGGCGCGCCTGCCAGGCCCGGTCGCCGACAATGCCCACGAACTCGCCTATCGCCTGTTCCCGGTCTGCGAGGGGCGCAAGGCGGCGCAGGAGGCGCTGCCCTACAACGCGCTCGTCGCCGACTGGCCCGAGATCCAGAAGCGCAAGGCGGCGTTCGCCGGGGGCGCCGGCGGGGTTCGGCAGCCCGAGCTTCCCGGCATGGTCGCATGAGCGGTAGGCTGCGGGCGCTGGGGCTGGACGTGGCGAGGAGCGGAGCATGATCCGACAGGCGCATCGGCATCCGCGGATCAGCATCGATCCCGCGGTGATGGTGGGCAAGCCGTGCATCGCGGGCACGCGCATGCCGGTGGACCTGATCCTGCGCGAGCTGGGCGACGGGTTGAGCGTCGAGCAGGTGATCGCGGCGCATCCGTTCCTCAGCGTCGAGGACATCCGGGCGGCGCAGGCCTTCGCGGCCGACATCGTCGCCGACGAGGCGGCGGTGCTCGCCGAGGCATGAGGTTCCTGATCGACGAGTGCTGCGACCCGCGGCTCGGGACGGCGCTGCCGGCACGGCTGGCTGTCCTCATGGAGGAGCTGGACGACAAGCTGTTGGGCGCGATCACGGTGCTGGACGACCAGGGTCGGCGCCGGCGGCGGCTGAGCGGAGCTTTGGATACGCCAGAACCAACCAATAATTGAAGGCAGGGGGCGACATTGGCGATCACCAACCGCGACCGCATCGAGCGGATGCTGGGCGAGCTGCGCGAGGGGCTGACCAGGTTCGTCGAGCGCGAGCTGAAGGCCCGGCGTGGTGAGGGCTGGCTGCAGGAGCTGGAAGCCCGCCGCGAGCGGCCCTTCCCGCGCCAGCCGGACGGCAAGGTCGCCTGGGACAGCCAGGCCCTGCTCAAGGTCATGATCGACAACTGGCAGAGCGTCTTTCGCTACCCGCTGGGCAATGTCGATCGGGCGTTCGTCGGGGAGCTGATCGAAGTCCGCAACCAGTATGCCCACGAGCGGCCGTTCACCTATGAGGACACGCTGCGCGCATTGGACACATCGCAGCGCCTGTTGATGAACATCGCCGCCCGCTCCCAGGCCGAGGCGATCCATAAGCTCCGCCAGGAGCTGGCGCAGACGATCCGCGACGAGCAGGCCCGGACCAAGACCCGGTCGGCGACGCTGACGCTGGAGGGCGCCAGCCGCACCGGCCTCAAGCCATGGCGCGAGATCGTGACGCCGCACCGCGACGTGGCGGCCGGCCGGTTCGCCCAGGCCGAGTTCGCCGCCGACCTGTCCCAGGTGGCCCGAAACGAGGGCAGCGACGAATATCGCGACCCGGTCGAGTTCTACCGGCGCACCTTCCTGACCGACGGCCTCAAGCGCCTGCTGACGGACGCGATGCGTCGGCTCGGCCGCGAGAGCGGCAACCCGGTGGTCGAGCTGCAGACCAATTTCGGCGGCGGCAAGACCCACTCCATGCTGGCGCTGTGGCACCTGGCCGGCCCGCAGGAGTCGCGCAGCCTCCCCGGTGTCGAGCCCCTGATGGCAGCAGCGGACATCACCGCCCTGCCACAGCCGATCCATCGCGCGGCGTTGGTGGGCACGGCCCTGTCCGCGGCCGAGACAGTGCGCAAGCCCGACGGCACGGTGGTGCGCACGCTGTGGGGCGAGCTCGCCTGGCAACTCGGCGGCCGCGACGCCTACGACCTCGTCGCCAGCTCGGACCAGCAGGGGGTGAGCCCGGGCTCGGCGCTGCTCAAGGACCTGCTCGACCTGCACGCGCCGGCGCTGGTGCTGATCGACGAATGGGTCGCCTACTTCCGCGGGCTCTACGGTGTCTCCGGGCTGCCGGGAAGCTCATATAGGCCAGCACGTCGGCCTCGCTGTCGTCCATCAGCGTGGCGAGCTTGGGCAGCGTCGGCCGCAGCTGATCGGCGACCATCGACAGCACAGCTGTCGATCCGGTGCCGCAGGCACGCCGGGCGTCAGGCCCGGCGAGGGCGCCACTGCTGCTTGGCGGCGTCGGCGTCGTTCTGGGCGAAGGCGGTGGCCCACCCCAGACCCGGCTTTGGCGGGCTGGGGACCCCGGTGGCGATGAAGGCGGCGACCACCCGCCGGCCGTTCTTGCCGGCATGGGCCAGGGCGTTGCGGGCGAAGTGCACGCGGCAGCGCTGCCAGGAGGCATGGAGCAGCTTGGCGATGGCGGTCTTGAGGCCGTCCCTCGGGCGCCATGGCGCCCGCTGCTGCACAGACGGAGCATCGGCGCTGCCGATGCTGGGCATCGGAGATCACCAGCTTGACGCCGCGCAGGCCGCGTTGCCGGAGCTTGCGCAGGAAGGCGGTCCAGAAGGCTTCCGCTTCCGAGGGGCCGATATCCATCGGGCTCTGCCCGATCCCCCGGAGGGATGTCAGCGCAGCTGACAGGGCCCAGCACCTCGCGGCGGCCGTCGCTGTTGACGCCGACGGCGACGATCACGGCAACCGAGACGGCCGCTTCCCGGATTTGCAAACTGGCAGGCACATGGATAGCAGCGTCGCGCGGACGGCTCCCGACATGCCCAGGCTCGATGGCGGGACGCGTGCGGCTTCTGACGGCCACGCCGATGCAGATCCATCCGGTCGAATCATGCGACCTCCTGCGCTCCTTGGCCTGCCGCCGCAGTGGCACCTGCTGGCGATCCTCGATTCGTCGAGCGGACGGCCCCGCCGCTGCCCGACCGGGCGGGCTCGTGACGCTCGGCCGCCGCGAGCCAGTAGCGCATAGCCTACTCGCAAGCCGCGTTGGCGGGGGCTGACCGTCAGGCGTCGCCGAGGTGAGGGGCGCTGAATACCGTGATCCCCAATGGCGCCAGTCGCGCTGCGAGATGCCCCATGGCCGCCCGCTCCGACGCCGCGAGCGCCGTCGAGGCGGCGTCGGCCAGCATGGCCGATGGCGCGCCGACGACGACGGTGCGGCCGTCGAGCACCGGCAAGCCGGTGCGCGCCGAGATCAGGTTGGGCGAGCTGCCGGCGAGGCCGCAGTCGGCGGGCCGGGCGCTCGATACCGCCAGGGCGCGCTCGGCGAGCGCGACCGGGCCGACGGGCGTGACGACGCGCCACGCGGATTCGGGCGGCCTGCCCATGGCCCGTGTCTCGCCGAGCTCGACCAGCGCGTCCTCCAGGCCCGCGTCGCGCAGGAGGCCGGCGATCCGGTCGGTGATGTAGCCCTGGGCGATGCCGTTGAGCGTCGCCGCCATGCCGGGGCGCGCGAAGCCGATCGAGCGGCGGCCGACATCGAGCCGGCGCCAGCCGACCCGGGCGAGAGCGCCCGCGACCGCCCGCCCGTCCGGTACCGAGCCCTGCGCTCCGGCAGCGGCGAGCAGCCGCCACAAGGGCTGGACGGTCACGTCGAAGGCGCCGTCGCTCACGGCCGAGAAGCTCGCCGCCGTCTCGAGCACCGCGACCAGCTCGACGGGCGGCTGAACGAGGCGGCCGTCCCGGTTCAGCCGCGCGAGGGCGCTGGTCGTGCGCTGCAGGCTGAAGATCGCTTCGAGCCGGTCGACTTCCGCCACCATCCGCGCGACCAGTCGCGCTGCCTCGGCACGATCGTCGTGGTAGAGGTCGAGCGAGGCCGCGGCGCCGAGCGCCGAGCCGGTCCAGCGATAGCGCAGGCGGCCTGGCACTGCCGGCCCGACACCCAGGCTCGCCAGTCCGGCGCTGACCTGCAGCAGGCGTCGTCGAGTGGGGGTGCGCATCCTACCTGACCGCATGCATTCCGCTCGACCGTGCGGCCGCGTGCGGCCGGTGACCTTGATCGTGGTCAAGCCCGGGTCTGGCGGCGTGAGCTAGGGTGGGTGATGATGCCGACGCCGCCGCGCCTGTCGCTGTTCGTGCAGGGATTCCGCCCGTTCTTTCTCGCGGCCGGGATCTGGGCGCCCATGGCGCTGGCGATCTGGATCGCCGCGCTCGCCGGCGGCGTCATGCCGCCGACCGGCCTGCCGATCGTGGCCTGGCATCCGCACGAGCTGCTGTTCGGCTATGCCGGTGCGGTGGTGGCCGGTTTCCTGCTCACGGCGGTGCCGAACTGGACCGGCCGGCTGCCGGTCGGGGGCTGGCGGCTGCTGCTCTTGTGCCTAGTCTGGCTGGCGGCGCGGCTGGCCGGCCTGACCGGCGGCGCGCTGTCACCCTGGCCCGCCGTCCTGCTCGACCCCGGCTTCTGGCTGCTGCTGGTCGCCGCCATGGCGCGCGAGATCATGGCCGGGCGGAACTGGCGCAACCTGCCGGTGATCGCCCTGGCTGGCGTGCTCGGCCTCGCCTGCCTGCTGTCGCAGCTCGAGGCGCTGGGCTACGCCTCGGGCCCCTTGGGCCGGCGGCTCGGGCTCGCCGCGCTCTGGTTGCTGATCGGGCTGATCGGCGGCCGCGTGGTGCCGAGCTTCACGCGCAACTGGCTGGCCAAGCGCGGTGCTGCCGCCCTGCCCGCGCACTTCGGCCGGCTCGACTGGCTGGCGCTGGTGGTGCTGCCGGCAGCCCTCGCGGTCTGGGTGGCGTTGCCGGACGCGGCGCCGGCAGGCGCGCTCCTGGCGCTCGCGGGCATGGTGACGCTGCTGCGGCTCGCCCGCTGGCGCGGCCTCGCCACGACGGCCGAGCCGCTCGTGACCGTCCTGCACCTCGGCTATGCGTGGCTCGGGGCGGGACTGCTGCTGCTCGGCCTGGGGATCCTGCTGCCGCACTCCGTCGGCCGGCTCGCCACCCTGCATGCGCTCTCGGCCGGGGCCATCGGCACCATGACCCTGGCGATCATGACCCGCGCCACCCTCGGCCATACCGGCCGAGCGCTGGCCGCGGACCGCACCACCGTCGCCGTCTATGCGCTGGTGCAGGCTGGCGCGCTGCTGCGGGTCGTGGCCCCGGCGCTGCCGAGCCCGTACGAGGCGACACTCGGCCTCGCGGCGCTGCTGTGGGGCGGTGCCTTCGTCCTGTTCGTCGCGCGTTACGGGCCGCTGTTGGTCGAGGCACGCAGGCCGGGGCCGGGCTGAGCCGGCCCCTGCCGTTCACGAGCAGCAGTTCGCCGCGATATAGGCCACGAGATTGTCGATCTCGTCCTGCTTCTTCAGGCCGACGAACGCCATCTTGTTGCCGGGGACGAACTCCTTGGGCTTGGCGACATATTCGGCGATGGTGGTGGCGTCCCAGGTGACCCCCGCGGCCGTCATCGCCTCCGAATACTTGAAACCGGCCACGGTGCCGGACTTGCGCCCGATCACGCCATGCAGCGTCGGGCCGACCTTGTTCTTCTCGGTCGCGATCTCGTGGCAGGTCTTGCACTTGGCGAACACCTTCTCGCCCGCTGCCGCGTCGCCCTCCGCGCGCGCGGAGGGCGCGAGGACCAGGGTGAGCGCCGCCGTAGCGGCCGCTAAGGCAAGGGTGCGCATGGTTCAGTCTCCCGTTGCGGCCCGGCTCAGGCGACGAGCTGGCGATAGATCGCCGGCAGGGCATCGGGCAGCCGGCCGAGATGCCCGACGATGGCGTAGCCACCGCGCTCGAAGATCCGCGGCACGTAGCCCTCGGCGCGCCGATCCACGGTGACGGCGAAGACGGACAGGCCGCGCCCGCGCAGCTCCTGCACCGCCTTGCGGCAGTCCTCGACCGCGTAGCGGCCCTCATAGTGATCGAGGTCGTTGGGCTTGCCGTCCGACAGCAGCAGCAGCAGCCGGTGGCGCTCCGGGCGGCCGGCGAGCAGCGCCCCGACATGCCGCAGCGCGGCGCCGATGCGCGTGTAGGCGCCGGGCCGCAGGGCGGCGATCCGCCGCCGCACCGGCTCGCCCAGCGGCTCGGTGAAGCCCTTGACGGTGCTCACCGTGACGGCGTCGCGGCGCCGGCTCGAGAAGGTCAGGATGGCGAAGGGGTCGCCGCACGCCTCCAGGCCGAAGGCCAGTGCCGTGAGCGCTGCCTTCTCGACGTCGAGCACGCGCTGGCCGTCGACCCAGCCGTCGGTCGAGAAGGAGGTGTCGACCAGGATCGCGATGGCGAGATCCCGTGCCAGGTTCCGCACGTCGAGGTGGATCCGGTCGGCCGACGCCACGCCGGCGGCGAGGTCGGTGCGCACGCGGACCAGCGCTTCCATGTCGAGATCGCCGCCGTCGGGCTGCGCCCGGCGAACCTCGCGCTGCGGCCGGAGCACCTCGAACCGGCGCCTGACATGGGCGATGTGGCGGCGCAGCGTCGCGTCGGGCGCCCAGTCCTCGCCGGTCTCGGGCGCCGCCACCGCCCGCACCGTGCAATGACGCGAGCGATAGCGGCCGCGGCGCCAGTCCCACTCGGGATAGGCCGCCGCCGCTGCCTGGGGCGTCGCGGCCGGCGGGTGCGGGGCAGGCAGGTCCAGATTGAGGTGTATGCGGCTCGCCGCGGGTCGATCCGAGCCGCCGAGCGTGATCTCGTCCATGTCGTCGGCAGCGCGTCGCGCCGCCTCCGGCTCCTCATCGTCCTCCGCGCGGGACACGCCGACGGCCTCGGTGGCGAGCAGCAGGTACTCGCCCTTGTTGATCAGGGTCAGCGGATCGCGACCGCCTTCCTCTTCGGGCGTGCGGCGCCTCGCGCGGCGGTGCCGGTCGTCCTCCCCCTCGCGCGCTGCCGCGCCGGGCTCGGCATCGTCCGGCCGGCCGGCGGCCGGCAGCCGAGCATCGCTCCGTACCTCGCCCCAGAGCGGGCTCGGCAGATATGGGCGGTAGCCCTTGGCCGCAGACAGCCCGGAAAGCTCGGCCTCGGGCGACAGCACCAGCTCGACGATGTCGCCCGTCGCCGCCATGTCGCCGTGGAGCCGGCGCATGGCCGCCTCGACCCGGGCCTCCTGCGGCGGCAGGCGCCGAGCCGGCCGCAGCGCCAGCAGAGCGGCGGCGAGTGCCGCATGGCGGTCGTGCAGGCCGGGAAACGCGGCGAGCACGGTCGCGGTGCGCGCGGCGGCCGCGCGCAAGCGGAGGATGTCGCGTCGCAGCGGGTCGCTGTCGGTCGGCGCGGGGGCAGCATCAGCGAGGAACGCCACCAGCCACACATAGAGGTCGCGGTTCAGCGCCGGGGTGGGCAGGCAGTCGAGCAGCGGCGGCAGGATCACCAGCTCGGCCGTCCGCTCGGCAGCCACCAGCCGCTCCTCGGCCATGCCCAAGCGCTGGAGCAGGCGCAGCCGGTGGGACGAGCCGGCGGGGGCGCCGGCCACCAGCTCGAGGCCCGGATCGCCGCCGATGCCGCGAAACAGCACGCCGAGACGCCGCCGCTCGTCCTCGAGTCGCACCGCCGCCTCGGGAAAGTGCGGCAGGCTGGCGCGCTCGCCGACCAGGCGGTGCCAGAGCCGCCCGAACTGCTCCTCATATTCGAGGACGGCGAGGCTCACCCCATGCTCGCCCGGACGAGCTCGCGCAGGCCGGCCTTGACGTCCGCGTCGTCCGACAGGGGCTCGATCAGGGCATGCTCGACGGCGGCCGGGCCGTCGAGGCCCGCCCGCATCAGCGTCGCGGC
>JAXMCJ010000024.1:0-83400 GCA_046349415.1 Geminicoccaceae bacterium
TCGGCGCGACCCTTGGCGGCGACCATGTCCCGCGTGGCCTCGGCTCCGCCGCGCGCCGCCACCGCGGCGGCTTCCAGGCACGCCGCTAGCGGCAAGCCCCGGGCATGCGCCTCGGCGGCGGCCTGCGCTGCCGGCACCCAGGCGTCGAGCATCGTCTTGTCGCCGGGCTCGGCTTTGCCGCGGTCGCGGATGCCGGTCGCCATCGCCTGCAGCATCGCCACCACGTCCGCGTCGTCGAGCGCGGGCTTGCCCTTGACCGCGGCCCCGGCGCGCATGAAGGCTGTGGCGTAGAGCGGGCCGCAGGATGCGCCGACGGCCCCGAGAAACGCCTTGGCCGCC
Organism: Geminicoccaceae bacterium; assembly: GCA_046349415.1. Classification (GTDB taxonomy): domain Bacteria; phylum Pseudomonadota; class Alphaproteobacteria; order Geminicoccales; family Geminicoccaceae; genus Benzoatithermus. The sequence continues at coordinate 340 of JAXMCJ010000024.1, forward strand.
ATGTTCAAGACGGCGGTCGGCTCGGTGCCCGGCTCGGCCGCCGCCACGGCGTCGCGCGCCTTGGCAAAGCCCACTGCCATCGCGATGCCGTGGTCGGCGTCGCCGATCACCCCGTCGAGCCGGCACAGCTCGTCCCGATTCGCCTCCATCTCGGTCGCGAGGGCCGCGAACATCTCCCGCAATGCAGCCGCGTCGACCGCCATCAGACCACCCGGAACATGGCGCAGTCGCAGGGATGGTCGAGCATGGTGGTCAGCTCGGCGTCGAGGTGCATGAGGGTGACCGAGGCGCCGGTCATCTCCAGCGAGCTGCACCAGTTGCCGACCCAGGTCGCGTGCACGTCGAGCCCCGCCGCGTCGAGCCGCTGCTTGACGCGCCGGTTCATGATGTAGAGTTCCATCAGCGGGGTGGCGCCCAGCCCGTTGACCAGCACGGCCACCCGCTCGGCGGCCGGGGCCGCCATCTCGGCTAGGATCGCATCCATGATCTGGTCGACGATCTCGTCGGCGCGCTGCAGTGGGCCCCGGGCGACCCCGGGCTCGCCGTGGATGCCCATGCCGATCTCCATCTCGTCCTCGCCGAGCGCGAAGTTGGGCCGGCGGGTCTGCGGCAGCGAGCAGGGGGCGAGCGCCACCCCCATGGTGAAGGTGCGGTCGTTGGCCTTGCGCGCGATCCGCTCGACCTCGTCGAGGGGCAGCATCAGATCGCAGGCGGCACCCGCCGCCTTGAAGATGAAGAAGTTGCCCGCCACGCCGCGCCGGCTCTGCCGACGGTCGCGCGGGGCCGAGGCGACATCGTCGGTGGTCAGCACGGTGCGGACCTCGATCTCCTCCATGGCCGCCATCTCCGCGGCCATGTCGAAGTTCATCACGTCGCCCGCATAGTTGCCGTACATGTAGAGGACGCCGGCCCCACCGCTGACGGCACGGGTGCACTCCAGGATCGGGTCGGGTGGCGGCGAGGCGAAGACGTTGCCGATCGCAGCGGCGTCGGCGAGACCGCGGCCGACAAAGCCCACGAAGGTCGGCTCGTGGCCCGATCCGCCGCCGATCACCAGACCCACCTTGCCCGGCCGCGGGCCGTGCCGCGCCACGACGGAGCGCGGGCTGCCCGGCACCCGATCCAGATGCAGCGGATGTGCCGCCATGACCCCGTCGAGCATCTCGTCGACGGCATCGTCGCCGTCGTTGACGATCTTCTTTGTCGGCAAGGCGCCCCCCGATCCCGCTGCTGCGCTCATGGTAGCCGAAGGCGGCGCAATTGCCAGCGCACGGGGTGGACGGCGGCATGGCCGAGGAAGGGTCGAATTGACCCGATTCCGAGGCAGGGTATAGACTTCCTGGGCGTGTCTCTCCCAGCCAGCCGCAGGTCGGAAACAGAAGCCCGATGGTGTCCAAGCTCGATTCACTGCGCACGATGACCACGGTGGTCGCCGATACCGGCGACGTCGAGGCCGTGCGCCGCCTGAAGCCGGTCGACTGCACGACCAACCCGAGCATCGTGCTCAAAGCACTCGGCACCCCCGAGTTCACCGACACGGTGAGCGAGGCGGTCGCGTGGGGCTCGCGGCAGGCGGGCGACAGCGAGGCGCGCGTGGCCGCGGTGGCCGACCGTCTCGCGGTCTCGGTCGGGGCCGCCCTGGCCGCCCTGGTGCCGGGCCGGGTCTCCACCGAGGTCGATGCCGACCTGTCGTTCGATACCGGCGCGTCGATCGCGCGGGCGGAGCGGATCATCGACGACTATGCGGAGCGGCAGATCAGCCGCGAGCGGATACTGGTCAAGCTGGCCGCCACCTGGGAGGGCATCCGCGCCGCCGAGCGGCTGCAGCGCTCGGGCATCGACTGCAACCTGACCCTGCTGTTCCACAAGGCCCAGGCGATCGCCTGTGCGGATGCTGGCGTGTTCCTGATCTCGCCGTTCGTCGGCCGGATCACCGACTGGTACGGCAAGGCCCAGGGCAAGACCTTCGCGCCTGAGGAGGATCCGGGCGTGCTCTCGGTGCGCGAGATCTACAACTACTACAAGGCGCACGGCATCCCGACCGTGGTCATGGGCGCCTCCTTCCGCTCGACCGGGCAGATCGAGGCCTTGGCCGGCTGCGACCGGCTGACCATCAGCCCGGCGCTGCTGCAGCAGCTCGAGGAGAGCGAGGGGACGGTCGAGCGCCGGCTCGATCCCGAGCAGCACGAGGCGGTCGAGGCGGTCGAGATGGACGAGAAGCGCTTCCGCTGGGAGATGAACGAGGACGCGATGGCGACCGAGATGCTGGCCGGTGGCATCCGCGCCTTCGCCCGCGACCTCGCGACCTTGCGCGACATCGTCCGGCAAAAGCTCCAGTAGCGGGAGCCGCTCTTTACGGCGGCTCAGCTCAATCGAACAGACTCGCGCCGCGCAGGGCCGGGTAGAGCTTCTGGTACCGGGCATGCAGCTCGCGCAGGGGCGCTTCCTGCTTTGGGTCGGGCTCGGTCACCTCAGCGTCCGTGGGCACGACGCGGGCGACAGCGGTGGCCAGGTCGGCGTCCACGCCGCAGCCGACGCGGGCTAGGATCGCGGCGCCTAGCGCCGGGCCTTCCTCCGCCGCGGGGGTGGCGAGCCGTACGCGCAGCTGGGTGGCCAGGAGCTGCCGCCAGCCGGCGTTGCGGGCGCCGCCGCCGACCAGCTGCAGGCCCTGCGGCTCCAGGCCCAGCGCGCGCATCCGCTCCAGGCAGTCGGCGAAGGCGAAGCCCACGCCGTCCAGCAGCGCGCGCAGCATGTGGCGGCGGTCGTGGGCGAGGCTCAGGCCGACCCAGGCGCCGCGGGCCTGGGCGTCGTTGTGCGGCGAGCGCTCGCCGGCGAGGTAGGGCAGGAACAGCAGGCCCTCGGCCCCTTCGGGCAGCGCCAGCGCCTGGTCGACCAGCACGGCGAACGGGTCGAGGCCGGCCCGGCGCAGGGCCTCCGCCTCGAGCCCGGCCACCGCGTCGGCGAACCAGCGCAGCGCGCCGCCGGCATTGAGGATCACGCCCATGAGATGCCAGCCGCCGGCGGCGTCGCAGAAGGCGTTGAGCGCACCCTGCGGCTCGAGCAGCGGCTGCTCGCCGCGCAGGAAGATGGTGCCGGAAGTGCCGATCGAGACGGCACCCTGGCCCAGCGCGATGATCCCGGCGCCGATCGCGGCGCAGGCATTGTCGCCGCCGCCGGCCACCACGGGCGTGCCCTCGGCCAGACCGGTCTCGGCCGCGGCCTGCGCCGTCACCCGGCCGGTCACCTCGGCCGATTCGTGGACCTGCGGCAGCCAGGCCTCAGGGATCTCCAGCGCCGCCACGATCTCCGGGCTGTAGCGGCGGCGGGCCAAGTCGAGCAGGAGTGTGCCCGAGGCGTCCGAGGCGTCGGTGGCGGCGACGCCGGTCAGCCGCAGGCGCAAGAAGTCCTTGGGCAGCAGGACGCGGGCGAGCCGGGCATAGGCTTCGGGCTCGTGCCGGCGCAGCCAGAGGATCTTCGGCGCCTGCATGCCGGCACTCGCCCGATTGCCGGTGATCGCGATGACGCGCTCCGCGCCGACGCGGCGCTCGATCTCGACGCACTCCTCGCCGGTGCGGGCGTCGTTCCACAGCAGCGCCGGGCGGATCACCTGCTCGTCCCGGTCGAGGAACACCGAGCCGTGCATCTGGCCGGACAGGCCGACACCGGCGATCGCTGCCTCGGGCACGGCGCCGGTCAGGTGGCGGAGGATGTCGCGGGCGGCGGCCCACCACGCCTCCGGATCCTGCTCGGTCCAGCCCGGGCGCGGCGTCGCGAGCGGGTAGCCCACCGTCTTGCGCGCCAGGACACGCCCGTCCTCGGCGACCAGCACGCCCTTGGCGCCCGAGGTGCCGACGTCGATCCCTACCGTGGCCGTCGTTCGCGCCATCGGCCTCCTCCCGCCTTGGCCCGCGATCAGGACTGGAGCTCGTTCGCCAGATAGCGCTGGAGCGTGCGCTGCGTGCCGTCGCGCCAGAGGGCACGCAAGGCGCGATCGAACGCAGCGGTGAAGGCGGGTGCCTTGCCCAGCTCGCCGAAGATGTCGGTCAGCGCCAGGAAGGCTGACGGATCCTCCTTGGCGGCCAGAGCCGCCGCCTGCAGCCGCTCCCAGCTCTCGTCGTTGGGCGGGATCTCCTTGCCGGCATCGTCGGTGCGGGCGCAGTAGCGGCACCACAGCGCCGATTCCAGCGCCAGCCCCTGCACCGGCAGGTCGCGCGTCAGCCGGTCGCGGGTCGAGGGCAGGATGAACTTGGGCTGGCGGTTCGAGCCGTCCAGGCACAGCCGGGCGATGGTGTCGCCGATCTTGGGGTTGGCGAAGCGGCGGTCGATCAGGGCGAAATAGTCGGCGAGGTCGGTGCCGGGCACGGGCGGCACCACCGGGATGATCTCCTCGGTCTCGAGCTTGCGCAGGAAGTCGCGCACCAAGGGCGTCGCCATCGCCTCGTGGACGAAGGTGATGCCCAGCAGCGCCGAGGGGTAGGCGATGATGGCGTGGCCGCCGTTGAGGATGCGCAGCTTCATCAGCTCGAACGGCGCTACGTCGCTCGCGAACTGGACACCGGCGCGTTCGAAGGGCGGGCGGCCTTGCGGGAAATGGTCCTCCAGCACCCACTGGATGTAGTCCTCGCAGAACACCGGCCAGGCGTCGGCGATGCCGAACTCCTTGGCGCAGATGTCGCGCTCGCGCTGGCCGGTGGCGGGCGTGATCCGGTCGACCATGCCGTTGGGGAACGCCACCTCGGCCGCGACCCAGTCGGCCAGCGCCCGGTCGCGCAGCGCCGCGAGCCCGGTCACTGCCGCCTTGGTGACGTCGCCATTGTGGGGGAGGTTGTCGCAGGAGACGACGGTGTAGGGCGGCAGGCCGGCGGCCTTGCGCCGCTCCAGTCCCGCGAGCACCAGGCCGAACACCGTCTTGGGTGCGGCCGGGTTGGCGGCGTCGGCCGCGATCTCCAGGTTCGTAGGGTCAAAGCGCCCGGTGGCCGGATCGACGAAGTAGCCGCCCTCGGTCACGGTCATGCTGACGATGCGGATCGCCGGGTCGACCAGGCGTGCCAGCACGGTCTCGGTCTCGCCGGGCGGGATCATGTCGATCATCGGGCCGGTCACCCGTGCCGTCGAGCGCTCGGCCTCCTGCTCGACCACGGTGGTCAGCCAGTCCTGGCCGCGCAGGGCGTCGTAGACTGCGCGGTCGCCCGGCCGCGTGCCGACACCGACGATGGCGAAGTCGTGCGCCAAGCCTTGGTTCATCAGCCGGTCCAGATAGACCGCGAGATGGGCGCGGTGGAAATTGCCGACGCCGAAATGGACGATGCCGGCCTTGAGCTCGGCGCGGTCGTAGGCTGGTCGGCCGATACTCTCGGGAAGCTGGCTCAGGTTCGCTTGCTTCAGCGAGATCATGGTGGCCTCCCAGTTTGCTTGCTTGAGCTGCGATCCTGCGCCGCAGCTGCTCACCGGTCAATGCGAGGGGGCAACGCAGCCACCCCCGCGCGACTGGAAGGTTCGAGCCATGGGAGCCTAGCGGGAAGCCGGCGGCAGCACGACTCTCCGTTGAGAGAAACCGCATCGTTGTCAACTCCCGCACTGCAATCGTTCTATGACTATCGAGAAGATAATCTTCAACTAAAAGTTTTCACAGCGCTCCTTCTGGATAAAGTTGCTTGCTTTGAATTCAATCCTCAGCATTGTTTCGCAAACCAAGGAAATTCATCTACGGGGACTACTATAATGCTTAAGGTTGTGTCAGCAGCCTTGCTGCTTCTACTGGGTGCCACGGGACTGGCATCGGCCAGACCGAACTTCGTCCTGATTTTTGCCGATGATCTCGGGTATGGCGAGGTCGGCGCGCGCCATGTCGGCGACGTCGGCACTCCGAACATCGACGCGATCGCGCGGGCCGGCGTCACTTTCACCAACGGTTACGTCACCGCCAGCTCGTGTGTGCCCAGCCGAGCCGGACTGCTGACCGGACGGTACCAGCAGGAGTTCGGAATCTACGTCAATCCGCCCTTGCCGCGCCCCGCTGCTTTCGGCCTGCCCGGCAACCAGATCACCTTGGCCGAGGCGCTGCGGGCGCAGGGCTACGCCACGGGCATGGTCGGGAAATGGCATCTCGGCAACAAACCCGAGGACCATCCGCTCCAGCACGGCTTCGACGAGTTTTTCGGCGTGCTCGAATCCGACCATCCCTATTTCGGCGAGCAGGAAGACTCTGCGAAGCCGATCTGGAATCCGATCTTGCGCGGCACCACGCGAGTGCCGGCTTCCGGCTATCTGACGGACACCTTTGCCAACGAGGCTGCCGCATTCATCAAGGCGCACGCGGCAGAGCCATTTTTCCTCTACCTGCCGTTCACGGCGACGCACGGCCCGCTCCAGGCGAAGCCGGAGGTGCTGGCACGCCTCTCCAACATCGCCGATCCCCAGCGCCGACTGTTCGCGGCGGTGCTGGCCTCGCTGGACGAAGCGGTGGGCACGGTGTCCAAGGCGATCACGGATGCTAGAATTGCCGACAACACCGTGGTCGTCTTCCTCGGTGACAATGGTTGCGGCGGCAGCGCGTCGGGCTGCCGGAACACCCCGTTGCGCGGCTGGAAATACAGCTACTACGAGGGCGGCAGCCGTATACCGTTCATGATGTCGTGGCCCGGTGCGTTGAGCCGCGTGGGCACGAAGTACACCAAGCCGGTGATCTCTTTCGATCTCTTCACGACGTTTGTGAAGGCGGCGGGCGGGGATGTCCCTAGTGGTGTCGACGGCGTCGACCTGCTGCCCTATCTGCAGACCGGCGTTGGAACTCCGCACCAGTACCTGTTCTGGGGCACGCGATCGGCCGGCGCGGTGCGCAAGGGCAAGTGGAAGCTGGTCGGCAATGCGCTGTTCAATCTGGACAAGGACGTGAAGGAGAAGACGAACGTCGCCGCCGCGAACCCGACGGTCGTGGCCGACCTGCAGAACAAGCGCAATGCGTGGTTGGCGACGTTGGCGGCACCGCTCTGGTAGGATCAGGCGGACGTTAAGCGAGTCGATTGCAACGAGACACCGGCAACGATAGTCTTGTGGAGGGAAAGGAGTAGTCCCTCCACAAGATGCTCGAGCCATTCGATCCCGCCTATGTCACCCTGTTCGCCGAGCTGGGCGAGCGGGTGTCCGACGCGGGCCTGATCGAGGGACTGCCGCCGGGCGGCACCTTCGAGCTGCGGTCGGTGAGCGGCCGGGAATATTGGTACCATCGCGCCTACAACCGGGCTACCGGCAAGGACACGGTGCGCTATGTCGGCCCGGCGGCGGCCGCCCTCAGCGCCAGGATCGAGCGCCACCGGAGCCTGCAGCCGGACATCCGCGGCAGGCGCCAGCTGGTCTCGACCCTCAAGCGGGCCGGCTTTCCCGCACCCGACACCTTCACCGGCGAGGTGATCGCCGCGCTTGCCCGGGCCGGCCTGTTCCGCCTGCGCGCCTGCGTCGTCGGCACGGTCGCCTACCAATGCTACTCGGCGCTGCTTGGCGCGCGCCTGCCGGTCACGGCCATGCGCACCGAGGATGTCGACGTGGCCCAGTTCCACGGCATCGCGGTCGGCATCGGCGAGGCGGCGGAGCCGCTGCTGGACGCGCTGCGCGAGGTCGACGCGACCTTCGCACCGGTGCCGTCGCTGAAATCGCCGATGCTGAGCAACGCACTGCGCAACGCGCGCGGCTATCGGCTGGAGCTGCTCACACCGCATCAGGGGGCCGAGGAGCGCGGCGACGACCTCGTGCCGCTGCCCTCGCTGCCCGGCCTCGGCGCCCAGCCGCTGCGCTTTCTCGACTATCTGCTGTATGGCGAGGTGCCGACCGTGGTGCTGCACGGCCCGGGCGTCGCGGTGAACGTCCCGGCACCCGAGCGCTATGCCGTCCACAAGCTGATCGTCGCCACGCGCCGCTCCGGCTCCGGCCGGCTGAAGGCGGCCAAGGACATCGCCCAGGCCGGCAGCCTGATCCAGGCCCTGGTGCAGACCCGCCAGGCCGATCTGCTGCGCGACGCCTGGGACGACGCCTGGAGCCGCGGCCCGCACTGGCGCACCGCGCTGGCAAGAGGGCGCGAGCGGCTGGAGCCCGTGGCGGCGAGTGTCCTGGCCGACGCGCTCGGGCCCGCCACGAGCCCGCGCTGACCATGGCGGCCAAATCGTCAAGATAGTATTCGGCATTGCTTCACGCCGTCTATCGCGCCAGTATCGAGAAGAGTCTCGATCTCTGGCATGCATGTGCGGAGCTGAAAGATGTGGAGAGCTACAATCCCTCTGATTGCCGCTCTGTTAATGAACTGCAGTCCAGCATCGGCGAAGCCAAATATCGTGCTAATTCTTGCCGATGATCTCGGGTATGGCGAGGTAGGCGCGCGGCACGCTGGTGTTCCCACGCCCAACATCGATGCCATCGGGACTTCCGGCGTCACGTTCACGGACGGCTACGTCACGGCACCCTCCTGCGTGCCCAGCCGCGCCGGGCTGCTCACGGGCCGCTACCAGCAGGAGCTCGGCTTCTACGGCAATCCGCCCATGCCGCGCCCGAGCCACACGGGCTTGCCCGAAGGGCAGGCCACGCTGGCCGATGCGCTGCGCGCGCAAGGCTACCACACCGGCATGATCGGCAAATGGCATCTCGGCGACGATGCCGGAGATCACCCGCAGCAGCATGGCTTCGACGAGTTCTTCGGCGTTCTCGAATCCGATCATCCCTATTTCGGCGAGCAGGAAGACTCGGTGAAGCCCTTCACCAATCCGATCCTGCGCGGCACGACGCCGGTTCCGGCATCGGGTTACCTCACGGACACGCTCGCCTCCGAAGCGGTGAGCTTCATCAAGCGGAACGCCGCGCAGCCCTTCTTCCTCTACCTGCCGTTCACGGCGCCGCACGGCCCGCTGCAGGCGAAGCCGGAGGTGCTCGCCCGCTTCGCCGACCTGCGGCACGAACGGCGCCGCCTGTTCGCCGCCGTGCTGTCCTCGCTCGACGACGCGGTCGGCGAAGTCACGCAGGCACTCGACGAGGCGGGGATCGCCGACAACACCCTGATCGTCTTTCTCGGCGACAATGGCTGCGGCATCGGCCGCGTGACCGGCTGCCGGAACACGCCACTGCGTGGCTGGAAGTACAGCTACTACGAGGGCGGCATCCGCATTCCGTTCATGATGTCCTGGCCAGGGCAGATACCGGCCGGCCGGCGATACGGCGAGCCCGTGAGCGCGCTTGATCTGTTCCCGACCTTGGTGCAGGCCGCCGGCGGGGTGCCGCCCGCGGTCGCGGAGGGCGTGAATCTGTTGCCCTATCTGCACGGCGGCGCGGGCGCGCCGCACGACTATCTGTTCTGGGGCACCCAGTCGGCCAGTGCAGTCCGCCACGGGCGATGGAAGCTCGTCAACGGTGCGCTCTACGATCTCACGACGGACATATCGGAGCAGCACGATCTGGCCCCGGCCAAACCTGCCGTCGTCGCCGACCTGCTACAGGCACGCGACGAGTGGGCACGCAAGCTGGTGCCTTCGCTATGGTGAGCTGACGCGCCGGCACTCCCGCGCCAGCAGCACGGTGGGCTCGCCGCGATAGGCGGTGCGGGCGAACTCGACGAAACCGCACTTTTCGGCGACCCGGAACGACGCGGCATTGCCCGGGGCGATCATGCAGACGCTGCGCCGGTCCCCGACGTTTCGATCGGCCCAGGCCAGGACGGCGCGCATCGCCTCCGTGGCGACGCCCCGACCCTGGGCCGCCGGATGGATCACCCAGCCGGCCTCCACGGCATCCCCGAGCGGCGGCTCCAGATCGCGCCGGAAGTCGGCGATGCCCGCCTCGCCAAGGAAGGCACCCCCGACCCGGTCCTCGACGAGCCAGTAGCCGAAGCCGAGCACCGCCCACAGGCCGGCGTAGCGCAGCAGCCGCGCCCAGGCCTCCTCGCGGCTCGACGGCCGGCCGGTGATGTCCCGCACCACGCGCTCGTCGGCCCACATCGCCGCGGTGGCATCGAGGTCCCCCGCCACATGGCCGCGCAGGCGCAGCCTCGGCGTGAGGAGGACCGGGACGGGCACGGTGGGGGCTACAGGATGAACTTGCTGAGGTCGGCGTTGGCGGCGAGGTCGGCGACCTGCCGGCGGACATAGGCGGCGTCGATGGTCACGGTCTCGCCGCCGCGGTCCGAGGCGGTGAAGCTGACCTCCTCGAGCAGCTTCTCCATCACCGTCTGCAGCCGCCGCGCACCGATGTTCTCGACCCGGCTGTTCACCTCGTGCGCCAGCCGGGCGATCTCGCCGACCGCGTCCTCGCCCAGCTCGAGCGTGATGCCCTCGGTACCCATCAGCGCCACGTACTGCTTCACCAGACTGGCCTCGGGCTCGACCAGAATGCGGGCGAGATCGTCCCGACCCAGGGGCTGCAGCTCGACGCGGATCGGCAACCTCCCCTGCAGCTCGGGCAGCAGGTCGGAAGGCTTGCTGAGGTGGAAGGCGCCGCTGGCGATGAACAGGATGTGGTCGGTCTTCACCGCCCCGTGCTTGGTCGAAACGGTGGTGCCCTCGATCAGCGGCAGGAGATCGCGCTGCACGCCCTCGCGGCTGACGTCCGCACCGGCGCGGCCCTCGCGGGCGCTGATCTTGTCGATCTCGTCGATGAAGACGATACCGTTCTGCTCGGTCGCCTGCAGCGCCTCGCGCGTGACCTGCTCCTGGTCGAGCAGCTTGTCGCTCTCCTCGGCGATCAGCACGTCGTAGCTCTGCGCCACGGTCAGCTTCTTGCGCTTGGTCCGGCCGCCGAATGCCTTGCCGAACATCTCGCCCAGATTGAGCATGCCCATCTGCGCGCCCGGCATGCCGGGGATGTCGAAGGTCGGCAGCCCGGCCGGGCCGCTGTCCTGCAGCTCCAGCTCGATCGCGCGGTCGGCGAGCTGACCGTCGCGCAGGCGGCGGCGGAAGGCGTCGCGGGTGTCCTTGCTCGCCGAGGTGCCGACCAGCGCGTCGAGCACGCGCTCCTCGGCGTTGAGCTCCGCCTGCGCGGCGACCTCCTTGCGCAGCCGCTCGCGGGTCTGCTTGAGGGCGACCTCGATCAGATCGCGCACGATGCTCTCGACGTCGCGGCCGACATAGCCGACCTCGGTGAACTTGGTGGCCTCGACCTTGAGGAACGGCGCCTGGGCGAGCCGCGCCAGCCGGCGGGCGATCTCGGTCTTGCCGCAGCCGGTGGGCCCGATCATCAGGATGTTCTTGGGCAGCACCTCCTCGCGCAGCCCTTCCTCGATCTGCTGGCGTCGCCAGCGGTTGCGCAGGGCGATCGCCACCGCGCGCTTGGCCTCGCCCTGGCCGACGATGAAGCGGTCGAGCTCGGAGACGATCTCGCGGGGAGTGAGAGCCGTCATCGGCGCTCCAGGACTTCGATCACGGTGTTCTCGTTGGTGTAGACGCAGATGTCGGCGGCGATGCGCATCGCCTTTTTGGCGATCGCCTCGGCTTCGAGCCCGTCGACGTCGAGCAGTGCGCGGGCGGCCGCCAGCGCATAGGAGCCGCCCGAGCCGATGCCGACCAGCCCGTCCTCGGGCTCAAGCACGTCGCCGTTGCCGGTGAGCACTAGCGACACCTCCCGGTCGGCCACCGCCATCATCGCCTCCAGTCGGCGCAGGTAGCGGTCGGTGCGCCAGTCCTTGGCCAGCTCGACGCAAGCGCGGGTGAGCTGGCCGGGGTGACGCTCAAGCTTGGCCTCGAGCCGCTCGAGCAGCGTGAAGGCGTCGGCGGTGCTCCCGGCGAAGCCGGCGAGGATCTCGCCGTTGCCGAGGCGGCGGACCTTGCGCGCGTTGGCCTTGATCACGGTCTGGCCGAGGCTGACCTGGCCGTCGCCGGCCATGGCCACCTTGTCGCCTTTGCGGACCGATAGAATGGTAGTGCCGTGCCACGATGCCGGCTGGGACATGGAACCTCGCGGTGCTTCGGCCCGATGTGGTCGCCGTTTCCGGCCCGATCAAGAAGCCGGGCTTCAGACCGCGAGATAGCCGCCATCGACGGCGAGCACCGCACCGGTGACGAATCCGGCCGCCGGCGAGGCCAGGAACAGCGCCGCTCCCGCGACATCGTCCGGCCGGCCCCAGCGGCCGAGCGGCGTCCGTCCGAGCAGCTGCGCGCTGCGCGCTTGATCGTCCTGCAATGCCTGGGTCAGCTGCGTCGCGATCCAGCCGGGGGCGACGGCGTTCACGCGCACGCCGTCGGCGGCGTAGGCGATCGCCAGGGACTTGGTGAGCTGCGCCACCCCGCCTTTGCTGGCGCTGTAGCCCGGCACCATGGGCCCGCCGAAGAAGGACAGCATCGAGGCGGTATTGATGATGCAGCCGCGGCTCGCTGCGAGATGCGGCCGCGCGGCAGTGCAGCAGCGCATGGTGCCGGTGAGGTTCACGTCAAGGACGCGGGCGAATACGACGGGATCGTGCTCGGCCTCGCGGCGCAGGATCCCGGCGCAGTTGACCAGCACGTCGAGGGCCGGCAGGGCGGCGAAAAAGGTGGTGACCGCGGCGTCGTCCGTCACGTCCAGCACCTCGCCCGGCATGGCCGCGCCGTCGACCTCCGACGAGGTGGCGCCGGTGACCAGTACCTCACCGCCGAGCGCCGCGAACGCCCGGCCGATGCCGGCGCCGATGCCGCTGGTGCCGCCGACCACCACCACCCGGCGGCCCGCGAACAGGTCCGGTGCGAAGCTGTCAGCGGATGAAACGGTCGACATAGTCGGCGCCGAGCCCCACGGCGTCATAGTGCGCCCGGCACATGTCGATCTTGGTGAACACGTCCTCGAAGCCCGTGTGCCGGCCCGTCTCGTCGACATAGTACATGCAGCCGGAGATGTTGAAGAACGTCACCATCTCGGGGACGTCCTCGGGCACGGTCAGCGTGTGGGTCTCGCCAGGCGGCTCGAAGACGTAGTCGCCCTCGTTGGCGACCCAGTCATGCTCGAGATAGCGCCAGCGACCCTTCAGCACGTAGCCGTGCACGGGCGCTGGGTGGCGATGGCGAGACAGGATGCCCGCCTTGCGGACCCGCAGCAGGTTGCACCACTGGCCCGCCAGCGTGTTCAGCATCAGCGGCCTGAACCAGACCGAGGGCGCCTGGGGCACCCAGAGCCGCTCGTCGTCGGGCATGGCATGCACGACGATCTCGGGCGGTGAGAGCGGATGCGTCGACGCGGCCATGTGCGGCCAATCCTCCCCGGCGCGGCCGACGGGCGGCGCGGCACGGGAAGGTTGGACGGGCGCCCGCCCTGGGTCAAGGCAGGCACCCGTCGCCCTTGCCGGTCAGGCGACCTCCAGCACGGCCGCGGCCTCGTGGTTGGCCACGGCCTGGCTGAGCCGCCGCAGGGTCTCGATCAGGCCGTTCTCGTCGCGCAGACGGAAGGCAGCGGCGGTCAGGATCGCGGCGCCGATCACCGGCTCCTGCGCGGCCAGCGCGGCCTCGAGCTCCGCCAGGCGGCCGTGCTCGTCCTGGTGATTGCTGTTGGCGGGGATGAACTGATGGTCGCGGGCGACCAGAGCGTGCGAACTGTGCATCGGGCACTGTCCTCGGTTCGAGCCATGCAACACAGGGGACCCGAAAAAAATGCGCCCCCGCAGGGTTGACCCGGCGGGGGCGGAGCGAGGGAGGGAGGCACCGTCTGACTTGACGACCGAGACCTTATGTCATCGCATCTTTCATTGCAATACCAAAAGTTAATTCCGCATCAAAAAAACTCGCGTGATACGCGAGAGCGAAGATCTCCATCGAACAATGATTGCTCGTTTGTTTTGTGCAAAATTTAGATGGTATTTGATTTATTCTCGCTGCGCGCACGGTCTCCTTCCGATTCGGCGATCGGCGACGGATACCCGATGCTTGCGAGAACGCATCCCGCTGTGCGCGAGCGACGTGTCGGCGGCTCGTCGGGGCAAGCGAGCCGATCTCGGACCGCGTTCCACGCCGCGATCCTATTCTCCTCCACATTGTCCATAATCACCCCGGTTCCAACTTCTGTCAACAACTTCAACATCGGCGATAACCCTCTGTAATTGCATGATTCCTACTGACCGGGCGGCATGACGGACGGATAAGTGCGTCGGGCGATCTGGCTGCGCTGCCCCGCCGTCTGCTATAGAACGGCCGAGCAAGCTTCCTTCGACACCGATCTACGAAGTGCCATGGCAGGTCATTCCCAGTTCAAGAACATCATGCACCGCAAGGGGCGGCAGGATAAGGTCCGCGCCCAGCTGTTCACGCGGCTGCAGCGCGAGATCCTGACGGCCTCCAAGGGGGGGCTGCCCGATCCGGCGTTCAACCCGCGCCTGCGCGCCGCGATCCAGGCGGCGAAAGCGGCGAACATGCCCAAGGACAACATCGACCGGGCGATCAAGCGTGGCCAGGGCGGCGACGCCGAGAGCTACGACGAGGTCCGGTACGAGGGCTACGGCCCGGGCGGGGTGGCGGTGATCGTCGAGGCGCTGACCGATAATCGCAACCGCACCGCGAGCGCCGTCCGCTCGAGCTTCGGCAAGCACGGCGGGGCGCTGGGCGAGACCAACAGCGTCAGCTTCCAGTTCAACCGTGTCGGGCAGATTACCTACCCCGCCTCGGCGGCCGATGGCGACGCCATGCTCGAGGCGGCGATCGAGGCCGGCGCCGACGACTGCGACAGCTCGGACGAGGGGCACGAGATCATCTGCGCGCCCGACGAGCTCGCTGCGGTCCAGGAGAAGCTGGAAGCGCATTTCGGGCCGCCCGAGCAGGCGCTGCTGACCTGGAAGCCGCAGATCACCGTGCCGGTCGACGACGAGAAGGCCGACGTGCTGTTCAAGCTGCTCGAAGCGCTCGACGACAACGACGACGTGCAGCGCGTGATCGCCAACTTCGAGGTGTCGGAATCCGCCCTGGCGAGGCTGTCCGGCTGAGTCCGCCCGTGCTGATCCTGGGCCTCGATCCCGGCCTGCGCCACACCGGCTGGGGTCTGCTCGAGGCCGAGGACAACCGTCTGCGGTTCGTCGCCTGCGGTGCGGTCCATTCCGACGCCGGCGATGATCTCGCCAAGCGCCTGGGGGACCTCTATCGCGGGCTCGCCAACGTGATTGCCGGCCATCTGCCGCGGGAGGCCGCCGTCGAGGAAACGGTCGTCAACCGCAACCCGCTGTCCTCGCTCAAGCTCGGCCATGCCCGCGGCGTGGTCCTGCTGGCCGCGACCCATTCCGGCCTCGACGTGCACGAGTACGCCGCCAAGCAGGTGAAGCGCGCGGTGACGGGCACCGGCAACGCCGCCAAGGAGCAGGTGCAGATGATGGTGCGCTTCCTGCTGCCCGGCTGCGGTGCGGTGGTGGCGGACGCCGCCGATGCGCTCGCGGTCGCCATCTGCCATGCCCACTTCCGCGCCGGCCGGGCGCAGATCGCGGCCCAGCTCCGGCGGGATGCGGAGCGGCACGCGTGATCGCCCATCTGCGCGGCGTGCTGGCGGCGCTGGGCGAGGACCACGCCGTGGTCGACGTCGGCGGGGTCGGCTATCTGGTCGCGGTGGCGCCGGCGACGCTGGAGCGTCTGCCCGGGGTCGGCGAGGCGGTCGAGCTGCACACCGAGCTGGTGGTGCGCGAGGACGGGATGACGCTTTACGGCTTTCCCGACGCCGCCGACCGCACCTGGTTCCGCCTGCTCCAGACCGTGCAGGGCGTGGGCGCGCGCGTAGCACTCTCGCTGCTCGGCACCCTGCGGCCGGCGGAGCTCGCCAACGCCATCGCCGCCGGCGACAAGGCGATGCTGGCGCGCGCCTCGGGGGTCGGTGCCCGTCTCGCGGCGCGGATCGCCGCCGAGCTGAAGGACCGCGTCGGCGCCCTGCCGCAGCCCGGCCGGCCCGACGCGGCACCGCCGATCGCGGGAGCTACGGGCGACGCCATGTCCGCGCTGCTCAATCTCGGCTATGCGCGCGCCGAGGTTTACGCGGCACTCGCGCGCGTGCATGCGCGGCTGGGCGGGGAGCCGGCGCTCGACGTGCTGGTCCGCGAGGGGCTCAAGGAACTGACGGCGTGAGCGAGCGGATCGTGAGCCCGGCGCCGGCCGCGGAGGACGGCGACACCACCCTGCGCCCGCGGCGGCTGGCCGAGTTCATCGGCCAGGCCCAGCTCCGCGCCAATCTCTCGGTGTTCATCGAAGCGGCCGGTACCCGAGGCGACGCGCTCGACCATGTCCTGTTCGCCGGGCCGCCCGGGCTCGGCAAGACCACCCTCGCCCAGATCGTGGCGGCCGAGCTCGGCGTCGGCTTCCGCCTGACCTCCGGCCCGATCATCGCCCGCGCCGGGGATCTCGCCGCCATCCTCACCAACCTGCAGCCGCGCGACGTGCTGTTCATCGACGAGATCCACCGGCTGCAGCCGACGGTCGAGGAGATCCTCTATCCGGCGATGGAGGACTACAAGCTCGACCTGATGATCGGCGAGGGGCCGGCGGCGCGCTCGATCCGGCTGGACCTGCCGCCCTTCACGCTGGTCGGTGCCACCACCCGCACCGGCCTCTTGACCACACCCTTGCGCGACCGCTTCGGGATCGTCGCCAGGCTCGAGTTCTACGAGGTCGCCGAGCTCGAGGCGATCGTGCTGCGCGGCGCCCGGCTGCTCGCCCTCGAGCTCACTCCGGAGGGGGCGCGGGAGGTGGCCCGCCGGGCGCGCGGCACGCCGCGGGTGGCGACCCGGCTGTTGCGCCGGGTGCGCGACTTCGCGACCGTGGAGGGCTCCGGCCGTGCGGTGGACGCCGAGCTCGCCGACCGGACGCTGCGCCAGCTCGAGGTCGACGATCTCGGGCTGGACAGCATGGATCGCCGCTATCTGCGCGCCATCGCCGTCAATTATGGCGGCGGGCCGGTCGGCATCGACACGATCGCGGCCGCCCTGTCCGAGCAGCGCGACACGCTGGAGGAAACCGTCGAGCCCTATCTGCTCCAGCAGGGGCTGCTGCAGCGGACGCCGCGCGGACGTGTGCTGACCCGCAGCGCCTGGCGGCATCTCGGCCTGGCCGCGCCTACGCCGACGACGGCCGCCGACGACCTGTTCGGCGGCGAGCCGTGACCGCGCCGGGCGAACTGCCGGTCCGCGTCTACTACGAGGACACGGACGCCGGCGGGATCGTCTATCACGCGAGCTATCTGCGCTTCGCCGAACGGGGGCGGACGGAGCTGCTGCGCGAGCTCGGCTTCGATCAGCGCGTGCTCGCCCGCGATCACGGCGTGCTGTTCGCGGTCGCCCGTTGCGAGCTGGTCTTCCTTCGCCCCGCCCGGCTCGACGATCTGCTGATCGTGCGCACCCGGGCCGTGGCCCACGGCGGCGCCAGGGTCGAAATGGCGCAGCGCATCGAATGCGACGGGGCGCTCCTGGTGGAGATCGAGCTGGTGCTGGCGGTGCTTCGCGCGGAAGACCTCCGACCGACGCGCCTGCCTGAGCCGCTACGTCTTGCCTTTGCTCGATTGCAATAGAGCGCCGATCTGCCCGTTCTACCGATGCGTGCATGGTGCCCGTGCTTGACAGCGGGCCGGGCCACGACCATACGAGCCCCGGCGGCTAACTGGGACGTTGGCACACTTGCCCGTGCATGCGATGCGCCCGCGCCCTCGGACGGTGCCCGAATCCGCCCGATCCGCACCCCTACGGGTTCGCTGAACCATGCAAGACGCGGCAATTGAGACGGTTGGGCTTGCCGGAGCCGTGGCGGGCCCGACGTTCTTCCAGCTGTTCCTCCAGGCCGATCTGTTCACCAAGGTGATCATGCTGCTGCTGCTCCTGGCCTCGGTCTGGAGCTGGGCGGTGATCATCGACAAGTCGTTCCGGCTGATGCGCCTCGTGCGCAAGGCCAACGGCTTCGAGAAGCAGTTCTGGTCGGGCGCGCCGCTCGACGATCTCTACCGGCAGCTTGCCAAGCGCCCGGACCACCCGATGGCGCTGATGTTCGCGACCGCGATGGAGGAATGGCGCGAGTCGCCGCGGACGACCGACGTGAGCTTCAACCGCGGCATGGTCGGCCGGATCGGGCAGGTCATGGACCTGACCCGCGATCGCGAGGTCGAATCGCTCGAGAACAACCTTTCCTGGCTCGGCACGATCGCGTCGACCGCCCCGTTCGTCGGCCTGCTCGGCACGGTCTGGGGCATCATGAACAGCTTCCAGTCGATCGCGGCGACGAAGAACTCCACGCTCGCCGTCGTCGCGCCGGGCATCGCCGAGGCGCTGTTCGCGACCGCGCTGGGCCTGATCGCCGCCATTCCGGCGCTGATCGCCTACAACAAGCTCTCCGGCTCGATCGACCGCTACGCCAACCGGCTCACCAGCTTTTCCGAGGAGTTCGCGGTCGTGCTCTCCCGCGAGCTGGACCAGGCCAAGGTGAGCTGAGCGATGGCCGCCACGGTCACGCCGGCCAAGGGGCAGCGCGGACGGCGACGCCAGCGCACCACCATGGTGGCGATCAACATGACGCCGCTCGTCGACGTCATGCTGGTGCTGCTGATCGTGTTCATGATCACCGCGCCCCTGCTGTCCGCGGGCGTGTCGGTGGACCTGCCGGAAGCCGACAGCGCCCCGCTGCCGGGGCAGGACGAGCCGCTCAGCGTTTCGATCGACGCGAAGGGCGAGGTGTTCCTGCAGGACACGGCCGTGACCGTCGAGCAGCTCGGCCCGCGCCTGCAGGCGATCACCGGCCGCAATCCGGACGCGCGCATCTTCGTGCGCGGCGACCGGCAGATCGACTACGGCAAGGTCATGGCGGTGGTGAGCGCCATCAACCAGGCCGGCTTCGGCAAGGTGGCCCTGTTGACGGCGCCGTTCCGGACGGCGGCCACGCCGTGAGCGCTGCGCATGGTCCCAGCGGTGGGAGCTGAGGGCCGCCGGCATGAGACGCTCGCTCGCCGCCTCGGCCATCCTTCACCTGCTGCTGGCGGCCCTGGTGGTGGCGATCGGCGCCTTGGGCCGCGAGCTGCCGCCGCAGGACATGCCGATCTCGGTCGAGATCGTCAGCGACGCGCAACTGGCGCAGCCGTCGCCGCTGCCGCCGAAAGCGCCGGTGGCCGCGACGGCGCCCAAGCCGCCGCAGCAGGCGGCGACCCCGGCGCCGCGGCCGCCGGCTCCCAAGGCCGAGACGAAGCCGGAGCCGGTGCCCGAGCCGCCGCCGACGCAGGTCGCGGCCAAGACGCCGGAACCCGCGCCGAAGGTCGAGCCGCCAGCCCCGGAGCCCAAGAAGCCCGAGCCGGAGCCGGAGAAGCCCAAGCCGGTCGCCGAGGTGCCGAAGCCGGCGCCGGAGAAGCCCAAGGCCGCCGAGGCCAAGCCGGTCGACCCGCCGAAGCCGCAGCCGGAGAAGCCCAAGCCGGTCGCGGCGGCGCCGCCCAAGCCCGACAAGCCGAAGACCCCGCCGGCCCCCGTCGAGGCGGACAACGATTTCGACGCCCTGCTGCGCTCGGTCGAGCAGACCCCCAAGCGCGTGAAGGCGCCGGAGACCCGGGACGGCAAGGGCAGCGCCACCGAGGCCGGCGGGACCGGCCAGCCCGGCACGGCCAAGGTGGCGCAGATCAATCCCACCATGCTCGCGGCCAGCATCAGCCGGCAGATCACGCCGTGCTGGAACATCCCCGTCGCCGCCCAGGGCATCGGCGGGCTGCGGGCCGAGCTGAACATCGTCCTGGGATCGGACGGCAGCGTGCAGTCGGTGGCCCCGACCGATGCCGCGCGGATGGGCCGTGATCCCGTGTTCCGCGCCTTCGCCGAGAGCGCCGTGCGCGCGGTGCGCGCCTGCTCGCCGCTGAAGCTGCCCCCGGAGTCCTATCAGCTATGGCGCAACATCATCTTCAACTTCGATCCGTCGCGGATGACCGGGTGATCCGGCGGCGGACCGTGCTGCGCGGCGCCGCGGCGCTCGCGGCCGCGGTGCTCGGCGGCCCGGCGGCGCTGGCACAGCTGCGGGTCGACATCACCAGCGGCGTCGTGCAGCCGGTGCCGATCGCGGTCAGCCCGTTCTCCGGCAATTCGCCGGCGGCGCAGTCGCTCGGCGGCGAGATCGCCCAGGTCGTGACCGACGATCTGCAGAGCTCGGGCCTGTTCGAGGTCATCGATCGGCGCGCCTACATCCAGTCGCCGGAAGCGCTGCGGCAGACGCCGAGCTTCGCCGACTGGCGCCAGATCAATGCCCAGGCGCTGGTCAGCGGCAATGTCGATTCGCCGGCCGGCGGGTTGATGGTGGTCGAGTTCCGCCTGTGGGACGTGTTCGCCGGCGAGCAGATGCGCGGCCTGCGCTTCGACGCGCCGGAAGGCCAGTGGCGGCGCATCGCCCACAAGATCGCCGACGTGATCTACGAGCGGCTCACCGGCGAGCCCGGCTATTTCGACACGCGGATCGCCTACATCGCCGAGTCGGGCCGGCGACCAGGCGCGAGAAGCGCGTGGCGATCATGGACCAGGACGGCAACGGCAACCGCTATCTGACGGACGGCAGCTTCCTGGCGCTCACCCCGCGCTTCTCGCCCGACGGCGCCCGGATCGCCTACATGGCCTATCGCGGCGGCCCGCCGCGCATCTACACGATCGACGTGGCGAGCGGGCGTGGCGGCGTGCTCGGCGACTTCCCGGGCATGTCCTTCGCCCCGCGCTTCTCGCCCGACGGCCGCTCGCTGCTGCTCACCCTGGCGCAGAACGGCAATTCGGACATCTACCTCTGGGACATCGCCAGCCGCCGCGCGGTGCGCCTGACGAGCGACGCCGCCATCGACACCTCGCCCTCGTTCTCGCCGGACGGCAGCCGGATCGTGTTCAATTCCGACCGGGGTGGCCGGCCCCTGCTCTACGTCATGGACCGGTCGGGTGGCGGCCAGCAGCGGATCAGCTACGGCGACGGCCGCTATGGCAGTCCGGCCTGGTCGCCGCGCGGCGATCTGATCGCCTTCATGGTGATCAAGGGTGGTGCCTTCAGCATCGGCGTGATGCGCCCGGACGGGAGCGACGAGCGGCTGCTGACGCGCAGCAGTCTCGACGAGGGGCCGACCTGGGCGCCCAATGGCCGCGTGATCATGTTCAGCCGCCAGAGCGGCGGGCGCAGACGCCTGTTCACCATCGATGTCAGCGGGTACAACGAGCGGCAGGTGTCGACACCTACGGACGCGTCCGACCCCGACTGGTCGCCGACGCTGCCCTAGCGGATGACCTCGCTCGATGACGGCAGATCGAATTTCCTCCCCCGCCGCCGGCTTTGCCCCCGGTCGCGGCCCACGTCGTGCACCAGCTTGCGGGAACAAGTCACCATGATTGCTCGCTTCCTGGCCATTGCGGCCACTCTCGTGCTGCTCTCGGCGTGCAGCAGCTCGGACGAGAAGCTGGCCGACAGCGCCGGTGCTACCGGCTCGGCCGCCGGTGCCGGCATCGGCACGACCGATACCACCGGCATGGGTAGCCCGACCGAGCTCGGTACCGGCACCGCCGCTACCGGCGCCATGGGTCCCGGCAGCCAGCACGACCTCGAGGTCAATGTCGGCGATCGCGTCTATTTCGGTTACGACAGCTCCGTGCTGGACGATGCCGCGCGGACGACCGTCGAGCGCCAGGCGGCGTGGCTGCAGCAGTTCCCGGCGGTGACGGTGACCATCGAGGGCCACACCGACCAGCGCGGCACGACCGAGTACAATCTCGCCCTCGGCGAGCGGCGCGCCAACGCGGTCAAGCAGTATCTGGTCTCGCTCAACATCGACCCGGCCCGCATCCTGGTGATCTCCTACGGCAAGGAGCGGCTGGCGAACCCGGCGGACACCGAGGAGGCCTATCGCGAGAACCGCCGCGCGGTCACCGTGGTCAACGTGACGGCGACCAATTGAGCGCAATGCCCGCGGGCATTGCGTGGAGCGAGCGGCGATGTGGCGCTTTTTGATCCTGCTCGGATTCGTGGCGGCTCCGGCATGGGCGGCCGAACCGGGATCGCTGCGCGCCGACGCCGCCCGCATCGCGCGGGAGCTGAGCGGCATCAGGCTGGCGCAGGCGCAGGACCCGGCCCTGCGCGCGGCCGGGCTGGAGATCAGGCTGGCGCGGCTGGAGGAGCAGCTGCGCCAGCTCACCGGCCGGATCGAGGAGGTCGAGCACGCCCAGGCACAGACGGCGAGCCGGATCGACGAGCTCGTCGCCGATCTGGATGCCCGGCTGTCGGGCAGGCCGCGGGCGGCAGAAGGCAGCACCCAGGCGCCGCAGCAGCAGGCGGCGGTCGCGCCGGCGCCCGTCGCGACACCCCCCAGGCGGGACATTCCGCCCTCGATCATCGCCCCCGACCAGGCGGCCCAGGAGGGCCATGTTCTCGGGACGATCCCTCCCGATGCCGCCGCCAACCCGCCGAAGCCGCAACCTGCGCCGCAGAGCGAGACGCCCGCCAGCCAGGCCGCCCTGACCCCGCAGGGTGCCGATGCGCGCTATCAGCAGGCGCTCGACCTGCTGCAGTCCGGCAGCTGGGCGCAAGCGGAGCAGGCGTTCAGCGGCTTCGTCCAGGCCTATCCGGAGGATGCGCGGGTGCCCAACGCCTCCTACTGGCTCGGCGAGACCTATCTCTTCCGCAAGGACTATCCGACGGCCGCCTCGGTATTTGCGCGCAACTATCGGACCTACGGCCAGGCGGCGCCGCGCGCTCCGGACAATCTGCTCAAGCTCGGCGTCGCCTTGTCCGCCATGGGCGACAAGAACCGCGCCTGCCAGACCTTCGCCGAGCTTGCCAAACGTCACCCCAAGGCGCCGGCGCCGATCATGCAGGCCCTGGCGCGTGAAAAGAGCGCCGCGGGCTGCAGCTGAGCCGGACGGCCCGCTCAGCCATCTGGAGTTCGCGGAGCTTCTGCAGCCGGTCGAGCCGTTCGAGCCCGGACCGAGGATCGCGGTCGGGGTCTCCGGCGGGCCGGACAGCACCGCTCTCGCACTTCTCGCCGATCGCTGGGTTCGCGACCGACACGGAAGTATTCTCGCGCTCGTCGTCGATCACGGCCTGCGACCGGAATCGGCGGCGGAGGCCGCACTCGTCGCCGAGCGTCTCGACAGCCGCGGCATTGCGGTCCGGGTGCTGACTTGGAGCGGCCCCAGTCCGGCCAGCGGCATCCAAGCAGCGGCGCGGGAAGCCCGGATGCTTCTGCTGGGGAGTGCCTGCCGCGAGTTGGGCATTCTCCACCTCATGCTCGGCCACCAGCGCGAGGACCAGGCGGAGACGGTTGTGATCCGATCCAGCAGGGGCAGCGGCGAGACTGGACGCGCCGGCATGGCCGTCGTGCGCGAGGTTCAGGGGTTTCGCCTGCTGCGCCCCCTGCTCGGCATCCGGCGGCGCCGCCTCGTCGCGACGCTGCACGCGATGGGCGAGCCCTGGATCGAGGATCCCAGCAACCGCGACCTGCGGTTCGCTCGTGCGCGGCTGCGCTGCGAGCCCGGTCTCGATCACGAGCTGTCGTGGCGCATGGGCCGTACCTGCGCCGAGCATCGCGCCGCCGCGGACGAGCGGATCGCCCACCGGCTCGCGAGCGCGGCTCGCCCGCATCCCCTTGGCTTCGTCGCCTGCGACGTCACGGCCTGGCGTCGGCTGGATGCGCGCGACCGAGCAGACGTGCTCGCGCGCCTGCTCGCCTGCGTCGGCGGTGGGCGATTCCCGGTCGCGAGGGCGAAGATCCTGGCACTGCTCGGTGAGCCCACGACCGCGGCACGCACCTTGGGCGGCTGCATCGTTTTCGTGCGTCGGGGCGCGCCGGTGGTGTGCCGCGAGCCGGCGAGGATCAGGGATCGATCGCGGCTCGCCTCCGGTGACGAGGTGGCTTGGGACCGCCGCTTCGTGCTTCGGGCGGGGAATCTGCCTGCAATGCTGGAGATCCGCGCCCTCGGCCGCGTCGGGCGGGCGGCGCTACCGGCCGTCCTGCGCCGGAGCTTGCGGGCGGCCGGCATTCCCGTCGCGGCCGTCGAGGCTTTGCCCGGCGCATGGATCGGGGACGAGCTGGTCGCGTGTCCGGCGCTCGGACTGGCGGCAGCTTCCGGATTCGGGGACTTTTCGCTCACAGCGACGTTTCGCCCAGCGTATCCCCTTACCGCGGCGAGGTTCGCCGGAGTTAATGTTGTTTCAAATGCGCAACCGCCTATTTATCGTTCTGACGTCGATGCCGTTTCACCCCTGGACGGCCCGTGTGTATCAGGCGAGTAGCGGGATGCCCGGACCAACTTCGAGGCGCGCGCAGTGAATAATTTCGGCAAGAACCTGGCCCTCTGGGTGATCATCGGCCTGCTGCTGATCGCGCTGTTCAATCTGTTCCAGGGGCCGACCTCGCGTGGCCCGCAAACCAGCCTCGCCTTCTCCGACTTCCTGTCGGAGGTTCAGGGTGGCCGGGTCACCGACGTGGTGATCCAGGGCGACTCGATCTCCGGCCATTTCCAGGACGGCCGCTCCTTCTCGACCTACGCCCCCTACGATCCGAATCTGGTCAACCGGCTGACCGACCACGACGTTCGCATCAGCGCCCAGCCGCTCGACGAGAGCATGCCGTCGCTGCTCGGCGTTCTGGTCTCCTGGTTCCCGATGCTGCTGTTGATCGGCGTCTGGGTGTTCTTCATGCGCCAGATGCAGTCCGGCGGCGGCAAGGCGATGGGCTTCGGCAAGTCGCGCGCGCGTCTGCTCACCGAGAAGCACGGCCGCGTCACCTTCAACGACGTCGCCGGCATCGACGAGGCCAAGGAGGAGCTCCAGGAGATCGTGGAGTTCCTCAAGAACCCGCAGAAGTTCCAGGCCGTCGGCGGCCGCATCCCCAAGGGTGTCCTTCTCGTCGGCCCGCCCGGCACCGGCAAGACCCTGCTCGCCCGCGCCATCGCCGGCGAGGCCAACGTGCCGTTCTTCACCATCTCCGGCTCAGATTTCGTCGAGATGTTCGTGGGCGTCGGCGCCAGCCGTGTGCGCGACATGTTCGAGCAGGCGAAGAAGCACGCGCCCTGCATCGTGTTCATCGACGAGATCGACGCGGTCGGCCGCCATCGCGGCGCCGGCCTTGGCGGCGGCAACGACGAGCGCGAGCAGACGCTCAACCAGCTCCTGGTCGAGATGGACGGCTTCGAGGCCAACGAGGGCGTGATCCTGATCGCCGCCACCAACCGGCCCGACGTGCTCGACCCGGCGCTGCTGCGCCCCGGCCGCTTCGACCGGCAGGTCGTGGTGCCGAACCCCGACGTGATGGGCCGCGAGAAGATCCTCAACGTCCATATCAAGAAGGTCCGGGTCGGCCCCGACGTCGACACCAGGGTGATCGCCCGCGGCACGCCGGGCTTCTCCGGCGCCGACCTCGCCAACATCGTCAACGAGGCGGCGCTGCTCGCCGCGCGCGCCGGCAAGCGCATGGTCACCATGGCCGACTTCGAATCGGCCAAGGACAAGGTGATGATGGGCGTCGAGCGTCGCTCGATGGTGATGACCGAGGACGAGAAGCGGCTCACCGCCTACCACGAGTCGGGGCACGCGGTGATGGCCTACCTCTCACCCGCCTCCGACCCGATTCACAAGGCGACCATCATCCCCGCGGCCGGGCGCTCGGCATGGTGATGCGCCTGCCCGAGGGCGACCGGATCTCGGTCAGCAGGGAGAAACTCGAGGCCGACATCGCCGTCGCCATGGGCGGCCGGGTCGCCGAGGAGCAGGTGTTCGGCCGCAACAAGGTCACCGCCGGGGCTGCCTCGGACATCGAGCAGGCGACCAAGATCGCCCGTCACATGGTCACGCACTGGGGCATGAGCGACGAGCTCGGGCCCGTGGGCTATGGCGAGAACCAGCAGGAGATCTTCCTCGGCCACTCGGTGACCCAGTCCAAGAACGTCTCCGAGGCAACGGCCCAGACGATCGACCGCGAGATCAGGCGGATCGTCGAGGAGGGGCATCAGCTGGCGCGCACGGTCCTGGCCGAGAACCGCCATCACCTCGACCGCATCGCCCAGGCGCTGCTCGAGCACGAGACGCTGACCGGCGAGGAGATCGCCGCCATCATGCGGGGCGAGCCGCTGGCCAGCGTGCGCCGAGAGGAGCAGGCGACCTCGACACCCTCCTCAGGCAAGCGCGGCTCGGTGCCGACCACCTCGCGTGGTGGCGAGCCGCCGGCCGGCATCGAGCCGAGCCCGCAGCCGGGCGCCTGACGGCTTCGGGCGCGCGGCCTCTTGCCGGAGGCCGCATTCAGGGCTTCACGCCGGCCATACCGCAGAGGAGGCGCCAGTGCTCGGCGCCAACCGGCACGACCGACAGGCGCGACTGGCGCACCAGGGCGAGATCGGCGAAGCGGGGATCGGCCTTGATCGCCTTCAGCGAGACCTCCCTGGCTACCGGGCGCTGCGGTTTGACCTTCACGCGCACGAACTTGCCGGTCGGATCGCTGGGATCGGTATACCACTCGGCGGACACCGCCATGATGCCGACGATCGCAGGCTCGACCACGGAGCGGTAGAAGAACACCGTCTCGCCCAGCTTCATCGCCCGCATGTTCGCGGCCGCCTGATGGTTGCGCACGCCCGTCCACTCGGTCTCGCCGTCGGCCACGAGCTGGTCCCAGCTATAGTCGTCGGGCTCGGTCTTCATAAGCCAGTGGGCCATCGCCGCGCTTTCCTTCCTGCCGGGCCTCAGCTAGCTCCGCTACCACGCGACGAACCGGACGGGAATGTGGGCGGCATGCTGATCAGCGCCGCGGGCGAGAGCGACGACGAGGCGATCTGGGCCGTGATCGAGCCGACGATCCGGGCCGGCGAGACGCTGATGCTGCCGACCGACATGACCCGAGCCGAAGCGCTCGCCTACTGGCGCTCACCCGCGCACGAGGTCTTCCTGGCCGAGGCCGGCGGCGAGATGGTCGGCACCTACTATCTCCGCGTCAACCAGCAGGGTCACGGCGATCACGTCGCCAACTGCGGTTACGCCACCGCGGCCTGGGCTTCAGGCCGTGGCGTCGCGCGGGCCATGTGTCAGCATTCGCTCGACCAGGCCCGCGCCCGCGGCCTGCGAGCGATGCAATTCAACTGCGTCGTGGCCAGCAACGAGCGCGCGGTCGGATTGTGGCTGAGCTGCGGTTTCGCGATTGTCGGCAGGGTGCCGGAAACCTTCCGCCACCCGCATCTCGGGCCGGTCGACACGCTGGTGATGTACCGCAAGCTCTGATCAATGGGCGGCGAGCGGTGCCGCCTCGCGCGCGCTGGGGAAGTATACCAGCCGCTGACCGGGTACGAAGCCCGTCACCGACTGCCGCCATTCGCTGCCACGCCAGCGCAGGCTCATGACACCTTCGCGCGGCAGATAGCAGGCCGTGTAGAGCGTGCCCCAGCCCTGCCGCGTCGGGTCGCGCCACACCGGCTCGGTAAGGAAGGTGTCGACGAGCTGAGCCAGACCGCTCCCCGGGTCCGACAGGCGCGCCTGCACCGTGGCCTCGCGCAATGCCGAGTCCTGGACGCTGGGTGCGTCGGGGCGGGCGTCGGCGGCCTGCCGGTTGGCCGAGACCAGCCAGGGCTCGACCCGCACCGGCCGGTCGGGTGCGACGAACACCGTGGCGTGCCGCCCCTCACGATCGAGCAGCGCCAGATTGTAGCCGAGATGCACCGGCACCCGGCGCAGCACCGCGACCGCCTCCGCAACGTCGCGGCAGAATTCCAGGATGTAGCGCAGCACGACCGTGATGGCGAAGCCGGGTGCCACCGGATGGCGGCCGCCGAAGGCGAGCGACACGGCCAACCCGTGCCCGTTCATGCCGTCGAGCACGCCCCAGACGCAATCGCTCATCGACAGCACGGGCGTGCCGTGCATCGCCGTGTGGAGGATCATCCCGTCGAACTGGTGCGGGGAATAGTCGTAGTTGCGCACCAGCGCCGGCGAGCGGTGGGTCCAGAGCGCCTGGGTGCAGCCGGCGAGGAAAGCTGGCGGATCGTAGAGCGACAGGAATCGCGCCTCCAGATCGCCGCCGCCGACGAGCTCGACCAGGCGTTCCCAGGCCGGCACCAGCTCGGGCAGATGCTCGCGCAGCATTCGCCGGCACTGGACGAACGACGGCCGCGCCGCCTCGCCCTCGCGCAGGTACCAAGCGCGATAGGCCGGCCACGTCCGCTCGAACTGATCGAGCAGCAGCGCTCCGGGCCGGTCCTCGGCGACCGCCCGGAACGTCACCTCGATCATTCGGCGGCCACGGCCTCGATCGGGTCGGGGTCCTCGGCCTGCCGGGTCCGCTGCGGCTTGGCCAGCGGCCCCAACGAGTCGAGATAGCGCAGGTCCGCCGCCCGACCCTCGTAGATCGGGAACCGGACCTTGCTATCGCGAAAGCTCTTCATCGGCTGGCCGAGCGTGCGCATGCCCCGGACGCGCTGGTGCCGCACCTGCTCGAGATCGATCTCGACCGGCACCAGCTCCTCCGTGGTCCCGCACTGGTGGATCACGCGGCCCGACGGGTCGAGCACGCAGGACTGGCCGTTGCCGCCGGCCTCCAGGCCGTTGATGTCGAACAGATAGCACTGGAACATGGCCGCGCTGGCCTTGGCCACGTTGAGGTCGACGTCACGGTCGATGGTGTGCGTCATGACCGGATGCAGGATCACCTCCGCACCCATGGCGGTCACGGTGCGGGCCGTTTCCGGGAACCAGAGATCGTAACAATTGAGCACCGCGAACTTGCCGGCGTCGGGCACGTCGAACACGCAGAACTCGTCGCCCGGCGCCACGCCCTCCTCCAGCGGTGCGAAGGGGAACATCTTGCGGTAGCGGGCGATCACCTCGCCGTCGGGATTGATCACCGGCGTGGTGTTGTAGATCCGCCCGTCGCGGTTCTCGTACATCGAGCCCGGCACGAGCCACAGGTCGAACTCGCGCGCCATCTCGCGCAGGGCGTCCTCGGCGGGGCCGGGCATGCGCTGCGCGCGCTGCAGCGACGGGCCGAACACGCACAGCTCGCTGAACACCGCCATCTGCACCCAGGGGTAGAGGTGCATCAGCAGATGCAGGCGGTGGCGCATGGCCTCGAGATTGTCGGCGTGGTGCAGATGCATCTGCACGCCGGCGATCGCAAATGGCTTCATCGTTCACTCCGGCCCGGGAGGGCAGCGGGCAGTTAGGCACTGGGCACGAGCGAGATCAACCCCCGCCGCCGGTCATATGTTCCATGCGTCCGCACGGTCGGGCGTCGGTCTGGCCCCCGCGGCAGCAAGGCGGTATTTCGGGTGCGTCGGATCGACGAGGGAGGCGAGACATGACGGAGCGCGCGGCCGAAGGCCAGCGGGCGCTGGTGACGGCGGGTGCCGCCGGGATCGGCCGGGCGACCGTCGAGGCGCTGCATGCGGCCGGAGCGCGGGTCCATCTGTGCGATGTCGACGAGGCGGCCCTGGCAGGCGTCGCCGCAGCGCTGCCCGGCGTCACTTGTACCTGTGCCGACGTTTCCGACGAGGCTGCCGTCGACCGGCTGTTCGACCAGGCTCGGTCCGCACTCGGCGGCCTCGACGTGCTGGTCAACAATGCCGGCATCGCCGGGCCGACGGCACCGATCGAGGAGATCGAGCCCGCCGACTGGCGCCGCTGTCTCGAGGTGGATCTCACCGGGCAGTTTCTGTGCGCGCGCCGTGCCGTGCCTTTGCTGAAGGCGGCCGGCGGCGGGGCGATCATCAACCTGTCCTCTGCCGCCGGCCGGCTCGGCTACGCTTTCCGCACGCCCTACGCGGCGGCAAAATGGGGGGTCGTCGGGCTGACCCAGAGCCTCGCCCGCGAGCTCGGCCCGCACGGCATCTCGGTCAACGCCATCCTGCCCGGCATCGTTCAGGGCCCGCGAATCGAGCGGGTCATCGCGGCCCGGGCCGAGCAGGTGGGAGTGAGCTACGATGCCATGGAGCAGCAGTATCTCGACAAGGTTTCGCTGCGGCGGATGGTGACGGCCGAGGAGGTGGCGGCGATGATCGTGTTCCTGGTCTCGTCCGCGGGCCGGGCGGTGTCCGGCCAATCGCTGGGCGTGTGCGGCAACGTGGAGACGCTGTGATGGATCGCACGGTCGCGATCGTCGGCACCGGGCTGATCGGTCGTGCGTGGGCGATCGCCTTCGCGCGCGGCGGCTGGAAGGTGCGCCTGTGGGACGCGGACGCCGCGGCACCCGAGCGGGCGATACAGGCCATCGAGCCCCTGCTCGCCGATCTCGCCGCCGAGGACCTGCTCGCCGGCGCCAGTGCGGCCGAAGTACGGAGCCGCTTTGCGGCGGGCGGCGATCTGGCGGCGACGCTAGCCGGCGTCGCCTGGGTCCAGGAAAACGCGCCCGAGATACTGGATGTGAAGCGGGAGCTGTGGCGCGAGCTCGATCGACTGGCAGAGCCGGCGTGCATCCTCGCCAGCTCCAGCTCGGCCATCGTGCCGTCGCACTTCACCGAGGAGCTCGCCGGGCGCGCCCGCTGCCTGGTCTGCCACCCGATCAACCCGCCCTACCTGGTGCCGGCGATCGAGCTGGTGCCGGCGCCCTGGACCTCGCCCCAGACCATGGCCGAGGCGGAGACGGTGATGCGGGCGCTGGGGCAGGCGCCGATCGTCATGCGCAAGGAGCTGGACGGCTTCGTCATGAACCGCCTGCAGGGCGCTCTCCTGGAGGAGGCGTTCCGGCTGGTCGCCGACGGCTATTGCAGTGCGGAGGACGTCGACCGCGGCATCAAGGACGGTCTGGCGCTGCGCTGGTCGTTCATCGGCCCGTTCGAGACCGCCGACCTCAACGCACCGGGCGGCGTCCGCGACTATGCCGACCGCTATCAGGGGCTCTACGAGCGGCTGTTCGCCTCGATGCAGCGCCGGATCGACTGGTCCGGCCCGGTGATCGGACAGGTCGAGGCCGAGCGGCGCGCCGCCCTGCCCGCCGAGCGCCTCGCCGAGCGGCAGCGCTGGCGCGACCGCCGCCTTATGGCATTGCTGCGTCACAAGCGCCGAGCAGCGGAAGAGATCGGGAGCTAGCCCGTTGACCGCGCCGCCGCTCACCGGCCGCTGCCAGTGCGGTGCCGTAACCTACTCGGTCACCGCCGCGCCCGAGGCGGTCTATGTCTGCCATTGCCGCGAATGCCAGCGCCAGTCGGCCTCGGCCTTCGGGATCTCGGTTTCCGTGTCCAAGGAGCATTTCCATCTCGAGCAGGGTGCGGTCCGCGTCTGGTCGCGCGGCACGGACAGCGGCCGTACCCTGTATTGCCACTTCTGCGCCGAGTGCGGCTCGCGACTGTGGCACGAGGGGCCGGGCTGGGACGTGCTCACTGTCAAGGGCGGGTCGTTCGACCAGCACGTCGATCTCACCAACGCAATTCACATCTGGACCTCGCGCAAGCTGCCGGGGGTAATCATCCCCGACGGCGCCACGCAATTCCCGGAGGAGCCGGACTAGCGATGCCACAGGCCCGCAAGATCGTGATCACCTGCGCCGTAACCGGCGCCATCCACACTCCCTCGATGTCGCCGCACCTGCCGGTGACACCGGAGGAGATCGCCGACGCTGCGGTGGGCGCTGCCGAGGCGGGAGCGGCCATCGTCCATCTCCACGCGCGCGACCCGCAGACCGGCAAGCCCGACCAGAGCCCGGAGGCGTTCGCGCCGTTCCTGCAGGTGATCAAGCAGCGCAGCGACTGCGTCATCAACCTGACCACCGGCGGCGCGCCCTACATGACGATCGAGGAGCGCGTGCGGCCGGCGGCGACCTTCAAGCCGGAAGTGGCTTCCTTGAACATGGGGTCGATGAACTTCGGCCTGTTCCCGATGCTCAACCGGTTCAAGGACTTCAAGCACGAATGGGAGCGGCAGCATCTCGAGAACAGCCGCAACCTCGTCTTCAAGAACACTTTCCAGGACATCGAGTACATCCTGCGCACCTGTGCGGAGAACGACACCCGCTTCGAGTTCGAATGCTACGACATCAGCCACCTCTACAATCTTTCCCACTTCCTCGAGCGTGGCCTGGTCCGGCCGCCCCTGTTCGTGCAGAGCGTGTTCGGCATCCTTGGCGGGATCGGCCCGCACCCCGAGGACGTCCAGCACATGAAGCGTACGGCCGAGCGGCTGTTCGGCGATGCCTATCGCTGGTCGGTGCTGGGTGCCGGCCGCAACCAGATGCCGGTGGCGGCGATGGCGGCGGCGATGGGCGGCAACGTCCGGGTCGGGCTGGAGGATTCCCTGTGGGACGGCCCCGGCCGGCTCGCCGAGAGCAATGCCGTGCAGGTGCGCCGCGCCCGTGCGCTGATCGAGGGCCTCGGCCTCGAGATCGCGACACCGGCGGAGGCACGCGAGATCCTGTCGCTCAAGGGTGGCGATCGCGTGGCGTTCTGAGCTTCACGGGGCAACCACCGGATTGATACCGACAAAAAGCTGGGGGAGAGGCCGATGCGGCTGGCGGACAGGACGGCGATCGTGACCGGGGGTGGCTCCGGCTTCGGGGCGGCGATTGCCGCCACCTTGGCCCGCGAGGGTGCCAAGGTGGTGGTCGCCGACATCGACGGCGCCGCGGCCGAGCGCGTCGCGTCCGGGCTCGGGAACGCCGTGGCGATCGTCGCGGACGTCACCCGCGATGCCGACACCGGCCGGATGATCGCCACGGCGACCGAGCGATTCGGCCGGCTCGACATCCTGGTCAACAATGCCGGCGTGTCGCATTGGAATCAGAAGCTGACCGAGGTCGGCGAGGCGGACTTCGACCGCGTCTATGCGGTGAACGTCAAGTCGCTGTTCTGGGCGGCGCGCCATGCGGTGCCGGTCATGGCGGCACAGGGCGGCGGTGCGATCATCAACATCGCCTCGACCGCCGGTCTGCGGCCGCGGCCGGGCCTGTGCTGGTACAACGGCAGCAAGGGCGCCTGCATCGTGATCAGCAAGTCGATGGCCGTCGAGCTGGCGCCGCAGAAGATCCGCGTCAACGCGCTGTGCCCGGTGGCCGGGGAGACGCCGCTGCTCGCACATTTCATTGGCGGCGACACGCCGGAGAACCGGGCCCGCTTCGTGGGCACGGTGCCGCTGGGGCGACTGAGCACGCCGCAGGATGTGGCCGACGCCGCGCTGTGGCTGGCCTCCGACGAGGCGCGGTTCATCACCGGCGTGGCGCTCGAGGTCGACGGCGGCCGCTGCATCTGAGCAGACTACGGCCCCCGCATGGCCAGGGTCGGTGGCCGCTCCTCCTGTCTGCCGAGATGCCAGACTCGCCAGCGCCACACGGCACCCTCGAGGTCGCCGCGCTCATCGAACGCCACGCGGCCGACCACGGTCTCGAAGCGGCCGCGATGCAGCATCGTGATGACGGCAGCCGGGTCCGTGCGTCCGGCACGCCGCACGGCCTCCGCCCATACCTGCACGGCGGCATAGGCGCCCAGCGTCGTGGAGGGTGTCTGGACCCCGAGCATGCGCAGCGCTTCGACCACCGGCGCGGCCGCCGGGGAGCTTGCGACGTCCGGGCGCGATGTGAACACGACACCTTCACCGGCCTCGCCGGCTTCCGCCCAGAATTCCGGTGCTCCCAACCCGTCACCGCCGGCGATCTGCATCCTGGCGCCGCGCTTCCGCAGGTCCGCGGCGATGCGTCCGGCGTCCGGTCCGTATCCGGCTATGTAGAGAACGTCGATCCGTGCAGCGAGCAGCTGCTCGACCAGAGCCGCGGGGTGATCGGCGCCCGGCGAATAGGACGCGAAGATTGCCTCGCGCTCGCCGTTCCGGCGCAGCTCGTCACGCGCGCCCAAGGCCAGCCCGCTGCCGTAGGTGCTGCCGTCGTGTATGATGGCGACGGCCTTCGCCGTTTTCAGCCCGGCAAGCCACTCGCCGGCGATGCGCCCCTGGTCGTCGTCGCGGCCGATGAGGCGGAACACATTGGGCCGGCCTTCCTCGGTCAGGCGCGGATGGGTCGAATCCGGGGTCAGCATCGGGATGCCGGCCGCCTCGTAGACCGGCGCCGCCACCAGCGAGGCGTGCGAGCACATATGCCCGATCACCGCGACCACGCCGGCCTTGACGAGCTCGAGAGCCGCCGTCGCCGCCCGATCGGCATCGCATCCGTCGTCGACGGCGACGAGGCGAATCGCGTTGCCCAGCACGCCGCCGCGCTGGTTAAGCGTCTGAACGGCCAGATCGATGGTCACGCGATTCTGCTCGCCCGATCTGGCGAGCGGGCCGCTGAAGGGATTGGCGAAACCAAGGCGGACCTCGTCGGCGGCAGCGGTTCCGGCGAGGACCGCCAGCCCCACCCCAAGTATCCGGCACAATGCCGTCAACATGGCGTTCGTCCCCGATCGAGCGGACGGCCATCGCAGCAGAGCGTACCCTCCGCGCCTCGACAATATGTCACCTATTCGAAATTGCAGTGCGATTTCTCACGTATGACGAGATTTTGCTCATGCACAGCCGGAAACCGGACAGCCGTGGGAGCGCGACCATGACGATTGACGACCAGGAGGGCGGGCAGGTCACGGCCTACCACGCTCATGTCTACTACGAGCCGCAGACGCGCGCAGCGGCGGAGCTCGTACGCGAAGGCCTTGCTCGACAGTTCGCCGTACGGCTCGGCCGTTGGCACGACCAGCCGGTCGGACCGCATACCCGGCCGATGTATCAGGTGCTATTCGCCGCGGACCAGTTCGGCGCGGTCGTGCCGTGGCTGATGCTCAATCGGCGCGGGCTCGACGTGCTCGTCCATCCCGAAACCGGCGACGATCTGACCGACCACACGCAGCATGCGCTATGGCTCGGCAAGCCATTGCCTCTGCGCCTCGAGGCACTGCGGCCGGAATGAGACCCTGACCGAGCGCTCAGCAAGAGCGAACGAGATCGGGCGAGGAAGCCTTGGCCATGGACACACGTCGGCCCGATCTCGATCACCAGTTGCGCGAGTTGTCGTGTGCGGAACGCCGATCACACGATGAAGTCGTGCCGGCCCTCGGCGAAGCCGTGCTGGATGAAATGCTGAGTCGCAGCTTCCGTGTTCGTTCCGAAAGCCGCCCGCAGATCCGCATAGTTGGCGAGATACTGCGTCTCGTCGAAGGTATCGAGGGCCCGACCCTCTCCCTGTCCGAAGTTGACGTAGTGCTGCTGTCCGGCGGTGGCATTGGCTCCAAAGGCCTGGATCAGGTCGTCATGGCTCGCGATGTACTGTAGCCCATTGATCTGCGCGGCTGATGCTGCGTCGTCACTGCGACCTTCGCCCATTCCGTGCTGGATATAATGCTGCGTCGCCAGCTGGACGTTGGTACCGAATGCTGCCCGCAGGTCTGCATAATTCTGCAGGTATTGCGTTTCGCTGAAACCGTCGACGGTCCGCCCCTCGCTATGACCGAAGGCGAGGTAGTGCTGCTCGCCCGCGGTGCGGTTGGCGCCGAAGGCGGCAGCCAGATCGGCGTAGGATGCGATATATTGCAGGCCGTCGAAGCCGGACGGCAGCGTCACGGTTGGCGGTGGCGCCGCGCTCAGATCGAAGAGGAGTGTCGAGGTGGTGAACGTCGCCGTGCCCGACACCGGCGCCAGCGTCAGGTCGTAGTCGAAGCGGAACGTATCGACCGGGCCGCCTGCGATCGTGTCGGAGTCCGCAAAGCTGTCGGCGACCCCGGCTGCGTTGTCGTTAAACAGATTGATGGTGAGATTGTCGGCGTCTCGGCCGGCTTGGCCGACGTCGAGGTCGATGCTGCCGCCCGATTCGGGATTGCTGAAGCTGCTCCCACTCATCGTGACGCTTGCGCCCTCGATAATCGAGGAGTCGGCCGTGGCGCGGAACTCGAAGCCGAAATGCTGCGCGGTTCCCGACGACAAGGGCGTCGCGGTGCGGATGATCAATCCGGGCTCGCTACCCTCGATGGTCTCGATGATGACCTGGGAGGGGCTGAGCGTCGAGGACGCGTCGCGGACGAAGTTGGTCAACACGACGTCGCCGAGATCGATCGTCGGCCGCGTCTGCAGGATTTCGCGCAAGGTGTAGATCGCCACGAGATGCTCTCCGGATTCGGCCATGCACGGCCGTTGCCAAGGCCCGATCGAGGCAGAGCTACCGCGACGGGATCAGCATGCCGCGCCAACCGCTCCGGTTGCCGCAACGAGCAAACCCAAGGTAGAGTTATGCCTCGATATTCGCTCGTAAGTTGCATACTTCCGGAGGCGATGCAATGGCGCGGTGCCATACCCAGATGGCGCCGCAGGCAAAGACCGGCTCCGTGGTCCGGACGCCACGGCGTCTTGCTTCGGCGGCCTGCTGCCGCCACAAGTCCGCGCAGCCTGTTTCTGACTTCGGGATGCTCGATGGGCTTCAACTGCGGAATCGTCGGCCTGCCCAATGTCGGCAAGTCGACCTTGTTCAATGCCGTGACCAACTCGACCGCCGCGGCGGCCGCCAACTATCCGTTCTGCACGATCGAGCCCAATGTCGGCCGCGTGCCGGTGCCGGACGCGCGGCTGGATATCCTGGCGCGTCTGGCGGGATCGGCCAAGACGGTGCCCACCCAGCTCGAGATCAAGGACATTGCGGGGCTCGTCCGCGGCGCGTCGCGTGGCGAGGGCCTCGGCAACAAGTTCCTAGGTGCGATCCGCGAGGTCGACGCCATCCTCGAGGTCCTGCGGTGCTTCGAGGATCCGGACGTGACGCATGTCGAGGGCAGCGTCGAGCCGTTGCGCGACGCCGAGCTGATCGAGACGGAGCTGCTGCTGGCCGACCTCGAGAGCCTGGAGCGGCAGAAGGACAATCTCGTGAAGCGCGCGCGCGGCCCCGACAAGGAGGCGAGAAGCCGGCTTGAGCTGCTCGAGCGCGTGATGCCCCTATTGGAGGCGGGCAGGCAGGCGCGTGCCCTCGACGTGACTGCGGAGGAGAGAACGAAGCTCGCGGAGTTCAACCTGCTCACGGCCAAGCCGATCCTCTATGTCTGCAACGTCGACGAGGAATCGGCGGCAACCGGCAATTCGCTGACCCGGCAGGTTGCGGCCATGGCCGAGGCGCAGGGTGCCCGCCACGTCGTGATCAGCGCGGCGATCGAGGCCGAGCTCTCGGCGCTGTCGGATGAGGACAGGGCGGAGTATCTCGCGGGCATCGGGCTGACGGAGCCCGGCCTCAACCGCGTCATCCGCGCCGGGCACGAGCTGCTCGGTCTGCTCTCGTTCTTCACGGTCGGGCCGAAAGAAGCCCGGGCCTGGACCGTCCATCAGGGCGCGGCAGCACCCCAGGCGGCCGGCGTAATCCATACCGACTTCGAGCGCGGGTTCATCTGTGCCGAGGTCATCGCCTATGACGACTATGTCCGCTTGGGCGGCGAGCAGGGCGCCCGGGAACAGGGCCGACTGCGGCTGGAGGGGCGCGACTACCTGATGCAGGAGGGCGACGTCTGCCACTTCCGCTTCAACGTTTGAGCTAGCGGGGATCGTCGGGTGCCTTCCGCGGACGGCTCCGCCACGACGCCCCGTCGGCGGCTCCTCGGCCGCCCGCGGCTTCCCTTGGCGCTCGCACTCGCCTCGGCGTTCGGGCTCATGCTGCTGGCAACGCTGGCCGTAGTGCTCGGCCTGAGCTTCTACGTGGGCGCCAGCAATACCCGGCAGCTGCTGGTGGACAAGTCGAACCTCCTGCTCGACATGCTGCAGGAGCGCATCGACGATTTCCTGTCTCCGGTTGCCAATCAGCTGCGCCTCATCAGCGGCGAGATCGTCGGCCGCGAGCGCCCGGGCGAGCTGCTGATGCCCAAGACGACGCTGCACGGGATCCTCGCCGCCACGCCGCAGATCCTCGGTGTCCTTTTCGTCACGCCCGAGCTGCGCGCCTACCGCTACCGCGCCGAGCAGGGTGCGATTCCACCCGAGGATTGGTCGGGTAACCAGGCGATCGAGCGGCTCGTCGCCAATGCCCGATCGTCGGACGGGGTCGTCTGGGGCCCGCCCACTTGGAGCGAGGAGCTGCGCAAGACCGTCATCAACGCCCATCTGGCCATCGAGCGTGAGGGCAAGCTGCTCGGCGTACTGTTCGCCGCCGTCGGGCTCGACACGATGGCGAGTTTCGTCAGCGATCTGTCGCGCTCCGTGAATCAACCGGTGTTCGTGTTGCAGGGGCGCGACCAAGTGGTCGCGGCACCGGGTCTGGACGTCGCGAAGGTCGGCGCCGAGCGGCCGTTGCCATTGCTGAGCGAGGCCGAGAATCCCGTGCTCGCCGCGCTCTGGACCGGGACCGCCGCCGACCTCGACGTCCTCGATCGCGGCTTGCGCGGAAAGGTTCAGATCGTCACGGCGAGCGACTCCCGGTGGCTGACGCTGTTTCGGGAGATACCCGGCTTCGGCGACGAGTCGTGGATCATCGGCACCTATCTGCCCGCCAGCATCGCGGTATCCGAGCTCGACCGGCTGCGTTACGCCCTCTTGCTGAGTCTCGCCTGCCTCGTCATCGCCATGGCCGCGACGTTCTGGCTCGGCCAGCGCATGGCGCGCCCGGTCGAGGAGCTCGCCGAGGCGGCGCGGCGCATCCAGCGGCTGCAGCTGGCCGATGCCCCGGAGCTGCCGCGGAGCCGCATCCTGGAGCTCGACCACGCCGCGCGTGCCTTCAACGCGATGCGCAACGGGCTGTCCTGGTTCGAGACCTATGTCCCACGACGGCTGGTGCGCCAGCTCATGGCCAACCCGTCGCTGGAGGTAATTGCATCGCGAGAGGTCGAGGTCACTGTTCTCTTCTCCGACATCGTCGGCTACTCGAGACTGAGCCAGCGCCTGGACGCAACGGCAGCCGCAGACCTGCTCAACAGGCACTTCGAGCTGCTGGGCGGATGTGTCGCCGAGACCGATGGCACGGTGGACAAGTATCTGGGCGATGGCATGATGGCGTTCTGGGGCGCCCCTATTCCGCAACCGGACCACGCTGAGCGCGCCATCCGAGCGGCATTGCTGATCCGCGACCGGTTGCTCGCAGATGAAACGGCGCTCTGCCTGCGCATTGGGCTGCATACAGGACCGGCGCTGGTCGGCAATATCGGCGCCCGGGATCGGCTGAACTACACGTTGGTAGGCGACACGGTGAACGTCACCCAGCGCCTGGAACAGCTCGGCAAGGAGGTGGCGCCTAACGACCGGGTAGTTATTCTTTCGAGCGCCGCGACCGCCCGGCGTGCTCATGGACTGTGCGAGGTCGCGGCACTGGGACCACGGCATTTGCGCGGGCGTGACGAGACGGTCGATGTATTCAGACTGCTTTAGTGCTACAGTCAGGCTTGATGGAGTGGGCTGTCATCCTTCACGAGAAATCATGATGACAAGGCAGTTGATCGTGGCGTGTTTGCGCCCCCATGCCATTAAGACTTCCCTGACAAACGGTCCCGCCGCCTTCCTAAAACCGTCTCGACCGCGATCGGACCAGCGCTGGTTTGGGCGCAAAGTTGGATCGTCGTTCGATGCTGGGTCGGTGCCGCTCGGCGAAGTGATCGCCTGTTTCCGCCAGCCAAGGATCGGTGATGACGGATAGCAGGAAACCGGCTGGCGGTGCTTGATCGTGTCCCTTAGCGTGGTGTAGCTGGCGTTGATCGCCGCGATGCCGGTGGGGCCGGCTTGGTCAGGCAGCCAGGACGGGCAGGCTGACCTCGGTACTGTCGCCGAGCGGCGCCATGGTTTCCAGTGTCATGTAGCGGGCGCGCTGCACGGCCCATTCATCGGACTGCTCGAGCAGCAGCGCCCCGACCAGGCGCGTGATTGCTGCCTCGTTGGGAAAGATGCCGACCACGTCGGTCCGGCGCTTGATCTCGCCGTTCAGCCGTTCGAGCGGGTTGACCGAATGCAGCTTGGTCCGGTGGGCTGCCGGGAAGCTCATATAGGCCAGCACGTCGGCCTCGCTGTCGTCCATCAAGGCGGCCAGCTTGGGCAGCGTCGGCCGGAGTTGGTCGGCGATCTTGCGCCACTGCAGCTTGGCAGCGTCGGCGTCGTTCTGGGCGAACGCCGTGGCGATGAAGGCGGCCACGACCCGTCGCCCGTTCTTGCCGGCATGGGCCAGGGCGTTGCGGGCAAAGTGAACCCGGCAACGCTGCCAAGAGGCGTTCAGCAGCTTGGCGACGGCGGCCTTGAGGCCCTCGTGCGCGTCGGAGACGACCAGCTTGACGCCGCGCAGACCGCGCTGCCTGAGATTGCGCAGGAACGCCGTCCAGAACGGCTCGGCTTCGGACGCCCCGATGTCCATACCCAGCACCTCGCGCCGCCCGTCGCTGTTGACGCCCACGGCGATGATCACCGCGACCGAGACGACCCGGCTGTTCTGGCGCACCTTCACGTAGGTGGCGTCGAGCCAGAGATAGGGCCATTCGCCCTCGATCGGACGGTCGAGAAAGGCTTTCACCCGATCGTCGATCTCCTCACACAGGCGGCTGACCTGGCTCTTCGAGATCCCGGTCATGCCCATGGCGCGAACCAGCTCGTCGACCGACCGGGTAGAGACCCCTTGGACGTAGGCTTCCTGGATGACCGCCGTGAGCGCCTTCTCGGCCATGCGGCGCGGCTCCAGGAAACTTGGGAAGTACGAGCCTTTTCGGAGCCTGGGAATGCGGAGCTCGACAGTGCCGGCCCGGGTTTCCCAGGCCCGTTCGCGGTAGCCATTGCGCTGCGCGAGGCGCTCGGCACTCTTCTCGCCATAGGCGGCACCGGCCAGCTCGCCGACCTCCAGCTCCATCAGCCGCTGGGCGGCAAAGCCGATCATCTCGCGCAACAGGTCGGCGTCAGGAGCCTTCTCGATCAGCGCCCGCAGGCTCATCATCTCGTCGGTCATCGGCGATCTCTCGGTCAGGTTGGCGTCGCAACCCGATCCTACCGGCATCGTCGATGACCACCGCAAAGCCGCCCGCTCGCCAGCGTGCTGTGGGCGCGCTCGCGAGCGGCTTCGCTACCGCCGAGCTACACCATCAGGCGGGACACGACCCGGTGCTTCCGAGACCCGTTGCTTCTTGGGGCGAGGCGCCGCTGGCTGGCTGTTGTCCGAATGTGCTCGGCGGCGTTGCTTTTGACCTTGGGGCACACCCGCCGAGGCGGGCTCTCGCGGCAATCCGCCGACGTTCGATGTTCCGCCCGTAGCTGCGGTCGCGGTCTCGTCTGATGCGGACTGCGACCCAATCGGGGCTCAGTGCGGTCGGTCTGAGCTGGCTTATCGGATGAGGCATCCTCGGCCATCGATGGGCCAAGCGGGGCCGACCAAGCCTGCCTGAACGAAGCGATGGCCAGCCTGCGCTCCCCGCGCGACAGCATCATCCTAGTCCGGAGGGAGCGAGTAAGAACCCAGGAAATCCAAGCACTTAGGAATGCTGGCGGAGACGGGGGGATTCGAACCCCCGATAGGGGTTTAGGCCCCTATAACGGTTTAGCAAACCGCCGCCTTCAGCCACTCGGCCACGTCTCCACGCGAGCGGGGTTCTATCGTTCGCGGCCGCGGCGAGTCAATCGCCGCCGATCGGCGCCACCGTGCCGCCGGTCAGGCGGGTCAGCTCGGCGAGATCGGTCGCGAACACGCAATGCGGGTGGCCGGCGGCGGCGAACAGGCGGGTGAACCGGCCGAGGCTGGCGTCGATCGCCGTCGGCAGCGGCGCCAGATGCCCGACCGGGGCGACGCCGCCGATGGCGAAGCCGGTGGTCGCGCGCACCTTGTCGGCGTCGCAGCGGCGCGCCACACCCTGCCGGCCCAGCGCCGTGGCGAGGGCGGCGAGGTCGCAGCGGCGGTCACCCGCGACCAGAGCCAGCACGGGCTCGCCCGCGATCTCGAACACCAGCGACTTGACGATCGCGCCCACCGCGACGCCGCACGCCCGGGCCGCGTCCTCGGCGGTTCGCGCGGTGCCGGCGAGCTCGACGATCCGCCCGTCGAGGCCGTGCGCCGCGAGTGCGGCCTGGACCCGGCGGACCGACTCGCTGGTGACCAGGGCGCTCATGCCGGCCGCGGGATGGCGTGCCCCATGGCCGGCACGTCGTAGCCGCGCTGCACGCCCGGCCGCGCGGCGAGCTCGAGATACCAGCGGCGGACATGCGGGAACGCCGCCATGTCGATGCCCTGCCACTCCCAGCGCGACAGCCAGGGCCAAGTGGCGAAGTCGGCGATGGTCAGGTCGCGGCCGGCGAGATAGGGCATCTCGGCCAGGCGCCGATCGAGGACGCCGTAGAGCCTTTGCGCCTCCTTGCCGTAGCGCTCCTCGGCATAGGGCGCCTTGCCCGGATTGAAGCGCAGGAAGTGGTGCGCCTGGCCGAGCATCGGCCCGACCCCGCCCATCTGGAACATCAGCCATTCGAGCGTCGCGATCCGCGCCGCCGGGGCGGACGGCAGGAACATCCCGGTCCGCTCGGCGAGCCAGATCAGGATGGCGCCGGACTCGAACACGCTCTGGCCGCTGTCGCGGTCGACGATCGCCGGGATCTTGTTGTTCGGGCTGATCGCCAGGAACTCGGGCCGGAACTGCTCGTCCTTGGTGATGTCGACGGCGTGGACCGTATAGGGCAGCCCGCACTCCTCCAGCATGATCGAGACCTTGCGGCCATTGGGCGTGGACCAGGTGTAGAGATCGATCATGCGGCGGCCTCGGCGCTCGGGTGTCGCCCGTCGATAGCGGCTGCGGCCGGATCAGCCAAGCACGGGCGGCGTTAGCTGCCGGTTAACCAAGGCACGGCAGGATCGTGCCCCGGGGCCGGCCCCTTGTCGGCCGACTGGAGCAGCCTGATGACGCTGCGGGTGGACCGCCGGGTCGAGCATTTCGAGGTCCATGTCCGGCGCGGCGAGCGCTGGACGATCGAGCTCACCGCGCCCGAGGAGGCCCTGGCCTGCGAGCGCGCGCGCGAGCTGTTGCAGCGCGCCGGGATCGACGGGGTCAAGGTCTGGAAGGAAGTGTTCGACCCG
Organism: Geminicoccaceae bacterium; assembly: GCA_046349415.1. Lineage (GTDB taxonomy): Bacteria > Pseudomonadota > Alphaproteobacteria > Geminicoccales > Geminicoccaceae > Benzoatithermus. Next base: position 43,141 of record JAXMCJ010000024.1, read on the forward strand.
CAGAGCGGCCAGGCGGCCGGCCGGCTGGTGCTCGCCGAGATCAAGGCGAAGCCGCGCCGGGGCTGGCGCTTCGCCCGCTGGACGGCGGAGCCGGCGGCGGAACCGCCGCCCGAGCCCGAGACGCGTGTCCGCCGCGACACCGCGCCGCCGCCACCCCTGCCGCGCGACTGGCCGGTCGCGGTCTGCAGTATCGGCGGCGGCTGCCTCGCCCTGATCGCCTTGGCGGTGCTCGCGGCCCTGGGGCAGTGGGTGCCGCTCGGCTGACGCAGCACGCGAGGGCGACAAGCCCCGGCGACCTCTCGGGGCGGTTTCCCCGCGGCACGTCTTGCGGCAGGTTCCGGCAGATCGGATCGCCGCGAGGACGCAGCACCATGACCATCGGCCTGATCTGCGCCATCCCGCCGGAACTGGCGCATCTGCGCGCGGCGCTGGCACATGCGCGCACGGTCGAGGCCGCCCATGTCCGCTTCGATCTGGGTGGTGTCGACGGCCACGAGGTCGCCCTGGTCGGCGCCGGCATCGGCAAGGTCAACACCGCGCTGGTGGCGACCTTGCTCGCCGACCGTCTCGGCTGCCGGCTGATCGTGTTCTCGGGCGTGGCCGGCGGCCTCGACCCGGCGCTGCGGATCGGCGACGTGGTGATCGCCGACCGCACCGTGCAGCACGATGCCGGCGTCATCGAGGAGGGGCGGCTCACCGCCTATCAGGCCGGCCACGTGCCGTTCTTCAACCCGACCGACCGGCTGGGATACCCGGTCGAGCCCGCGCTGCTCGCCCGCATCCGCACCCGGCTCGACGGCTTCGCCCTGCCGCCCCTGTCGCACGCAGCCGGCGGCGCCGGAACCCCGCCCAGGATCGTGTTCGGCACCATCCTTTCCGGCGACCAGTACATCCACTGCGAGGCCACGCGCGAGCGGTTGTTCCAAGAGCTGGGCGGGTTGGCCGTCGAGATGGAAGGCGGTGCCTTGGGACAGGTCGCCGAAGCGTTCGGCATCCCGTTCCTCGACATCCGGGCGCTGTCGGACCTCGCCGGACGCGACTCGCGCTTCGACTTCGCCGCCTTCGTCCAGGAGGTCGCCGGCAGCTCGGCGCGCATCCTGCGCCACCTGCTGCCGGTGCTCTAGACTGCCTCCGCGCCAAGCGGAAACAGTCTGCCGCAAGCAGGCCGAAGGCCGATAGGCTCCAAGAATGCTAGAACATGTACGGCCACACCGTACACGTTCTAGCGTCGGTCGGGTGCCCGCTGATGGGCGTGGTGGGCCCGGCGCGCTTGCTTGGCCAGCTGCTTGGCCTGCTTGGCCTGCTGCCGCGCCTCCCGGTCCGCCACCTCGATGGAGACCAGCCGGGCCAGGATGATCGCAGGGAACAGCTGGCCGAGAGTCGCCTCCAGTGTGGTCAGCGCCCGGGCGATCGCCGCCACCGGCACCGTGTCGCCGTAGCCCACGGTCGTCAGGGTGACGAAGCTGAAATAGATGAAGTAGGTGGGATGGAGCGGCCGGTCCGGGACCGGCGGCGGCAGCAGGAACGCGCCCGGGGCCACGTGCTCGAGCAGCGTGTAGGCCAGGGTGAAGGTGAGGCCGACATTGAGGTAGAGGACGACGCCGCCGAGCACCTGGTTGAGCGCGATCTTCTGGCTGCGGAAAACGGTGTCGGCGAGCGCCCAGGAGAGCAGGATCAGGAACAGGATGGTGCCCAGGGGCTGCAGCACCAGGACCACCTCCCGCGGGTCGAGATAGCGCCAGGCCTGGATCGGCAGCAGGATGGCGCCGAGGGCGAGCAGCAGACGCCCGACCCACTGGCGCCGCTGCAGCGACAGCATGCCGAGCGCCAGGATCGCGCCGAGATTCACCCCCAGCAGCGCGCGCGGCACGGCGCGCATCTCGATCAGCGGCGTGATCGCGAAGATCAGGATCGCCTCGGCGGCCAGCAGCACGGCGAGGCCGTGCTTGCCGAACCAGCGCAGCAGCCTGGGCCAGCCGTTGCGGCCCGCCTTCGGCTCCGGACCCGTCGCCGAAGGGTGACCCCGGTCCTGCCCCGCTAGCGGGTCCAGCCCTGCGCGCCGAAGAACGAGGCGAGCTGCTTGGCGATGCCCGCGGCGGCCCGGCCGGAATCGGCGACCACCGAGGCGCCCAGCGATTCGTCGGCGACCTGCACGCCGCCGCTGATCAGCGTGGAGGCGACGAGGTGGCCGGCGAGGGCGCCGGCACCCATGGTCTCGGCCATGCCCGGGGCGAGCCCGCTCTTCGCGTCGACCTCGATCTCGTCGACCAGGCGCCGTCCCGCGGGGCCGACAGCGAACGCCTGCGCCCGCACGCGCACGTCGCTGCGCCCGGCGCCGAGGCCGATCGCCACGCGCTCCGCCCGGTCGCCCTGATCGACGCTGACGAACTGGCCGCTGATCACCAGCCCCTCGCCGACCCCGGGCGGCAGCCCCTGGCCGCGCTCGGCCGGCAGGCCCAGATCGCGGATCTCGGTGACCAGCTTCTCGGCCAGAGCGCTCGCCACCTGGCGGCCGACCTGCTCCTCCTCGGCCGTCCGCGGCGGGAGCGTGTTGCCGCCCAAGGTCTCGTCGATGGTGCCGCTCAGGCCGGGATCGAGCTGGACCTCGCCCGGCCACACCGCGAAGTCCTGCACCACCACGACCTGCGGCCGCGGCAGCTGCTGCGCAGTCGTGATCTCGCTCGACCCTTGCGTGCAGGCCGCGAGCACGGCGAGGCAGCCGCTCGCCACTACCCCGCGCCATGTGCCGATCCGCATCATCCGCTCACTCCCCGCTGCGGTCCGGTCATCGAGACCAGGCTGAGCTGGCCGCCGGCACCTTTGTCGAACGTGAAGAACCGTGTGTTGAAGCCCTGGCACTGATCGCCGCCGCGCCGCGTGCCCTCGTCGAACGAATTGAAGTAGTAGGTGACCGCGATCACCACCTGATTCGCCGACTGGCGCGCCACCTTGCTCTTGTCGATCGTGTCGAGCTGGACCTCGTTGCAGGTCCAGTCGTCCTCGGTGGCGTTGGCATCGTAGAAACTCTGGATCTGCGCCTGGATGCTCGGATAGGCGGCGAGCGCAGGATTCTCGGCCTGGTATTCGGCACACCCCGTGAGTGCCGAGGCCACGATCAGGACCGGCATGGCGCGCATGGCTGCTCCCCTCGGCGGCAATCGCCAGCGTGCCGCGAGGGCCGATGCCTAGGGCGTGCGAAAGCGGTATGCAAGGGCGACGTCCGACGAGACAGCTTGCCCGACCATGATCGGCGGCAATTGCCGGCCTCGTTCGATTTCAACGTCGAAGACAACCGACTATCGGAAAACTGCAAGAACGATTGTTAAGAAATTGAACATCGTCCATTGATTTTGGCGGCTCGCGGATTGTCTTGACCTGCCGGCCACTCGTGTCGCAGTTTGCGTTGCCGCGGCGACGATCGCCCGCGCCGGAGGTCGAGGCACGCCATGAGGACAGTCACCGTCGCGGCGCTGGCCGTCTGCGTCGCCCTGGGTGTCGCCATAGCCGGGGCGCAGGCGCAGCAGGCATCGCCGTTCGCCGGGCCGCCGCCACCGCCCGTGTACCTGCCCGACCAGCCGCAGCTCGAGCCCAAGGCCATCGACCTGCTCAAGACGATGAGCGCAACGCTCGCCGCGGCGAAGACCCTGAGCTTCACCTCGGTCGCGACCTATGAGAGCCCGGCGCGCACCGGCCAGCCGCTCGCCTACATGGTGAAGTCGGAGGTCGCACTCGAGCGGCCGGACAAGCTGCGGGTCGTGACGCTCGGCGACGGGCCGCGCTCCGAGTTCTACTACGACGGCAAGACGGTGATGGCCTACACGCCCAGCGCCGACATGACCGCGGTGGCCCAGGCGCCGGCCACCATCGACGAGACGCTGAAGGCCGCCTACGACTTCGCCGCGATCTACTTCCCGTTCACCGACATGATCGTCTCCGACCCGTGGCGCGATCTCGAGCCGAGCCTGGTCCTCGCCTTCTACATGGGCCAGTCCGAGGTCGTGGGCGACACGAAGACCGACATCGTGGTGATCGCCAGCGAGATCGCCCAGGCGCAGATCTGGATCGGGGCCGAGGATCATCTGCCGCGGCGGATCCGCGCCACCTACTTCAACGAGCGCGGCAACTACCGGCACGACGCCGAGCTGTCGGACTGGCAGGTCGACCAGCAGCTGGTGGCGGGCACCTTCACCTCCGACAAGGCGGCCCAGGCCAAGCGCATCCCGTTCGCACCGCCGGGCTGAGGAGATTATCCATGCGCAACTGGACCCTGGGCCTGCTGGCGCTCGCGGCACTGGCTGCGGCGGCGCAGCCGGCGGAAGCCTGGATGCGGGCGGGCCGATACGGCGAGGCGTCGGGTGGCGACGGCTCCTGGCATGCCCAGGGATGGCGCGGCGGCACCGCCTCGGGCGGCGACGGCTCCTGGAACGCCCAGAACTGGCGCGGCAGCGCCTCGGGCAGCAACGGCTCCTGGAGCGCACACGGCAATGCCGGCGGCTCGGCCTCCGGCAACGACGGCTCGTGGAGCGCGCACAACGCCTGGGGCGGCAGCGCCTCGGGCAGCGACGGCTCCTGGAACGCCCACAGCGCCGCTGGCGGCAGCGCCTCGGGCGACGACGGGCAGTGGCACGCCACCTCGCAGTACGGCAACACCGCCTCGGGCTATGGCGTGCCGCACTATGGCGCACCCTACGCCTACCCGCCGCACGCCTATGGCGGCACCTACTATGCCGGCTACCACCCGCCGACGACGGTCGACTACTACGGCAACAGCTGCGGCAATTGCGGCGGCTGGGGCGGCGGTGCGGTCGCCGCCGCCGGGGCGCTTGGCGTGGCGGCCGGCGCCGCTGTCGGCGCCAACGAAGCCGCCGTCGCTTCCGCCAACAACGCCGCCGCCTACTCGGCCGGCGTCGCCGCCGGCGAGACGGTGGCCGGACCCGCGGCCGCGCCCCCGCCCACACCGCCGGGCGGGGTCTACACCTCGCTGCCTTCGAATTGCCAATATCACGCGATCGGCGCCGCCAACGACTTCCAGTGCGGCTCGATGTGGCTGACGCCGGCCTATGGCGCCAACGGCCTCTACTATAAGGTCATCCCGCCGCCTTGAGGCGCATCTGCGCGGACGATCTATCGGGGTCGGCAGTGTGCTTCGCCCGGGCCGGCTGCCGATCGACTTGCAGGCGCAGTTCCTGTTCGGAAACGAAAAGCGAGAGAGCCTGATGGACAAGATGCGACTCAGCCGCCGTGCCGCGGCGGTGGGCGGCTTGAGCGTCCTGGGCGCGGCCGCGGCAGGGCGGACGGCGTTCGCCTTCGGCGAGGGCTTGATCGGCCCGGTCAAGGGGCTGGAGGAGTTCTGGACCGCAACGGATGCCTACATCTACGGCTATCCGCTGGTGACGATGGAGTTCACCCGCCGGGTGATGTCCAACGTTGCCACGCCCGTGGGTACGCGTGCGCCGATGGGGCAGTTCGTGCGGGCGCGCGAATATCCCGACGCCACCTTCCGCGACGTCACGGCCCCCAACGCGGACACGCTCTACACCACCGCCTGGATCGATCTCGACGCCGAGCCCTGGGTGCTCAGCATCCCCGACATGAAGGGGCGCTATTTCCTGTTCCCGATGCTCGACGGCTGGACCAACGTGTTCCAGGTCCCCGGCTCGCGCACCACCGGCACCAGCGCCCAGACCTACGCCATCACCGGCCCCGGCTGGTCCGGCAAGCTGCCGGACGGCGTGACGCAATACAAGGCGCCGACCAACATGGTCTGGATCCTGGGCCGCATCTACTGCACCGGCACGCCCGAGGACTATGCCGCCGTCCACGCCATCCAGGACCAGTGCCAGCTCGTCCCGCTCAGCGCCTACGGCAAGGCCTACGACCCGGCGCCCGGCAAGGTCGATCCGGCGATCGACATGAAGACGGCGGTGCGCGATCAGGTGAACGCGCTCGACGCCAAGGCCTACTTCTCCCTTCTCGCTAACCTCATGAAGAAGAACCCGCCCGCGGCGGCCGACGCCCCGGCACTCGAGCATTTCGCCACGATCGGGCTGGTCCCGGGCCAGGACTTCGATGCCGGCAAGCTCGATGCCGACTTCGCCAAACGCATCCCGAGCGTCGGCTTCGACCGGATCATGCTGCAGTTCAAGGTCAACGAAAAGGTCAAGCACCTGAACGGCTGGGGCTTCACCACCAAGACGGGCCTATACGGCACCGACTATCTGATGCGCGCCCTGGTCACGGCGATCGGTCTCGGCGCCAACCGGCCGCAGGACGCGGTCTATCCGACCTCGCTCAAGGACGCCAAGAACAGTGCCTATGACGGTGCCTACCGCTACGTCATGCACTTCCCGAAGGGCCATCTGCCCCCGGTCAAGGGCTTCTGGTCGCTGACCATGTACGACGAGAACTACTTCTTCGTCGCCAACCCCCTGAACCGCTACTCGATCAGTGCGCGCCAGAAGCTCAAGGCCAACCCCGACGGCTCGGTCGACCTGCTGATCCAGCACGAGTCGCCCGGCGCCGACAAGGAAGCTAACTGGCTGCCGGCACCCGCGGGCAAGTTCGTCCTGATGCTGCGGATGTACTGGCCGAACGAGAAGGACCCGTCGATCATCGACGGCTCTTGGAAGATTCCGGCGGTGAGCAAGGCGGGATGAGGGGGAGCGGAGAAATGGGACGTCTGATCTGTCTGGCACTCGGCGCGATGGTCGCGTTCGCCGCCATGCCGAGCCACGCGCAGGAGGCGCGGACGATCGCGCGCGCCTGTGCCGCCGACATCGAGCGGCTGTGCGCCGGAGTCCCGCCCGGCGAGGGCCGGATCAAGGCCTGCATGAAGGCGCACATCAGCGAGGTCTCGGCCCCGTGCTTCGATGCGCTGCTCGGCGCCATCGCGGCGGAGAAAGAGCCCAACTGACGGCGCCATCCGGGAACACGCGCGGTCCGCTTCAGCCGGAGGTTCCGGCACCCTGCGGCTGCGTTTCAGGCGATCGGCTCCTGCGGCCGATCCAGTCGCTGAGGCCCTGCAGGATGACGTAGAAGGGCGGCACGAACAGGTTGTTGAACAGGGTGGCAGTGATCATGCCGCCGAGTACCGCCGTGCCCAGCACCTGCTGGCCGGCCGCACCCGCACCCTGGGCAGTGGCGAGCGGGATCATGCCGAAGATGAAGGCCAGCGAGGTCATCATGATCGGCCGGAACCGCTCGTGCGCGCCGTTGAGCGCCGCCTGGGCGAGCGGCAGGCCCTTCTCGCGCTCGCCGCGCGCGAACTCGACCACCAGGATCGCGTTCTTGGCCGCCATCGCGATCATCAGCACGATGCCGATCTGGCAGTACATGTCGTTGGCGAAGCCGCGCGCGATCATGCCGCCGACCACGCCCAAGAGCGCGAGCGGCACGGCCATGATCACCGCGAACGGGTTGGTCCAGCTCTCGTAGAGCGCGGCCAGCACCAGATAGACCAGCAGGATCGACAGGGCGAAGATGAAGATCGCCTGGTTGCCGACGATCTGCTCCTGGTAGGACATGCCGGTCCAGGAGTAGCCGACATTGGCCGGCAGCTTGTCGGCGGCGGCCTGCGCCATCAGGTCCATGGATTGGCCGGAGCTGAAGCCCGGTGCCGACGCGCCGTTGAGACCGACGGTCGGATAGAGATTGTAGCGCGAGACCGTGGCCGCACCCTGGGTGAAGCTGATGCTGGCCAAGGCGCCGATGGGGACCATGTCGCCGGTGCCGTTGCGGACGCGGAGCTGCTCGATGGCGCGCGGCTCCAGGCGGAAGCGGCTGTCGGCCTGGACGTAGGTCTGATAGCTCTGGTTGAACAGGTTGAACTGGTTGACGTAGCTCGAGCCCATGTAGGACTGGAGCGCGGCGAACACGTCGCCGACCTGTACGCCCAGGCTCTCGACCTGGGTGCGGTCGACGTCGACGAAGACCTGCGGCACGTCGTTGCGGAACGAGGTATTGACCGCGGCGATGCCGGACTGGCTGCGCGCCGCCTCGATCAAGGTCAGCGCGGATGCAGCCAGCACGTTGAGATCGGTGCTGCCGCCCTGCAGCTCGAGCTGCATCTGGAAGCCGCTGGATACGCCGAGCCCGGGGATGGCCGGCGGGATTAGGGGGTAGACGACCGCCGACTGCACCTCCGCCACGCGCCGGCGGACGTCGGCGATGATGGTCTGCTGGTCGAGCCCCTGCTTCTCCCGGTCGGCGAACGGCGAGAAGACGAGATACATCACGGCACCGTTGGCGAGCGTGGTGCTGTTGTCGAGCAGGGAGAGGCCGCCGATGCTGACCCAGCCGGCCAGCCCCGGCGTACCCTTCAGCGCCGCCTCGACCTGCTTGACGGTGGCGTCGGTGCGGGCGAGCGAGGCGGCGCTCGGCAGCTGGATGCCCAAGATCGCGTAGCCCTGGTCCTCCTCGGGCAGGAAACCAGTGGGCAGGCGCGCGAAGCCGGCGGCACCCATCGCCAGGATCCCGGCGAACAGCACCATGGTGACGAGTTTGTGCCGGATCATGAAGCCGACGGTCGCCGTCTGGCCCTTGGTCAGCGTGCCGAAGCCTTTGTTGAACCAGCGGAACAGGAAGAACTTGGGCGGCTCGGGCTTGCGCAGGATGATGGCGCACAGGGCCGGGGTCAGGGTCAGCGCGTTGATCGCGGACAATGCCGTCGAAGAGGCCAGCACCAGCGCGAACTGCTGGTACATCTGGCCGGTGATGCCGGGCAGGAAGGTCGCCGGGACGAACACCGACATCAGGGTCAGGGTGACGCCGGCGATGGCCCCGCCCAGCTCGTCCATCGCCTTGATGGCGGCCTCCTTGGGGCCGACATTCTCCTGCTCCATGATCCGCCAGACGTTCTCGACCACGACGATCGCGTCGTCGACGACGATGGCGATGGCGAGGACCAGGCCGAACAGCGAGATCAGGTTGATCGTCAGGCCGAACGCGGCCAGCAGCGCGAAGGTGCCGATCAGCGAGACCGGGATGGTGATGGTCGGGATCAGCGTCCCGCGCCAGTCCTGCAGGAAGATGAAGATGGTCAAAAAGACCAGGATGCCGGCCTCGATCAGCGTCTCGACCACACCGTCGATGGCGTCGTGGACGAAGGTCGTGGTGTCGAACAGGATGGTGTAGTCGAGGCCCTGCGGGAAGGAGGCCTTCAGCTCCTCCATCTTCGCCTTGACCGCCGCCTCCACCGAGAGCGCGTTGGCGGTCGGCAGCTGGTAGATGGCGATGCCGGCGGTGGGCTGGCCGGTCAGGTTGGAGAAGTTGCTGTAGGTCTGGGCGCCCAGCTCGACGCGCGCCACGTCGCGGACGCGGACGATCTGGCCGCCGCCGGTGGTCGCCGCCTTGACCACGATCTGCTCGAACTGGGCGATCTGCTCGAGCCGGCCCAATAGGTTGATCGTGAACTGGAACGGCTGGTCAGCCGGCTGCGGCGGGATGCCGACCTGCCCGGCCGCGACCTGGACGTTCTGCTGCTGCAGGGCGTGGATCACGTCGTCCGGCACCAGGCCGAAGCTCTGCATCTTCTGCGGGTCGAGCCACAGCCGCATGCTGTAGGTGCCGGCACCCAGCACCTTGACCTGCGCCACGCCGGGCACGCGCGCCAGCTCGTTCTGCAGGTTGATGGCGCCGTAGTTGGTCAGGAACAGGCTGTCGAACACGCCCGTGGGCGAGATCAGGTTGGCGAACAGCAGAATGTTGGTCGACTGCTGCTTGACCGTGACGCCCTGGGCCGAGACCTGCGGCGGAAGCTGGGCCAGGGCGATGGCGACGCGCTGGTAGACCAGGGTCTGCGCCGTATCCATGTCGGTGCCGACCTGGAAGGTCACGATCAGCGTGTAGGTGCCGTCCGACGCGCTGTAGGACTGCATGTAGAGCATGCCCTGCACGCCGTTGACCTGCTGCTCGATCGGGATGCCCACCGTGTTCGCGACGGTGGTGGCGCTGGCTCCCGGGTAGCTGGTGGTGACGTAGATCGTGGGCGGGGTGATGTTCGGGTATTGCGCGATCGGGAGGCGCAACGCTGCCACGATGCCAAGGAGCACGGTGACGATCGCGACGACGCCCGCGAAGATCGGCCGCTCGATGAAGAACTTGGAGAACATCGGCGGCTAGCCGGCCGGGGCCACAGGTGCGGCCTCGTGCGGTGCCACCTTGCGGCCGGGCACCGCGCGCACCAGCCCGTCGACGATGACCCGGTCCGTGGCGGCGAGACCGCTCTCGACCACCTGAAGGGCGCCCTCGGTCTGCCCGAGCTGCACGCCGGTGCGCTGGACCACATCCTCGGCACCGACCGTCAGGACGTAGGCGCCGGCCTGGTCGCGCCCGATCGCCGTCTGCGGCACCAGCAGCGCGTCAGGCCGCTCGCCGAGCGGCCCACGGATGCGGGCGAACAGGCCGGGCAGCAGCTCGTAGCTCGGGTTCGGGAAAATCCCACGCAATTCCAGCGTGCCGGTCCCCGGCGTCAGGGTGATGGCGGCGAAGTCGAGCTTGCCCTGATGGGGGAAGCCCTCCTCGTTGGCGACACCGAGCTCCAGCACCTGATCGGCCGGCACCCCGGGCCTGCCGGCCTTGGCGCGCTCCGCACGGATGCGCAGCAGGTCGCGCTCGTTGATCGTGAAGTAGGCGTAGATCGGGTCGATCTGGTTGATCTCGGCGAGCTTGGTCTGGCCATCGGTGCCGACCAGGTTGCCGGCGTCGATCAGATGCCGCCCCATGCGCCCGTCGAAGGGGGCGGTGACCGTCGTGTAGCCGAGATTGATCTGGGCGATCTCCAGCTGCGCCTGCGCCCCCAGCACTCCCGCCTGCGCCTGGTCGCGATTGGCACGCCAGGTGTCGACGTCCACCGCCGAGGCGGCCTTCTGCTTGAACAGGCCGGAATAGCGGTCGAACTCGGTCTGCGCGTGCAGCAGCTGGGCCTGGACGGCCTCGAGCTGCGACTGCGCCTGCTGCAGCTGCGCCTGATAGGTGTCCTGCTGGATGGTGAACAGCAGGTCGCCCTTCTTGACGTTCTGCCCGTCCTGGAAGTGGACCTGCTCGAGAAAGCCCTGCACCCGCGCCACCAGCTGCACCGTGGCGATGGCCTGGGTGGTGCCGGTGAGCTCGATGAAGTCGGTGACGGTGCGGACCTCGGGCTTGGCCACGGTCACCGGCGGCGGCGGCGGGGCGACATAGGCGTTGCGCTGCTCGTCCTTGCAGGCGGCGAGCAGGGCCAGGAGCAGCAGGGCCGGCAGGGCGCGACGGGTCATGGCTCGGGCAGCCGGAATTCGGCCGGCCGCGGCACGGGCACCGGCGGCACCAGCACCTCGTAGTCGAGCAGCCGCCCCCAATTGGTCCGCTGGGCCATCGCCTCCACCGTTTGCGGCGGCAGGAACGACTTGCCCTCGCGCACCTGCCAGCCGCCACCGAGCGCGCGATAGACGGTGACGAGGTTGCTGGGAATGGCGCCGGCGGTCGCGGCCAGTTGGTCCTGCTGCTGCAGCAGCTGCTGCTCGGCCACCAGCACGGTGGTAAAGTCGGTGATGCCGCCGCTGTACTGCATGAAGGCGAGATCGAGCGAACGCTGCGCGGCGCGCACCGCCTCGCTGAGGAACCTCGCCTTCTCCTGCTGCTTGCGGAAGCCGATCAGGCCGTTCTCCACCTCGCTCTGCGCCTGCAGCACCGTCTCCTGGTAGTTCGTATACGCCTGCTGGAACGCCGCGTCCTGGGCGCGCACGGCGTTCTCGATCCGGCCATAGTTGAGGAAGTCCCAGACCACGCTCGGGCCGAAGCCGAAGGTGCGGCTACGGCTCTGCGTGATGTCGCCGATCTGGAACGGCCCCCAGTCGCTGGCGGCGAAGCCGAACGTGCCGGTGAGCGAGAAGGCCGGGTAGAGGTCCGCCTTCTGCACGCCGATCTCGGCACTCTGCGCCGCGGCCGAGGCCTCGGCGAGCCGGATGTCCGGCCGGCGCCGCAACAGGTCCGCCGGGATGCCGACTCCGACCTGCGCCGGCGGCAGCGGAATGCCCTTGGACTGGTCGAGCAGATCCGACAGTGGGCTCGGCGGCTGGCCGATCAGGGTCGCGATCGAATTGCGGGTCTGCTCGATCTGCTGCTCGAGCTGCGGGATCGTCGCCTGGGTCGAGGCCAGGATGGCCTTCGCCTGCTGCACGTCGCGCTCGTCGGTTACGCCGCCCCGGAAGCGCCGGGTCGCGATCTCCAGCCCTTCCTGCTGGACCTTCACATTGTCCTTCGCGACCCGCAGCTGCTCTTGGAAGGTGCGCAGGTCGACGTAGGCGGCGGCGAGGTCGGCGGTCAGGCTGACGAGCACGTCGTCGTAGTTGGCGACGCTGGCCGCGAGCGTGGCGTCGGCCGATTCCACGGAGCGCCGGAACTTGCCCCAGAAGTCCAGCTCCCAGGACGCCTGCACGCCGACCGTGGCTTCCGTATATTCCAGCTCGGAGGCCCGGCCCGTGGCACCCGGCGCCCGCGCGCTCTCGCGGGCCCGCTCGAGCGAGCCCACCGCCTGCTGGGTCTGCGGATATTCCTCGCCGATCGCAACCGCGAGCTGGGCCCGTGCCTGCAGGACCCTGGCGCCCGCCACCTGCAGGGGCAGGTTCTGCGTGTAGCCGATCTCGACCAAGCGGTTCAGTGCCGGATCGTTGAACGTCGTCCACCACTCGCCGTTGTTGGTGGGGTCATCGGCGACCCGCGACTCGCCCGACGCGAGCCAGCTGGGGTTCAGGTCCGCGGGCGGCGTCTGGAAGTCCGGGCCGACCATCGAGCAGCCCGCGAGCGCCCCGGCCCCCAACGCCGTCAGCCAGTCTCGACGCGCGCTCCTGCCCACCCTCGACGATCTCCGCGACGCCCTCCGTACGGTCGAGCTTAGCGATTTGACGCATGACGGGAACCGCCTGCGGCGTCGAAATTAGGCACACGGCGACTTTTCCCGTGCCGATGCGACATCGGCGGCCTCGGCCGCTCCACGTTCGCGCCTACGGCGCCTGCGCCGCGGAGATGGCGCCCATGACGGCGTCGAAGCAGCCGGCGGAGAGCTCGGTCATGTGCGCGCTCATGCACTGCTTGATCATGCCCTGCCGCGGCGGGACGCCGGGGCAGAACCGCTCGATGTCCGAGGCGCAGGCACGCGCAACCGCGAGCCGCTCGTCGCTCGGGGCCACGGGCATCGGCCCGCCGTCGGTAGGCGTGACGGGCGAGGCCGGCGGCGGCGTGGGCATGTATTCGGGCGGGGCTTCGCGGTTGCAGCCCGCCAGCAAGAGCAGCAGGAGGGCGGCCATGCCCCCGCCCAGCCGGGTGCCATGTCGACGGACCACGCTCGAGTCCTCCGTGTATCGGCGGCGCGCGGCGCACCCGCTCACGCTGCATTGCCGCTGGCTGCGGGAAATGCCGTCACCGCGGCCGCCGTTGTGGCGTCGCCGCCGGCGACGGTCACGGTCGGGAAGGCGAACTTGATGCCGTTGGCGTCGAACGCCTTCTTGATCTTGTCGTAGACCACGCGCCGGACCGTGAACTGCTGGCCCGGCTTGGCCATGAACTTCATCCGCACCTGGATGGCGAAGTCGCCCATGGCGGCCACGCCCTGCGACTTCAGCGGCTCGATGATCGCCCCGGCGAGCGCCGGGTCGGCCATGATCTCCTTGCTCACCTGCTTCACGACCTTTTTCACCAGATCGAGGTTGGTGTCGTAGGTGACGCCCACGGTGACCTTGTCGATCACCCAGTCGCGGCTGAGGTTCTGCACGGCGCCGAGCACGCCGAAGGGCACGGTGTAGACCGGCCCGCGATGGTGGCGCAGCCGGATCGAGCGCAGCGAGAAGCCCTCGACGGTGCCGCGGTAGTTGCCGCTGACGATGTACTCGCCGACCCGGAAGGCATCGTCCATCAGGTAGAACATGCCCGAGATGATGTCCTTGACCAGCGTCTGCGAGCCGAAGCCGATCGCGACGCCGACCACGCCGGCGCCGGCGATGAGGGGGCCGACCTGCACCCCCAGCGCCGAGAGCGCCATCAGCACCGCCATCACCGCGATCACCGCCATCAGCACGATGCGCAGGATCGGCAGGAGCGTCCGCAGCCGGCCGCGGCGGCGCAACTCCTCGGGCGAGGCCTCGATCCCGTGCGTGTCGCCATGTCCGCCCGCTGGCCCGGCCCGGCGCAGCTGGCTGTCGATCGCCTGTCGCACCAGCTGCCAGACGAGATCGGCCAGGAGCAGGATGACGACCGCATGCAGCGCGCCTATCAGCAGCCGGGTCGAAGGCGTGTCGCGGCCGGCGATCTCGACCACGTCGAGTCCCCAGCCCCAGCTCAGCAGCCAGAGGCCGCCCAGGATCACCAGCGCCCGCAGGCCGCGGTCCACGATCACTGCCCAGGCGGTGGACGGGGCGGCGGTCGCATCGGCGCCCTCCGCTGCCTCGCTCCTGAACATGTGCAGCACGGCGCGATGGGTCGCGCGCACCAGCACCATCACGCCGGTCGCGACGATCAAGGCCCACATCCCCGGCTTGGCGCCGACCACCCAGGCCAGCCAGATCAGCACGGCGAGGACGGTGCCCACGATGCGCCCCGCGGGCGATCGGACGGCGCGCCAGATCAAATCGACCGCAATCGCGAGCAGGCCGAGCCCGATCAGGTAGGCGAGCAGCTGGACGCCCGGCAGGCTCATGCCGAGGCCGTGCAGCAGGGAGACGGTGACATAGCCGAGCGTGTAGCAGGCGACGAATGCGACCACCCGCGACTGCCAGAGGCCCGCCGCGGCATCGTCCATCGGCAGCACGCGCAGGCGCGGCGCGTCGGGGGCGAAGACGAAGCGGGCGAGGGCCGCGACCAGCCTGATGACGAGGATGGCGGTGAGGTAGCCGAGCACGACCTGACGCAGATCGTGCGGCCATGTGAACAGCACGAAGCCGCCGATGCTGCCCACGGCGAAACAGAGCACGCGCGCGAGCTCCATCAGCAGCAGGCTCCCGGCGACGCGCGCTCGCGGGCCGGGCGCCGTGGTCGGCTGCGCCTGCAGCCGTGCCACCGTGCCGGCGGTGGCCCGCACGAACAGCAGCTCCGCGCCGATGCCGAGGGCGACAAAGGCCGCCAGGAGCAGCACGATCTCGACCACGCCACGGTCGGAGACCTCGCCGATCAGGCGCCCGCCCGCGGCGGCCAGCTCGGCCGGCAGGTTCGGCAGCTCGGCGGCGAGCTCGTGGAGATGCCCCTCGATCACCCCGACACGCCCGTCGAGATAGCCGGCCATGGCGCCCCCCGCCGATTCGGGCGGCACCGGCGCAGCTTCGCCGCCCGCGGGCGGCACGGCCCCGCCCTCGTGCAGCTGCTGCTCGATCCAGGCGCCGACGACGGGGTCGGAGCGGTGCTCGAGATAGGCCTTGATCTGGTCGGGGCTGGGAGAGCTGGGAGAGCTGGGCGAATCGGCCGATTTGGCCATCGAGGCGGTCGGCCCGGCGAGCAGCAGGAGGGCTGCCAGCAGGGAGCGAGCCAACTGTTTCATGGGCGACCGCCTTCGTTATGGTGCGGCCGGTGCGCAGCCGCTGCCGTTCTCGCGGCAGACGATCAGGTAGGTTCTGTCCGCCCCGCAACCCGCGACGTCGATGGTGTACTCGCGCTGCGGGGGCTGAACAGTCCCCAAATCGCCTTGCGGCTGCACGATCTCGCTCGAGGTCACCGTCGGCGTGGCATCCGGGCAGCTCATCTGGATCTGCCCGATCTCGTAGGCCGCCTGCAGCGCCTGCTCGCGATAACGGTCGGCCGCGGGCTCCCGCGCTACGCAGCCTGCCAACAGCAGCCCTGCCAGGAACCCGGCCCACTTCTTTCTCATTCGCTGGGCTTGTTTCCGGCCCCGGCCGATCACCCCCTCAACCATGATGATCGTACTCCGTGAGCGCGATCCGCACTTCGCGGGCCAGCTGGAACAGGGCCGCCGCCATCAGCGCCAGCGCCACGATGAACATGACGGCCGCACCCGGCTCGTGCCGGAACTGGAGCAGCGCGCTGACGAACGCAACGATGACCAGCAGTGTCGTCGCCAAGGCGCTCGCCACCGCCAGATAGACGGCGTGGTTCAACAGCCCGGCGCGTCGGATCAACCGCGGCAGATCCGCCTTCAGGTACTGGCGCGCCGCGTCCTGCTCCGGGATGGCGTTGATGGTGCGGATGCGATCGATGACGCCGTTGAGGCGGCCGATCAGCACCGCCACGAAGCCAGACACCGCCCCCAGCAGGAAGGACGGCGCGGTCGCCTGCGCGATCACCTGGGAGAGCTGGGTAGCCGCCGCCGAATCCACACTCACCGCAGGCTCCGTGGTACGCCATCGAGTCGACGATTGCCGATCACGCCGGTTGCCCCGCAATTCCAACGTTCCGCCATCCTAGGCTAGCGTGCCCGCGACAATCGGAAAACTGCCGGCTGTGCCCGAGTGGTGACCGCCCCGTCACAGATCTCGGAGCTGCAGGCCTCACGACTGGATCGCGCAGGCCGCTCGGCAGGCGAACGTCGCTCTCAGACTGCGCCCGTCGCTCACTCCCGGGCGGCGTCGGCCTTGTTCATGGCTTCCTCCAAG
Organism: Geminicoccaceae bacterium; assembly: GCA_046349415.1. Taxonomy (GTDB): domain Bacteria; phylum Pseudomonadota; class Alphaproteobacteria; order Geminicoccales; family Geminicoccaceae; genus Benzoatithermus. The sequence goes on from JAXMCJ010000024.1 coordinate 59,709, forward strand.
GTCTTGATGTCCTCGGGCGAAAGCTGCGGCCGGTCGATCGTGATCGTCAGCTTGTTGAACTTGGCGGTGAGCGGGAACGGCGGGAGATAGTCCCCGTCGTTCACGCCGGTGATGGTGTCGGAGCCGATGTCGAAGCTCTCGTCCCATTGCAGGATAATCGGGATGGTCCGCTCCATCTTGTGGGTGGCGACCTCCTTGCCGTCCACCTTGAGCGTGCCCGTGCCGCTCCGGCCGATGCCGGAGAAGTTGTTGAACGCCATCGTGCCGAGCCCCAGCCCGTCATAGGTGAAGGCGAACTCCAGGACGTGGTGGCCCGGTTTCAGTGCCTCCGGCGCCTCCCATTTGGGCCGCTCGAGGTCGAGCAGGTTCCACAGGTACACCGGCTTGCCCTCGAGCAGGTAGAAACCGAAGCCCGCGAAGCGCCCGCCGGAGGTCACGATCATGCCCTCGGCGCCGCCCTCGGGAACGGTGATGTCCGCGGTGATGGTGTAGGAGGTGTTGAGCAGGTAGGGGGCATCGCCCTGCGGCAGGCCGGTCATCGGCCGGGTATAGACCAGCTCGTTGCGGCCCGCGGTCAGGCTCGGCCGCTGGGCCGCGACCCGCGCCCCGACCGAGGCGTCGAGCGGCAGGACCTGGTACTTCTTGGCCTCGTCGAGGAAGTCCGCCCGCAATTCCGCGACCTTGTCCGGGTGTTCGGCGGCAATGTCGTCGGCCTGATTCCAGCTCTGGTCCAGATTGTAGAGCTGGAACACCTGATTGTTGAGCGGATCGGGGTTGGCCGGGCTGTAGGCGTCCCAGGGCACGCGATTGACCTTGGTGCTCAGCATCCAGCCATTGTCGTACAGTGCCCACTGGCCCATCATCTCGAAATACTGCCGCGTGTGCCGCGACGGTGCCGCGGCGTTGGCCGGATCGAGGGTGTAGGCGAAGCTGGTACCCTCGATCGGCCTCTGCTTGATGCCGTCGACATAGTCCGGGGCCGGGATGCCGGTGAGTTCCAGGATAGTCGGCACATAGTCGATGACGTGCATGAACTGCTGGCGCAGGCCGCCCTTGTCCTTGATGCGGGCGGGCCAGGAGATCACCATGTTCTGATTGGTGCCGCCCAGCCGATCGGCGTTCTGCTTGAACCAGTCGAACGGCGTGTCGAAAGCCCAGGACCAGCCGGCCGACATGTGGTTGTAGGCGAACTCGGTGCCCCAGGCGTCGTAGAACCTGGTCTGCACGTCCACCGGCGGCCGCACGCCATTGAAGAACGCGACCTCGTTGAAGGTGCCTTCCGGCCCGCCCTCCGCACTCGTGCCGTTGTCGCCGTTCTGGTAGATGACGATGGTGTTGTCGAGCTTGCCCAGATCCTCGAACGCCTGGATCACGCGTCCCATCTCATAGTCATTGTAGGCGACGTAGGCGGCGAACACCTCGACCTGGCGGATATAGAGCCTCTTCGCCTCGGGCGAGAGCTTGTCCCACGGTGTGAGGATGTCGGCGGGCCAGGGCGTCAGCTTCAGGCCCTTGGGGATCACGCCCAGCTTCTGCTGGTTCTCGAAGATCCGCTCGCGCAGCTTCTCGTAGCCGTCGTCGAACAGATGCATGGCGTGGATCTTGTCCACCCACTCCTTGGTCGGGTGATGCGGGGCGTGCGAGGCGCCGGGGACATAGTGCAGGAAGATCGGCTGGCTCGGGTCGGTCTGGTTGATCCGGGTCATCCAGTCGATGGCGTCGTCGGCCATCGCGGTGATCAGGTTCCAGTTGCTCTCCTTGCCAGTGACCGGCCAGATCGGCTTCCCGTTCCGATCCATCCGCAAGGTGCCCTTGTGCTCCTCGAAGGGATAGATCTGCGTCGTGTTGCGAAACAGGTTCGGCCCCCACTGGTTGGCGTCGCCGCCGACGAACCCGTAGAAGTAGTCGAACCCCATGCCGGTCGGCCACTGGTCGAACGGCCCGACCTGGCTCGCCTGGAAGGACGGGGTGTTGTGGTCCTTGCCGAACCACGCCGTGGCGTAGCCATTGTCGCGCAGGATGCGGCCGATGGTGGCGGTGTCCTTGCCGATGACGCTGTCGTAGCCGGGGAAGCCCGTGGCCTGCTCGGCGATCACGCCGAAGCCCACCGAATGATGGTTGCGGCCGGTGATCAGCGCCGCGCGCGTCGGCGAGCACAGCGAAGTGGAGAACACCCGGTTGTAGCGCAGGCCCGCCTGGGCGATGCGATCCATGGTCGGCGTCGGGATGACGCCGCCGAAGGTGCTGGGCACGCCGAACCCCGCATCGTCGGTCATGATCAGCAGGATGTTGGGAGCGCCTTTGGGCGGAACGACCCGCGGCTGCCACCAGGGCTTGGACTGCAGCGCACCGTCCTTGATCACGCCGCCGAACGGCAGCGCAGGCGCCGGCAGCTGGTTGCCGGGGATGGTCGTGGTGGCGCTGGGCGAGCCGAGCTGGCCGGTGACCTGTTGCGCCTGTGCGCCTGCATGTCCAAGCCAGAAAAGCGAGACGACCAATGCCACCCGCACGCAGAACGATCGCTGTGCAAGCATGGGCTTTCCCCGTCCGATTGCGCCACTACGAAATCGCACGCCGCTCCCCGGCAGTAAGGTACGGTCTAGCCGCCGGCCCGTGTGGCGCTCATTCATCCTGACCGATGCTCCGCAGTCTGATCGACAATCCGAGTTTCCCAGGCTAGCTTGACCACAGCTATCGGAAAACTGCGGGTCCGGGCTCGACAGGATGAGTGTTCCCACCCGGGGGACGCCGGCTGCGGCGCCGACCCCGTTCCCAGCCGGTCTGGTCGCGGGCCTCGAGTTTGCGGATTTCGAGGCGATGGCCGCCGCCGCGCGCGGCTGGGACCAGCAATATCTCAAGCTAGCCCCCGGCGCCTTCCGTGGCGCGATCAGCATGGCGCACACCAGCCGGATGCAGGTTGCGACCGCCGATTGGTCCTGCGGGGTGCTGTCGGTCGGATCGGTTCCCAAGGCTGCCCGCACGTTCGCCCTGGTTTCTGCGCGGACCGCGCCGGCGCGCCACGGCGGCCAGGCGGTCCGAGGGGATCAGCTCGCGACCGCGAGCGATCGTGACGAGCTCCATTTTCTCCACCCGCAGGGCTGCAGCATGGTCGTGTTCTCGCTCGCCCACGACCTCCTCGACGAGATGGCCGCGACATTCCTGGGCGAGAGCTGGCGAGAGGCGGCTGGCGCCGGGTCCGTCCTGGACGTGCGCGATCCGAGCCTGCTGCAGGCGCGACTGCGTCAATTGATCGCTTCAGCGTTCGCCGGCGATCCGGCCCGGCTGCGCGATCCTGCCGTTGCCGCAAATCTGGAGGCGGTCGTCGCCGAAGCCTTCCTGCCGCAGCTCGACCTGCCGCCGCGCCGCGTGGCGCCGGCGGAGCGCCGCCGTCTCGGGCGGCGCGTCGAGGATTTCCTGCGCGCCCACGAGGCGCGCCCGGTGACCATCGCCGAGCTGTGCGCCGCCGTCGGTGCGCCCGAGCGCACGCTGCACATGGCCTGCCGCGATTATTTCGGCCTGCCGCCGATCGCCTTTCTCCGGGTGCTGCGACTGCACGGCGCGCGGCGCCAGCTGCTGGAGCGGGGTGCGGCCACGTCGGTCACCGAGGCCGCCACCGATTGGGGCTTCTTCCACTTCGGCGAGTTCGCCGGCGCCTATCGGCGGCTGTTCGGCGAGTCGCCCTCACAGACCGGCCGGCGGCCGCGCGCGCCGCTGCTGGCGGCCTGAGCGGACGTGCTGAAACGCCGCTACCAGCCCCACGGGCCAAAATAGGGCTGCGTGAGGCGCCAGTTCTGGTCGATGAGCGCCAGCCGCCGCTCCACCGCGGCGAGGCGCTCGTTGGTCTGCTGCAACAGGAGGCACAGGCGGAAATCCGGCGTGCCATCGACGAAGCCGGCTTCGGTGCAGCCCGTCTGTCGCCGCGCCTCGATCTGCTCCGGGGTCTCCGCGGCCGGCAGCGCGCAGCCCGCCAACAGGCAGACCGCCAATCCGGCCGTGGCTCCCTGGGCCTTCACGGCGGGGGCCACTGCGTGACCAGCCCGTCGAGCCCGGCTCGCGGCGGCATCTCGTGGGCCGCGGCCGGGCTGCCCAGATAGAGGAAGCCGATGATCCGGTCGGCCGGCGCCAGCCCGAGCTCGGTCTTGACCGTGGCGTCGTAGGCCTGCTTGCCGGTGGCCCACTTGGCGCCGAAACCCAGCGCGTGCGCGGCGAGCAGCATGTTCTGCGCCGCCGCCGCGACGGCGGCAATCTGCTCCACTTCCGGAATCTTCGGGTGCGCCGGATCGACGTGGGCCGCCACGACGACGATCACCGGCGCGCGCGTCGGTGCCGTCCGCTGCTTGTCGATCTCGGCGACCGAGGCACCCGGCGCCGTCCGGCGGACGAAGTCCGCGAACAGCTCGCCCAGCCGCTCCCGCCCGGCCCCGCGGACCACGAGGAAGCGGAACGGCCGCAGCACGCCGTGGTCCGGGGCGGCGGCGCCGGCCTCGAGAATGCGCTGCAACGCACCGTCGTCGGGGCCGGGCGGCCCCATCTTGGCCGGCGGATAGGTGTGGCGGGTGAGAATGGCGGAAAGGGCGTCCATGGCGGTGCGGCGGTCCTCGGGCAAAGGCGAATCACCCCTTCCTAGCCGCTTTGGGGCTTGCCAGCCATGGGCCGGATCATCAGTGTGCGGCGCAACAATTCGGGCGCTGCAGGCGCGGAGTGACGCGAAATGAGCCTTGACGGCTATTTCCTCGAGGATCTCAGCGAAGGGATGACGGCCGTCTTCGGCAAGACGATCACCGACGCCGACATCCTGATGTTCGCGGGCGTCTCCGGCGACACCAATCCGGTGCATCTCAACGAGGAGTTCGCCGCCGGCACCGCCTTCCAGGGCCGGATCGCGCACGGCATGCTGACCGCGAGCCTGATCTCGACCGTGCTCGGCACCAAGCTGCCCGGCCCCGGCTGCATCTATCTCAGCCAGACCCTGAAGTTCATGGCGCCGGTGCGCGCCGGCGACACGGTGCGGGCGGAGGTCACCATCACCTCGATCGAGCGCGAGCGCCGCCGGGTCACCTTCGCCACCGTCTGCAAGGTCGGCGGCAAATCGGTGCTCGAAGGCGAGGCGCTCACCATGGTGCCGCGCCGCCCCGCCCCCGCCGCCTGAACGGCCCCGGGCCATGGCGCTGAGCCTGTTCGCCCACCCGTTCTCCTCCTACTGCCAGAAGGCCCTGGTGGCGCTGTACGAGAACGGCACCCCGTTCACCTACCGCCTGCTCGACCAGGGCGAGCCGGAAAACTTCGCCGAGTTCGCCGCCCTCTGGCCGATCCGGCGCTTCCCGCTGCTGCTCGACGGCGACCGCCCGGTCGCCGAGGCCACGATCATCGTCGAGCATCTCGATCTGCACCACCCCGGCCCGGCGCGGCTGATCCCGGAGGATCGCGGCGCGGCGCTGGAGGTGCGGTTCCTCGACCGCTTCTTCGACAACTATATCCACACGCCGATGCAGAAGATCGTGCTCGACGCGATGCGCGGCGAGGGCGAGCACGACCCGCGCGGCGTGGCGGACGCCAGAGCACTCCTGGACACGGCCTTTGGCTGGCTCGACCGGCACATGGCGGCGCGCGACTGGGCTGCGGGCGAGTTCGGCCTCGCCGACTGCGCGGCGGCACCGGCGCTGTTCTATGCCGACTGGGTGCAGCCGATCGGCGAGACCTATCCGGCCGTGCGCGCCTATCGGGCGCGGCTGAACGCGCGGCCCTCCTTCGCCCGGGCGATCGAGGAGGCGCGGCCCTACCGGCACTATTTCCCGCCCGGCGCGCCGGACCGCGACTGAGCCCGCCGCAGGCCGCTCTTTACAGGCCTCCGGGCGCATGGGAGATAGCCGGCCATGCGCATCCACCGTGATCTCGCCAGCCTGCCGGCGGCGGCGCGCGGTGCCTCGGTGGCGATCGGCAACTTCGACGGTGTCCATCGCGGCCACCGTGAGGTGATCCGTGTCGCCGCCGAGCATGCCCGTGTCCTGCAGCGCGAGCTCGGCGTGGTCACGTTCGAGCCGCATCCGCGCGAGGTCCTCAGCCCCGCCACCGCCCCGGCGCGGCTCACCCCGGTGCGGCGCAAGGCGGAGCTGCTGCGTGAGCTCGGCGTCGGTCACCTCTATCTCTGCCGCTGCGACCGGGCGCTGCTCGCAACCCCGGCGGATACATTCGTGGAGCGCACGCTGCTGGGCGAGCTCGACGTCGCGGCGGTCACCACCGGCCGCGACTTCCGCTTCGGCCACCGGCGCCAGGGCGACACAGCACTCCTGGCCTCCCTCATGGCCGCGCGCGGCCGGCCCGCCGGCACGGTCGACCCGGTCACCGCCGACGGCGAGGTCTGCTCGTCGACCGCGATCCGCACCGCACTCGGCGACGGACTGGTCGAGCATGCCAACGCCATGCTCGGCTCGGCCTACGAGCTCGAGGGGATCGTGCGCCGGGGCGAGGGGCGCGGCCGCGACCTCGGCTTTCCCACCGCCAACCTGCACCCGTTGAGCGCTCGGCCGGTGCTGCCGGCGGTCGGCATCTACGCCGTCGACGCGGGCCTGCGCGAGGGTGACGGCTGGCGCTGGCACCCGGCGGTCGCCTATTACGGGCGCCGCCCGACCTTCGACGGGCGCGGCCTGCTGCTCGAGGTCCACCTGCTCGACGGCGGCGGCGATCTCTACGGCCAGCGCCTGCGGGTCGCCTTCCGCCGGCACCTGCGCGGCGACCGGTCGTTCGCCACCGTCGACGAGCTGAAGGCGCAGATCGCCCGCGACTGCGAGCAGGCCCGTCTCCTCCACGCCCCCATTCCCGCCTGAGTTTCGCTTCCATGACCACCGACTACCGCGACACGGTGTTCCTGCCGCGCACCGACTTCCCGATGAAGGCGGACCTGCCCAAGCGGGAGCCCGACACGATCGCGCGCTGGGACGCGGCGGACCTCTACGGCCGCCTGCGCGAGACTTCGGCCGGCCGGCCGAAATTCGTGCTGCACGATGGCCCGCCCTACGCCAACGGCCATCTCCACATGGGGACGGCGCTCAACAAGATCCTCAAGGACGTGGTCAATCGCGGCCAGCAGATGCTGGGCCAGGACGCGCCCTACGTACCCGGCTGGGACTGCCACGGCCTGCCGATCGAGTGGCAGATCGAGCAGGAGTACCGAAAGAAGGGCAAGGACAAGGACGCCGTCCCGATCGTCGACTTCCGCCGCGAGTGTCGGGAGTTCGCACAGCGCTGGATCGACATCCAGCGCGCCGAGTTCAAGCGCCTGGGCGTGCTCGGCGACTGGGATGACCCCTACACCACCATGAATTTCGCCGCCGAGGCCGGCATCTACCGCGAGCTTGGCAAGTTCCTGCTCGAGGGCTCGCTCTATCGCGGCAAGAAGTCGGTGATGTGGTCGGTGGTCGAGAAGACTGCCCTGGCCGAGGCGGAGGTCGAGTATCACGACCACACCAGCACCACGATCTGGGTCCGCTTCCCGCTCGCCACGGCCAGCCGTGCCGATCTCGCCGGCGCGTCCGTGGTAATCTGGACCACGACCCCGTGGACCATCCCGGCCAACCGCGCCGTCGCCTACGGCGACGACGTCGTCTACCGCCTGATCGAGGTCGGCGAGGTCGCGGACAGTGCCCTGGCCAAGCCGGGCGACCGCCTGGTGATCGCCGCCGAACGGCTGGCCGAGATCGCCGACACGGCGGGCATCCTGACCCACAAGACCCTGGCCGAGTTCGCCGGCTCCGAGCTGGCCGGCAGCATCGCCCGCCATCCGCTCGCCGGCCGCGCCGACGGCTACGGCTTCGACGTGCCGCTGCTCGCCGCCGATTTTGTCACCACCGACCAGGGCACCGGCCTCGTCCACATCGCCCCCAGCCACGGCGAGGACGATTTCGAGCTCGGTGCCCGCAACGGCCTGGAGGTGCCGGACACGGTGGCCGAGGACGGCACCTACACCGCGCAGGTGCCGGGCTTCACCGGCGTCCACGTGTTCAAGGCCGCCGAGCCGGTGATCGCCGCCCTGATCGAGCATGGCAACCTGCTGGCACGCGGTACCCTGGTCCACAGCTACCCGCACTCCTGGCGCTCCAAGGCGCCCTTGATCTTCCGAGCCACCGCGCAGTGGTTCATCCCGATGGAGGGGGCCGACCACCTCCGCGACAAGGCGCTGGCCGCGATCGACGAGACCCGCTTCGTCCCCGCGCGCGGCAAGAACCGGCTGCGCTCGATGATCGAGACCCGGCCGGACTGGTGCGTCTCGCGCCAGCGCGCCTGGGGCGTGCCGATCGCCGTGTTCGTGCACAAGCGCACCGGCGAGGTGCTGCGCGATCCCGAGGTGGTCGAGCGGATCGCCCGCGCCTTCGAGACCGAGGGTGCCGACGCCTGGTGGACCCGCGACCCGCAGGAGTTCCTGGGCAACGCCTACGCCGCCGACGACTACGAGAAGATCGACGACATTCTCGACGTTTGGTTCGAGAGCGGCTGCACCCATGCCACCGTGCTGGAGCGGCGGCCCGAGCTGGAATGGCCGGCCTCGCTCTATCTCGAGGGCTCGGACCAGCATCGCGGCTGGTTCCACTCCTCGCTGCTTGAGAGCTGCGGCACGCGCGGCCGGGCACCCTACGACGCCGTGCTGACCCACGGCTTCGTGGTCGATTCCGACGGCCGCAAGATGTCCAAGTCCCTGGGCAACGTGATCTCGCCCATCGACCTGATGAAGACCCACGGTGCCGACATCCTGCGGCTGTGGGTGGTCAGCGGCGACTACACCGAGGACTTGCGGATCGGTAAGGACATCCTGGTCGGGATCGCCGACACCTATCGCCGCCTGCGCAACACGCTGCGCTACCTCTTGGGCAACCTCGCCGGCTTCACCGCCGCCGAGCGCCTGCCGGCGGCGCAGATGCCGGAGCTGGAGCGCTGGGTCCTGCACCGGCTGTCGGAGCTGGACGAGCAGGTCCGAACCTGCAACCGCGAGTTCGACTATCCCAAGCTGGCCGCCCTGCTCCACAATTTCTGCGCCAACGACCTGTCCGCGTTCTACTTCGACGTCCGCAAGGATGCGGTCTATTGCGACCCAGTCGACAGCGTCCGCCGCCGCGCCGCGCGCACCGTGCTCGACGAGCTGTTCTCCTGCCTCACCGCTTGGCTCGCTCCGGTGCTCGCCTTCACCACCGAGGAGGCATGGCGCACGCGTTTCCCGGACGGCGGCAGCGTCCACGAGCGCACCTTCCCCGAGCTGCCCGCGGGCTGGCGCGACGCCGAGCTCGGCGCGCGCTGGGCGCGGGTGCGCGAGATCCGGCGCGTGATCACGGGTGCGCTGGAGCTGGAGCGGCGCGAGAAGCGGATCGGTGCCAGCCTGCAGGCGGCACCCACCGTGCACCTCGGCGCCGAGGACCGGGCGCTCGTCCAGGGGATCGACCTCGCGGAGCTCGCGATCACCAGCGGCATCGCCCTCGCCGACAGGCCGGCGCCGGCCGGCGCCTTCATGCTGGAGGAGGTCCCGGGCGTCGCCGTGGTGCCCGGCCTCGCTGAGGGCGAGAAGTGCGCGCGCTGCTGGCAGGTGCTGCCCGAGGTCGTGGCCTCCACCGAGCATCTGTGCCGGCGCTGCACCGATGCCGTCGCCATCGCGCGGGCGGCCTGAGCCGTGCGGCACGTGCACGGAGCGCTGTTGGCACTTGCCGTCCTGGTCGCCGACCAGGTCAGCAAGTGGCTCGTGCTGGGCACGCTCGACCCCTACCGCCCGATCGAGGTGGCGCCGTTCTTCAATCTGGTCCTGGTGTGGAACCGGGGCGTCAGCTTCGGCATGCTCAACACGCTCGGCGATCACGGCCCCTGGCTGCTCACGCTGCTCGCCGCGGGCATCGGCGCCTTTCTCCTGGTCTGGCTCTACCGGGAGACGCGGCCGTTGACCCGGGCAGCCCTCTGGCTCGTGCTCGCCGGGGCCGTCGGCAACACGATCGACAGGCTGCGCTTCGGTGCGGTCGTCGATTTCCTGGACTTTCACGCCGGCGGGCTGCACTGGCCGGCGTTCAACGTCGCCGACAGCGCGATCGTGGTCGGTGCCGGACTGATCCTGCTCGACGGCCTCGTGCTGTCCCAGACCAGGCACAAACTCGGGCGAGGCGAGGGATGAGAAGAAACGGCCGTCTGCGCGCGGCTCTGCTGATCGGCGGCCTCGCCGGGCTCGCCGGCTGCAGCGGCACGGTCCAGGAAAATCTCGGCATCGGCAAACGCCAGCCGGACGAGTTCCAGGTGGTGCGCCGCGCCCCGTTGGTGCTGCCGCCGGACTTCAATCTCCGGCCGCCGGAGCCGGGCGCGCCGGGTCCGGCGACCCAGGACACCTCGAGCCAGGCCCAGGCCATCCTCACCGGCCAGCCGACGTCGACGCAGGCGCCGCAGCCGGTGGAGACGCGGCAGAGCCAGGGTGAGCAGGCGCTGGTGGCGCAGGCCGACGTGAAGGCCGTGCCCAACATCCGCGAGCTGCTGGTGCAGGAGGATGCCGAGCTGGTCGACCTGGATTCCGGCCGCTTCCTGTTCATCTTGAATTTCCAGCGCGAGGCCATGCGGCCGCGGCCGAACGTGCTCGACCCGGTGGCCGAGGCGCAGCGGCTGCAGGCGGCGCAGGCCGGCAGCCAGGTCATCACCGAGCGCATAGGCAGCCAGCCTTTGCCGCAATAGGCGGAGTTGCGACCATGGGTCGGTTCGGCGGGTCGACGGGCGAGGGGGCCGGGCTCAATCTGGCGCCCGGGGCGGCGACCTCCGGCGTGTTCCATCCCGAGACCTTCGTGCTCGACAACGGCCTGGAGGTGGTGGTGGTCGAGAACCACCGCGCGCCGGTGCTGGCGCACATGCTCTGGTACAAGGTGGGCACGGCCGACAGCCCGCCGGGCAAGTCCGGGCTGCCGCACTTTCTCGAGCATCTGATGTTCAAGGGCACCGGCGCGATCCCGCCCGGCGAGTTCTCGAAGATCGTCGCGCGCCAGGGCGGCAACGACAACGCCTTCACCGGCCACGACTCCACGGCCTACTTCCAGATGATCGCCAGGGACCGGCTCGAGCTGGTCATGGCGATGGAAGCCGACCGGATGGTCAACCTCGATCTCGCCGACGAGCACGTCTATCCCGAGCGCGACGTCATCCTCGAGGAGCGCCGCTCGCGCGTCGACAACGAGCCCTCGGCGCTGTTGGGCGAGCAAATGATGGCCGCCCAGTACCTGCACCATCCCTACCGGCTGCCGGTGATCGGCTGGTTCCACGAGATCGCCGGCTACACCCGCGAGGACGCGCTCGAATTCTATCGCAGCTGGTACGCCCCCAACAACGCCGTGCTCGTGGTCGCGGGCGACGTCACCGCCGCCGAGCTGCGCCCACTCGCCGAGCAGGCCTATGGCGGCATCGCCGCGCGGCTCCTGCCGCCGCGTCGCCGCCTCGCCGAGCCGCCGCAGCACGCCGGGCGCCGGATCACGTTGCGCCACGAGCGCGTACGCCAGCCGGTGCTCTCGCGCACCTGGCTGGCACCCAGCTACGCCTCGCCGGGGCACGAGCACGCCTACGCCCTGGAGCTGCTCTCGGAGATCTTCGGCGCCGGCGGCACCAGCCGGCTGTTCCGTGCGGTCGTGGTCGACCAGGCGCTGGCCGCCCATGCCGGCACCCACTATCGCGGCACCGGGCTGGACGGCGCTTTGTTCCGGCTCTTCGCGCTGCCGCGCCCGGGCGTCGATCTGGCCGTACTCGAGGCGGCGCTCGACGCCGAGATCGAGCGCCTGCTGGCGGACGGCGTCACCGAGGACGAGCTTGAACGGACTCGCGGCCGCCTGGTTGCCGAGTCCATCTATGCCCGCGATTCGCTGATGGGTGCCGCTCGCGTCTTCGGCTCGGCGCTGACCAGCGGCGAGGCGGTTGGCGACGTCGAGGCCTGGCCGGCGCGGATCGCCGCCGTGACCGTGGAGCAGGTGAACGCCGCCGCGCTCCACGTCTTCCGGCCCGAGCAGTCGGTCACCGCCCAGCTGCTGCCGGCGGAGGCCTGAGCATGCTCTCCGCTTTGCTCGCTGCGCCCCCGAAGGCCGCCCTGCAGCCCAGCTCGCGCGTCGAGGAGGTGGTCAGCGCCGGCGGCGTGCGCGCCTATCTGATGCGCGAGCCGTCGATCCCGTTCCTTGCCTTGTGCTTCCACGTTCGCGGCGGCGGCGCCCTCGACCCGTCCGGCCGCGAGGGGCTCGCCTACATGGCGAGCGGCCTGCTCGACGAGGGCGCCGGCCCCTACGACAGCCAGGCCTTCCGCGCCCAGCTCGAGGACCATGCGATCCGGCTGCAGCTCGAGGCCGACCGCGACGCGGTGCAGGGCGACCTGCGCACGCTGAGCGCGAATCGCGAGCACGCCTTCGAGCTGCTGCGCCTGGCGCTCTCCGAGGCCCGCTTCGATGCCGAGCCGGTCGAGCGGGTGCGCAGCCAGATCCTGGCCGATCTGCGTCGTCGCGAGTCCGACCCGGACTATCTCGCCTCGCGCGGCTGGTTCGCCGCGGCCTTTCCCGACCATCCCTACGGCCGCCCCAGCCGCGGCACGCCGGAGAGCGTCGCCGCCATCGGCGCCGCGGACTGCCGCGCCTGCATCGCGCGCCATCTGGCGCTCGACCGGCTGTCGGTCGGCGTCTCGGGCGACATCGCCGCCGCGGAGCTCGGCCCGCTGCTGGACAAGGCGTTCGGCGCGCTGCCGCGCTCGACCGGTCTGGCCGAGGTCGCGGCCGTCGGCCCGGCCGTCGGTCGCGTCGAGGTGCAGCGGCTCGCCATCCCGCAGAGCGTGGTCGTGTTCGGCCATGGCGGCATCGAGCGCCGGGATCCGGACTACTATGCCGCCCACGTCGCCAACTATATCCTGGGCGGCGGCGGCTTCAGCTCGCGCCTGCTCGAGGAGGTGCGCGAGAAGCGCGGCCTCGCCTACTCGACCTATTCCTACCTGCTCGAGCTGGACGCCTCACCCTTGTTCCTCGGCGGCGTGGCGACCAACAACGAACAGGTGGCGCAGTCCCTGGCGATCATCCGCGGCGAGCTTGCCCGCATGGCAGGGGGCGATCTCACCGAGACCGACCTCGCCGACGCCAAGACCTATCTCACCGGCTCGTTCCCACTGCGCCTGACCAGCAACGAGCAGGTCGCGAAGATGCTGGTCGGCATGCTGGTGCATCGGCTCGGCAGCGACTTCCTGGAACGTCGCAACGGCCTGATCGAGGCCGTCACGCTGGACGACCTGAAGCGGGTCTCGGCCCGGCTGTTCTCGGGCGAACTGCTCGTCAGCGTGGTTGGCGATCCGGCCGGCATGTAAGATTTCTCGGTCGGCCGTCGGTGGCCGGCAAACACAATGCCGGGTTGTAGTGCCACGGAATCACACTCGAGTAACCGGGCGGGTATGGCGCATGGCCGAATGCCGGGATCTCCTGTAAGGTTCACGTAGGGGTTGGTTTCGGGGGGCCGGCCATTGGCCGTCTACCGGGCGGAGCGCAGGCTCGCCGCGATCATGGTGGCGGACGTGGTCGGGTACTCCCGGCTGATGGGCCGCGACGACGCGGGCACGCTGGCGCGCCTCAAGGCGTGCCGCCACGAGCTGCTGGAGCCGTTGGTCAGCGAGCATCGCGGCCGGATCATCAATTTCCCCGGCGACAACGCCCTGTGCGAGTTCGCCAGCGTCGTCGACGCGGTCGAGTGTGCCGTCACCATCCAGCGCGGCGTGGCTGAGCGCGAGCGCGAGGTGCCGCGACCCGACCGGATCGCCTTCCGCATCGGCGTCAACCTGGCCGACATCCTGGCGGAGGAGCGCGGGCTCTACGGCGACGGCGTCAACGTCGCTGCCCGCCTCGAGCAGCTGTGCGAGCCGGGCGGTGTGACGGTCTCCGGCACCGCCTACGATCACCTGCTCGGGCGCCTCGACCGCGACCTCGAATATGTCGGCGAGCGCCGGCTGAAGAACATCGCGCGCCCGGTCCGGGTCTATCGCGTGGTGGTCGGGCGGCCGGCCGCCGCACCCTCGCCGCGGCCCGCCGAGCGGCCATCGATCGCCGTCCTGCCCTTCGCCAGCCTGGGTGCGGAGGCCGATCAGGACTTCTTCGGCGACGGCATCGCCGACGATCTGATCACCGATCTCACCAAGGTGTCGGGGCTGTTCGTCGCCTCCCGCCACACCGCCTTCGCCATGAAGGGGGTGCCGCTCGACATTCGCGAGGCCGGGCCGCGGCTCGGCGTGCGCTACCTGCTGCTCGGGCGGCTGCGGCGGTCCGGCGAGCGGATCCGGCTGACCACGCAGCTGATCGACACCGACACCGGCGAGTATCTGTGGGCAGAGCGCTTCGACCGGGTGCTCACCGACGTGTTCGTGGTCCAGGACGAGATCACCCGCAGCATCGTCGACCTGCTCAAGGTCAAGCTGCTGCCGGGCGAGGCGGACGCCCTGCGGCGGGCGCCGACCGGCGACATCGACGCCTACCAGCTCTATCTGCGCGGCCAGCAGCTGTGCCGGCAGCGGACGCGCCACGGCTACGAGGTCGCCCGCCGCCTGTTCACCGAGGCGGTCGCCCTCGATCCGGATTTTGCGCGGGCGCATGCCGGCATCGCGGAATGCGAGGCCTGGATGGCGATGCACCATGGTCGCCTGCTGCCGATCGAGGAGACCCTGGTCACGGCGGAGCGGGCGTTGAAGCTCGAGCCGGGTCTGGCCGCCGCCCATGTCGCGCGCGGCCTGGCGCTGCTGGCCCAGGATCGCCTGGAGGAGGCGGAACGCGCCTTCGAGCGGGCGATGGCGCTGGAGCCCGAGCACTACGAGGCCCACTTCGCCTATGCCCGGCTGAACTTCCAGCGTGGCCGGAAGGACGTCGCGGCGCGACTGTTCCGCCGTGCCGCGGCGCTGCGCCCGAGCGATATCTTCGCGCCCTTGATCCTGATGGGCATCGAGAGCGGCCTGGGGCAGGCCGAGAAGTCGCTGGCCACCGCGCGCGAGCTGCTGGCGCGGGCGGAGCGCGAGCTGGAATGCCAGCCGGAAAGCGGGCGCGCCGCCTATGCGGTGGCCGCGGCCCTGGCGGCGCTGGGCGATTGCGACGGCGCCATGCGGTTCGCCGCGCGTGCGCTGGCGCTCGAGCCGGACGATCATCCGGTCCAGTACAACATCGCCTGCACCTATTCCTGCCTGGGCGAGCACGAGCTCGCCATCGACGTGCTGGAGCGGACCATGCCGCGCGCACCGGCCTATCGCTGGGCCTGGCTCGCCCAGGACGCCGACCTCGACCCGCTGCGCGACCATCCCAGGTTCGCGGCGCTGCTGCGCCGGGCGCCCGCGGCCGACCCGGGATAGTTTCGCGACCGAGCGGTTTGCCCTAGCCTGCGACCAGTCTCGCGGGAGTGCCGATCATGGCGGGAGCGCGCGCGGAGCGGCGCCTCGCGGCGATCCTCGCGGCCGACGTGGTCGGCTACTCGGCGTTGGTCGAGCGGGACGAGGCGGCAACCCTCACCCGGCTCGCCGTGTTGCGGCGCAACGTGGTCGAGCCTCTGCTCGCGGAGCATCGCGGCCGGCTGGTCAAGCTGATCGGTGACGGCCTGCTCGCAGAATTCGCGAGCGTGGTCGACGCGGCCGCCTGTGCATTGGCGATCCAGGCGCGCAACGACAGCGGCCTGACGCTGCGGATCGGCATCCATCTCGGCGACGTCGTGGTCGACGGCGACGATCTCATGGGCGACGGCGTCAACCTCGCGGCTCGCCTCGAAGGTCTGGCAGAGCCCGGCGGCGTCGTAGTCTCGGGCCCCGTGCGCGAACAGCTGCACGGCCAGGCCGGCCTCGACTTCGCGAGCCTGGGCGAGCCGCCGCTCAAGAACATTGCCCGCCCGGTCCGCGTCTACCGCCTCGCCCCTTCGGCCGAGACCCTGCCCGCGCGGCCGCCGCTCCCCGTTCGGCCGTCGATCGCCGTCCTGCCGTTCGATAATCTCGGCGGCAATGCCGAGCAGAGCTATTTCAGCGACGGCCTGAGCGAGGACCTGATCACGGCCCTGTCGCGCTTCCGCGACCTTACCGTCTTGGCGCGCCACTCCTCCTTCGCCCTGCGCGGCGAGGTACTGGGAGCGGTCGAGATTGGCCGCCGGCTGGGCGTGCACTACCTGCTGGAGGGCAGCGTCCGCCGGGCCGGCGATCGGGTCCGGGTCACGGCGCAGCTGATCGACGCCACGAGCGGCGACCATCTCTGGGCCGAGCGCTATGATCGCGCGCTCGTCGACATCTTCGCGGTCCAGGACGAGATCGTCGCCACCATCGCCGCCACGCTGGCGGTCAGGATCCACGTCGCCGGCCTCGAGCGCGCCAAGCGCCAGCCGACCGATGATCTGGCGGCCTACGACTGCGTGCTGCGTGGCCGCGAGCGGCTGGCCGTCTACGGCGGCGCGGCCAACGCGGCGGCGCACGCGCTGTTCGCCCGTGCGGTGGCGCTCGACCCCGACTACGCGCTGGCCCGCGCCTTCCTGGCACTGGCGATCTATAACGAGGACTGGGGTGCCGACGCGGCGGCGCGGCGGGCCGAGTGTCTCGACCATGCGACCGCGGCTGTGCATCTCGACCCGACCGACAGCCGCTGTCACCGGATCCTCGCCGTGATTCTGATCAACGCGCGCGCGTTCGAGCGCGCGGGTCATCACGCCGAACGGGCGGTGGTTCTCAACCCCAACGATGCCGATGCCGCCGCCTTTCGCGCCTACGTCCTGTGCTACCTGGGGCGGCCAGAGGAAGGGCTGGTCGACGCCCGCCGCGCGCTGGCGCTGACGCCTTTCTTCCATCCTGCCTGGTACTGGGGTGTCCTGGCGCGCTCGCTCCACGACTCCGGCCAGCATGACGCGGCCTGCGCCGCTTTCGAGCGGATGGAGCAACGGCATTTCCACCACGAGGCCAGGCTCGCCGCCTGCCACACGGCCGTCGGACGCCACGCGGAGGCGCAGCGGGCGGTGGCCCGGGCGCTCGCCTTGAAGCCCGACTTCGCGAGCGCGGCCTGGCTCGCCACGATCCCCTATCGCGATCCTGTCGACATTGCCCGCCTGCAGGCCGAGCTGGTCGCCGCCGGCCTGCCGCCCTAGGGTAGGGCGCGCCGCTTTCCCGCCCGCCCGGCCGCAGCTAGAAGCTGTCCATGCCCGCAATCCGCCGCCTGCCCGAGGCCGTGGCCAACCGCATCGCCGCCGGCGAGGTGGTCGAGCGCCCGGCCTCGGTGGTCAAGGAGCTGGTCGAGAACGCGATCGACGCGGGTGCGGCGCGGATCGAAGTGGCGCTGGAGGCCGGCGGCCGCGGCCTGATCCGGGTCACCGACGACGGCTGCGGCATCGCCGCCGCCGAGCTGCCGCTGGCCGTCGAGCGGCACTGCACCTCCAAGCTCGCCGACGAGCAGCTGCGGGAGATCGCCACGCTCGGCTTCCGCGGCGAGGCCCTGCCCTCGATCGGCGCCGTGGCGCGGCTGCGGCTGACCAGCCGCACCGCCGCGATGGGCGAGGCCTGGTCGCTCGCGGTCGAGGGCGGGGTCGTCGGCGCGCCGGCGCCGGCAGCGGGCGCGCGCGGCACCCGGGTCGAGGTGCGCGACCTGTTCTTCAAGGTGCCGGCCCGGCTCAAGTTCCTGCGCGCCGACCGGACCGAGGCCGAGGCTGCCGCGGAGGCGGTGCGCCGCCTCGCTTTGGCGCGGCCCGAGCTCGCCTTCGCGCTCGCCGTCGACGGCCAGGCGAGCCTGCGCTGCCACCCGGCCGAGGGCCTGTTCGCGCAGGCGCTGCTCGAGCGGCTGGCCGGCCTGCTGGGCCGCGATTTCCCGGCCAACGCGATCGAGCTCGAGGCCGAGCGCGACGGCATAAGGCTCACCGGCTTCGCTGGCCTGCCGACCTTCAGCCGCCGCGACGCGCGTGGCCAGCAGCTGTTCGTCAACCGCCGGCCGGTGCAGGACCGGCTGCTGCGTCAGGCCGTGCGCGCCGCCTATGCCGACCTGCTGTTCCACGACCGCCAGCCGGTGGTCGCACTCTATCTCGAGCTGCCGCCCGAGCTGGTCGACGTCAACGTCCACCCGGCCAAGGCCGAGGTGCGCTTCCGCGACCCGGCGCTGGTGCGCGGGCTGGTCGTCGGCGCCCTCAAGCGCGCGCTGGCCGAGCACGGCCACCGCGCCGCCACCGCCGGTCACGCCACGCTCGCCGCCTTCCGCCCGGGTGGTGTGGCGCGCCCGCCGGGGCTCGCCGAGGACGCCGCCCCTTGGCGGCCGGAGCTGCTGCAGGCGGCGCTGGCCGTCGGCGCGCCCGCGGGGCCGGCGGCGGCCGAGCCCGCCGCGCCGAGCGAGTCCTACCCGCTGGGGGCGGCGCGCGCCCAGCTGCACAGGAGCTGGATCCTGGCCGAGACCGCGGACAGCCTGATCCTGGTCGACCAGCACGCGGCGCACGAGCGCATCGTCTACGAGCGGCTCAAGGCCGAGCTGCGCGCCGGCGGGGTCAGGGGGCAGGCGCTGCTGATCCCGGAGGTGGTCGAGCTGGCGCCGGCCGACCGCGACCGGCTGCTCGCCGCCCTGCCGCAGCTCACCGCCCTCGGCCTCGTCCTGGAGGCGTTCGGCCCGGACACGGTGCTGGTGCGCGAGCTGCCGGCGCTGCTCGGCCGGACCGCCGCCGGCGAGCTGTTGCGCGACCTCGCCGCCGAGCTCGCCGAGGCGCCCGAGCCGGAAGGCCTGGAGGCTGCGCTCGAGGCGGTACTGGCCGGGGTCGCCTGCCACGGCAGCGTGCGCGCCGGCCGACGGCTCTCGGCCGAGGAGATGAACGCGCTGCTGCGACAGATGGAGGCCACGCCGCGTTCGGGGCAGTGCAACCACGGCCGGCCGACCTATATCGAGCTCAGACGCGAGGACGTGGAGCGGCTGTTCGGCCGGCGCGGCTGAAAAGCCGCTGGCCGAAGGCGGGACGCGTCGATATGGTCCGCCCCCGCCGGGCTTCCGGCGCGTTCCCGGACCGGTTTTCCAGCGGAGAGATCGATGACCTACGTGGTCACCGAAGCCTGCATCCGATGCAAGTACATGGACTGCGTCGAGGTCTGCCCCGTGGACTGCTTCTACGAGGGCGCGAACATGCTGGTGATCCACCCGGACGAATGCATCGACTGCGGCGTGTGCGAGCCCGAATGCCCAGCCGATGCGATCTTGCCGGATACCGAGACCGCCGCGGAGAAATGGCTCGATCTCAATCGCGAATATTCGAACGCCTGGCCGAACATCACCCGCAAGCGACCGCCGCCGGACGACGCGGACGAATTCAAGGGCGAGGACGGCAAGTACGAAAAGTACTTCTCGGCGGAGCCGGGCGGCAGCTAGGCTGCCCGTTCGGGCTGCGACACTGCGACACTGCGAAAGTGGCTAAAACGGGCGCCGCCGCGCCGTTTCATGACGCTGGCCTTTTGCCACAATTTGTGCTAATAATCACACATCACGGGCGAGGACAGGCTCGCCCGGTGTGATTGTCCGAGCCAGCGCCTCGTCCGCGTTCCGTCGCTCCCGGTCTGACCCTGCCGTCGCAGCGGCATCAGGGCGTGGCGATGATCGCGCTATGGCCGGACGGAGGGCGGTCGCGCCTGGGGCGCGGCCGCGGACACGTTTCGGGAGACTCGGCCTGATGGCAATCAAGAAGCTCGCCTACGCCACCGGAGACTACATCGTCTATCCGAGCCATGGCGTCGGGCGCATCACCGGCATCGAGAGCCAGACCATCGCCGGCATGTCGCTGGAGATGTACGTGGTCTCGTTCGAGAACGAGCGCCTCATCCTGCGGGTGCCGGTGGACAAGGCCGCGAAGTCCGGCATGCGCAAGCTCAGCTCGCGCGAGAAGATCAGCTCCGCCCTCGAGGCGCTCAAGATCCGCACCCGGCCGCGCCGCAACGTGATGTGGAGCCGGCGCGCCCAGGAATACGAGGCCAAGATCAACTCGGGCGACCCGGTCTCGATCGCCGAGGTGGTGCGCGAGCTGCACAAGGCCGAGGATGCCGAGCAGTCCTACAGCGAGCGCCAGATGTATCGCGCCGCCTTGGAGCGCCTCGCCCGCGAGGTCGCTGCGATCGAGCGCATCGACGAGGCCGAGGCCAGCCGCCGCCTGGAGCAGGTGCTGCTGAAGGCGGCATAGGAGACCACGAGCCGGGCCGGCCGCACTCGCGGCCGGCTGCCCCTCAGCCCCGATCCCGCACCGCGAGCAGCGCGCCGCCGACGATCAGCGTCGCGCCGGCGAGGGTGGCCAGCGACGGGATCTCGCCGAAAAACACGAAGCCCAGCCCGACCGCCCAGAGAAAGGCGGTGTATTCGATCGCGCCCAGGCGGCTGGCGGCGGCGTGGCGGTAGGCCCAGGTCAGCGCGACGTGGCCGCAGGTCCCCAACAGGCCGACCAGCGCGAACAGGCCGAGGCGACGGAAGCCGGCGCCGCTGCCGAGCAGGAGCGCGAGCGGGGCGATCAGCACGGCGGCGAAGGCGTTCTGCAGCAGGACGATGGTGCCGATCCGGTCGCGCGCCGCGCGCGCCTTCAGGCTGACCATCGAGACGGCATAGGACAGGGCGGCCGTGGTGGCGGCGAGGATGCCCAGGAGCGTGGCCCCGCCCGATCGCTGCAGCTCGCCCAGCAGCACGGTCAGGACGCCGAGAAAGCCCACCCCGATCGCCAGCAGCACACCTGAGCCGGGGCGCTCGCCCAGCCCGGCCCGGGCCAGGAGTGCGATCAGGATCGGCGAGGTGAAGGACAGTGCCAGGCAGACCGCCAGCGGCAGCTGGCCCAGGGCATAGAAGAAGGTGAGGGCGGTCACCACCACCGCGCAGGCGCGCAGGAAATGCGCCCGCATGGTCTCCAGCGGCGGCAGCCGCCGCTCGCCGGCGAGGAACAGTGGCAGGGCGAACATGGTCCCGAACAGGTAACGCAGGAACACGATCTCCCAGGTCGAGACCGTTCCCGCCAACCCCTTCACGACCGCATCCATCATCGACAGCACGCCGATGCCGAGGATCGCCACCAGCACGGCCAGCGTCCCGCGACCGGGTGCCAGCCGTTCCCCGGCCACCGCCATTTCAGCCCCCCTTGGGCCGCCGCAGCACGTAGAGCCCGGCGCCGATCACCACCAGCGTGCCGACCGCGGCCCACAGATCGGGCACCGCCCCGAACAGGGCGAGGCCCAGGAGCACCGCCGGCACGATCTGGGTATAGGTGAAAGGCGAGAGCAATGCAGCCGGGGCGAGGCGGAAGGCGCGCGCGAGGCAATATTGCGCGACGCCGAAGCACAGGCCGCAGCCGACCATCAGCGCGGCCGAGCGTGCGGGCAGCGGCCGCCAGTCGACCAGCAGCAACGGCGTGGTGACGGCGAGCCCGACCAGGATGGTCCAGGCGAGCGTCGCGTTGGGCTGGTCGCTGCGGCCGACCAGCCGGCTGGTGAGCTGGAACAGCGCGAAGCTGGCGGCGCAGGCGAGCGGCAGCAGCGCCGCCCAGGCGACGGTGTCGGAGCCGGGCCGGACGATGATCAGAATGCCCGTGAAGCCCAGCGCCACGCCGAGCCAATCGTGCAGGCTGGTGCGCTCGCCGAGCAGCGGGGCCGACAGGGCCACGACCAGCAGCGGCGAGGCGAAGGTCAGTGCGGTGACCTCCGCCAACGGCAGCAGCGCCAGCCCGGCCACCACCGAGAAGCTGGCCACGACCGGCATCAGGCCGCGCAGCGCCTGCAGCAACGGCGAGCCGACCCGCAGATAGCTGGGCCAAGCGGCGCGCGGCGTGGTCGCCAGGACCACCGGCACGGCGAAGGCGTAGCGGGCCCAGACGATCTGCACGACGGATTGCGTCTCGGCCAGGAGCTTGCTCATCGCGTCCATGACCGCGAACAGCCCGACCGCGGCCACGACGAGCGCGATGCCCGCGCGCTCGCCTGAATGCGGGCTCAGCGACGCGGCCCGGCGACGATGCCCGCGTCGTGGAGACGGCCGATCTCCGCCCCGCTCAGCCCGACGATCCCTGCCAAGATCTCGTCCGTGTGCTCGCCCAGCGCCGGCGCCGGGCGAGGTGCCTCGCGCGCCAGGGCGCCGAATTCGATCGGCAGGCCCGGCATCAGGTAGCGGCCGATGCCCGGCTGCTCGACCTGCGCGAACATCGGGTGCGCCTCGGAGAGGTCGGGGTCCTCCGCCACGGCCTGCGCGAACGAGCGGAACTCCGACCAGGTGACGCCAGCCCGGTCGAAGGTGGCGGCGAACTCGTCGACCCGGCGCTGCGCGAACCAGGGTGCGAACAGCGCCGCCAGCTCCTTGCGGGCGCGGAAACGGTCGCCCTCCAGGTTCAGGTCAAGCCCGAGCTCGCCGCCCAGCGCCGCCGCCGCCTCGCCGAGGCCGGTGACCGCCAGCAGGTTGCGCCACTGCCGGTGGGTCAACGCCACGATCATCACCCGCCTGCCGTCGGCAGTCGCGAAGTCCTGGCCGAAGGCGCCATAGAGCGCGTTGCCGTATTTCGGGCGGTCGACGCCGTTCACCAGCACCTCGCCCAGGATGCCAAGATTGCCCAGCATGGCCAGTGCCACGTCCTTGAGCGCCAGCTCGACCAGCTGGCCCTCGCCGGTCAGCCGCCGGTGGCGCTCGGCGGCGAGCAGCGCCGTGGCCGCCGCCTGCCCGGTGATGCAGTCCCAGGCCGGCAGGACGTGCGCCACCGGCTCGCTCGAGCCTGCCGGCCCGGTGGCGTCGGGAAAGCCCACGGCCGGGTTGACCGTGTAGTCGACCGCCGGCCCGCCGGCCCGCGTGCCGAGCACCGAGAGCATAATCAGATCCGCGCGCCGGGCCTTGAGTGCGGGATAGTCCAGCTCGTCGCGGCTGCGCAGGTTGGTGAGGTAGATCCCGGCGTCCGGCCCGGGCGCGCAGATCAGGGCGGCGGCGATCTCGCGCCCCTCGGGCCGGCCGACGTCGAGGGCGATCGACCGCTTGCCCTTGTTCAGCCCGGCCCAGAACAGGCTGCGGCCGTCCTTGGTCACCGGCCAGCGATGATGGTCGAGCCCGCCCTTGATCCGGTCGAAGCGGATCACGTCCGCCCCCATCTGCGCCAGCGTCATCCCGGCCAGCGGTGCGGCGACGAACGCCGTGCCCTCGACCACCCGCAGGCCCTGCAGCAGCTTGACCATCTCAGCCATCCCGCCAGCGAACGGAGGCCTGCATGGTCGTGGCACCGGCGCCGTTGCCGACGATGAGTTCGTCGCCGTCCTCGGCTTGCCGGCCGAGCAGCTCCGGCCGCTCAAAGTGGAACAGCGGCCGCACGCCGCGGAACTCGAACCGTGCCGGCCGCCGCCCGGGCCGGCTGCGGCATGCCAGATCCATCAGCAGCATCGCCTGCAGGGGTCCGTGCACGATGAGCCCGGGATATTTCTCGACCTCGGTGGCGTAGGGCAGGTCGTAGTGGATGCGGTGGCCGTTGAAGGTCAGCGCGGAGAACCGGAACAGCAGCACCGGGTCGACCGCGACCGCCTCGCGCCACAGGACCTCGGCGGGCGGCGGGACCGGCGCGGGCGCCTCCCAGCGTTCGGGCATCGCGACATAGACGATGTCCTGCTCCTCCTCGACCGCGAGCCCGCGCTCGGAGCTGGTCGCGTGCCGCACCGTCACGAACACCATCCGCCCCGCCCGGCCATCCTTCTCGGCGACCTTGACGATCTCCGAGCGTTGGCGGA
>JAXMCJ010000025.1:0-79796 GCA_046349415.1 Geminicoccaceae bacterium
AGCCCAGCGCATGGACTTTGTGCAGGGCGACCTCGAGGACGCGGGCGGTGATCTGGACGGTGCCGGCGAGGCTGCTGGTCGGGGTCAGGATGAAGGTCAAGGCGCCGGGCGGCAGGCCGCAGTCGGCGGCGACGCTGGCGACGAGCTCGTCGGGCGGTGCGCGATCGGTCTCCAGGACGAAGAAGCCGCCGGCGGTCGCGGCGTCCCGATAGCCGAGCTCGGCGAACAGCTCCTCCTTGGCGGCCCGCGCCCGCCCCGGGCCGGAGGCCATGGCGCGATACTGGTCGGCGCCCTCGCCGGCGCTGAGGCTCCAGCCGGCATACTGGCTGGCGAGGCAGGCGACGACCGGGTCGCTCGCGGTCACCGAAACCTGGAACGGCCAGTCCGCGAACGGCGATCCGCGCCCGACCGCCACCCGGCCCAGACCGCCCATGCAGATCTGCGCGATCCGCCTGCCGGCTTCGATGCCGCCGGGGGCGGCGATGCCGCCGTCGACCAGGGTTGCGCCCGAAGCGCTCCGCGAGACGCCGAGCCGCAAGGTGCGGGCATCGTCGCACAGGCTCGCCACAAGCGGCTGCGTCAGACGGCCGACGCTCGGCCATGCGCTGGAGGCAACCCGTTCCTCGCTGGTGCTCATCCTGGTTCCTGACAGAGGGCCATCGGCCGAGTTACCCGCAATGCGGCCTGGATCCGCTCCGCTCGGGCGCGGAGCCGCCGCTCCACATCCGTTCCGTCCGCGCCCTGCGCGAGCACGGTGCAGATCGGCCCGCCAGTGCCGATCCGCGTACCGGGCGGCGAGCGGTCGGCGGCCCAATCCGGCCAGGTAAAGCCAAGTGGCACGACCGAAGCGTAGGCGGCATGGACGATCAGCGATCCCCATGCGCTCCCCGCCGCCGGCGGCGTGGGCAACATCCCGCCTCCGCAGGCTGCCACATGCGTCGCGAACAGGTCGATCGGCAAGGCACGGCGATGGGCGTCGAGGGAAGCGCCCGGGCGCGGATTGAGCTCGAGGACCGACACCTGGTCGCCGTGAACGAGCAGATCCACCGACACCAACCCGCGCACCCCGAGGGCGGCAGCCAGCAACGCCGCGTCAAGGGCCGCACGTCGCTCCACCGATTGCGGGAGCGCCGCGGGCGCGACGATGCCGCCGAAGCGGTAGGGGCGGCCCGGTCTCGGGGAGAGCAGCTGGCGCGCCAACGCCAGTGTTCGCGCGTCGCGGCCATTGCCGACCACCAGTGCCGAATGCGGCGTGCCCTCGACCCGCCGCTGCCAGTACCAGCCCCGCCCGCGCAGCCGGCCGCGCACTGCAGGCCGGACATGCCCGCCCCCGGCAGCGCCGGCCCGCTTGCTCAGCCAACCCGAGCGCGGATGTGGCACGGTGGATCGCAGCTCCGGGTGGCTCAGGCCGAGCGACCGCGCGAGGTCAGCGAACCGCCAGGGATCCTTGGCCGTCCGCACCAGACTCGAATGGTTTCCCCAGAGCCGCCTGCCCGCCGCGAGCGCGTCGAGCAGGTCGGGCGCACGCTCGAAGCCGGAGCCCCAGACCAGCGGGATCGGCGGCGGAGCGAGTCGGGCGGCCGCGGCGAGCAACGGGCGGCGGCGAAACGCCCACCGCCTCCCGACCGGCACGCGCAGCCAAGCGGTCGCGGCCTCCCGCGTGTCGAGGTCGCCGAAGGCGTCCAGCACGATGGGGGCGTAGCCGGCCGCCCGTGCCGCCTGGGCCAGCGCGCGGCCCGACAGCGCGCAGATCAGCACCGGCTCAGGCGGCGGCATGCCGCCGCGCAGCCTCGAACGCCTCCGGCACGCCGATGTACCGTCGCGGCGCGGCGCCGCGCATGGCCGCGAGCAGCTCGTGCTCGGTCTTGAACTTGACGTTGCCCACCGCCAGCGCACCGACGCCGACCCCCGACGTGCCCTCGATCGCCACCCCGTCGGCGAAGGCATCGATGCCCTCGAGGCCGGCGGGCGGCACGGCGTTGACGTCGAGCGCCACCTTGAGCTGCCGTGCGGTCGCCAGTTGCGCCTTGCTCAGGATCTGGGTGCCTGCCCGGCCGGCGGCGAGAATGACCTCGGCATGCTCGATGACCGCGAGCTTGCCCGCATCGTCGCTGCCGTCGGCCGGCGCCATCGCCACGCCGAACCGCTCGCCGAACTGGTCGCAGGTGGCGGTGACGCGCTGCAGGCCGTCATAGCCGACCAGCGAGACCTTGGCCCCCGCCTGGGCCGCGATCAGCGCCGCGATGCGCCCGACCGGCCCGGTGCCGCCGAACACCGCGACATGCTGGCCGGCGAGCTCGCTCCCCGTCGCCCGCAGGTGCTTCTCGACCACGGCGATCATCCCGGCGGCGGTCGTGAAGGCGCCCGAGGGGTCGGCCATCACCGAGATCTCGAAATAGGGCGGTACCATCGCCTTTCGGGCGGCATCCAGCATGTCGATGGCCAGGATCGGCTCGCGCCCGCCGATCAGGACGGCGGTATGCGCCCCGTTCTCCGGCGCACGGCTGAAGATCGCGTCCTGCACGAGCCCGGCGACCTCCTTCAGGTCGACGTCCGTGTAGGGCACGATCACGTCGAAGCCGGCATCCGTCGCCATGTTGACGTCGAACGGGCTCACGTTCTTGAGCGGCGTGACGAAATGCAGAATCGACTTCGCTGATGACACGGGCGCCCTCCGAACCTGATCCGCCCCCTATGGCACCGACATGGCCGGCGTGCCAAGCGGCGGTCGTCAGTCGACGGCCACGATCTCGGCGCCGCGGTTCCGGCCCCGGGTCACGACGAAGCGCAGGCTTTCGTGCCGCGCCCCGAAGCGCCGCTCCGCGTCCCGTTGGAGCTGTGTGCCGCTGGCGCTGTCCGGCAGGATCGCGAACCCCGTCGGCCCCCACGAGCTCTGGCCGATGCCGGCAATTCCCAGATCCTCGAGCCAGCGGAGCACCTCGGCCACCGCCGGGCTGACGAAGCGGCCGTTCTGCGCGGGTGCGAAATAGTCGCCTACCTCGCGCTGGATCTCGCCGATGGCCGGACCCACCGCGCCGAGATCGGCCGTGGCGAGCCCCGGCAGGAGCTGCATGACGACCAGGCGGCAGAGGCGGCCGGCCAGCATCTGCGAGTAGGGCGGCAGCCGCCGGAAGGCACCCTCCTCGCCGCTGCCGTGCAGGCCGGCGCCGGCGCGGTCGAAGATCAGCAGGACGCGCCAGGCCTCCGGGAACGGCAGCCGTGCCGTCAGCGGCGGCGGGGCGTCCTCAGGCCCGCGGCCGCCGTCCAGGATGAAGCCGCCCTGCTCGAACGCGCCGATCCCGATCCCGGAGCGAGCCCCGCGATCCAGAGTCTTGGCGATCTCGCGCGCCGGAACGGGGGCGCCGCGCAGCGTCGCCGCCGCGGTGCCGATGGCCAGAGCGAGCTGGGTGCCGGAGCCGAGGCCCGCGTGCGGCGGGATCGCCTCCTCCACCGTGACCTCGAGCGGCGGCAGGCCCCAAGACGCGGACAGCCGCGCCAGCATCCCCCGCGCGCGGTCGAGCTCGGCCTCGCCCTTGACGGCGGCCGCGGCCGCGACGCGCACGCGCACGCGCGTCGCCACGCCTTCCAAGGTCAGGCCCAGGCTGCCGAAGCGCCGCCCGAGGCTGCCCTCCATGTCGAGAAAGCCGAGATGGAGCCTGGCCGGCGCCACGACCCGCACGGCCGCGCCGGCAGCTCGGCGCGGTGTCCGTCCGGAGCGCGCGCTCGTTACGGGAAGGCTCACCGCCGCCTACTCCGGGCGATGGCAGACAGCCTCGAGCCGATGCCCGTCGGGATCAAGCACGAAGGCGGCATAATAGGCTGGATGATAGTGCGGGCGCAGCCCCGGCGGGCCGTTGTCGCTTCCGCCTGCGGCCAGGGCAGCGGCGTAGAACGTATCGACAGCGGCCCGGTCGGAAGCCGCGAACGCGACGTGCTGGCCGACGGGCGTGACCGGCGATTGGCCGGGCTCGCGCCCGGCACCGATCCAGAACACCGGCTTCGGCAATGCCGCCGGCCCATAGCCGGCGCCGACATGGTCCGGCGCATCGGCGACCTCCATCTGTACCTTGCAGCCGAGCGCGCCGAGCGCCTTATCGTAGAACGCGCGCGAGCGCTCATAATCCGAGACGGGCAGTGAGACGTGGTCGATCATGACGTCGCTCCGGCGCAAGCCACGGGCGCCATCCTAGCGGAGGGCGGCTTCGCGCTCTATGTCCACTGGCCGTTCTGCCGCGCGAAGTGCCCGTACTGCGACTTCAACAGCCATGTCCGGGATGGGGTCGACCATGACCGGTGGCGGGCGGCACTGCTCCGCGAGCTGGATCGCTTCGCCGACGAGACGAGCGGGCGGCGGCTGGATTCGATCTTCTTCGGCGGCGGCACCCCATCCCTGATGGATCCCCGCACGGTGGCGGCGGTGATCGAGCGGGCGACCGGACGCTGGCGCGCCGGCGAAGACCTGGAGATCACGCTCGAGGCCAATCCGACCTCGGTCGAGGCCGATCGCTTCCGCGCCTTTCGCGCGGCGGGGGTGAACCGCGTGTCGCTGGGCGTGCAAGCGCTCCACGATCGCGATCTGGCCCTGCTCGGCCGCGAACACGACGTCGCGACCGCCCTGGCCGCCGTTGACCTCGCGGGCGCGGTCTTCCCACGGCACAGCTTCGATCTGATCTACGCCCGCCCGGGCCAGGGCGCCGCGGAGTGGCGGGAGGAACTGCAGCGCGCTATCGACCACGCGAACGGCCACCTGTCGCTCTATCAGCTGACGATCGAGCCGGGGACGAAGTTTCATGCGCTGGTGGGCGCAGGCGCCCTGGTGCCGATGGACGAGGACGCGCAGGCCGAGCTCTTCGAGCTGACCCAGGACCTGCTCGCCGGCGCCGGACTGGCCGCTTACGAGATCAGCAACCATGCCCGCGCCGGCCAGGAATGCCGTCACAATCTCGTGTACTGGCGCTACGGCGACTATGTCGGGATCGGCCCCGGCGCGCACGGCCGGCTGACCCTCGGTGGCACACGGGTGGCCACCCGGACCGAGCGCATCCCCGAGCGCTGGCTCGCGGCGATCGAGAGCTGCGGGACCGGAGAGGTCGAGCGCGAGCGGCTGGAACCACGCGAGCAGATCGTGGAGATGCTGATGATGGGGCTGCGGCTGGCCGAAGGCGTGGCCGAGCGGCGCCTGGCTCGGCTCGCGGGCTGCCCGCTCGAGCAGGCGATCGACCGCGAGGGCCTGCGGCACGCTCTCGAAGCCGGATGGCTCGAACGGGCGAACGGCCGCCTGGTGGCCACGCCGGGCGGGCGGCAGCGGCTGGATCACGTGCTGCGCCTGCTGATCTGACGGCCCGGCTTGCGGCCGGACGATGCGCATCCCATCCTTCAACCGTCGTCGAAGCGGTGGAGCGATGCGCACGGCCCTCTGGCTCCTGATCCTGTTCGTCCTGCCGCTGCTGATCTCGGCCGGGCTCGTTGTGTCCGCACGCGCGGAGCACTGGAGCCGCGCCCGCTGGGACGCCACGGGGCTGGCACCCGCTGCGGACACGCACCAGGAAGCGGTGATCCAGGTCTACGCGGCGCGGACCTGGGGCTGGAAGGGCGCCTTCGCGGTCCACTCCTGGCTGGCCTACAAGCCGGAAGGAGCCGCCGCCTACGAGCGCTGGGAGGTGGTCGGCTGGGGAGTGCGCGAGGGCGTGCCGTCGGTCCGCCGCAACCTCCGGCCGCCGGACGGGCGCTGGGCGGGCAGCGATCCCATGCTGCTGGTCGATCTGCGCGGTGCGGAGGCCGCGGCCGCCATCCCGAAGATCCAGGACGCGATCGCACGCTATCCCTATCGCGACGCCTACGTCACCTGGCCGGGTCCGAACTCGAACACCTTCGTCGCCTGGATCGGCCGCGAGGTGCCCGAGCTGGGCCTGACGCTGCCGCCGACCGCGATCGGCAAGGATTTCCTGGGCCGCCAGCTCGCGGCAACCACCCCGAGCGGGACCGGGCTGCAGATCTCGCTCGGCGGCCTGCTCGGCGTGGCGGTCGGGCTCAAGGAGGGTGTCGAGCTCAACCTGCTGGGCCTCGTGGTCGGCGTCGACCCTCTCGGCCTCGCGATCAAGCTGCCGGGGCTCGGCCGGCTGGGCGCGAGCTGACCATGGGGCGGGCATGATCACCCTCAACCAGCTGCGCGTGTTCTGGGCCGTCGCCCACAGCGATTCGCTCACCCGCGCCGCGAAGCAGCTCGGCGTCACCCAGCCCGCCCTCTCGCAGCAGCTCGGCAAGCTCGAGAATGCCCTCGGCGGCCAGCTTTTCGACCGCATCAACAACCAGCTCGTCCTGACCGATGCCGGCAGGTTCCTGCTGCGCAAGGCCGAGACCGTGCTGGCCGAGATCGACGAGGCCGAGGCCGGGCTCGCCGAGTACAGCATGGGGCGCAAGCGCCGGATCGCGGTGGGAGCCCTGGCTTCGCTGGCCCGGACCATCGTGCCGGAGGCCTACCGGCTGGCGCTCGAGCTCGTGCCCGACCTGGAGCTCGACATCCACGAGCTGGCGCCGGCCGAAGCGCTGGAGCAGCTCTACGGCCGCAACCTGCAGATCGCCGTGCTGTCGCCCGTTTCGCTCGCCGCCAACCGGATCTCCTTCGCCCGCATCGAGCTCGGCAGCGATCCCTACGTGTTCGCGGTGCCGCGCGGCCTCGATCTCGGCTGCGTGATCGATCCCGACTGGGATCTCACGGCCGAGCAGCGGCGCACCCTGAACCGCACCATACAGTTCAACTTCGGCAACCTGCACAATCAGCGGGTCGACGAATGGTATCGCCGCGTGCTGCCGCGGCATCAGGTTGCCGCCTGGTGCCGTACCTACGAATCCGCCCTCGCCCTGGTCCAGGCGGGGCTCGGCGTCTCGCTCGTGCCGCAGCTCTGCACCCAGCTCGGCGGCCGCCCGGCATTCGACGTCGACCTGCATGCCGTGCCTAAGATGGACCGGCCGATCGTGGCGCTGGTCCCGACGCAATATCGCCGCGCCCAGCCGTTCGCCGTCTTTCTCGAATGTCTGCGCCAGGCCGCGGCCGCGGTGGTCCTGCCACCGCTCGGCCCGGCACCGCCCTTTCTCGGCCGCAGTTCCGAGGCGAGCGACGCGCGCAGCGAGGCATAAGCCGCAGGCTATGGCACGCAAAAGTCGCCAGCTTGCAGCCGGCGACCCATATCCGATGAACCGGCATCGCGGCCGGATCGCCCACTCAGCAGGGAGCAGACCATGACGAAGAAGTCCTGGCAGGCGCCGAAGGTCGAGACGACCCCGGTGAGCATGGAAGTCACGATGTATCTGCCGGCGCAGGCCTAGGCAGCACGTCGACGCCGTCGGCGGCGGTTCCCAGCATGCGCGTGCGTGTCCTGGGTGCGGCCGCCGGCGGCGGCTTTCCCCAGTGGAATGCGAACAGCGACGCCTGTCGACGCGCACGCGCCGGTGATCAGGCCGCGCGGCCGGCCACCCAGGCTTCGATCGCCTTCTCCTGCGACGACCGCCGCTGGGTGATCGTCAACGCGGCACCCGACCTTCGGCAACAGATCGAGGCCAGTCCTTGTCTGCATCCCCAGGCGGGATTGCGCTCCTCGCCGATCGCGGCGGTCCTGCTCACCAACGCCGACGTCGATGCCGTGGCCGGACTCCTGCATCTGCGGGAAGGCTCGCCCTTCGTGCTCTACGCTCACCCGAAGGTGCTCGGCGTGCTCGACCGGAACCCGATCTTCGAGGTGGTGGACCGAGGCGTGGTCCCGCGGCGCGAGCTGATCGAGGAACGCGAGGACGAGCCTGCCGATCGCGACGGCGCGCCGCTCGGTTTCACGCTGCGGCCGTTCCTCGCCCCGGGCAAGCTGCCGCTTTACCTCGAAGCTCAGGCGAGCGGCCCGCTCGATACCGAAGCCCTCGCCGGTGACACGCTGGGCCTGGAGATCGTCGTCGGTGGCCGACGCATGCTCTATCTCGCCAATTGCGCCCGGCTCACGGCAACGCTGGCGCACAGGATCGCC
Source organism: Geminicoccaceae bacterium (assembly GCA_046349415.1). Classification (GTDB taxonomy): domain Bacteria; phylum Pseudomonadota; class Alphaproteobacteria; order Geminicoccales; family Geminicoccaceae; genus Benzoatithermus. The sequence continues at coordinate 8,013 of JAXMCJ010000025.1, forward strand.
GGCGCCGATCTGCTGTTCATGGACGGCACGCTCTGGAGCGACGACGAGATGATCCGGCAGGGTGTCGGCGGCAAGACCGGGCGGCGCATGGGTCATGTCAGCATGTCCGGCGCGGGCGGGCCGATCGAGCTGCTGCGCGAGGTGCCGGTCGGCCGGCGCGTGTTCATCCACGTCAACAACACCAATCCGGCACTTCTCGCCGACAGCCCCGAGCGTGCCGAGCTCGAGCGGGCGGGTTGGGAGGTCGCCCATGACGGCATGGAGCTGATGCTGTGACCGAGACCCGCTACGGCGCCCTGGACAGCGCCGACGCGCTCGAGGCGGCCCTCCGCGAGATCGGGGCCGAGCGCTACCACATCCTGCACCCGTTCCACCGCCTGCTGCACACCGGCAAGCTGAGCAGGGGTCAGGTGCAGGCCTGGGCGCTGAACCGCTACTACTATCAGAGCCGCATCCCGATGAAGGACGCGGCGCTGATGTCGCGCTGCGAGGACCGGGCGCTGCGTCGCGAGTGGCTGGTGCGCATGCTCGACCATGACGGCATGGGCGAGCAGGAAGGCGGCATCGTGCGCTGGCTGCGCCTGTGCCAGGGCCTCGGGCTCGATCCTGACTATGTCATCTCGGAGGAGGGCATCCTGCCGGGGACGAAGTTCGCGGTCGACGCCTATGTCCGCTTTGTGCGCGACCGGACCTTGCTCGAAGCCATCGCCTCGTCGCTCACCGAGCTGTTCGCGCCGAAGATCCACGAGGAGCGGATACCGGGGCTGCTGCAGCACTACAGCTTTGTCAGCGAGGAGATGGTGGCCTATTTCCGCCGCCGTCTCGACCAGGCGCCGCGCGACGCCGGCTTCGCCCTGGCCTATGTCCGAGAGCATGCCGACACCGCCGAGAAGCGGCTCGCGGTCGCACGCGCCCTGATCTTCAAGTGCAACGTGCTGTGGTCGCAGCTCGACGCGCTGCATCACGCCTACGTCCTCGGCGGCGGCATCCCGAAGGATGCCTTCGTCCCCGACGATCAGCCCGCGGCGAGGGCGGCATGAGCCTGGAAGCGCTGGCCGAGGCCGACCGCGTGGCGCTGCCGCGCTGGGTCCGCCTGCATTTCGACAAGGTGCGCGACCGCTGGGTGCTGCTGGCGCCCGAGCGGGTGCTGTTCCCGTGCGCCACCTCGGTCAGCATCATCGAGCGGCTGGGCGCCGGGCGGGAGCTCGGCGCGCTGGTCGACGGGCTCGCCGAGGAGTTCGAGGCGCCGCGCGCGACCATCAGCGGCGACGTTCGGCGCATGCTGCAGGACCTCGCCGACCAGGGCTTCCTCGCCGTCGAGGCCGGCCATGGGTGACCGCATGTTCGGCCGGCGCGAGCCTTGGAGCGAGCCGCCGATGGGGCTGCTCGCCGAGCTCACCCATCGCTGCCCGCTGCAATGCCCCTACTGCTCCAACCCGCTCGAGCTCGAGCGCGCCACGGGCGAGCTCGCGACGGCGGACTGGTGCCGCGTGCTCGACGAGGCGGCCGGCCTCGGCGTGCTGCAGCTGCACCTTTCCGGCGGCGAGCCGACGGCGCGCGGCGATCTCGAGCAGATCGTCACCCATGCGCGCGACCTCGGCCTCTACACCAACCTGATCACCGCCGGCGTCCTCTTGGACGAGAAGCGGATCGCGAGCCTGCGCGACGCCGGCCTCGATCACGTCCAGCTCAGCTTGCAGGGGGCCGAGCCGACGGTCGCGGACCGGGTCGGCGGCTATCGCGGCGGTCACGGCAAGAAGCTCGCGGTCGCGCGCGCCGTGCGCGCCGCGGGGCTGCCGCTCACCATCAATGCCGTGGTGCACCGGCAGAATCTCGACCAGCTGCAGGCGATGGTCGATCTCGCCGTCGAGCTCGACGCGCACCGGCTCGAGGTGGCGCACGTGCAGTACTACGGCTGGGCGCTGCTCAACCGCGCCGCCCTGATGCCGACGCGCGAGCAGCTCGAGGCCGCGACCGCAATCGTCGAGCGCTCGCGCCGCGAGCTGCGCGGGCGCCTCGCTATCGACTATGTGATCCCCGACTATTGGGCCAAGCGGCCCAAGCCCTGCATGGGCGGCTGGGGCAGCACCATCCTCAACGTGACGCCACAGGGCAAGGTGATGCCCTGCCACGCCGCCGCGTCGATCCCTGGCCTCGAGTTCGCGTCGGTGCGCGAGCACCCGTTGCGCTGGATCTGGCAGGAGAGCGCCGCCTTCCAGCGGTTTCGCGGCACGGATTGGCTCCCCGATCCCTGCCGCTCCTGCGCGCTCAAGGAGGTCGACTTCGGCGGTTGCCGCTGTCAGGCCCTGGCGCTGACCGGCGATGCCACGGCCACTGACCCGGCTTGCGAGCTTTCGCCGCTGCACGCCCGGATGTTCACGGTAGCGCGAACGGAATCCGCGGGCGAAGCGCCGCCTTTCGTCTATCGCCGGCCGCGCCGCGAGGCGCCGGCGGCGCCCGGGACCCGTCTGGAGCCGGTGCCGGCGGCGGGCTGAGCCGCCATCTCGCGTGTTGAACGGTGGATGCGGGCGCCGGCCGCGTGCTAGGCGTCGGTTCATCCGTGTCTTGTCGACCAGGTGCTCCCGATGCGGGTCACGCGATCCAGGCTCCGGCCCCAGGACCTCAATGGCAAGGCCAGGGCGTATGCGAAGGAGATGGCCGACCGGTGGCGCCGCGTCGGTCTCGAGGTGGATCTGGTCGAGTATCTCGGCACGAGCACGGAGCCCGGCGGCTACACGATCTCCGCCCGCAGCAACTCCTCGGTCATGAGCTGCCGCTGCCAGGCATGGCGCGTTCGCAGGCTGCTCGGGCGGCGCCGCGGCCTCTGGACCATCACCGTCAGCGTTCGCCCGGCCCTCCAGGATCCGACCGCCGCGCCGGTCCCGCCGCAGGTCGTGGTCGTGGCGTCCTGGGAGCACGACCGCGCCTGGGAGAAGGTTCAAGGCTGGATCGACGAGGGCACCGAGCTGCCCAGAACCCTCGACGGGGCCCTCGCTTCGATCGACTGATGCGGGCGGTCGGGCACACCTGAGTGTTACCCGCTTGCTCTTGCGACCGACTTGGCCGGTCCGCTACTAGCCTCCGGACCTTGCGACCAAGGGGCTGCCCTTCACGTGAACCTCTCGACCATCCCGGCCGCAAGGCCGCGCCGTGCTTGGCGTCGCCTTCTCGACGCCGTGCCGGTTCTCCTGGCGATCGCCGCGGCCGCCTTCTGGCTCGGCGGCACCGACGCGGCGGCACCGGCCAAGGCGCAGACCCCCGAGGGCCGCACGATCGTGATCGGCTTCGACGGCATGGACCCGGGCCTCGCCGAGGCCTGGATGAATGAGGGATTCCTGCCCAACTTCGCCAAGCTCCGGCAGCAGGGCCACTTCCAGCCGCTGCCCACGACCAATCCCGCCCAGTCGCCCGTCGCCTGGGCCTCCTTCGCGACCGGCCTCAATCCCGGCGCGCACGGCATCTTCGACTTCCTCAGCCGGAATTCGCAGACCTACGGCCCCGACTACTCGATCGCGTCGGTCACGCCGGCCAAGCAGTTCCAGCTGTTCGGGATGCAGATCCCGCTCGATTCGGGCTCGATCACCAACAAGCGCGTGGGCACGCCGTTCTGGGTGAGCGCCGAGCGCGACGGCCATCCGGCCTCGGTGCTGCGCGTGCCGGTCACCTATCCGCCCGATCCGATCAGCCGGATGCTCTCGGGCATGGGCGTGCCGGATATGCTCGGCACCCAGGGCACCTTCACGATCTATACGACCGACGAGGTGACACCTGAGACCACGGGCGGCCGCCAGATCCAGGTCAAGCCGGTGAACGGCCGGGTCGAGGTGGGCTTCGACGGCCCGCCCGATCCGTTCTGGGTCGACCCGACGCCGATGTCGGTGCCGGTGGTCATTGAGCAGGCCGACGGCGGCAAGGCGAAGATCGAGTTCGACGGCACGCCCGTCGAGCTGGCGCCCGGGGCCTGGAGCGACTGGGTCAGCCTGAAGTTCACCTTCGGCGGCTTCATGCACGCCCGTGGCATCGTGCGGCTGTTCCTGGTCGAGGGTTTCCCGAACCTCAAGCTCTACGTCTCGCCGATCCAGATCGATCCGCGCGCGCCGGTGGTGCCGATCTCCTCGCCGCCCGAATACGCCGCCGACCTCGCTTCCCGCATCGGCCTGTTCCACACCATCGGCATGCCCGAGGAAACCTGGGCCCTGAACGAGGGCCAGATGACTGATGACGGCTGGCTCGACATGGAGGAGACCATCCTCCACGAGCGCGAGAAGATGTTCTTCGACACGCTGGCCCAGAACGACAGCAAGCTGATCGTCCAGGTCTTCGTCCAGACCGACCGCACCAGCCACATGTTCTGGCGCGGCATCGACGAGCAGCATCCTCTGCACAACCAGACCAGCGAGCGCGGCAAGGGTGCCGTCCGCTGGATCTACGGCGAGGCCGACCGGATCCTCGGCAAGACGATGGCCGAGATGCGGCCGGACGACCGCCTGATCGTGCTCAGCGACCACGGCTTCGCCCCCTGGCGCTGGAGCGTGAACCTGAACCGCTGGCTGGTCGACAATGGCTTCATGGCGACCAAGCCGGGCCAGCCGACCTCCGAGCAGCTGTTCGGCAACGTCAACTGGACCAAGACCCAGGCCTACGCCATCGGCCTCAATGACATCTATCTCAACCGGCGCGGCCGCGAGGGACTCGGCATCGTCCGCGAGGACCAGATCAAAGAGGTCAAGCAGGACATCATCGCCAAGCTCTCCAACGCCAAGGACCCGGCGACCGGCGAGCCGTTCATGCTGACTGTCTACGACACGGCCGAGATCTATGACGGCAAGATGATGGCCGATGCGCCCGATCTCGTCGTCGGCTACGCGCCCGGCTATCGGGCGTCGTGGCAGACGGCGCTCGGCGGCGTGCCAGAGAAGCTCGTGGTGCCCAACGACCGGCGCTGGAGCGGCGACCATTGCATCGAGCCCTCCAAGGTGCCGGGCATCCTGTTCACCTCCTTCCCCGTGGACCAGCCGGTGGCCTCGATCCAGGCGGTGCCCAAGCTCATCCGCGCCTCGATGGGCGGGGCGGCGCCAGCCGTCGCGGCCGAGCTCGCGCCGAGCCATGGCTGGCTCGATTTCGCCGCCCCTGCACTCTCGGCCGTTGACCGCGGCGCGCTCGGCTGGCTGCCGGTCTGGGTACGCATCCTGCTCTGGGCGGCCCTGGCCTCGTTCATCTCCATGGGCATCTATCGCCTGACCTCGCGTCAGGATGCCCTGGCCGAGGTGAAGGAGAAGGTGGCGACGACGCGGGTCGAGCTGCAGGGCTTCGACGGCGAGTTCGCCGAGCTCTGGCCCATCCTGAAGCGCAATCTCGGCCTCGCCGGCAAGCAGCTCTGGCTGACCTTCGTCCCGGCGATGATCGCGTCGCTGCCGGTCCTCTTCATCCTCGCCTGGATGTCCAACGCCTTCGACGCCAGCGCGCCGGCTCCCGGCGCCACGGTTCCGGTCACCCTGACCGCGGCCGCGGGCCATCCACTGCCGCCCGTGAGCTGGCAGGGCGACGCCAAGGCGCACGAGACCGAGCCGGGGACCTGGGAGGTGAGCTGGCCGGCGCCCGGCCAGTCGCTGCAGCTGGTCGACTCCGACGGCAGCACGCTCCTGACCCTGCCCACCGCGGCACCGGTCCGCACCGTGCATCAGCGGGAGTGGTGGAACAGCCTGATCGGCAATCCCGGCGGCTATCTGCCGAAGCCCGGCGACGTCTCGGCCGTCTCGATCGGCCTGCCGCAGCCGACGGTCATCCCATTCGGTCCCGACTGGCTGCGCGGCTGGATTCCGGCGGCACTGATCGTGCTGGTGGTCCTGTCACTCTTTCTGAAATTTCACTGGCGCCTCCACTGACGGCCACGGCATGGCGCGTTCGGGGCGCCCGATGGCTTCCTTGATCGAAAGGCGACGATGGCGAGCAAGGTCACCAAGCGGTTCCTGATCGGCGGCGGCGTCGTGGTCGCGGCCCTGGCGGCACTCTACGTCTACAACTATGTCCGCCTCGGCGATCTGGAAGCCAATGCCGAGCCGATCCTGGCCAACGCTCGCGCTCTGAGCGACAAGGCGAAGCCCGAGTACCAGGAGCTCGCCCTGGCGACCCTGCCCCCGAACCCCATGAACGGGCCGTTCCTCCGCCTCGACGACATGCTCGACAAGGCCACGATGAAGCAGGCCCCGTCCGATCAGGCCGCGGAGCGGTCGGTGATCGGCGCGCTTGAGTTCGAGGACCCCGCCAAACCGGATCTCAAGGCGGCGCAGGGCGGCCTCGCCGTCAGCACCCGCGACGGGGTGTTGGAAGTCACCAACGACCCCGACGACTATCTCGAGAACACCGGCGCGCTGGCGGTGCCGCGCGAGGAGATCGGCGATCTCGTGATCCGCATGAAGGCCGACAAGGGCACCTTCATGCGGCTCGCCTGGACCTCTGCCGACGGGCCGGCCGACGGCAAGATCTGGCGGGCCAAGCTGGACGTGCGATTCACCGACACCAAGGATTTCCACACCTATGTGATCAACGCCCGCGACGTCATGCGCCGCGGGCTGAAGCCGGGAGAGAACCTGGCCCGACTCTACATCCAGCCCTCGGACGTCGCGGGCGCCAAGGTCGAGATCGACTATATCCGGTTCATCTCCAAGGCGGCCCGCTATGCGTCCTCGGCCCATGCCAGCGACTACGAGTCGATCGCGGGCGAGATGCGCCACGCCATGTTCATGCGGCCCGACCAGGAGCTCGCGTTCGCGCTGAAGGTGCCGGAGCGACAGCCCCGACTCGATCTCGGCATGGGCGTGCTGCTCGAGGACCGGCCGCTGCGCTTCGAGGTCGCCCTGACCGGCGCGGACGGTGTCGCCGTGCCGTTGCACGACGAGACGATCGCCGACATCGACCGCTGGCGCGATGCACGCGTCGACCTGTCGCCCTGGGCGGGTCAGGAGGTCTCGATCTCGCTGCGCAGCACGGGCGATCAGGGCAATGTCGCCTTCTGGGCCAGCCCGATCGTCTCGTCCGCACCGCAAAAGCCGTTCAACGTCATCATGATGGTCGAGGACGCGGAGCGTGCCGACTATCTCTCGGTCTACGGCCATCCGGCCGATACCACGCCCTTCAAGACCAAGCTCATGGCCGAGAAGGGCGTCCTGTTCGAGCAGGCCGTGTCCCAGGCCGAGAAGACCCGGCCGTCCGCCGGCGCCTTCATGACCGGCCTCTACCCGACCACGACCGGGCTCTGGTACTTCTCCGACGTGCTCAGCGACCGGATGCTCACCTGGGCGGAGATCCTGCGGGCGCAGGGCTTCCTCACCGTCGCGCTCTCGCAGAACGGCAATGTCGGCCCGTTCGCCGGCATGCAGCAGGGCTTCGACCGGATGTTCGACGCGTCCGGCGAGGGCTCGCAGACCCAGGACGCGTTCACCAGCGGTCGGGTAATGAAGTTCCTGGAGGAGAACAAGGACCGGAACTTCTTTCTCTACCTGCACGCCATCGACCCGCACGCGCCCTACGATCCGCCCGAGCCGTTCCGCTCGAAGTACATGGCGAAGGTGCCCGCGAACGGCACGCCCCTGGCGCGCAACCCGGTCTTCGACGCACCTTGGGTCGAGAAGCCGACCATCGAGAGCCGGCGGGCCCTCTACGAGGGTGAGATCGAGCACAACGATTCGGTGGTGCAAGATTTCTTCGGCCGCCTCGACGGCATGGGCCTCGCCAACGACACCCTGGTCATCATGACCAGCGACCACGGCGAATATCTCGGCGACCGCAGCTTCTTCGGCAACCGGATGTGGGACCATCGACCGCCGACCTACATGGCGGGCACGCATGTACCGATGATGTTCATCTACCCGGGGCGCTTTCCGGGCCCCAAGCGCATCCGCGAGCCGGTCCAGCTCATCGACCTGCTGCCGACCGTCCTGGATCTCGCCGGGGTCGACAAGACCGACCTCCTCCTGCAGGGCCACTCGCTGGTCGGCCTGATCGATGGCGAGCAACCCGACTACTGGCGGGATCGCGTCGTCGTCGTCGAGGAGCCGTCGGCAATGAGCAAGAGCGATCCGTGCAATTGCGGCTCGCTCTACTTCCGCGACTGGCACTTGCTGGCCTCGAGCTGGATGTGGCCGCGCGACCACCTCTACGCGCCGGACCTGCAGGCCTTCCTGACCAGCAGCGTGTTGGGCGTCGACATCGGCCGCAGCGAGACGCAGGACTGGGCCTTCTTCCCAGATCTGCTGACCCGGCTCCGCCATCGATCGATCATCGGCGATCTGCGCGAGGCCAACCAGGCGACGTGGCGCAAGATCACCGAGGGCGAGGGTGGCAACCGGGTCATCGACCCCGACACGCTGGAGCGACTGCGCGGCCTCGGCTACGTGAACTGAGCCGAGCCTCGTGGCGGTCCTCGCCGCGCTATGTCGACGCCGAGGTCAGCCGCATCTCGATGCTTCGCGGCGCGGGGGGCAAGCTCATGATCAGGCGGGTCGTTGGCCAGGCGACGTGGATGTCCGGATACCACTCGGCCGGCTCGGACGTGACGGGCACGGATGCCGCGAGACGGACGGCGACCGGGCCGGAGCGGATCACCCAGCCGCCGCCGTCGGGCTCCACGCTGCAGTCGGGGTGCAGAAGCAGGCGTGAGGTCGCGGGCTGACCGATCCCGCCTTCGAGCCGGTCCTCGATTCTGAGCCGGCCGGGCCGTGCTTCGACGCACCGGACATGCCGGGGGGCGCCGGGCAGCGCAGCGTAGCCGTCATGGCTGCCCTCGAAGCGGAAGCCCGCGCCGTCCTCGACGAAGCGCAGCAGCTTCGGCCGCGCGCGCCGTCCGCACCGGAACGCGCCATAGATGTCGGACTGCTCGGCACCGTCGATCGCCAGCGTGTTGTGGCTCGCCGTGCAGCGGCTGGCCCAGCGTCGCGACCCGCCGACATACTGGTGGGTGCCCTGGTCGACGATGATCCGCCGGCCGTGCGTCGACCACTCGAACGACAGCAGGTCGCAATGGCCGTGGCCCGGCAGATAGCCGGGGCCGAGCTCACCGCAGTCCACGAGCACGAGCTCACCCGAAGCCCGCAGGCCATAGTAGCCGGCGTCCGCCAGTGCGAACGGTCCGAGCCGGTCCCCAGTCGGCGCGCCGCCCAGCCTGCGATGCGTCTCGAGCAGCTCTGCCGGCGCCAGCGCCATGCTCAGGCCGCCGTCGTTCCAGGGTGCTACGGCACCGTCCGGATGGGTGTAGCGCGGGAGCACCGACGCCATGCGGTCGAGTGCATCGTCGAGCTCCGGCAGCGGCCGGCGCAGCGCGGCGCGGCAGGCGAGCAGGTCGCCCATCACCTGGCAATGATAGGCGGGCGAGCGCTCATAGTGGCTGCCGTCCGGCAGGATCTGCTCGGCGAGCTCGCGGCGGAGCAGCGTGCGGGCCGATTCGGCCCAGCGGTCGGCGTCCGGCCCGACGAAGCAGGCCCCGCCCCACGCCAGCGCCCGCAGGTTCTTGATCAGGTGATTGCCGCGCAGGTCGGTCTCGAGATGGCGCTCCAGATAGCGCAGCTGCGACGCCAGCGAGGCTGCAGCCCGGTCGACCGTCGCGGGCGGCAGGCGGTCGCGGCGCCGAGCCAGCAGCTCCAGCCACATCGCGACCCGGATCGACAGGTTGTAGGCGCGCCACGCATGGCGCCACGCTCCCGGCTCGCCGGCGGGATTGTGCCGGATCCACTCCTCGATCAGCTCCGTCGCGAGGCCGTCGTCGACCGATTCCAGGTACTCCATGAAGTGCAGATTGTTGATGTCGGCCCGCGCGCTCGAATCCGCCGCCGCCGAGCGAGAGCCCCACGGCAATGGGCGCTGCAGCTGGCGCTCGCCCCAAGGCAGGCACAGGACGAGCCCGGCGCCTTCCTTGCGCATCAGGGCCGAGCGCTCGGGAAAAGGCGGCGTCGGCAGCAATTCTGCGAGCCGCGGCAGGACCCCCTCTCCGGCCGCAGGAAAGAAGCGGCTCAGACGAAAGCGCGCCGTCAGCTCCACGCGTCGGAGCAGCTGGCGCGGCGGCACGTGACTTAGCGTCTGCCAGGTGCGCTCGGCCCGGCTCAAGAGACGCCCGACGCCGCGGCTCATCCGGCCGATGCAGCCTTGCGGAAAGTCGGCAGGCCGTCGCAGCGGCCGCCGGCATCATTCGCTGGCCCGTGCTCCCAGACATACGCCCGCAACTGGCTGCGCGCCGGCAGGGGCAACTCCTGCGCATGGGCGGCGATCAGCGCGGACAGGTCGGGGTTGATCAGCTCGGGCCGACCCCAATGCGCGGAAGGGCCGACGATGACGCCCGTCGGATAGCATTCCAGGATGCGCTCGAGGCTGTCGCGCGTGCCGATCACCGGCCGCCCGGTCCGATAGTCGAGCCCGAACTCGTGCTGCTCCGACGGCAGGAGCTCGTCCATCTTCGAGGGGCTGAACCGGACATCGTAGCGGCCGAGGAAGTAGAGGTGGCCCAGCTCCTCCGTGCTGACGACGACGTCCGCCCGCTCGAGCCAGGGCGCCAGCTCGGCGCGCGCCGCCGGCCAGTTGGTGCGCGGTTGCTCGGGCGGGATGGTGACATCGGCGAGCAGAGCCACGCTGCGCAGCGTCGCGGCATTGCCGACGCCCAGAAACAGGACCGCTCCGACCATCAGTGCGCCTGCGAGCACGCGCGAGCCGCCGAGCTGGTCGGTGAGCTTGCCACGCAGCCGATCGGAGAACGCCGCGAGGCGCGGCCAAAGGCCTGCCACGGCAATGCCCCAGAGAATGAAGAGGAAGGGTTGCGCATAGGCGATGTAGCGCATCGCTTTCGATGCGGCGAACGAGTTGAGCAGGAAGCCGACGGCGAACACCAGTGCGGCCATGCTGGCCGGTTGCGGTAGCAGGGTGATCGCCAGCAATGCCAGAAATCCGGTGAGTGGCCAGAGCGTCGGATAGAGCAGGCTGTACCACTGATGATAGAACCAGAACTGATCGCTGGCACGTTGGTTGAAATATGGCGCCCACCGATATTGCTGCCACAGGTCGCTCGCGACCCCGCTGTGCAGCGCGAGCGCCACGCCAAGAGCGCCGAGCGCGACGGCGGCAGCCACGGCGAAGATCTTGTGACGACGCGGCACCACCGGATCGGCCAGCCAGGGCAGACCGGCCGCGCCGACCGCCCACAGGCCGAGGCCTGCGCAACCGAGCAGGCTGGTCGACTGCAGATAGATCGCGAGCACGATCGGCACGGCGCTACCGGCCAGCAGCATCGCCGCCCGGCGCGGCTGACTGCGCAACTCCCGCACGCCCGCATGCACCATGACCGCCGCCACGAACATGGTCAGTGCCTGTAAGGCATAAAATCTGCAGAACTGGGCAATCTCGATCGTGAACGGGGACAGGGCGAACAGTCCTGCACCGATCCAGGCCGCGAGACTGCCGGCCTCGCGCCGCAGCCAGACGAACATCGCCACCACCAGGCAGGCGGTCGCCAGGAGCGACGGAATCCTGGCGGCGGCGAGACTTTCGCCGAACACGGCAAAGGACTTGGCGACAAGCCACGTGTGGAGGAAGACGCGCGTGTATAGCCCCTCGGCGATCCGCGGCTCCCCGGTCTCGAGAAGTCCCTTGGCAGCTAGAATATGATAATATTCATCTGGATGTGCCATCCGTCCCAGATGAATCGAATAGAGCAGCACGCAACTTGCGAACAGAACGAGCGGCATTAGCCACGCCCGATCGATTCCACCCTCACTGCGGATTGCGGTCACGGGCTGATGCATTGGAACACCTGGATAGGCCGAGGTCACTGCCGGCTAGCGATGCGCCGCAGCCAATGCAAGTGAAGTCGGCTCAGGGCGTGCGCTTCCGGCGGCGCTGTGGCGGCGGGGCGCTCACGCGCCCGGACACCGGGGATCGGGTGCGGCAAGGCCGACCTCGGCCGCGGTCAGTGCCTGCACCTTGGGCAGCGAGATGCTCGTCTTGTCCCGAATGGTCGTGTGCGTCTCGAGGTCCTTCTCGATCGGGCCCTGATGGCCCTCGACCACCGTACCCTCGGCCGGCGCCTTGTTTTGTCGGCGCGCCGCGGCCTCGCCGATCCGCAGGATGCCCTGGTTGCCGGCGATGAGCGAATGGACGGCGGGTCGCTGCTGTGGGCCGTCATACTGCGTCATCTCGCCGCCGCCGGCCATGACCACGAGCTGGGCGCCGTCGACCAGCACGTTGCCGATCGCCCGGTTGTCCTCCTCGAACAGCAGCATGCGGATATCCCCCGAGACGTAGTTGCCCGCGATCTCGTTATTCTGCCCGGAGCGGACGGTTATCTGGCCCGCGCGTCGAACACCCGGCGACGCGATGAAGGTGTTGGCGCGGATCTCATTGCCGTTGGACTTGATGTGCACGGATCGCCGCCGCGCCACGTCGAGGAACAGGTTGTGCTCGACCACTGTCCCGACATTGCCGTAGGCGAGCATGTCCCCACGGCCCTGGCGGGCGCTGAATTGGCCGAGATAGAGGGCGACGCTCGGCCGATGACCGTCGTCCTCGTCCTCGTCATCCTGCCTCGCGCCGCGAAGTGCGGGGGCGTCTGCGGAGTGGAACAGGTTGTAGTCGATCAGATTGCCCGCGGCCGGCCGCCGGTCGCCTCGGGACAGCTTGAGCGCCACGTCGATCCCGTTGCCGCTCGCCGGCCTGAACTCGTTGTGGTCGATGCGGCCGCCGGCGCCGCGAATGATCAGACCGCCACCTGGCAGGAACAGGTTCCTCGTCACACGATTGTCCTGACCCATCATCTCGATCCGGCCGCCATCGATCCTGAAGCCGCTGACGACGAGGTGGTCGCCGGCCAGTTTCAGCTTGCCCGAGAGAACGGCCGATTGCGGGTCCCGGGCGGTGATCAGTAGCGGAGCCGAGGCCGGACAATCCTTAGTGATCTCGGTATCCTGGTCGTAGCGGCCGGCTGCCAGGATCAGCGCCCGGCCACACTTGGCGCCGGAGATCGCGTCGGCCAGCGCGCCCGCGTCCGCCACGTCGATCTTCTCCTCCGGAACGACGGCGCAGGACGCAGCTCCCTCGGCCCGGGACGGGCACGGCAGGGCGAGCGCCACGGCAGTCAGGAGCACGGCTGCGACAGACATGCTCTCCCAACGACGCACGCCCGGAAATGGTGGGGTTGGCACAACAATGGCTCCTTTGGCCCCTTGTTGACATCTTCCGATAGTATCGCTGCGTCGCCATTCGGGTAATGGTCGGCGGAACAAGATCGTCGGTGGCGGAATGTCGCCGGCCCGCGCTGTTCGATGCTATATGCGCGGGCGATCGACGTATAGAGTGAGCCGAACGAGCCCGTCGCGCCAAGGCCGTCGCCCAGCGCTTCGAGGCTTGCTTGTGGGAGGAGGCCGCACCCATGAATGCCCTGCCGGCCATCAGCGATCTCCAGCGTCGTTGCGACGAGCTGGACGGCGTCGAACTGCTCATGGTGCTCGCCGGCCCGGGCGGAGTCATCCACGGCAGAACTGCGCTGGTTTCCTCGTTCGGAGCGGAAAGCGGCGTGCTGCTGCATCTCGTGGCTTCGGTAGACCCGTACATCCCTGTCATCTTTCTCGACACGCTGAAGCACTTCCCGGAGACGCTGGAATATCGCGACCAGCTGGTCGAGCGTCTCGGACTGCGCGAGGTCAGGACACTCAGGCCTGATCGGCTGAATCTCGCCCAGAATGACCGCCACGAACGCCTGTTCCTCGACGATCCCGACCTCTGCTGTCATATCCGCAAGACGGAGCCCCTCGACATCGCGCTCCGCGGCTTTGCTGCCTGGATCACTGGGCGCAAGAGATTCCAGGGCGGCTCGCGAAGTGGGCTCGACACCCTCGAACTCGATCCGGCCACCGGGAGGCTCAAGCTCAATCCGCTGGCGAACTGGTCGGAGGAGCGGTTGCGAGCCTATCGACGCGAGCACGGCATCCCCCACCATCCGCTCGTGACGCAGGGCTACCGCTCGATCGGCTGCGCGCCGTGCACGCGACCGAGCCGGATGGGCGAGGACAACCGGTCGGGGCGCTGGGTGGGCATGGACAAGACCGAATGCGGCATCCACCGGCCGGCGGCGCATGCCGCTGTCGAGGTGGAGGGGTCCGGATTCGGCGCCGGGTTGCCCCATCTCGCCGCCGCGGCCGACCGCATCCCGCTCGCGCGTCTCGATGCGCTTGCCGCCCTCCTCTGGCGTCTGGTGCCGTCCCATGCGACGCCCGAGCCCTGGGGCCGTCTCGTGGAATCCGTGGTGCCGCAACCGGACCTTCGCGCGGCACTGATCGCCGACGCCTCACTTGCGGCGCTGTTGCCAGGCTTTCATGGCACCCTGCAGTGGGATGGCTCCGCGTGCGGTGTCTCGGTCCGGCGTGATGCGGTGGTCGGTCTTCTGCCCGCGTTGCGCGGGGATCTTTCCGCACTGGCTGCGGCCGCACGGTTCGGGCTGGAGCTGGCGGAACTCCATGGGGTGCCAACCTTCGCGCGGGCTAGAAGAATGGCGGCGGTGCTTGCCTATGCCCGCGGCCTTCCGGCCATCGACAGCCCGGCGCTGACGGCCGTCCTGCCGCCGATAGTCGCGGCTGCGCTCGCGAAGCAGCCGGGACGCGTGGTGTCGGATCGCGAGACGGCCGAGGCTCTCTCGGCACTGTTGGTGGATGGCGGACTGCAGGCAGTTCAGGCCGAGCCGAAGTCGATCGACCCCCTGGACGTGCCGTTGGCGACTCCATTGGAGCTCGTCCTCGCCGAAGCGGGCGATACGCGGTTGCAGGTGGATCCGGTGCGCTGCCTCAACCGCTACGGCACGGCGCCGCGACCGCGGCCCGAAGCGATCCACTTCTCGTCGTCGACGGCCTCGAGTGTCAGCGACTACGGCTTTCTGCTTGCGGACGAAATCCGCCGACGGCTGCTGCGGCGCTCGGCCGAGGCGGCCGGCCCGGCCTGGAGCGAGCTGGCAGACGGTGTGCGCAAGGAGATCGCCGGCTTCCTCGGCCTGGCTGCCGGAGAGGCCGATGTCGTGCTCGCCGCCTCGGGCACCGACACCGAACTGCTGGCGGTGCTCCTTGCACTGTCAGCAGCTCCCAACCGGCGCACCCTCAATATCCTCATTGCACCGGAGGAGACCGGGCGCGGCGTCGTTCTGGCCGGCGAGGCGCGATATTTCGACGACACCACGGCCTCGGGTGTCGCGGTCACCAAGGGTGCGGCGGTCTGGCCCGACCGCGACATCGGCATCCGTTGTCTGCCGGTTCGCGACGTCAAGGGTCGGGTCCGCTCGACCGAGGCGATCGTCGCCGACCTGCGCGACGAGGTCGGCGCCGCGCTGGCCAGGGGCGACCGCGTCCTGGTTCACGTCCTGCTGAGCTCCAAGACCGGCATCAGCGCGCCGCCGCTGGAGGTGGTGGATGCGCTGCGCCGTGGGCACGAGGATGACGTCGACGTCGTCGTCGATGCCTGCCAGTTGCGCGTGACGCCGAGCCTGCTGGGAGCGCTGGTGCGCCGAGGCTGGATGGTCCAGATCACCGGCTCGAAGTTCCTCACCGGTCCCGCCTTCTCGGGCGCGCTGATCGTGCCCACCGCGATGCGTGCCCACCGCGAGGCGGCTGCTCGGCTGCTTGCGGCCGCCCCCGGCGTGGGCAGCGGTGAGGACTGGCCCGCCGACTGGCAGATGGCGGAGGGCCGCGTCGCGGCTGCGCCGCGCAGCTATGGCATGCTGTTCCGCTGGATCGCGGCGCTTGGCGAGGCGACGCTGTTGAGCGCCCTTCCCCGCAGCTTGTGCCGGCATGCCTTCCGGCGCTTCCGCATTGCGCTCCACGAGCGAATCGAGGCCAGCCCGGTGCTGGTGCCGATGCCGACGCCCGACCGGCATCTGACCGACCTCGGCGAGGAAGCTGCCGGTCTCGCTGCCCGGTCGATCATCTGCTTTTCGCCGACGGTCGAACGGGCTGGCGGTGGCCGGCGGCGAGCCTCGCTCGAGGAATGCCAGCTTCTGTTCGAATATCTCAACAATGATGCGTCGCCGCTGATTGAGCTGGCCGACCCCGGCGAGCAGGCCCTCGCACGGCGCGCGATGCATATCGGGCAGCCGGTGGCGCTGCGCTGCGACAGCGCCGAGGCGCCGGTGGTGCTGCGCCTGGTCGTCGGCGCGCGCTTCTTCACCATCGTCGGCTTCCCCGTCGACGGGGATCTCGAGGCGGCCCTTCGCGCCGAGATCCGCGATGCGATTGCGGCCATCGACAAACTGGAACTCCTCGTGAAGCACCTGCCCGAGCTCACGGCGGCGAAGGAGCCGCCCGTACCTCCCGTCGGTTCGACCAGCGCGGCGCTTGTGCATGCTGCTTGAGCCAGGCACAGGGCCCCAGCAACAGTCCGAGATCGGGCTGCGCTGGTGGAGCGACGACGCGTTCGTCATCGGCTGGAAGGGCCATGTCTACCTGCCCGGTGAGGTGGCTGGCGCCGCCACCGTCGAAAGGCTCGCTCGCTTGCTCAAGAGCGCGGATCTCGCGGAGATTGCCGGGCGCCTGCGTGGGGTCTTCGGCCTGTTCGTGTGGCGCAAGGCAACGCGTAGCTGGCAGGTCACGGTCGACAATGCGGGCTTCTACAAGGTCTACTTCGATAGCCGCGGCGCCGGGACGGGATTTCTTGAGCTCGTGCGAGACCGGCGACTCGACCGGGCCGGGGTATCCGAGCACGCTTTGGTCGAGTTTCTGGCCTATGGGGCCGTCAGCCGCGGCAAGACTCTGGCGCGCGACATCCTGGAACTTTCCGGGCGGGAGGTGCTCTCTCTGGATGGCGGGAAAGGCGTCAGCCGGATCGCCAAGAGCCTGGACCTCCCGGGCAACCCCGACGCCGAGCATGCGGTCACCGAGCACTTCGCGATGCTCGCCCACTCGCTGCGCGGGCGGAGGCTGAGCGTCGATGCAACCGGAGGTTTTGACAGCCGACTTGTGATGTGCATGCTGTCGCGGCAGCAGCTCGAGTTCGAGCTCGCGATTTCCGGGCAGTCAGGTACCCCCGATGTCGACATCGCGCACCAGATCGCGCGGCTGCTGGATCGCCCGTTCCATCTGGTCAGCCACGACCTCGACCGTTTCGACGAGCAGCTCGCCGCAACCTTCCGAGCGGGCGACGCGCAGACCGATGTCCGGCGCCTGCACCGCGACCGACAGGCCGCGCTCGCGCGTCTGGGCCGCGGAGTCGAGATCTTCGCTCACGGCGGCGGCGGTGAGTTCTTCCGCGACCACTACGTGATCCAGGACTTTCCCTTCTACGGCAGTAGCCGGGTCAACGTTCAGCGCTATCACGACCTGCGCATGCTGCCGGTGTCGTTCCCCCCCGAGACTCTGTCGGCGCAGGGTCGTGAGCTGCTCAGAGCACAGACTGCGTCGGTGCTCGAGTTCTGCCGGGAGATGCATTCTCCCACCAACAATGAAACCTATGACAAGATCTTCTTGCATGTTCGTGCGCCCGAGTTCTACGGGCACTATTTCTCGAACTATATTAACATGGGATTGGACGTCACAGCGCCTTTGGCCGACTATCACAATATCCAGGCGGCCATCATGATTCCACCTTGGCGACGCTTCTTCTTTCGATGGCATCGTCATATGATCACTGCCAACTGTCCGGCACTAGCCGCCCTTCCCACGGCGGACGGTTTTACCGCATCGAGCGAGCCTCGTCTCATGGCCGGCGACGTCCGCGCCTACGGTGCCACGCAGCTGCGCCGGGCGGCGCGCAAGTTGAGCCAACGGCTGACCGGCAAAGGCAAATTCTACACGGCTGGCGCTTTCGCGGCGGACGCCGACGGGTTCATGGCCAAGCTTCGCGGCAGCACCCATCTGCCGCCGGCCCTCGAGCGCCTCAAGACGGTCGGCGTGCTGGCGCCCGATGTCGCAGCCGAATCGCTCCGCGACCTTCACGTGGGCCGGGCGCTCACCTTAGGGATGTTCCTCGGCGAGGTGGGCGGACTGGCGTGATCTCTCGATCTGCATGAGGCGCGGAGCCGGACCCCAGCCGCCATGCTGAGCGTGCTTCCGACGCGCATTCAGGCGCTGGTCCCGCGCGGCCGCTTCGCCCGCCGGCTCGCCATGCTGTCGAGCAGCTTCGCCGCCGGACAGGTGCTGATCGTGGCGAGCATGCCGATCCTTACCCGGCTCAACAGCCCCGAAGACTTCGGTGCCTACGCGGTGTTCACCTCGTTGGTCGGCATTCTCGGCAACGTCGTCTGTCTGCGCTTCGAGTATGGCGTGCCGGTCGGCCGCAACGAGAAGGAATCGGCGCGCCTGATGCAGCTCAGCATCCTGTGCTGCGTCGGCTTCTCCGTCCTAGCGGTTCCCGCAGTCTACCTCGGTGGCGACTGGCTCGCCCGGGTCAGCGATATTCCCGAACTCGCCGAACTCCTCTGGTTGCTGCCGCTTTCCGTGATCGGCCTGGGGTCCAGCCAAGCCCTCAGCTTTTGGTCCGTGCTCCGCGGCACGTTCCGCCTGAACGCCCTGTCGCGCGTGGGTCAGAGCCTGGCGCAGGCGGTGTTCCAGGTCGGCTTCGGGCTCGCCGGTATCGGCGCCACCGGCCTGATTCTGGGTTACGGGCTCGCGTACTTTGTCCGTCTCGTACATTTCAGCGTGCTGCTGTCGCCGCACGACCGTGCGCTGCTCACACGCGCCCCGCGCGGCCTGTGGCGAACGGCACGGCGCAGCTGGCAATATCCGGCCTACTCGGCGCCTGCCGCTCTGATGGAGGCGAGCTCGCAGCTGCTGCCGCCTTTGATCCTGGCCGTTCTCTTCGGCCCTGCCGTGGCCGGATGGTACGGGCTGGGCCAGCGTCTCCTGGGCCTGCCGGTCCGCCTGCTCGCCCAGGCGGCGAGCCAAGTCTACATGGCCGAGGCGACCGCGCGCCGTGAGACCGGCGTGCTCCGCCTGATGCTCAAGGCCACCGTCGCCTTCTTGGGTATCGGGTTCGCGTTCATGCTGCCGCTGCTGCTCTTCGCGCCACAGCTGTTCGCCTTCCTGTTCGGCGAGGACTGGCGTTTCGCGGGCGAGATCACCAGGGCGCTTGTGCCCCAGTATCTCGCCCGCTTCGTCGTCACGCCGGTGGCCCAGACCTTGACCATCTACGGCAGGCAGAGCCGCCACTTGGTGTCGTCGGGCCTGGATGCCTGCTCTTCCCTGGTCATCGTCCTGCTCGCGGCATGGGCCGGCCTGTCCCCGCTACCCACCGTGCTCGCGCTCAGTATCGGCTCCACCTTGTGCTCGCTGCTCTATTTGGTCTTCGTGTGGCGTGTGGCACGTCGGCACCAGCCGCCTGTGGGACCTCTCTCTTAGACAAGGCGGGCACGCCGGCCAGCGACGGCGTGCCCTTCTGTCAGCTCAGCCCCTGGTCGCCGCTCTCGAAGCCGGTATCGCGGCCGTCGAACGTCGCCGGGACGATAGTGGCGCCCTCGCTGAGACCGAGCGGATTGCCCGTGCTCTGCGTGACCGACGCCACGTCGACGTGGGTCGCGTTGATGGTCACCGTACCGGTGTGGGCGTAAATGCGAATATGGTCGACGATGCCGCCGTCATCGGCGACCGGATTGTTGTTGCTCGGCAGATAGCCCACGGTCAGCTTGCCTTGATTCTGAAACAAGGTGGTCCAATCGGCCGCCTGATAGGGCGCGCCCGACGGCGTCTCACTCGCCCGATATAGCTTCATCGTTCCAGCGACGATGTTGTTGCGGATGTCCTGGCCGTTGGCATAGCTGCCTGCCCGCTCGTCGCCGATGACGACCACGTCCGGATCGGTCACCCGGTTGCCGTAGATCTTCGAGCCCCAGCCATGGCGCTGCCCGAACACGCCGTAGGCGTGGGTCGAGCGGTTGCGGACGATGCTGCAGCCGCGCTTGGCATAGATTGAGCGCGGGCGGGAATGGCCATTGGCTGCAGCCGGGAGATAGTTCTCCTCGAACGCGACGTTCAGCAGAGTGCCGAGGTCGGCTGGGCCGGGGTGGTCGTTGCCAATGTAGCAGCACATGGATTCGCCGCCGGTCTCGGTACTGTATTGCCGATGGTTGGTGTCGTCCCAGAAAAAGTTGCGATAGCAGTAGATATCGTAAGGACCGGATGTCTGCGACGGGAAACTACCCGGCACGTTGATCTTGAATTGAAAACAGTTCAAGGTAGTCGGATTGCCGCTCGCGTCGGTCCCTGTGGGCGAATTGCGCCCCGTAAATCGGTTCCAGCCAACCCAGACATGGTGCGCGGTTGCATTAACCGCGACGCCCTCGCGTCCCGTCATCCAGCAACGCGTGACGAAGACATAATTGGACGAGATCTCGACGTCCGCATTGTTGCGGGTCGAGCCGGCGAAGCCTGTCCGCAACTCGTGCAGCCAGTGGCCGCGCCCGGAGACGGTGATCTGGCCGCCGATGGTCGCGCCGGGGACGGCCCCGACGGTATTTCGCGCGCGTATCACAACCGGGTTGGCGCTGGGGAAGGTGCGGTTGAGATTGAGCGTTTCGGCGTAGGTCCCGTTCGCGAGCGAGATGTGATCGCCGGCGGCCGCCGACGCATAGGCCAGGGCGACGGTCGCGTAGTCCTCGGGCACCTTGAGGACACGCTGCGCCGCCACGGGGTATTTCGGCCGGGTGTCGACCGCGGCGACTACCGTGATCTGGATGATGCTGGCGCTCTGTTTGCCGGCGCTCTGGATCGTATAGGTGAAGCGGTCGGTGCCGACGAAGCCGGCGAACGGAGTGTAGCGGACCTTGCCGGAGACGACCGTGGCGACACCGGATGCCGGGGTGCCGACCGCCGAAACGGTGGAGGGACTTGGCCCGTCGGGATCGTAGGCGCTGGCGGCCACGTCGATGTCGACGCTGCTGCCGGAGGTCAGGCTGGCCCGCAACGGCACCGCGACGGGCGCCGCGTCGCTCTGCCCGGCGACATCCTCGCCGCCCATGCCGTAGAGCGCCTGGACGGCGGCGAGATTGGCGGCTTCGGCGGCGATGCGGGCTGGCGTGAACGCGGCCGCCGCCAAGCGCACCTCGTCCAGCATGCCGCGCCAGCCGCCGGTGGCCGGGTTGCGCGCGCCGGCGCCGAGATACAGCCCTCCCGCCGGCAACGCGGTCAGACCCGACCGTGCCGCCGACGAACTCGAATCCAGCTCCGCGCCGTCGATGAACAGCCGTGGTGAGCCGCCCTGCGCCCAAGTTCCGTGCAGGAGCTGCCGCTCCGCCCGCTGGCCTTGAGCGCTGCTGACCGCAAAGGCGGCGCCATCCGCACAGCTCAGCTTGAAGTGGACGACGTTCGCCGTGCCATCGGTGCTCTGCGCCAGATATTGCAGTGTCAGGCCTGCGGCCGCGTCCGCGCCGCTCATCGGGCCTTGCGCCAAGAGGCCGTTGTTGCTGCCGATCATGGCGGCGTCCGGGACCGTCAGCGCCTGGACGGTCAGCGCACCGAGCCCGGAGAGGAAGGTCGCGTCCGCCCGGCTCGCGACCGACGAGCCGCTGTAGCGTCCGGCGTCGCCGATCAGCAGGCCGCTTGCGACGTTGGTCGGGACCAGGGAGCGGTTGTTGCCGCTGCGGTCGGCACCGGTCCGCGCGTCGAGCACGGCCAGGTAGCCGCGCCAGGTGCCGGAAGGATTGGCCTCGGCGTTGGTCAGTCCGGGCTTGCCACAGTACAGATACAGTCGCAGCTGGGTTCGGATCGACCAGCTCGGGATGCGCACCCAGGCGATCAGCGAGCCGGCGGAATCGTAGCGCTCGAGCTCGTGGTCGAGCTTGGTGCCGTTCTCGAGCTCGAAGCGCAGGTCGAAACCCTGGGCGTGCTCGATCCGGCCGCCGGCCGTCGCGGACTTGAGCCAGGTGCCGCTCTCCTGCACCAGGAGCACGAAATCGGTCGCGGTCTCCGCCGCGGTGGTCTGCGGCGGCACGACGATGCGACGGCGGTAGCGGTAGCCGTTGGCATAGGTCGGCACGACCGGCGCGGTGACCGTGACGCTGACCTCGGCCTCGCTGACGGCACTTCCGTCGCCGACCTGATAGGTGAAGCCGTCCGCACCGGCGAAACCGGTCGGCGGAGTGTAGGTGACGCGGCCGTCGGCCCCGACCGCCACCCGGCCGCTCAGCGGCATGGTCAGCGACTTGAGCTGCAGAGGGTCGCCGTCGGGGTCGCTGTCGTTGGCCAAGGGGTCGAAGGTGACCGCGGCGCCGGCGCTGGCCACGCTGTCGGCGACCGCGTTCGGCGGTGCGTTGCGCGGCGTGACCGCCACGGTGACCTCGCCGCGGGCGGTGGCGCCGGCGCTGTCGCGGATCGTGTAGCTGAAGCTGTCCTCGCCGACGAAGCCCGGCCGCGGCGTGTAGGCGAAGCGGTTGTCGGCGGTCAGCGCCAGACTGCCCTGGCCCGGCATCTCCATGCCGGCGAGGGCGATCGGGTTGCCGTCCGGGTCGTTGTCGTTGGCGAGGGCGTCGATCGTCAGGGTGCTGCCCGCCACGGTCGTCGCCCGGTCCGGCTGCGCCACCGGCGGCCGGTTCGGCACCGTGACGGTGATCGTGACGCTGGCCTCCGCCGCACCGCCCTGCCCGTCGCCCACGGTGTAGGTGAAGCTGTCGATGCCGGCGAAGTCCGACTGCGGGGCGTAGCGGATCGACTGGTCGGGCAGGACCGTGACCGTGCCGTGCGCCGGCGCGTCGAGCCCGATGATCGCGAGCGGGTCGCCGTCGCCGTCGCCGTCGTTGGCGAGCACGGGGATCGCCACGCTCGCGCCGACCTGGACCGAGGCCGCGTCGTTGGCAGCCTGCGGCATCGTATTCGGGCGTGCCACGAAGATGCGGACGTCGCCTTCCGCCGTGCCGCCCACTCCGTCGCGAATCGTATAGGCGAAGCCGTCGATCCCCTCGAACGCCGGGCCCGGCGTGTAGGTGAAGGTCCGGTCCGGATTCAGCGCCAGCGTGCCTGCGGTCGGCTGGGTGTAGCCCGAGACGGTCAGATTGCTGCCTTCGTCGTTGGCGACGACGGCAATGACGACGGGCACGCCACGCGGCGTCCGCGCGGTGTCGGGCTTGGCAATCGGCACGGGCTATCTCCAAGTCTGAAAGGATCGTCTTCCCTATATATAAGTTCATATTCCTAGCAAAAGTCAACAGATAACGTTGCCCGCGGCGGAGCCGGCCATCGTGCGCCTGACTTTTCCCGGACGGTCGCCCGGCCGGCCCGTCGTCAGCCGGGGCCGACCTCGGCTGCGTTCAGCTTTCCCGCGGCCTGCGCGGTGGCTCTGGTGCTTTCGTCGACACGCGTGTCGACCTGCAACTCCAGCTCGATCGGACCCGTGTGGCCGACGATCCGCGTCCCTGCCGCTGGCAGCGTGAAGGGAGGCTTCGCCTTCTCGACCACCCTGCCCACGACGAGGCGGTCGCAGCTGTTGTCGACGACGTCGACGCCCTGGCAGTGCGGCCGCAGATCCTTGCCCTTCTTGCCGCTGTCGTCATTCCTCGCCACGCGGATCGTTTCGGGCTCCGTGTTTCCGGCCATCAGGCACATCCCGTCCCGTGAGCTGAGCACCCGGTTGCCGACCAACTCGTGGTCGGCCCCGTACACCCACATGCCGTGACAGTTCTCTATCCAGTTTCTCAACCAACGATTGCGGTTGCCGAAGCGATTGGTCGGCCGGGCGTTGCAGTTCAAGAAAGTATTGTTGCTGATGGTGTTTTCGGACGATTTGACCGAAATGATCTCGGAATCGACGTTGACGTCGACGAATAGATTACTCTCGACGACTGCTTGGACGGCCAACGCCGCGTCGCCCCCGAACTGGCCAATCTGGACCGCCTCGTGGACATTCTCGCCGGCTTCGCCCCGGAAGTCGCTGAACAGGTTGTGATGAATGTGGGGTGCCACGACCGCACCCGGCTTTCCCTTCGGAGCAATCGACACGCCTCGTCCGCTACAACCTTGAAACGCGCAGTACTCGACCGAGATGTCCTTGCCGCGTGCCACCGTCAAGGCGATGCCCGACGTCTCGCTGAACCGGCAATGGCTTACCCTCACGCGATCGTCGCCGACGATGCCGCCCCCGCTCACCTCCAGTCCGGCTAGCCATATGTCCGCGGCACGCAGCTCGAAGCGCCCATTCAGTCGTGCGCCCAGGGGCCGCGCCGACCGGATCACCAATGGTGCCGCGGCGATACCGCCACTCGCCACCACGAGCTCCAGGCCATACTCACCATCGTCCAGAACGAGGTGGTCGCCAGCCCCTGCTTCCAGCAAGGCATCGCTCAGCTCGTCGTCGCTTGTGACCGAAATCTCACGGTTCTGGGTCGGCGCATCGACGCCGCGCCCGCAGAGGGCCCTGGGCATTAGCAATGACAGGGGCATTGCCCCTGCCAGCAACGCCCGCCGCCGTGTCCAACGTCGCGTGCTCATACCGCGTCCCACCGCGCATTCCCATGGGCGCAGGCTATCGTCGTGATCGCTCCGATGTCCAGCGACCCCCCTCGCGCCGATCAGCCTACCGGCCTGCGCTGCAGCGCAACATGGTTCCTCGACAGGTTGTGCGCGCCTGCTAAGAATCACCCCCTGACTACTGGCGGAGACCGCATGCCGCAGCTTCCAGGCCGCTCGCTGCTGCGCAACCGTTTCGTGCGTAGGTTGAGCATGCTCTCGGGCGGCTTCGTCGCCGGCCAGCTGCTGATCGTTGCCAGCTCGCCCATTCTCACACGGCTCTTCACGCCGGCAGAATTCGGCGTCTATGCCGTGTTCACCGCCATCACCGGCATCTTCGGCAACGTGCTGTCGTTCAAGTACGAGCTCGCGGTGCCGATCGCGCGCTCCGATGCGGATGCGGCGGCACTGCTCGGCCTATCCGTGCTCTCGGTGATTGGCACATGCCTCGTCACCGGTCCGATCGCGTGGCTGGGGCGCGACTGGCTGGCGAAGGCCACCGAGATGCCGGAGCTGTCCGGAATTCTCTGGTCGGTGCCGATCACCATCGTGCTCCTGAGCGTGACCGAGTCGGTGAGCTACTGGTCGGTCTATCGCGGCACCTATCGGTTGAACGCCGTTGCCCGAATGGTACAGTCGGCCGGGCAATCGGCCATTCAGGTCGGGCTCGGGCTGCTCGGCTTCACGGCATCGGGCATGGTTCTCGGCTACGCGCTGGGCTATGCGGTCCGGTTGGCCTACTTGCTCTATTCCTTCGTCCCGGCCGATCTGCGTCTGATCGCGCGGCCGGGGCAATCAGCATTGCTCCGCGCCGGACGACGGCACTGGCGCTACGCCGCCTTTTCCACCCCGGCGGCCCTGCTCGAAGCCTGCACCGGTCTCCTGCCCGCGATCTTCATCGCCATGCTGTTCGGGCCCGCGCTCGCCGGGATGTACGGCCTGGGCCAGCGGCTGATGGGCCTGCCGGTCCGACTGTTCTCGCAAGCCGCCCGGCAAGTGTTCCTGGGCGAGGCCGCCCAGCGGTCGCCCGCGGGCTTGTTTCGGTTGTTCCGGCACTCGAGCATCCTCTTTCTCGCGCTCGGCTTGGTCGGCATGGCCCCGATCCTGCTCGCTGGCCCGCAGCTGTTCGCGCTGCTGTTCGGCGAAGCGTGGCGCAGTGCGGGCTCGCTCGTCCAGTTGCTGGTTCCCGTCTACCTCACGCGCTTCGTCGTGACGCCCGTGTCACAGACCTTGAATATTGTCGGACGGCAAAACCTCCACCTCATCTCGGCTTCCCTCGACACGACCTTGATGCTGGCGACTTTCGGCACGGCCTGGCTGCTCGACCTCGCACCCATGACGACCGTGCTGCTGTTCTGCCTTGGCTCCACGACGGCCTATCTCGTCTACTATGGACTGGCATGGCGCGTGGTGCAGGTGCGCGCACGATCGGCATCGGCTGATGGGCGCGCGTCGGTGCGGCAGCCCGTCGGTTGACAGAAGGACCGGCCGGCGGGGCGAAGCCCGCCGCTCCTTTCTGCTCAGGGGGAACTCGGCCCGACGTCGGCAGGCGCGAGCTTGACCGCAGTGTTCACATGCCCGCCGATGCCGGTTTCGGTGATGCCGGTCCAGCCGCCGGACACCCGGGTGGCCGCGCGATCGTTGTTGCTCAAGGTCGTGTTGACGGCCTTCTTCACGTCGGCGTCCGTTCCGACGCTGATCATGCCGATATTGTGCTCGAGCACGGCGTTGCGGGCGGCGCAGTGCGCCGGCTTGCAGCTGCCATCGTAGATCACGGTCGTGCGCCCCGCCTTCTGGTAGGTTGTGCACTGGGACGGAAGCGGATCGGTGGCGTAGGCGTCGCCGCTGCGGACCTCGCAGAGCTTGCCCGTGGAGCGGTTGTTGCGGACGGTATGATCGTCGCCGTGCAGCTTGATGTAGGAGCCGTTCTCGAACCAGTTGCCCTCGACGATCGCGCGGTTGGTCTCGCGCACGGATACGAAACCGCCATTGCAGTTGATCGCAGTGTTGTTGCGAATCCTCGGCGCGCCGGTCTTGATCGAAATCAGCTCGTTTTCCCCTGTCGAGTTGTTGCGCATGCAGTTTGCGAACAGATTGTGATCGTAGCTGACGAAGGCATCGCGGAAGGCGTCCGTCAGGATCTGGATCACGGTCTCGTTGTCACCCAGGGGCTCGTGACCGTTGAAGTAGTTGTGATCGATCCGCATGTTCTGATGGTCGAGGCTGTTGTTGAGCTCGCAGCGGACCGCGGAGCCGGAGATGTCGCGGAACTCGTTGTGATCGATCCGCACTTCCGGGTGGCCGTTGCCGGTCAGATAGACGATGCCGTCATAGGTCACGCTGTCGAATAGGCAGCGGGTGACCCGCCCGCCGGCGCCGCTGATGTCGACCTTTCGGGCATCGCCGGTGAACCGCGCTCCGTGCACGCCGCACCACGCGCCGCGCACGTTGATCTGTCCAGTGAACACGACGCTGGCCAGCGTGCCGGCCGGCCTGACGAAGATCGGGTTCGCCCGGGTGCCGGCGGTGGCCATGGCGAACGTGCCGGCATAGGTGCCGGCCGCGCAGAGAATGTGGTCGCCTGGCCGCAAGGGTCCGGCGCTACCCGCCGGCACGGTGGTCAGACCGGCGAAGTTGCCGGCAAGCGCGGCGGTTAGCTGGGTGGCGTTGCCGACCGAGATCGTGCGCAGCGACACGGGCATGTCGGTCGGCGCCACGACCTCGACGAACACGACGCTGGTGCTGCGCTTGCCCGCATTGTCCAAGGTGTAGGTGAACTGGTCGGCCCCGACGAAGCCAGCCAGCGGGGTGTAGCGGATCTTGCCGCCGACGACCGTGACCAGGCCGTTCGTGGCCGCGCCGGTCGCCACGACCTCCGGCAGCCCTGGACCGTCCGGATCGTAGCCGCTCGCGGCCACGTCGATGTCGACATTGCTGCCGGCCAACGTCTGAATGGAGACGGGAACCGCCACGGGGGCGGCGTCCGTCTGCCCGGCGACATCCTCGCCGCCCAGCCCGTACAGCCCCTGTGTGGCGCCGAGATTGCGCGCCTCGACCGCGATCCGCGCGGGCGACATGGCGGCAGCGGCGAACCGCACCTCGTCGATCAGCCCGCCCCACCCGCCCGTGGCCGGATCCCGGGCGCCCGCGCCGAGGTAAAGGGCGCCCGCCGGCATCGTCGTGGTGCCCGAGCGGGCGGCGGAGGACGACGAGGGCTCGAGCTCCCGACCGTCCAGGTAGAGGCGTGCCGTGTCTCCTTGTCGCCAGACCCCATGCAGCAGCTGGCGATCGGCGCGATGCTGGTCGGCACCCGACAGCACGAACAAGCCGCCGTCGGAACAGCTCAGCTTGAAGTGGATCACGTTGCGCGAGCCGTCCGACACCGTCGCCAGATATTGCAGCGTCAGCCCTGCGGCTGCGTCCGCGCCGCTCATCGGGCCTTGCGCCAAGAGGCCGTTGTTGCTGCCGATCATGGCGGCGTCCGGGACCGTCAGCGCCTGGACGGTCAGCGCACCGAGCCCGGAGAGGAAGGTCGCGTCCGCCCGGCTCGCGACCGACGAGCCGCTGTAGCGTCCGGCGTCGCCGATCAGCAGGCCGCTTGCGACGTTGGTCGGGACCAGGGAGCGGTTGTTGCCGCTGCGGTCGGCACCGGTCCGCGCGTCGAGCACGGCCAGGTAGCCGCGCCAGGTGCCGGAAGGATTGGCCTCGGCGTTGGTCAGTCCGGGCTTGCCACAGTACAGATACAGTCGCAGCTGGGTTCGGATCGACCAGCTCGGGATGCGCACCCAGGCGATCAGCGAGCCGGCGGAATCGTAGCGCTCGAGCTCGTGGTCGAGCTTGGTGCCGTTCTCGAGCTCGAAGCGCAGGTCGAAACCCTGGGCGTGCTCGATCCGGCCGCCGGCCGTCGCGGACTTGAGCCAGGTGCCGCTCTCCTGCACCAGGAGCACGAAATCGGTCGCGGTCTCCGCCGCGGTGGTCTGCGGCGGCACGACGATGCGACGGCGGTAGCGGTAGCCGTTGGCATAGGTCGGCACGACCGGCGCGGTGACCGTGACGCTGACCTCGGCCTCGCTGACGGCACTTCCGTCGCCGACCTGATAGGTGAAGCCGTCCGCACCGGCGAAACCGGTCGGCGGAGTGTAGGTGACGCGGCCGTCGGCCCCGACCGCCACCCGGCCGCTCAGCGGCATGGTCAGCGACTTGAGCTGCAGAGGGTCGCCGTCGGGGTCGCTGTCGTTGGCCAAGGGGTCGAAGGTGACCGCGGCGCCGGCGCTGGCCACGCTGTCGGCGACCGCGTTCGGCGGTGCGTTGCGCGGCGTGACCGCCACGGTGACCTCGCCGCGGGCGGTGGCGCCGGCGCTGTCGCGGATCGTGTAGCTGAAGCTGTCCTCGCCGACGAAGCCCGGCCGCGGCGTGTAGGCGAAGCGGTTGTCGGCGGTCAGCGCCAGACTGCCCTGGCCCGGCATCTCCATGCCGGCGAGGGCGATCGGGTTGCCGTCCGGGTCGTTGTCGTTGGCGAGGGCGTCGATCGTCAGGGTGCTGCCCGCCACGGTCGTCGCCCGGTCCGGCTGCGCCACCGGCGGCCGGTTCGGCACCGTGACGGTGATCGTGACGCTGGCCTCCGCCGCACCGCCCTGCCCGTCGCCCACGGTGTAGGTGAAGCTGTCGATGCCGGCGAAGTCCGACTGCGGGGCGTAGCGGATCGACTGGTCGGGCAGGACCGTGACCGTGCCGTGCGCCGGCGCGTCGAGCCCGATGATCGCGAGCGGGTCGCCGTCGCCGTCGCCGTCGTTGGCGAGCACGGGGATCGCCACGCTCGCGCCGACCTGGACCGAGGCCGCGTCGTTGGCAGCCTGCGGCATCGTATTCGGGCGTGCCACGAAGATGCGGACGTCGCCTTCCGCCGTGCCGCCCACTCCGTCGCGAATCGTATAGGCGAAGCCGTCGATCCCCTCGAACGCCGGGCCCGGCGTGTAGGTGAAGGTCCGGTCCGGATTCAGCGCCAGCGTGCCTGCGGTCGGCTGGGTGTAGCCCGAGACGGTCAGATTGCTGCCTTCGTCGTTGGCGACGACGGCAATGACGACGGGCACGCCACGCGGCGTCCGCGCGGTGTCGGGCTTGGCAATCGGCACGGGCTATCTCCACTACAGCAGGGACTTGTTGCCCAATCGTATGCATAATATGCTATTTGTGGTCAATATGGGAATATGATCTTTCGAACTTTCGCGACCGTGGCTGACCGGTTTGTGCAATTTTGCGACGCATGACCTACCCCGGCATGGCCTTGTTCGACACTGCGATCGGCCTTTGTGCCGTCGCGTGGCGTGCCGCGGCCCTGCTGGGTGTGCAACTTCCGGGTGGCTCCGCTCAAACCACCCGACAGCGTATGTCGCGGCGCTTCCCGAGTGCCGTGATGCTCGAGCCGACGGGCGGCGCGCGGGCCGCCATCCTGGGCATGCAGGCGATGCTGCGCGGCGAGCCCACGGGTCTCGATGGCGTCGCGGTGGCATTGGATACGGCGGTCGACTTCGATCGGGCCGTCTACCTCAGGACACGCGCCATCCCCTTCGGGCGGGTAGCGACCTACGGCGAGATCGCGGCTGCCCTGGGCCAGCCCGCGGCGGGTCGCGAGGTCGGTGCGGCTCTCGGCCGCAATCCCATTCCTCTGGTGATCCCGTGCCATCGCGTGGTCGCTGCCGGCGGTCGCCTCGGCGGCTTCTCGGCGGCGGGTGGGCGGATCACCAAACGGCGCCTGCTGGAGATTGAGCGGGCACGGCCCGACGCGGGTCCTGATCTGTTCGATTGAGCAGCGCTGTCGACCCGCCAGGCACGCCAAATCGACGTGGGTCGCGCCGATCTCCGTGGAACGGTCCGCTCATCCCCAGACAGTAGCGCCATTTATATACGTAGGGACATCTTTGTACGAATGGTTTGGTTCCGTTCGCAATGAAATATGCATGCTCCCACCCCGCGGAACCACCTCAGCGCATCGATACGGATCGTGTGGGGGAATAGTTCGGTTTGCTGTCGCGTCTGCTGGCGATCAGGCCTTGGTCAAGCTAGGAGTCGATCGCTGTGACGCTGAACTTCCGATCTGCCGGCACACTGCTCCAAATGGGGCTCGCCGCGGCGGCAATGCTCATCCTCTCATCGTCGGCGCAGGCGGCGGTCACATGGAAGTCGGGATCGCGCAACAACAACGCGACCGTGTCCTTCGCCAGCTGGCGGGGAACGCCGCTCAGCGTCGTTGCCGGGTGGATCGAGTACCGGCACGGCTGGCCAGGGATGCTGGCCTATGCCAGCGGTGCCAATCCGCGCCAGCTGCGCGCCAAGTCGGCAAATGTCAGCTTCGGCCATGGGCTGTTCCCGAACGGCGGCAACCTGGCCGCCTGCGCCGCCGGCCAGTACGACGACGAACAACGCGAGATCGCCCGCCGGCTGGCGAACAACGGCGTCGGCGACGCCGAGATCCGGCTCGGCTGGGAAGCGTCCGGCAATTGGTTCGCCTGGACCGCGGTCGGCAAGCCCGCCGATCAGTGGAAGACCTGCTTCACCCGTGTAGCCCGGGCCATGAAGTCCGGCGCACCCAACCTGCGGATCGGCTGGTTCATGGCCAAGAAGGGCCGGGTCGACGTGCGCACGATCTACCCGGCCGATGCGCCGATCACCAACATCGGCGTCAGCCACTACGACGATCCCGAGGACCGCTTCGGCTACGAGACCGCCATGGGCGGCCCGTGGGGGCTGCGCGCTTGGGTCGAGTTCGCCCGCAGCAAGGGCAAGAAGTTCGCGATCGGCGAATGGGGCGTCGGGCGCGCGGGCGACAACCCGCAATACATCCAGGACATGCACGACTTCTTCCAGTGGGCCGGCGGCTCGATCGCTCATGAGGCCTACTTCAACACGGGTAAATATCAGCTCTATCCCGTGGGCCCGAATCCCAAGTCGAGCGAGCGGTATCGCCAGCTGTTCTAGCCGCATCTGTATCCAACCGCTTAATTGGATCGGGCAACGAAGTACTTCGTCGCCCGACCTTGGTTTCAAGCGCGAAATGGGGTAGTCGAAGAACTGGCGAGTGTCATGCTCCAACTGACCAAGGTCAGCCCGTACAGCTTTCCTATGCCCTCACCCGACCGACGCTTGCGGTCGCGCTCGCGCATCCAGCGGGCCTGATCGGTACGCGGATCAACCGGTCGATCTGCCTGCGCTGCCCGACAACTGCCCGCTGGAGTTGCGCCACCGCGGGCGCCCCCCATCACTCCGCCCTTGTATCTCTCTGTTGCCAAGCTCGCCGCGCGCGGCGAGCCCGTATTCGCAAGGGCGGGTCATGGAGCACTCCTCGTCAGCCAAGGCCTTCGTGGGCATCGATGTCGCCAAGACCCAGCTGGACGTGCACCTGCGGCCCGCCGGCGGGGCCTTTGCCGTCAGCCGGGATGCCGCCGGTCTGGCGGTGCTGGCCGAACGCCTCGCCGGGCTCGCCCCACACCTGAGCGTGCTCGAGGCCACCGGCGGCTTCGAGACGGCCGTGGCCGCGGCGCTGGGCGCTGCTGGCCTGCCGCTGGTGGTCGTCAACCCGCGCCAGATCCGCGACTTCGCCCGCGCCACTAGCAGGCTGGCCAAGACCGACCGGCTGGACGCTGAGGCGATCGCCCGCTTCGCCGAAGCGGTCCGGCCGGAGTAAAGGCCGCTGCCGGAGGAGGCCACGCGCCACCTCGGCGAGCTGGTCGCCCTGCGCCGCCAGATCGGCGAGATGCTCGGCAGCGAGAGCCAGCGGCGTCGCCAGCTGCGCGACGCCAAGCTGGTCCGCCGCGTCGATGCCCATCTCGCCTGGCTGCGCAAGGAGCTGGCCGAAACCGACGCCGACCTCGGCGAGGCCGCCCGCGCCAGCCCGGTCTGGCGCGCCGCCGAGGACCTCCTGGTCTCGGTGCCGGGGATCGGCCCGACCTCGGCGCGCCTGCTCATCGCCGAGCAGCCCGAGCTCGACCGCCGATCGGCACCGGATCGCCAGCCTGGTCGGCGTCGCCCCGGTCAACCACGACAGCGGCACCTTCCGCGGCCGGCGCATGATCATGGGCGTACGCGCCGCCGTCCGCACCGCCCTGGACATGCCGACCCTGACTGCCATCCGCTATAACCCCAGCTTGAAAACCCTCTACCAGCGCCTCATCGGCCGCGGCAAACCCGCCAAAGTCGCGCTCACCGCCGCCATGCGCAAGCCCCTCACCATCCTCAACGCCATCCTGAAACATCAAACGCCATGGCAACCCGCTTGACCGCCAACACAGTCGCTCAGGCGCGCCGGCAGCGCCGGCATCTCGGACAGCAACGCTGCATCGTCGGCCGTTTGGCGGCCTTTCGACCTCGGGGCCGAACGTCCAGATGGAACAAGCTTGGCTAACTCGGCGTCGGCGCTCCCCTTGCCCGCGCAGATACATCAAGTTCCACGGCTAGTAGGTGGCTTTTCGAGGCGTCCGGATATCGCACCGGTTGAATCCGGTGCACAGTTCTCAGTCGTAACTAGAATATGAAGCGCCTTCTAAATTGACAATGCTTGGATTTCTCCACCCTGTGGGTGGAATCTCGCTCCGGTTATTCCTTTGAAGGTGAATGAATTCTGTTCGTGTACATCTATGAAGATGCGACAATTTGTCAAATGCGCGAAGGAAGGCAATAATCGATAACGTTGACGTGTCCTTTTATTCCTTCCGGCAATTTGGCTGGAGATTTGGTAATGAGATTTTCAAGACAAAGAACGCTCCGCATCATTGCGATCGCAGTACTGTGCTCTGCATGGTGGATGCGACCAGCCGGAGCCGCGCCTCCGGACATCATTGTCCTCCTGGCGGATGATCTCGGTGCCACCGACATGGGCCCGGTACAGCGCAAGCCCGGTATCGTGACGCCGAACATCGACGCGCTCGCGCGCGCGGGCATCACCTACACGGCAGCCTACGCCCAGCCGGCCTGCGTCCAGGCGCGCACGGCGCTGATGTCCGGCAAATGGCCGCAGCGGCGGTCGGTGGGGGCGGTGATCAACAACGGCCCGCAGCCCCTGCCGTCGATGGTGACGGTGGCCGAGCGGCTGAGGGCGCTAGGCTACGCGACCCACCTCGTCGGCAAGTGGCATTTGGGTTTCTCACCGGGCCGACACCCGCTGGACCAGGGCTTCGATACCTTTCTCGGGTTCGAAGGCATCACTCCCGACTATGTCGGGGACGACCCGCAAGCACCGCTCTACCGCCAGCGCACGCGGATTCACAACACCGGCAATGTGACCGACACGCTCGGCACCGAGGCCGTCGCCATCCTGAGCGGGCCGCGGCCGAAGCCGCGCTTTATCTACGTGTCATGGACGGCGCCGCATGATCCGCTCCAGGGTCCGCTCTCCTTGCGCATGGCCGAGATGGATCGGAACATCGGCCGCATCGTCGCCGCCGCGCGGCCCGACAGCCTGATCATCTTCGCGGGCGACAATGGACGGGGCAGCAACGCGCCGCTGCGCGGCAAGAAGTACGACATCCTCGAGGGCGGCGTACGAGTGCCGTTCGTCCTGCGCTGGGCCGGGCACGCGGCACCCGGCAGGCAGGTCGCCACGCCGGCCTCGCTCGTCGACATCGCAGTGACGGCCGTCAAGGCGGCGGGCGGGGCCTTCCGCGACAGCGACGGCTTCGACCTGCTCAACCTGCCGGCCGAGCGTGGTGTGTACTTCAAGGCATTCTACGGCGACCCCGGCCTGGGCGTTCGTCGCGGGCCGTGGAAGTTCTACCGAAACTACCTGGGCCAGCCGCTGCAGCTCTACAATGTCACCACCGACCGCCACGAGGACCGGAACGTCGCCGCCGCCAACCCGGCTGTGGTCAGCCAGCTGAACGCGCTGCTCACCACTTATGCGAATGCACTGAACGACTGACGGGGCAGCCGGGCGGCAAGACCCAGCCGGCCGGCCTTACCGCGCAAACGCGATCTGGTTGCCCGCGTCCACGTTCAGGACGTTGCCCGTCGACTTGGCCGAGACCTCGCTCGCGAAGAACAGCACGGCTTCGGCGATGTCCTCGGGATGGACGCTGCGCTTGAGCAGGGAGCGCTGGCGGTAGGCCTCCTCCAGCCCGGCATCGGCCACGCCCATACCGGCCGCGCGCGCGGCACGCCAGTCGCTGCTCCAGATGCGCGAGCCGCGCAGCACCGCGTCGGGATTGACCACGTTGGCGCGGATGCCGTGCGGCGCCCCTTCGAGCGCGATGCAGCGGGTGAGATGCAGCGCCGCCGCCTTGGCGGCGCAGTAGGCCGAAGCGCCGGTCGACGTCGCGACCGCGTTCTTGCTGCCGATGGTGACGATCGAGCCGCCCAGCTTCTGCGCCAGCATCACCTTGAACGCCTCGCGCGTGACGAGGAACACGCCCTTGGCCAGCACCGCGCTGTTCTTCTCCCAGTCGGCGAGGCTGGTCTCGGCGAAGGCCGCGGCGGTGGCGAGCCCGGCATTGGCGACCACGATGTCGATGCCGCCGAACCGCTCCACCGTGCTGCCCACCGCTTCCGCGACCGCCGCCTCGTCGGTGACGTCGGCCCGGACGGCGTGAACCAGATCCGGTCCTGCCACCTGCACCAGCGCCTGCTCGGCCTCGGCCAGCGCCGCGCCGTCGATGTCGGTGAGCGCCACGCACGCACCCTCGGCCAGCAGTCGCCGCGCCGTCGCCCCGCCGATCCCGCCGGCGCCGCCGGTGACCAGGGCCACCCGCCCGGCCAGCGGCTTGGGCTTGGGCAGGCGCTGCAGCTTGGCCTCCTCGAGCAGCCAGTACTCGATGTCGAACGCCTCCTGCTCGGCCAGGCCGACATAGCGGTCGACGCCGGCCGCACCGCGCATGACGTTGATGGCATTGACGTAGAATTCGCCGGCGACCTGTGCGGTCGCCTTGTCGCGGGCGAAGGTCAGCATCCCCACGCCCGGCACCAGATGGACGACCGCGTTGGGATCGCGCATGGCCGGGCTGTCGGGATGCCGGCAGCGCTCGTAATAGCCGGCATAGTCCCTGCGGTAGCCCTCGACCAGCTCGTCCAGCGCCGCGTCGTCGGCATCGGCCGGGACCACCAGCGGCCGGATCTTGGTGCGCAGGAAGTGATCGGGGCACGAGGTCCCCAACGCCGCCAGCTCCTCCAGCCGGTCCGAGCCCACGAACTCCAGCACCGCCGGCGAATCGTCGAGATGGCCGACTTTGGGCTCGCCGGCCGCGATCCGCCCGCGCAGCCGCGGCAGCAGCCGCCGCGCCGCGGCCCGGCGCTCCGCCTCCGGCAGCGACCGCACCCGCGCGCCGCCGAACGCTGCCGTGCGGTTGTTGGCGTCCAGCCAGTCCTGGGCGCGCTGGATGATGCGCAAGGTCGTCTCGTAGCAAACCTTGTCGTCGTCGGCCCAGGTGAACAGGCCGTGGCCGCCCAGCACGCAGCCGACCTGATGCGGGTTGGCGCGCGCGATCGCCTCGAGCTTCAGCCCGAGATCGAAGCCCGGCCGCTGCCAGGGCAGCCAGCCGATCTCGTCGCCGTAGACCTCCCGCGTCAGCTCCTGCGAGCGCGCCGAGGCGGCAATGGCGATTACCGCGTCGGGGTGGACATGGTCGACATGGCGGTAGGGCAGATAGGCGTGCAGCGGCGTGTCGATGCTGGCGGCGCGGGGATTGAGGCCGAAGGTGCAGTGGGGCAAATAGCCCACCATCGCGTCCTCGTGCGCGATCCCGTGATAGAGGCCCTTCAGCCGCTCGAGCTTGTCCTGATAGAGCGTGGCGAACCCGTCCAGCTTCATCGAGCCGAGATCGCCGCCGGAGCCCTTGACCCAGAGCACCGTCACCACCTCGCCCGTCAGCGGATCCGTGGCCCGCAGCTTGGCCGAGGTGTTGCCGCCGCCATAGTTGGTGATGCGCTTGTCGGCACCCAGCAGGTTCGAGCGGTAGAGCAGCCGCCCGGGCTCGTCGAGCGACGCGGCGTAGGCGTCGTCCCAGCGGTTCTCGAGGGGTGCCCTGCTTGTCATCCACCGGCCTCCTCTGCCACGGAACCGCGATTCGGCCCCGGTATCCGCCAAGCCGTCGGGACATCAGCCCGCTGGCGCGGATCGATCGCGTGTCGGTAACGCATTGCAGTCCTCGAGGACCGCGGCAACCAGGTTGCGCTCGTCCTGGCTGAGCGGGCTCTGCGGGGCGAGCGGATCTCCGACGGGATAGCCCTGCCTCTCCAGCCCGGCCTTGATGCAAGCGGCGAGGTTGAAGCGCGCGAAGACCTCGTTGATGCGCCAAAGCGACCGCTGCAGGGACATGGCCTCCGCCCAGCGGCCGGCGCGGCACAGGTCGTAAAGTTCGACGCTGCGCTGGGGCACGAGGCAGGCCGGGCCTGCCATCCAGCCGACTCCGCCGAGCAGCATCACGCAGGCCGGAATGTGCGAGGAGGCCGCGAACAGGCGCAGATCGTCGCCGCAACGGTTGCGGATCGAGAGCAGCCGCCCCGTGTTGGTGGAAGCATCCTTGAGGTAGCCGATGCGAGGATGCGCCGCGAGCCGCTCGATGACGTCCAGGGAAAGGTCGCTGCGCTGAAACTGTGGGTTCGTATAGAGCACGACAGGGAGCCCGACCGCGTCGGCCACGGCGCGGAAATAGGCTTCGATCTGCGGGTCTCGCAGCGGGAAGTAGGCTTCGAGGATGGCCAGTATGCCGTCGACTCCGAGGCGCTCGTAGCGCCGCGCCTCGGCGATCGCACTCGACGTTGCTGTGGAGCCGACACCGGCGACTACGGGCACGCGTCCGGCTGCGGCTTCGACGGTGGCTCGCACGACGGTTTCGCGTTGGCCCTGGTCCAGGTAGGCGAACTCCCCCGTCGAGCCGAGTGGGGTCAGGCCATGCACCCCCGCCGAGATCAGGTCCTCGACCAGGTGGCCCAGGACCTCGGTCCGGACTTGGCCATCCGAGGCAACCGGCGAGACAAGATAGGGGAAAACGCCGTGTAAGCCTGCCATGATCATCCTTCCGGGCCTTGGCAACGATCTCCCGCTGGCCGACGCTAACCCGGCTCAGGCATTCCGGCGACATCTCGCGGACGCTATCACGCGCAGCATCGAACGGAACCGCTCCGCATTGACGTTACTGACCGGCGCGGGCTAGCTCGCGGCCGGGAGGCACGATGCCGGCGAGCGTGGCAGAGACCGATTCCCGCCCGCCGGTCCTGGCGGTCGAGGGGCTGACCAAGTCGTTCCCCGGCGTGAGGGCACTCGAGGACGTGCGCTTCGACGTGCGCGCCGGCGAGGTCCACGCGCTGCTCGGCGAGAACGGCGCCGGCAAATCGACGCTGATCAAGATCGTCTCGGGCGTCTACCGCCCCGACGCCGGCGCGATCCGCATCGACGGCGGCGAGGTCCAGTTCGCCGGGCCACAGGAGGCGCAGGGAGCCGGCATCGCCACCGTGTTCCAGGAGCTGCTGCTGTTCCCCGAGCTGACCGTCGCCGAGAACATCTTCCTCGGCCATGCGCCGCGGACCCGTTTCGGCGGCATCGACTGGCGCGCGATGCGCACCCGCGCCGCCGAGATCCTGGCCTCGCTCGAGATCGACGAGCTCGACGTCGAGGCCCCCGTCAGCTCGCTCTCGGTCGCCAACCGGCAGCGGGTCGAGATCGCCAAGGCCCTGTCCCTCAACGCCCGCGTCCTGATCCTCGACGAGCCGACCGCGGCCCTGCCCGAGGCCGACGTGCTGCGGCTGTTCGCGATCGTGCGCAACCTGCGCGCCCGCGGCGTCGGCGTGGTCTACATCAGCCACCGCATGGCCGAGATCTTCACGCTCGCCGACCGGGTCACCGTGCTGCGCGACGGCGCCTACGTCGCGACCCGCCAGGTCGCCGAGACCACCGAGCCCGAGCTGATCGCGATGATGGTCGGGCGGACCATCGACCATCTCTTCCCCAAGCTCGACACCATCCCCGGCGCGCCGGTCCTCGAGGTACGCGACCTGGTCTCGCCGCCCGTGGTGCGCGGCGTCAGCCTGACCGTGCGTGCGGGCGAGATCGTCGGACTCGCCGGGCTGATCGGCTCCGGCCGCAGCGAGCTGGCGCAGACCGTGTTCGGCATGACCCCGGCCAGCGCCGGCGAGATCCGCATCGACGGCCGGCCGGTGCGCATCGCCAATGCGGCCGAGGCCAAACGCCACGGCATCGCCTACGTGCCCGAGGACCGCGGCAGCCAGGGCATCATCCGGCCGATGACCCTGCGCGAGAACGTCTCCTTGGCCGTGCTGCGCCGCATCGCCGGCCGCGGCTTCATCGACCGTGCGGGCGAGACCGCGCTCGCCGCCGACGCCATCGCCCGCTTCTCCATCCGCGCCCGCGGGCCGGAACAGATCGTCGGCAAGCTGTCGGGCGGCAACCAGCAGAAGGTCGTGCTCGGCAAGTGGCTCGCCACCAAGCCGCGCCTCCTGATCATGGACGAGCCGACCCGCGGCATCGACGTGGGTGCCAAGGCCGAGATCCACAAGCTGATGAGCGAGCTCGCGGCGCAGGGGCTGGCCGTCCTGATGATCTCCTCCGAGCTGCCCGAGATCCTGGGGATGAGCGACCGCATCCTGGTCATGCGCGAGGGCCGCATCGCCGCCGAGTTTGCCCGCGGCCAGGCCGACCAGGAAACCATCGCCCACGCCATGATGCGCGTCGGGGCGGCCGCGTGATCGCCGCCGCCCGCCCGGCCCCGTTGCGCGGCCTCACCCGGCTGGTCTCCGGCCAGGAGGCCGTGCTGCTGCTGGCGCTGGTGGCGCTGTTCGCCATCGTCGGGGCGGTCAACCCGCGCTTTCTCGCCGAGCGCAACCTGGAGACCATCTTCCTCGGCAACGCCTATGTCGCGGTAGCGGCGATCGGCATGTCGATGGTGATCGTCTCGGGCAACATCGACGTCGCCGTCGGCTCGCTGATCGGCGTGCTGGCCGTGCTGTCGGGCTCGCTCGCGGTGGCGGGCTGGCCGATCTGGCTGAGCTGGCTGGTCCCGGTCCTCGCGGCATGGCGATCGAGGGCTTCATCGGCTTTCTGGTCGCCTGGCTCAACATCCCCTCGATCGTGGTCACGCTGGGTTCCTCTCGATCCTCAAGGGCGGGCTGATCATGGCCACCGGCGGGGCCTGGATCTCCAACCTGCCGCCCGGCTACGCCCTGGCCCAGATGGCGCTGCTCGCTCGGCGTCGCCATGCCCATCTGGTTCATGGCTATCCTCACCGCGCTCGCCGCCTGGTGGATGCGCAACAGCGGCCTCGGCCGCAGCATCTACGCGGTCGGCGGCAATGCCGAGGCGGCGCGGCTGGCCGGCATCGACCGGCGCGCGGTGATCCTGCGCGTCTTCCTGATCCACGGCGCCTTCGCCGGCATCGCCTCGGTCCTGTTCGCCACCCAGCTCTCGGTCATCCAGTCGACCGTCCCGCCCAACCTCGAGCTCACCATCATCACCGCCTCGGTGGTGGGCGGCGTCAGCATCCTGGGCGGCACCGGCACCGTGATCGGCTCCACCCTCGCCGCCGTCCTGCTCGCCGCGATCGCCAGCTCCTCGTCTTCCTCAACGTCTCGCCCTACTGGATCCGCGCCGTCCAGGGCGTCCTGATCCTGGCCACCGTCCTGGCCGACCTGTGGCGCCGCTCGCGCCAGGCGCTGCGCTGAGGCGGAGGCGGGCGCGATCCCGCGCCGGACGAGCGATGACTTGGAGCCGATTCGTTCGGCAGCGGTGGGTTCTCGCTTTCAGTTAGAGGACTATCGTCCTATGACGGCCGGTTCAATGTTGGTGCGATTTCCTCTCCGGCCGCAGCCGGGGAACTTCGAGCCGGCGGGCCGAATCGTCGGCTACCCTCGCTCGCGCCGAGCCCTTGTGCTGCAAGACTCGGCGTCTGCAAACCGAGATCGCCGAGGTTTATCCTGGCCGCCGCACGCCGCCTGGCGAGCGGATCGTCTCCGATCCGGACATCATGGCTGGTAAGCCGGTGATCCGGGGCACCCGCATCACCGTCGAGCTGCTCCTCGACAAGCTCGGGCGCGGCCTCTCGGTCGACGAGCTGCTGGCGGCATACCCCATTTGACCCGCGACGACATCCTGGCTGCCCTGCGCTTCGCCGCCGACTGGCTGCGCCTGGAAGACATCGAGTTCGGCGCGCCGGCCGCGGCTTGAGGTTCCTCGCCGAGGAGTGCCTGGATGGGCGCCTGACGTGCCGACAGCGCCTCGGCGCAAGGAATCGGTAGCTTTTCAGATCGTCTATCAAGATGCTGAATAGATCAAATCGTGCCGAAACGAACACCTCAATATCCAGCAATACATACCACTCCTTTTTTCCACGCGTTCCAGCCAGTCTAACATAGCCATTGAAATGCTTCCAATCAATTATACGATCTCCGTCTCCATGCAAGTGGGCGCGCTCGAGTTCGCGCGCTTCTCGTCCCTCAGAGCTGTGTCGGCCCCATTACCTCAGAATGAATTACTTTGTTGCGTGTTTCTCTTAGCGTAAGATTAAGATCATCAAATAGCTGGCAAACTTATATTTGTCTACTACTCTCCTGACCTGTTCGTAGCGAGCCCTTCTTGAGTCACACGGGTCAATTTTGTTCATTTGATCATCATAAAGTCTCGTTAGTGTGGCAATCTCTATAGGTAATGTTGTTGACTCGGCAGGAAAGAAAGCGCGCTTGAGAGATGCCAATGACGCATGCGGATCGTCTGGATCGCGCCTTCGAGATATTTCTTTGTTCGGGACAAAGCAAGCGGACCGCTTTTTCTCCTATCTCCGTTTCATCAATTACATATCGACCTAGATCTGTCATCTAATCTTTCATTTTCACCGAAGCGGCCGCTTCCGCAAAAAGGGAATACTTTCTCTCGTTACTCCGGCGGCAATTTCAACAACTGCCAAGGTACGATGATGGCGGGGATGCCGGGGATGGCTGGGACACGATCAAATTATCCGGCACGCGGCATCACTTCTCCCAGTGCTCGCCGAGCATGGATCGCCCTCGGTCCTGACCAGCCTGGCAAGGCCGGGCGGTGACATCGCAGCCACGTTCTTCGGCAGGCCGATGGACACCGTGTAGGTCAGCATTTGCATGGCGGCTGAGTATCACGGTGTGTCGATCGCCTCCGGCACCACGGTCACCGGCCATAGATTTCGCGACGGTGGCCCAGTCGCACAACGATCACCGTCACCTGCCGATCGCGGATCTCGCAGACGAGGCGCCAGTCGCCGACGCGGTATTTCCAGCCGAATCGGCCGAGGTCGGGGCCACGGAGCGGCCTCGCCGAGCTCGCGCGGATCGCCCAGCGGGCGACCCGGTCGCGCAGGAAGGCGAGCAGGCGGCGCTGGACCTGCCGGTCCTGGGCTTCCAGCTCCTTCAGCGCCCGCGACTCGAACT
The DNA here is from genome assembly GCA_046349415.1 of Geminicoccaceae bacterium. Lineage (GTDB taxonomy): Bacteria > Pseudomonadota > Alphaproteobacteria > Geminicoccales > Geminicoccaceae > Benzoatithermus. The sequence continues at coordinate 49,844 of JAXMCJ010000025.1, forward strand.
CAATCTTCGCCCAAGCCGCCGCTCCACGCTCCTCGAGCGGCACGGTCGGCAGACGCTCCTCAAGGCGCTGGACGGCGAGATAGTAGTCCTCGAGGTCGTCGAGATGCTCGCGCACCGCCTCGCGGACGTAGAAGCTCTTGCTGCGACCGGTCCGCTCCGCCAGCGCGGTCAGCCGCGCCTCGATCTCCTCGGGCAGGCGAACGGCGAGCATGTGGGCACTCCCATTGGATGCAATACATGTATGACCGGCCGACGAGCGGGGCAAGCCGTGGTGATGCATCTCGAGGCGGGCAGGGCTGCTCGATAGGTACCATGGCGCGAAATTCACGGCGGCACCGTCCAGCCCATTGCCCTCGCGTCCTGGTCCAGGGCGATGGCGGTGTCGAGCTTCAGGCGGGTCATCACGGCGAAGCTCGTGCAGTCGGTGACGCTCAGGCGCTGGTCGCGCCGCTCGGTGAACAGTTCCCAGGCGGCGTCGAGGTCGGCCGGCAGCACGCGGACCAAGCCCGAGATCGCCCTCGAGCGCAGGCCGGCGCCGAGCCGGTGCGCCAGCGGCCAGCCCGGCGGTAGCGCACCAGCGTGCGCCTGTCCAGGATGTAGTCGGAGGTGACGAGCCGGCCCTGGTGCGCCGGATCGTGGCCGCGACCCGGCGAGGCCTGGATCGCGGCGATCGAGCAGCGCGTACCAGGCGCTGCTGTCGACGAAGATGCCGGTCACTCGCCGGGGTCGCCATACAGCACCCGATCATGATCGGCGCCGCCGAAACTGCCATCGCGCCTCGCCCGCACCCACGAGATCGGCGAACGGGTCGCGCTGCCGCGCGGCGCGCATGCGATCCGCCACGAGTCGGCGTACCACCTCGGCCATGCTGACGCCGAGCCGCTGCGCCTCGGCAGACAGGAAGCCGTAATGCTCCGGCTCGAGGCTGATTTGGGTCCGATGCACGACGCACATCTACATCGTTTATCCTACTGATGTAGATGTAGCGTAGATTGCCCGCCGCGCAAGGGTCGCCCGTGCGTTCGGCGGCGTCCGATCCGCCAGGCAGCCTGATCGGCGATCGGAGACGTCGCCACGATGCGGCATTTGCTTGACCATGCCCCGCCCCTTTGCCACGTATATCCCACTGGTATCTGCCGAGCCCATGCCATGACCCGCTCCACCGTGTTCACCACCAACCGCAGCCAAGCCGTACGACTGCCCGCCGGTGGCGCTGCCCGAAGGGGTGCGGCAGGTGGAGATCGTCAAGGTCGGACGCAGCCGGCTGATCTCGCCGGCCGGGCAGTCCTGGGATGCGTTCTTCGACGGCTCCAAGGCCAGCGACGACTTCATGTGCGAGCGCGTGCAGCCGGAGGCCGAGGCGCGCAAAGCGCTGTGACCCTGCGCTGGATGCTGGACACCGACATCTGCATCCACGTCATCCGCGACCGGCCGCCGAACCCACTGCGCCAGCGCTTCAACGAGGCGGCCGACCAGCTCTGCATCTCCGCGATCACGCTGGCGGAGTTGCTGCACGGGACGGAGAAGTCGGCACGCCCGGCGCACAATCTGCGAGTGGTCGAGGAGTTCGCGGCACGGCTCGAGGTGCTGCCGTTCGCCCAGGCCGCCGCGGCGCAGTACGGTCAGCTGCGCGCCGAGCTGGAGCGGGCCGGCCAGCCGATCGGTGCTTACGACATGCTGATCGGCGCCCATGCCCGCAGCCTCGGGCTGATCCTGGTCACCCGCAATCGGCGTGAGTTCGACCGGATCAGCGGGCTGCGCGTGGAGAGCTGGCCATAGCGTCGCGACGGATCGGCCAGGATCGCCGCCGCCTGACTCCATCTTGTCCGCCACGCGGGTCGGCCCTTGCGGACGGGCGGCGTTGCCGGCATGGCTTCCTGGGTCGGGCGTAGGCCCAGGGGGCGTGGATGGCGCAGGTGGGGCGGTGCGTGGCGGTGCGTCGACACGGCGCCGGCGGGTGCCGCGCTGATGGCGGCCGCCGCCACGGCCGCGCGGCCGCCCATCCGCCTCGGCCAGGAGGCCGTGCTGGCCGCGATCCTGGCGACGGCGCCCTGGTCGCTGGCCTTCACCAGCGAGCAGTTCCTCACCGTCGACAACCTGCTCAACCAGGGCCGGCTCGCCTGCGAGGTCGGGCTGGTCGCCCTGCCGATGACGCTGATCATCGTCACCGGCGGCATCGACCTGTCGGTCGGCTCGATCCTCGGCCTGTGCGCGATCATGCTCGGCGTGCTGTGGAAGAATCTCGGCCTGCCGCTGGAGCTGGCGATCCTGCTCACGCTGGCGATCGGCACCGCCGCCGGGCTGGTCAACGGGCTGGTCATCACCCGGATCGGCGTGCCGCCGCTGATCGCCACGCTCGCCACCCTCGCCCTCTACCGTGGCCTCGCCGAAGGTATCAGCCAGGCCCGCTCGGTGCGCGGCTACCCGGATTGGTTCTTCACCCTCGGCCAGGGCGAGGTGGCCGGCGTGCCGACCCAGCTCTGGCTGCTGCTGGCGGCGATCCTGGTCTTCGCCGTCCTGCTCGCCCGCACCACCTTCGGCCGGACCCTCTACGCCATCGGCAACAACGAGACCGCCGCCCGCTTCTCCGGCCTCGCCGTCGACCGCACCAAGCTCACCATCTACGGCCTGTCCGGCCTCATGGCGGGCCTTGCGGCCTGGATCTTCGTCAGCCGGGTCTCGACCACCCGCTCGGACATGGGCACCGGCCTCGAGCTGGACGCCATCGCCGCCGTCGTCCTCGGCGGCACCTCGATCTTCGGCGGCACGGGCTCGATCCTCGGCGCACGGTGCTGGGCGTCGTCCTGGTCCAGCTGCTCAAGAACGGCCTGGCGCTCACCGGCGTGAAGGGCGACGCCACCATCGTCGTGATCGGCGTCGTCCTGATCCTCTCGATCCTGCTCACCAACCTGCTGCAGCGCCGCGGCGGCACGGACTAGCCGCGCACGCGCGCGCCCTGCGGATCGTACGGCTGCTCGAGGAACACCTCCGCCGGCACGCGCTCGCCAGCGACGTCCAGCTCGTAGCGCCCGGCAAGGACGAAGTCGCGATCCACACCCGCCGAATCGCGGACATAGCCGTAGCCGATGCTGCGGCCGAGCGTGTAGCCGAAGCCGCCGCTGGCGAGCCAGCCGACGCGCCGGCCGTCGCGGTAGATCGTCTCCCGGCCGAGCAGGATCACCTCGGGATCGGCGAGGAAGCCGGCGAGCAGGCGCGGCAGGGGCCTGCCCCGCTGCTCCAGCAGCGCCTCGCGGCCGAGAAGAGCCGTCCTTCCTCAGCTTCACCGCCCAGCCGAGCCCGGCCACCAGCGGCGAGTGGTCCGGGCCGATCTCGGCCCCCCAGGCGCGGTAGCCCTTCTCCAGCCGCAGCGATCGATCGCCCGGTAGCCGGCGTTGGCGATGCCGTGCGCCGCTCCCGCCCGCATCAGCGCCTCGTAGACCGTCAGCGCGAACTCGACCGGGACGTGCAGCTCCCAGCCCAGCTCGCCGACATAGGTGACGCGCAGCGCCAGGATCGGCGCGCCGGCGACGCGCAGCCGGCGGCAGGTGGCGAACGGGAACGAGGCGTCGTCGATCGGGTCGGTCGTGACCGCCCCCAGCACCTCGCGGGCCGCAGGGCCGAACAGTGACAGGACGGCATGGGCACTGGTGCCGTCGACCAGATGCGCGTCGAGGCCCTCGGGCAGGTGGCGGAGGATCCAGTCGAAATCGTGGGTCGCGAAGCCCGTCCCGGTGACGAGGTAGAAGCGGTCCTCGGTCAGCCGGGCCACCGTCAGGTCGCACCGATGCCGCCGCGCCCATTGAGCAGCTGGGTGTAGGTCAGGCTGCCCGGCGGCTTGGCGATGTCGTTGGCGCACAGCCAGGACAGCGCCTGCTCGGCATCCCGGCCGACCAGCAGGAACTTGGCGAACGAGCTCTGGTCGAACAGCGCCACCCGCTCGCGGCAGGCGCGATGCTCGCGGCCGACCGCCGCGAACCAGTTGGCGCGGCCGAAGCTCAAGCCGTCGACCGGCTGCTCGCCCGGCCCGGCGAACCAGTTGGGCCGCTCCCAGCCCAGCTTCTCGCCGAAGCACGCCCCCTGATCCTGCAGCCGCTGCCACAGCGGCGAGCGGCGCAGGGCCGGCCGGCATGGTGCTCCTCGTGCGGCCAGGCCAGCGCGTAGTGCCGGCCATAGGCCTCCAGCGTGCGGGTGCGGATCCAGTCCGTGTCCATGTGGTTGCGGCCGAAGCGGCGGATGTCGACCGGCCAGACGTCGAACGGCGGCTCGCCCTCGGCCACCCACTCGGCCAGCGCCATGCCCGCACCGCCGGCCGAGGCGATGCCGAAGGCGTTGAAGCCGGCGCCGACGAAGATGCCCCGCGTCTCCGGCGCCTCGCCGATGATCCAGTTGCCGTCCGGCGTGAAGCTCTCCGGGCCGTTGATCAGCTGCTTGATGCCGGCCTCGCGCAGCGCCGGCACGCGCCCGAGCGCGAGCTCCATGATCGGCTCGAAATGATCCCAGTCCTCGCCCAGCAGCTGGAACTCGAACCGCTCGGGCAGCCCGCGCTCGGCCCAGGGCTTGGGGTTGGGCTCGTAGCCGCCCATGACCAGCCCGCCGACCTCCTCCTTGTAGTAGGTGAGCCGGTCCGGGTCGCGCAGCGTCGGCAGGCCAGGCGTGACCCCCGCGATCGGCTCGGTCACCAGATATTGGTGCTGCACCGAGACCAGCGGGACGTTGACGCCCGCCATCGCCGCCAGCGCTCGGGTCCACTGGCCGGCGCACAGCACCACCTTGTCGCAGGCGACGGTCCCGGCCGTGGTGTGGACCGCCCGCACGCGGCCCAGCTGCAGCTCGAAGCCGGTGACGGCCACCCCTCGCGCAACGTCACCCCGGCCATGCGCGCGCCCTTGGCCAGGGCCTGGGTGATGTCGGCGGGATTGGCCTGCCCGTCGGTCGGCAGGAACGCGGCACCCACCACGTCGCCCGCCGCCATCGGCGGCCAGAATCGGCGCCTCCCGCGCCGAGAGCAGCTGCATCTCGAGCCCGAACGAACGCGCGGTGGTCGCCTGGCGGCGGACCTCGGTCCAACGGTCGGGGGTGCAGGCGAGCCGCAGCCCGCCATTGCGCTTCCAGCCCGTCGCCTGCCCCGGACTCGGCCTCGGAAGCCGGCCGTAGACAATATCTCGACCGAGTAGCCGAGCAATTGGGTGATGTTGGCGCTGGTGCGCAGCTGCCCGACCAGCCCGGCGGCGTGCCAGGTCGAGCCGGAAGTCGCCAGTCGGCCCCTGCTCCAGCAGCAGCACGTCGCTCCAGCCGAGCCTGCCCAGATTAGGCGACCGAGCAGCCGACGATGCCGCCGCCGACGATGACGACCTTGGCGGAGGTGGGCAGGTCGGTCATCAGCGGCCAAGCTCCTCAAATCGCCTGCCCACGCCCGCTCGAAGCGCGCGAGATTTTCGCCCGTGTAGGCGACGAAGTCGAAGTCGAGCGTCGAGTGGACCTCGGAGACCATGCTCCACATCGCCTCGCGCAGCAGCGAGGCCGTGAGCATGGCGGCGGCACGGCGGCGCAGGGCGTCGTCGAGGGCCGCCCGTAGTAGGCCTCCAGCAGCCAGTCGCGGTCGGCGTCCGGCAGCTCGCTGTTGGAGGCGAGGCCGCCCAGGTCGAACAGCGGGCTGTTCCACCCGCCATAGTCCCAGTCCACCAGCCACAGCCGCGCCCCGTCGTCGATCAGGTTGGCGGCGAGCAGGTCGTTGTGGCCGAACACCAGCTCGATCGGGCCGACCGCCGCCTCGAGCCGCTCCGCGCGCGCCAGCAGCCCGCTCAGCTGTCCGCTGAGCCGGTGGCCTGCCTCGCGCAGGCCCGCCGCATAGTCGCGCACGACGTGGAACACCCAGAACGCCAGCGTCGGCCCGCGCAGGTGGCGCGGCAGCTCGCGATGCACGCGGCGCAAGAGAGGCACGATCCGCTCGAGCTGGCGACGCTCGCGCACGTCGGCCGGCCCCAGCGTGCGCCCCTCGACCAGCTCGAGCACCAGCACCCCCGGCTCGGCATGCAGCACCGCCGGCGAGATGCCGGCGGCGTGGGCGGCACGGCTCGCCGCCAGCTCGTTCCAGCGCAGGATGTGATGGGCCGGGATGTCGCCGCCAATGCGCACGAAGCAACGCCGGCCAGCATCCTCGACCAGGAAATTGGCGTTGGTGATCCCGCCGCCGACCGGCACGGGCTCGACCGGCCCGCGCCAGATGGCGAGCGAGGCTGCCCGGGCCCGGGCATCCATGACCTATTGGACGCGGCCGCGCGCCGCGACCCGGAACGCCCGCTCCACGCGATCGCCGCGCACGCCGTAGATCACGTCGTGCAGGTTGGTGACGGCGCAGGCATGGTTCGGCACCACGGTGACCCGCTCGCCGATCCGCGGCCGGGCGTTGCTGGCCGAGCAGTCGACATGGCCATGCTCCTCGCTGAAGCTGGCGAGAACGAGCTGCGGATACTCGCGGACGAAGCCGTAGCCCTCGAGCCCGTTGAGGTCGGAGGACAGGGTCTTGGAGCCGGCGTCGAGGATGGCGCGGCCCTCGGTCGGGCGCGAGACCACGGTCGCCAGCACCACCAAGGCGCAGACCTCCAGTCCGAGGCTGGCGCGGGCCTGGTCGCGGTCGTGATAGATGTAGGTGCCCGGCCGGTGCTCGGTCGCCGTCCCCACCTCGTGGGCGCGATACAGGTCCGGGCTGCCGCCGGTCGAGATCACCTTGGGCTCGAGGCCGGCGGACTTGAGCCCTGCCACCGCCTCGTCGAGCCACGCCGCGGTCACCGGCACACGGCCCCGTGCGGGGTAGGTCATCAGGCCCGCGAACTCGAGCCCGCCCAGGCCGACGACCAGACGGGCGAGCTCGACCGCCTCCTCGGGCGACTGCACGCCGCAGCGCGCCGCCCCGGTGTCGCACTCGACCAGGACCGGCAGCCGCAGCCCCGCCTCGCGCATCGCGGCGTCGATCTCGCCGGCGACCACGGCGTTGTCCAGGGTCACCGAGAGCCGCGTCCGCCGCGCCAGGGCGACGAGGCGCTGCAGCTTACTGCGGCCCAGCAGGTTGAAGGTGATCAGGATGTCGTCGATGCCGGCGTCCACCATCACCTCGGCCTCGCCGAGCTTCTGGCAGGTGATGCCGACCGCGCCCAGCTCGAGCTGGCGCCGGGCGAGCTCGGGGATCTTGTGCGTTTTGATGTGCGGCCGCAGCTTCAGCTTATGCGCGTCGGCATAGTCCTGCGCCCGCCGCAGGTTGGCCTCGACCTGGTCGAGGTCGATCAGCACCGCCGGCGTGTCGAGATCGTCGATCGTCCAGGGCATCGCGAGCCTCCCACCGCCTCTGATGCGGCCAAGCCGCGGTACTGGCAAGCGGCTAGATCGGCGGCTGCGGCAGCCCCTGGCGGATGCGCGCCGAAAAGTCCGGGGCGTCCAGGCCGGCGGCGCGCGCGGCGTCGTTGACGCGCGAGTGCCGGCGCAGCTCGGCGAAGGGCAGGTCCCCATCGAGGCGGCCACGCTCGTAGACGAGCTGCGGCAGGTAGCCGCTCAGCAGCACCTTCCAGTTCAGCAGCGAGACGGGCCCGTTCACGCGGTTGTTGATCAGCACCATCGTCGTGCAGTTGGTGGTCGCCGTATTGTAGAACTCCGGCTGGTCATGCAGGCCGTTCATTTGCCGCAGATATTCCTGGAACAGCCGCCTCTTGGCCTCGATCGGCGCCCGAACATGGTAGAGATAGACGTCCTCCGGCGGGTCGGCCCGCACGTTGGTGCGCACGCCGATGGCGTCGCGCTCGTCGGCGACGACGTAGACCAGGTCGTAGCGGCGGAAGAAGCCGAGCACGGTCGAATAGGGCTCGCCGACCTCCTTCCTGGCCTCGATCGACACCAGCACCGGCGGCGCATGGCCAAAGACGAAGCTGACCATGACGTGCGCGATCGCGTCGCCCATCCAGTAGGAGGCGATCAGGTCGACGCCCTGCAGGTCCGAGAGCGCCACCGTTCGCGTCTCCCAGGCCGGCGTGAAGTCGGTCTCGGTGCGCCAGGCGAAGTGGCGGACCTCGTGGATCGTGATCCGGTCGCCGTCGATCTCGGCCCAGGGCGTGCGGGCCACGTCCGTCTGCCAGGAGCGGTCGTTGCTGGGCGGGATCGTGTGGAACCAGACCAGCACCGCGAGCACGGCGGCGCCGAAGACGCCCAGCGTCGCGAGGCGCCCACGGGCCATGACGAGGGCCACGGCGGCGGCGCAGGTGAGGAGCGCCAGCAACACCGCCAGCATCCGGCGGAGGGTGCCGGCGTCGCTGCCGGCGACGAGGAGTGCCTCTGTCGCCCAGCCGCCCAGCCCGAGGGCGAGCAGCGCCAGGAGGAAGCGGCCCGAGGTGCGCAGGATCACATTCACGAGCCCGCTTTAATCATAGCTTAGGCGCCACGGCCATAAGGTGCGGCCGCGGCGCAACGATCGGGGTTGCCGCTTGCCCGGACGGGCGGCTGGGCCGGTTGACACGGCGCCGACGGCACCGGAAATGGCGGGCGAGACCGATGGTGGAAGGGATCGAGCTCCTGTCCGACATCAAGGGCCATGAGCAGCGGGCAGAGGACGGCTGGCTGCCGATCCCGCGCCGCACCGCGCTCGCCACCGCGGCCTCGCTGGGCTCGCTGCCCCTGCTCAACCGGCTGCCGGCCGCGTTCGCGCAGGCGCCCGGCCTGCGATTCGGCGATCCCGAGCCGTTCAGCTTCGAAAGCCTGATCGAGCGGGCGCGCGGGCTGGCCGCCCAGCCCTACGTCCCCTCGCCGCAGCCGGCCCCCGACGTGGTCAGGCGGATCGACTACGACGCGCACGGCAAGCTGCGCTTCCGGCCGGAATACGCCCTGTTCGGCGACGGGCCGGGAGTCTATCCGGTCACCTTCCAGTTCCTCGGCGGGTTCTTCCCCAAGACGGTGCGCATGCACATGGTCGAGGGCGGCGAGGCGCGCGAGATCGTCTACTCGCCGGACTATTTCACCGTCGGCGCGGACAGCCCGGCGCGCGAGCTGCCGCCCGACGCCAACGCGTTCGCCGGCTTCTGGGTGCAGGAAAGCCGGCTGCAGGGCGATTGGACCAAGCGCGAGCCGTGGGCCACCTTCCTCGGCGCGTCCTATTTCCGCGCGGTGGGCGAGCTCGGGCAGGTCGGCATGTCGGCCCGGGGTCTGGCGCTCAACGTGGCGAGCTCGACGCCCGAGGAGTTCCCGGACTTCGTCGCCCACTGGATCTCGCCCGCCGCCACGGAGCGCGATCCGGTCGTCGTGCATTCGCTGCTCGACGGCCCCAGCGTGTGCGGCGCCTACCGGTTCCTGATTTACCGCGACCAGGCGGTGATCATGGACATCGAGAACCATCTGTTCGTGCGCAAGGACATCGAGCGCATGGGCGTGGCCCCGCTGACCTCGATGTTCTGGTACGCCGAGTACGGCCGCGAGAAGATCGCCGACTGGCGCCCGGAGGTGCACGATTCGGACGGGCTCGCGATCTGGAACGGCGCCGGCGAGCGGATCTGGCGGCCGCTCAACAACCCGACACGGATCTTCCACACCAGCTATCTCGACCAGACGCCGCGCGGCTTCGGCCTGATCCAGCGCGACCGGGTGTTCGACCACTATCTCGACGGCGTCGGCTACGACCGGCGGCCCACGACCTGGATCGAGCCGATCGGCGACTGGGGCAAGGGCATGGTCCAGCTGGTCGAGATCCCGACCGACGACGAGATCCACGACAACATCGCGGCCTACTGGCTGTCCGAGCGGCCGACGCGCGCCGGCGACGCGTTCAACTATCACTATCGGCTGCACTGGCTGAAGGATCAGCCCTTCTTCCCCTGGAACGAGCTGGCGCACGTCACGGCGACCCGCATGGGCCGAGGCGGCCAGCCGGGCAAGCCGCGCCCGCGCGGCGTCTACAAGTTCTCGGTCGAGTTCATCGGCGGCACGCTCGCCAACCTGCCGTTCGGCGTGCTGCCGGAGCCCGTGATCTGGACCAGCCGCGGCACCCAATCATTGGTGATGATGGAGGCCGTGCCCGACGACGTGCCGGGCCACTGGCGGCTGTTCTTCGACCTGGCCGTCGACGGCGACGACCCCGTCGACATGCGCGTCTTCCTGCGCCAGGGCGACCGGTTGCTGTCGGAAACGTGGCTCTACCTGTTCGAGCCGGCCAGCCTGCACAGCCTCTGGCCCGCCTGAGCCAAGGCACCACCCGCAAGAGGCTTGACCCGCTCAGGCCAGGATCATGCCTTCCCCCCGCTCGAGCGGGTCGGGCAGCGGGCTGCCTGTGGGGACGAACTCCAACGCCACCGAGTTGATGCAGTAGCGCTGCCCGGTCGGCGGCGGCCCGTCGGGAAAGACGTGCCCCTGGTGGCTGCCGCAGCGGGCACAGCAGGTCTCGGTGCGGACCATGCCGTGGCTGGTGTCGCGCAGGAGCGTGAGGTGCCCCGGCGCATAGGGTGCAGTGAAGCTCGGCCAGCCCGTCCCGCTCTCGAACTTGGTGCCGGCGGCGAACAGCGGCAGTCCGCACAGCCTGCAGCAGTAGGCGCCCGCCGACTTGTTGCCGAGCAGCGTGCCGCAGAACGGCGCCTCGGTGCCGTGGCTGAGCAGCACGTGCCGCTCCTCGCGGCTCAGCCGCGCCTCGAGCGCGCGGCGCTGCTCGGCCGAGGGCGGCGAGAGATCGAAGGTCTGGGTCACCGGTTCGCCTCCTGGCTCAGCTTGCCTTGAGCAGGTCTTTGTGGGCCGCGCGCAGCTTGTCGACCTTGGGCTGCGCGACCATCCGGATATAGGGCTGGCTCGGGTTCCGCGCCGCATAGTCGTGGTGATAGTCCTCGGCCTCGTAGAACTGCTCGAGCGGCTCGAGGGCGGTCCGGATCGGCGCGTCGAACAGCCTGGCCGCGTCGATCTGCGCGATGTAGGCCTGCGCCACCTCCTTCTGCCGCGCGCTCTCGTAAAAGATCACCGACCGGTATTGCCGGCCGACATCGGCCCCCTGCCGGTCCTTCTGCGTGGGATCGTGCGCGATGGCGAAGAACAGGCGCAGGATCCGGCCCAACGTGATCTTCGCCGGATCGTAGACCACCTCGATCACTTCGGCGTGATCGGTCGTGCCGCTGCACACCGCCCGGTAGTTGGCGCTCGCCGCAGCGTCGCCTGCATAGCCCGGTCTTACCGCGATCACGCCCTCGACCTCGCGGTAGACCGCCTCCGTGCACCAGAAGCAGCCGCCGCCGAGCACGATGCGTGCCCGGTCGCCCGCCTCGGGCGGGTCCAGTTGCGGGTCGGGGAACGACCAGGGATCGATCTTCAACGCCATCTGCCACCTCGTTCGCGCCGCCCCGCCTAGATGGCGATGCGGAGGTGGCATCGGCAAGGGGTCAGCCGACTGGATGCGCGCGGGCCAGCATGTCGGCGGCGGCGCCGGCCAGCGCATTCGCGCCGGCGTCGGGCCACAGCACGATCGGGCCGTCGCCCCGGCTGCCGTCCGCCTGGAGGCGGTCGATCGCGGGTGCGCCGAGCAGGAACAGCTGCTGCAGGCCGCGCGGTGCCAGCTGGCGCCACAGCTCGACCGCCGCCGCGGCGTCCGCGGTCTTGCCGGGCGGCGGTGCCGCCACCGCGCTCAGGCCGCCACCGCAGGCGAACAGCAGCGGCGCCTCGTGCAGGAGCCGGCGCGACGCGAAGCTGTCCGGCCGCCAGGCCAGCAGCAGCTCGCGATGGCTGTCCGCGAACGGCGTCACGGCGGCCCCGAACGCCCGCTTGGCCCGCAAGCCGCCGTCCCGCAGCGACGGTACGGTCCCGCCGAGGTCCACCGCGTGCGCGCCGAGCTCGCGCGCGAGCGCCATGGCGGCGATCTTCACCGCGAACTGGGGCCCGGCACGGCCATCGTGCTGAAGCAGCGGATCGGCCGCGGCGACCAGGCCGTGCAGGACGCCGCGACGGACCTGCACGACCGTGCCGGCCACCCGGCGGCCGAGTTGCTCCAGCCAGATCAGGGCGCCGCCGTGGCGGAACTGCCGGCGCAGCATCGCGCGCTCGCGCACCACGCCGAGGTCGCCGAAGCGGATGCGCACCGAGGGCGCGTAGTAGTCGTCGTAGAACCGCTCGAAGTCGCCGGCGCGGTCGGACACGGTCCAGGTGAAGCCGGTCTCTAGCACCCGTCTGGCGTCGCGGCGCACGGTGGTCGTGGCAGCCGCCAGGGTCGCGTCCAGATCCTGCCCGACCTCGAGGCGCAGGCTGACCAGGCCCGGCACGCGCAGGCATTCCCGCCCGACCCGGCCGGCCGGCAGCCGCGGCAGCATGGCCAGGACGAGATCGTCCTCGTCCGCTGCCTGGCGCAGCACGGTTCCGGCCTTCAGGTAGCCGCAGCCGCTCCGCGCCTCGACGGCGGCGGGGCCGAGCCGCTGCAGGAGAAAGGACAGGGTCATGCCATCGCCCAGCGACAGGGCGGTGCCGCCCGGCGCGCCCTCGAGCCGGTGATGGTGGACGGCGAGCCGCGGCTTGAGCAACGGCGCCAGATAGCGTCGGCCCAGCTCCATCGCCGCGTCGAGCCGCGCCGGCGCATGCTCGTAGAGCCACCAGCCGGCCGCAGCGAGGCCGCCGGGGCGCGAGCCAGCGAATGCGGCGCTGGTGCGGATGCTCGTTCCGTCCGTCGTCAAGCCGGATACCCGCGCTGGATGCCTCAATGGTTGAATTAAGAAGTATTTTCTCTATCATAATGATGCATCACAAATCCATCTTCCGGTATGGCCGGGCGTGGTAGAGCCTTGCTGCCGGCGCGAGGGAGATCGGCGTGAGATCCGCCGTCCGCTGGGCCGATCGGGATCAATCGGGGAATCGGAGCCTGTCCGAGACAAGCCTGCGGCGCGGGGCGCCGCCCGTTTCCGGGATCGGGGTCGGTGCCACGGCCTGTGCCCCGCGACATCCCTTCCCCAACGGGTCGTGAGCGCCGTGGCGATCCCGTCCCCGTCCGCCCTGCTCGCGGCACCCGGCACCATGCTGCGGGCGCCCTGGCTGCCGCCGGAGCAGCTGGCCCGGCTCCAATGGCGGCGGGTGCGGCGGCTGCTCGACCACGCCTGCGCCCGCAGCCCGCTGTGGCGCGAGCGGTTCGCCGCCCTCGGTGCAGCCCCGGACGACGTCCGCAGCCTCGCGGACTTCGCCCGTTTGCCGGTGACCACGCGCGAGGATCTGCGCTCGCCCGAGCGGCTGCTCGCCGACGGCTTTGCCCGCGACCGGCTCAAGACGGCGATGACCTCGGGCTCAACCGGCAGGCGCACCACCAGCTATTTCGACCGGGACGCGTGGTTCGTCGGCAAGCACCTCTTGAAGCTGCGGGCGCGCTTCGCCTGCGGCATGCGGCCGAGCGACCGGGTGGCGCTGTTCCAGGAAGCCGATCCCGAGCGCCGCCCGGTGCGCTTCGGCGGGCGGGCCCGCACCTATTCGATCCACGTGCCGCCCGCGGCGCTGGTCGAGGAGGTGGCGGAGTTCGCCCCGGACGTCCTCTACGGCTTTCCCGGGCATCTCGTGCTGCTCGGCCTCGCCGCGCATGGCCGGCTCCGGCCCCGGCTGATCTTCACCTCCGGCGAGCTCCTGGCCGAGACCACGCGGCGGCAGATCGAGGCGCTGCTCGGCGCCCGCGTCTTCGACGTCTACGGCTCGACCGAGGCCAAGGAGGTCGCCTGGGAGTGCCCGGAACGCACCGGCTACCACGTCAACGCCGACTGGGCGCTGGTCGAGACGGTGCCCGAGCGCGACGAGCTGGGCCGCACCACGAGCCGCATCCTGATCACCAGCCTTTCCAACTACGCCATGCCGCTGATCCGCTACGCGGTCGGCGACACCGGCGAGCTGCTGGCGGAGGGCTGCCCCTGCGGCCGCACGCTGCCGCTCATGCGCCCGAGCTGGGGGCGCAGCGTCGACTATCTGGCGCTTGCGGACGGCAGCGTCGTCACGCCCTACGACATGACCTGCGCCATCGAGCACCTGCCCGGCATGCTGCGCTATCAGATCGTCCAGCGTGCCATCGACCGCGTCGAGGTGCTGGTCCTGCCCGACGCGGGCTTCTCGGCCGAGGTGCCGGATGCGATCCGCGCCGCGCTGCGCCCGGTCCTGCGCGGGCTGGATGCCCAGGTCCGGCTGGTCGACGAGCTGCGGCACGAGCCGAGCGGCAAGTTCCGGATCGTGCGCTCGGAGCTGGCACAGCACGCCCCAGCGCCGGCCGATGGCTGAGCCCGGCGCGTCCGTCGGCGCCGGGGCCGGGGTCGGCGCCTGGTTCGGCCTGCAGCGCCGGCAGATGCAGCGCGTGCTGGGCTATGGCGCCGCGCGCGCCGGCGTCGAGCTGCTGCTCGGCGGCCGGGGCATGCTGCTCGCGGCGATCCTCGGGCCCGCGGCGTTCGGCGTCTGGTCGCTGATCCGCCTGAGCCAGCAATATCTGATCGTGGTCGGGCTCGGCACCGGCCGCGGCCTCGAGGTCGAGGCGTCGGTCCATCGCGAGCGGCAGGACGGCGCCATCAATCCGACCGCCGCGAACTACGCCGCCGCGGCCTCGGGCCTGCAGCTGCTGACCTATGGCGCGCTGTCGGTGGGCTCGGCGATCGGCGCGTTCCTGACCTCCGACCCGACCTGGCGGGCGATCCTCGCCGGCGTCGCCGTGACCTCGTTCGTCGAGCGCGCCTACTACCAGGGCGGCACCTTCCTGCGGGCGCAGGCGACCATCCCGGAGTTCGCGACGATCGAGCTCGCCCACTCGGCCCTGCAGCTGGTGCTCACCGGGCTCCTGGCCTGGCTCTGGCAGCTGCCCGGCGCCATCCTCGGCCTGGGCCTCGGCTATGTCGGCGGCATCGCCATGATGCGCGGGCGGGTGCCGCTGCGGATCGGCTGGTCCTGGCCGATGGCGCGCTCGATGATCCGCGTCGGCCTGCCGGTGACCCTGGCCGGCATGATGCAGACGCTGGTCGGCAGCCTCGACCGGCTCGTGGTCGCCGCCTTCGTCAGCGTGGAGGCGCTCGGCCAGTACGCCTTCGCCGTGTCGATCACCAGCATCGGTGCCGCGGCCGGGCTGGTGGTCCGCACGGCGGTGTTCCCCGACGTCTACCATGCGGCGCGGCATGCCGACCCGCGCGCCTGGATGGCCGACATGGAGCGCCTGCTCCTGGTCATGGCCTGGCTGATGTCCCTGCTCCTGGCGCTGATGGCGCTGGCGATCGGCCCGGTCGTCCGCCACCTCCTGCCGGAATTCGCCCTGGCCATCGGGCCGGCGCGGATCTTCATCTTCAGCGGCGTCGCCCAGGGCCTGATCCTGATCGCGACCTTGGGCAGCGTCGCCGCCGACCGGCAGCGGCTGGTGCCGGTCCTGACCGCGATCCTGCTCGTGGTCAGCGTCGGCCTGACCTGGCTGGTGCTCAGGCTCGATCTCGGCCTCGTCGGTCTCGCCGCGGTCTCGCTGGCCACCCGCCTCGCCCATGCGCTCGGCGTCACCGTGATCGGCCGCCCCGGCATGCCCTGGCACCGCGAGCTCCGCCTCGCCGCGAGCCTGGCACTACCGGTGATCGGCGCCTGTGGGCTTGTGCAGCTGCTTGCGCCCTAGCGCGCCCGCCTGCGGCAGCGCCCCCCACCGCGCCGGCCCGCCCGCCTGGACCGCCCGCCGGAAGCGCCGGACATGGTCCTCGGCCACCGCGTCCCAGCTGCGGTCGAGGGCCAGCTCGCGCGAGCGCCGCTGGTGCGCCGCGAGCAGCGCCGGCTCGACCAGATAGCGCTCGATGGCGGCGGCGAGCGCCCCCGCGTCGCGCGGCGGCACCAGCTGGCCGTTGCCGTCGACGATGTTGGCCGCACTGGTCTCGGTGGCGATCACCGCCATGCCGGCGGCCATGCCCTCGAGCACCACGTTGGGCATCGCATCGGTGACCGCGGGCAGCACGATCACCCCCGCCTCGCCGAGGAGCGCCGCCAGCTCCGCGCGGCCCAGCTGGCCGGCCATCGCCACCTGCGCCCGGATGCCCAGCGAATCGCGCAGCTCTTCCAGCGGGCCTCGCTCCGGCCCGTCGCCGGCGATGGTCAGCCGCAGCCCCGGATGGCGTGCCGCGACGATCCGTGCCGCCTCGAGCAGGCAGTCGACCCCCTTGCGCTCGATCAGCCGGCCCGCAAACACGAAGGTGGCGCGACCGGAATTGCGCCTCGGCTGGAAGAACTCCGCGTCCACGCCGTTGGGCAACAGGCCGATGGTCAGCTCCGGCGCGGTCGCCCGCGCCATGGCCCGCAGGCTCGGGCTGACCGCGAACACGCCCGAGGCATCGCGCCAGATGCGCCTGGCCAGGTGACGCAGCAGGAGCGGGTCGAGCAGTCGCAGGCGGCGGTTGTAGCCGGGCGTGTCCGAGCCGCGCAGCGAGACCAGATAGGGCTGGCGGTCGCGCAGCCACCAGCCGACCACGCCGGACGGCAGGCCGGACCAGCAGTGGCACAGGTCGAACGGCGTCTCGGCGGCGAGCGAGCGGCCGAGACGGGCGGCGCCGAGCATCCAGCGCAGCAGCTCGTCCGGCTGCCAGTAGTTCAGGTGCCGCTTGCCGACGGGCAACAGGTGCACGGTCATGGCACCTTCGTGAAACGTCTCCGCTTCCTCGGTCGCGCTGGAGGAGATGACCTCGATCTGCAGGTCGCCGCGCCGGGCGAGCAGGCTCAACACCTGCGAGCAGGCGACACCGGTTCCACCGCCGACTGGCGGCAGCTCGTAGCACAGCACGAGCAATCGCAGCGGCCGCCCGAACAGCTCGGCCAAGTTGGACGATCCGGAGATTGCCGGTCCGACGACAGTTGTTTCGACCACCGCGGCACCACCCCTGCCTACCGCGACGCGCGGCTCCCCTTACTCTTGTCGACCAAGGGTAAACGCAACGTTAAGGCGAGGAAAGGAAAAGCGCCCCAGCTCCGGCGCGTGCGGTCAGGCGGCCTTCGGCAGGACCTCGTCCAACGGCGGCGTCCGCCCGATCACCTCGAACGCATCGTGCCGCACGTGGTTGGCGGCCATGTGCTCCTTGACCAGAGCCTCGGAGACCAGGCCGTTGGCCAGGCACTCCTTCAGATAGCCGAAGAACAGCTGGGTCTGGCGCTCGTCCGGATGATCCTTGTAGTTGCCGAGGAACGCGTAGGTGCCGAACAGCTTGCGCCGGACGCGGTTGAGCAGCATCACCGGGTTGAGCAGGTTGCTCTCGGCCGGGATGAAATCGACCGGCAGGCCTGATTTCCAGGGCTGCGTCTTGCGCCGCGTGTTGTGGATCATCCGGGTGGCGGGCGTCAGCTTGTCGAAGTCGTTCCACTCGGGCTCGAGCAGGCCGATGGTGGCCGGATCCTCGTAGCCCAGGTTCATCCACTTCTTGTATTCGCGCTTGCCGGTGAACAGCGCGTCGAAGTCGTCGGCGAGCTTCCAGTGCCTGAGCTTGGCGCAGTCGAGCAGCATGACGCTGGAGGCGTAGTGCGGCGGCGTGCCCCGCTGGCGGCACATGATCGCCTTGCCCTGCATGTCCCGCGAGAGCAGCTCCCAGACGTCCTTGACCGCGAACACGTCGGGGTCGACCACGACCGCCCGGCCCTCGTAGTTCATCAGCTCCGGCGGCATGAAGCGCAGCGGGGTGAAGGACTGCAGGTCCTCCTTGTCCCAGACGCGGCTGTCGCCGTCGCGGCTGTAGGTCCGGCCCTCGTACTTGCTGAAGAAGTCCTGGTAGGTCTCGTACTCGATCAGCTTGACGTCGAACTCGTCGGCATGGCGGGAGTTGCGGCGCATGGAGTGCATGGATACCAGCGCGCCGAGATACTGCTTGTGGTTGGTATGGATGAACACGCATGGCTTCACGGGAGGTCTCCTGACTGCCGCCGGCACCGGGCGGCCCTGCTCTAGCACATCGGCGGCGGCGGAGCGATGCCCGCTCAGGCGCTCAGCTTGTCGACCTGTGCCGGCCGCTCGGCGCGCAGATAGCCGAACCCCGGCAACAGCCGCTCCTCGGTCATCGCGTCCAGCGCCTCGGTCTGGCGATCATCGAAGTAGTCGCGGTAGCCGCCAACCTTGGCGCGGCGGACCTTGAACGATTCCGGGTTCGCCTTGTCGCCGGGCTTCATGCGCGAGCCGGCGAGCCAGAACGTGCTCTTCTCCTCGAGCTTGCGCATGTTCTCGACGCTGGCGAACGAGACGCAGTCGGCGAGCTCCTGGTCGGTCGGCTGCTGGCCCATGAACTCGAGCACCCGGCGCAGCTGGCCCGCCGTGTCGCGGCGCAGGTCCTCGTAGCGCACGATCAGCAGATGCTTCAGGCGCGGCATCTCGCGCGCCCAGCCGTTCATGAAGTCGATCACCTTGGGCAGACCGGCGTCCTCGTCCGTGGCGAAGCTGAAGACGTCGACCTCGCGCCCGTGCTCCGGATATTTGTTGAGGCCCTTCTTGTGCGGGCGCATCCGGAACTTCCACTGGTGGAACTGCGACACCGCGACGTCGCCGGGCTGCCGCACCAGCAGGACCACTTTCTTGTCGTAGAAGTCGGCCTTGCTGTCCCGGTGGCCGGTATGGTCGCGCAGATAGTTGTCGTGCGTGAAGAACACGCGCGGGATGCCGTCGTTCTTACGGTGCAGATTGTCGAAGCCGATGAACGCCGACGGGCGCAGGCCGAAGCGCAGCTGGAAGAAGCGCGACAGCAGCACCCGCAGCCAAGTCCGCCCGCTCTTGCCGAACGAGACCACGACCACGTCGGCGAGGCCGAGCTTGCGGAACTCCTCCTTGCCGCGCAGCCGCCGCTCCAGCGCGCGCTTGCGCTCGGGGGACAGGAAGAACGCGAAGAACAGGATGACCTCGCGGCTGACCCGCTTCCAGATGTTGTAGAGCATCACCAGTCCTGTGACCCGACCGGGCGCTAGGGCCCGCCACGACATGTGCGGCCTCGATGGAGCCGATTCAACCGCGACCGGCTGTCATGCGGTCGCCGCCAGATCCGCCAGCGTGGCCTGGTCCGGCCAGCGGGCGACCAGGGCGACGAAGCGATCGAGCATGACTTCCGCGGTATCCCGCAGGGCGGCGCGGACATCCCCGCCGACCGACACCGGCAATGGCGGCTCGATCGTGGTGACGAACTGCCCGGCGCCGGTCCGCGCCGCCCAGACCGGCAGCAGGGCAGCACCATGCCGCAAAGCGAGGTTCGGCCCGCCGGTCGCGATGCGGAAGGTCCCCTCGCGGCGGACCAGCTCGACCACCTGCGCGCCCGACCTGCCCAGGGTGAGGCTGACGACGCGGTTGTCGGCGAGCAGCCGGACGACGCGGCGCATGGCGGCGGGCGGCATGCCCGCCAGAGGCAGCAGGATCCGTTCCGCGAGATAGTCCGCCTCGACCCGGCTGCGCAGCGGATTGAGCACGCGCTGGCCGACCCAGGTGGGCGAGAAGCCGTGCGCCACCCGGGTGATGTGGTGGACGGCCACGCCCGCCTCGCTCAGGGCGCGCTTGGCGATCAGGGAGGAGAAGGTGGACGGCATCACCCACAGGATGGCGCCACGGCCACGCGCCAGAGCCGCCTCGAGATGCTCCAGCCCGGCGAGCCGGACGCTGTCCGCCCAGGAGGCGGACCAGTGCCCACGGAGCATGCTCAGCTGCTCGACCAGCAGGAGCGCCTCCCGGCGGCGGCGGAGCGCATCGCCAGCTGCACCGCCGCCGGCCAGGGCCAGACACAGGCGATCCCAGTGCCGCACCGGCACCGCCGCCGCGATCAGCGCCGCGGGCGCCAGCTTGACCAGCACGCGCAGGTCGCTCGCCGAGCACAGGCGGCCGTCGCGGGCGTCGTGGGCGCGCCCGCCGCGCCGGATGCGGCTGCCGGAAGCCGTCGTCTCCTGCCCCATGGCGCGTCAGGCGCCAGGCGCCGGGGCCGGCATGGCGCAGATGGCACGGATGCGCCGGACGACCTCGGCCAGCTCGTCGTGGATGGCGCTTCCCGGCTGCGGAAACGGCTCGCCCAGCGGCACGGCGAGGCCCTTCTCGACCAGGCGGCGGCGGATCTCGCCGAGATCGCGGCCATAGCCCAGGATTCCCAGCCGATGCAGCCGATGGGCCAGGCCCGCGGGGAGGCTGGCACGAGTCAGCGCCGAGCGTGCCCGATCCATCGGGCTCGGGCCTACCGGCAGCTCGAAGATCGCCAGGGGCCGCCGCAGGCTTGCCACCTCGACCATCATCGAGATGCTGTCGGCGGTCACCACGAAGCGGTCGGCCAGCGCCAGCAGCGCCAGATAGGGGTTGTCGTCCGGCGCGTCGGCGGACCAGCGGTGCAGCATCGCACCGGCGGGCAGGCCGCTTTGCAGCGCGGCGACCACCTCCGGCCGTGTCCGCCGGCTGGTGGTGAGATAGCAGGTGCCGCCGTCGCGAGCCTGCAAGGCGGCGAGCCGGCCCAGCAGGTCGCGCGCCACCTCGGTATCGAACCGGTAGGGCTTGGTCTGCCCGCCGATCAGCACCGCCGTCAGCGGCCGCGGCAGGCCGGCCAGGCGCGCCTGCCAAGCCTCGCCGGCCGCGGCCACCGCGGCGGGGTCGGCGCGCAGCAGCGGCAGGTCGAGCTGCACGAGATTGTCGCGCGGCGGGATCCGGAACTGGCTCGGTGCGATGATCAGCGCGAAGCGCTCGGCCCAGCGCTTGGGCCGGCCGAGGATCACGATCCGGGCCTGCCCGCCGCTCTGGTCCTGGACCCAGAGTGCGGCCATGGAGGGGCGGCGGCCGACGGTGACGATCAGGTCGGGCCAGGGCGGCGCCAGCGGTGAGGAGCGCGCCAGATCGAGATGGTCGAGCGCCGGCACGAACTTGGGCTTGCCGAGCACCCACTCGGGCTTGGGGAAGACCTGCCGCGTCTCGTAAGGCCACAGCAGGGCATCGACCACCGCCCGCGCCTGCGCATTGTCGCCGGGTTTGTCGCCGATCAGCAGCCAGATGCGCGGGGTCCCAGCCATGATCCGGCGGCTACCACAGGGAAATGCGGTGCGCCACTCGCCTGTCGGTGGCATTGTTGCCGCCGGGCCGCAATCGGTCTGGGCGGCGCGTGCTATGCAGCGGCCGCCGCCACCGGGAATATTGCGGGTCCAATCGGCGAATGACGACGGCACAGGGGGCAGCGGCCCCGAGCGGCACGGCTGGCGGGATGACGGCCAGCGAGGTGATCGCCTGCCACGAATGCGGCACCGTGCATCGCCTGCCGCCGATGGCCGACGATACGATCGCCCGCTGCCGGGCGTGCGGTGCCACCATCTACATCCGCTTCGACCACGCGGTTTCCCGGACCCTGGCCCTCTATCTGGCGGCGCTGGCTTTCGTCCTCGTCGCCAACTCCTTCCCGATCCTGACCATGTCGATCGAGGGCCAGCGCAACGCCGCGACCATCCTGGACAGCGCCACGGCGCTCTACAGCGAAGGCATGTGGCCGCTGGCGATCGCCATCGCGCTGGCCGGCATCGTCATGCCGCTGACCAAGATCCTCGGCATGATCGCCATCCTGCTGCCGATGCAGCTGGGGCTGCGGCCGTCCTGGCTGGTCGCCGGCTTCCGCTTCGTCGACCGGATCCAGACCTGGGCGATGATGGAGGTCTACCTGCTCGGGGTCATCGTCGCCTACGTCAAGCTGCAGGACCTCGCGCGCGTCGAGATCGGCATCGCCGCCATCGCCTTCGTCGCCACGATCGTCCTGCTCGCGGCGGCCGACGCCCGCTTCGATCCGCACACCATCTGGCGTCGCCTCGGCGCGCAGGCCTCCGATCGCATCCTGGCGCCGCGCGCCGGCACCGTCCTGCTCGCCTGCGAGGAGTGCGACCAGCTGCTGCGGGCGGACGAGGCTCGCTCGCACGGCGTCGTCTGCCCCCGCTGCGGCAGCCCCGTCCATCGGCGCAAGCCGGACAGCATCACGCGCACCTGGGCGCTCCTGCTCACGGCCGCCATCCTCTACGTGCCGGCCAATCTCCTGCCGGTGCTGACCGTCATCTCCTTCGGCCACGGCGAGCCCAGCACGATCGTCGGCGGCGTGGTCGAGCTCATCCAGGCGGGCATGATGCCGGTGGCGCTGCTCGTGCTGTTCGCCAGTGTCGTGGTGCCGGTGCTCAAGCTGATGGGCCTCGCCTTCCTGCTGGTGTCCGTCCAGCGCGGCTGGACGAGCCGGCTGGCCGACCGGACCAGGCTCTACCGGATCATCGAGGGCATCGGCCGCTGGTCGATGGTGGACGTGTTCATGACCGGCATCCTGGCCGCCCTGGTGGCCCTGGGCAATCTGGCGACGATCACCGCGGGCGCCGGTGCCGTCGCCTTTTGCGCCGTGGTCATCGTGACGATCTTCGCCTCGATGTCGTTCGACCCGAGGTTGATGTGGGATGTAGCGGATGAACGAGAACAACAAGGTCGACCGCTCCGTGTCTGAGCCGCTGCAAGCCGAGGTGCGGCCCAAGCGCGGCATCTCCCTGGTCTGGCTGATCCCCCTGGTGGCGCTCGCGATCGGTGGGTTCCTGGCCTGGAAGGCCTATTCCGAGCGCGGGCCGACGATCACCATCACCTTCGACACCGCCGAAGGCCTGGAGGCCGGCAAGACCAAGCTCCGCTACCTCGACGTCGAGGTCGGCACGGTCCAGGCGGTGGCGATCGCGCCCGGCCTCAAGAACATCGTCGTGACGGCGGAGATGGTGCCTTCCGCCACCGAGTATCTTAAGGCCGACACCAGGTTCTGGATCGTCAAGCCGCGCATCGGCGTGGGCGGCGTGTCCGGCTTGGGCACCCTGCTGTCCGGCGCCTACATCGGCCTCGAGCCGGGCGAGGGCGAGTCGGCGCGCGAGTTCGCCGGGCTCGAGGAGCCGCCGCCGATCAGCTCCAACGTGCCCGGCCGCGAGTTCGTGCTGACCGCGGCCAATCTCGGATCGGTCTCTCCTGGCGCCCCGATCTACTATCGCGGGATCGATATCGGTCAGGTGCTCGGCTACGAGCTCGACAAGGATGAGCGCAGCCTGGACATCAGCATCTTCGTCAAGGAGCCGTTCCACGAGCTGGTGCACGTCAATAGCCGGTTCTGGAATGCCAGCGGCATCGACTTCGCGACCGGCGCGGGCGGCGTCGAGCTGCAGGTGGCATCGCTGCAGGCGCTGCTGATCGGCGGCATCGAGGTCGACACCCCGCTCACCGCGCAGCCGACGGCGGTGGCGGATGAGGGTGCCCGCTTTGCGCTCTACCCGAACCAGCGCGCGCTGGCGCAGGCGCAGTTCACCGAGAAGGTCCCCTATCTTGTCTACTTCGACGGCTCGGTGCGCGGCCTCTCTCCTGGGGCACCGGTGGAGTTTCGCGGCATCACCGTCGGCACCGTGTCCAACATCGAGGTGCAGTTCGACGAGAAGGCGCATCGGATCCGGATCCCGGTGACCATCGAGATCGAGCCGCAGCGGATCATTCCCGACGTCACCGCCGAGGTCGTCCAGAGCCGGCAGCACCAGACCCTGGCCGCGCTGATCCGCAGCGGCCTGCGCGCGCAGCTGCAGACCGGCAATCTGCTCACCGGCGAGCTGTTCGTCGACCTGACCTTCGTCCCCGACGCACCCCCGGCGGAGCTCGACACCAGCGGCCCGCTGCCCGTGATCCCATCGGTGCCGGCGACCCTGGAGGCGCTGCAGGCCTCGATCACCGGCCTCCTCAACAAGATCTCGGCCCTGCCGATCAACGACCTGATGGGCAGCCTGAACCGCTCGGCGGCCGGTCTGGACGCGGTGATCAATTCGCCGGACCTGAAGAAGGCGGCAGTCGAGATCGGGCCCGCCGTGGCCGAGCTGCGGCAGGTCATCGCCAAGCTGAACAGCACCACCGGGCCCATGCTCGACGGCATGACCGGCGTCGCCGACTCGGCCACCAAGACCTTGCGGGACGCCCAGGGCGCCATCGCCTCGCTGCAGAAGACGCTGGGCGCCGGCTCTTCCCTCACGAACAATGCGGAGAACATGATGCAGGAGCTGTCCCGGGCGGCACGGTCGATCCGCGTGCTGGCCGACTATCTCGAGCGCAATCCCGACGCTCTGATCCGCGGCAAGAGCGGGGGGGCCAACCGGTGACGGCCAAGCGAGCCCTGGCGACATTGGTCCTGGCCGCCGCCCTGGGAGGCACGCTCGCGGGCTGCGCCCAGACCCCGCCGACCACCTTCTACACGCTCTCGACCTCCTCCGAGCCCACCGTCGCCAAGCGCTCGGCGCAGGGCCTGGTGATCGGGCTGGGGCCGATCACCCTGCCGCAATATCTCGACCGGCCCGACATCGTCACCCGCCGCGGCGCCAATCAGATGCGGCTCGCCGATCTCAACAAGTGGGCCGAGCCGCTCGAGCCGCTGCTCACCCGGATCATGGCCGAGGATCTCTACGCGCTGCTCGATGCCAACGACGTCATCCCCGTGCCGCAGCGCGGCGACCTGCCGCTCGACCGGATCGTCGAGGTCGACATCGGGCGCTTCGACGCGGACGAGACCGGTGCCGTGGTGCTCGACGCCCGCTGGCGCATCTATCGCGGCGACAACGAGACGCTGCTCGCCAGCGGCCGATCGCTGGTCAACGAGCAGGGTGCGGCCGTGCCGGACTACAACTCGATCGTCGCCGCGATGAGCCGTGCGGTGGGCCAGGTGAGCCAGCAGATCGCCGACGCCATCGCCTCGCCGCCGCCCGTGCCGCCGCGCCGGGTCCGCCGGACCAGCTGAGCGCTCAGCGCGCGGCCACCCGCGTTGCGGGTCGCGGCGCGGGAGAGCGCGCGGCTGCGGCTCGGGCGCAGGCCAGCGCCGGTGCCGCCTTCGCCTCGCCCGGCCCGTAGTCGCGCATGAAGACGTGCTCGCCGATGACCGCACTGCGCTTCAGCTTTGCGAACCACGGGCAGAGGTCCGGATTCATCAGGCGTGGGTTGACGAAATACAGCGCACCCCCGGTCGGGTCGCGGGCCGGCCACACCGCGGCGACGGCGGCGAGCCGCCAGGCCTCGACCAGTCGCAGGCGCGCCTCGCGCGTGTTGGCACCGACGGCCTGGGCCAAATTCGCCGTCTCCGGCCGCGCCATCGCCTGCCGCAGCGAAGGCTGCTCCGACACCGGCTGGAACTGCCCGCGCTGCAGCACCACCGCGCACGCATCGTCCGCGAACGAGCGGTCCGCGATGCGGTTGTGCACGACCCGCATGACCGCGAGCATGCCCAAGGCCCCTTCGTTGGCCGCCTCGGCATAGGCGATCATGGCGAGGCAGCGCCGGTCGCGATCCGCCGGCGGTGCCGCCTTGGCTTCGCCGACCAGGCCGCATAGGCCCAGCAGCACGCCCGCCGCGAACATCGATCCCCACCGCATGGCCCAAGCCTAGCCGCCGGCGCGTGGTCGCGCCATCGATCGTGCGCGCGGGCTTGCGGCACCCGGCTCATCTGCTAAACGCCTCCGGTCCTCGACCGCCCTGCACCGGATGGAGGTGGCATGCGCCCATCCCTGGCGGTCGCCCGCCCGCCCCTCGACATCGCAGAGATGATCCCGCTCTCGGCCGCCGGGCGGCAGCCCCTGTTCTTCTTCGGCACGCTGATGGATCTCGACGTGCTGACCTGGCTGCTCGAGCGCCCGATCGACCTCGCTGACCTGTGCCCGGCCGTGATCCGCGGCTTTCGCCGCACCGGCGTCGCCGGGGCGAGCTACCCGATGCTGGTGCCGGACGAAGGTGCCGAGGTCGAGGGTCGGCTGATGCGGCGCGCCGGGGCGCGCGACATCGCGCGGATCAATCACTACGAGAGCGAGGAGTATCGGGCGGAGCTGCATCCGGTGGCGACCGGCGCCGGCGTCGAGACCGCCGCTTGGCTCTATCTCGGCCTCGAACACATGATACCGACGGCGGCGCCCTGGTCGCTGGCGCGCTGGCAGGCCGAGCACAAGGCCGGGTTCTTCGCCGCCTGCGACGGCTGGATGAGTGATTTCGGCGCGGCGCGCCGGGATCGGCCATGAGCCTGAGCCAGGACGAGCTCGCCCGGTACCGGCGCGACGGTTTCCTCGTGCTCGAAGGGTTCGTCCCCGCCGACCGTTGCGACGCCCTGCGCGGCCGGATGGCCGAGCTGATGGCCGGCTTCGACCCGGCCGGCGTGCGGACCGTGTTCGCCACGGGCGACAACAGCCACGCGCAGGACGACTGGTTCCTCGATTCCGGCGACAAGGTGCGATTCTTCTTCGAGCCCGATTCGTTCGACGCCTCGGGTGAGCTGCTGCGCCCGCTCGGGCTCTCGCTGAACAAGGTCGGGCATGCCCTGCACGATCTCGACCCGGTCTTCGACGCCTTCTCGCGCGACTCCCGGTTCGCGGCCGTGGCCGCGGCACTCGGGCTGGCCGAGCCTTTGCTGCTGCAGTCGATGTACATCTTCAAGCAGCCGCGGATCGGCGGCGAGGTGGTCTGCCACCAGGACAGCAGCTTCCTGCACAGCGAGCCCTTGAGCTGCGTCGGCCTGTGGGTGGCGCTCGAGGACGCCGACGAGCGCAACGGCTGCATGTGGGCGGAGCCCGGCGGGCATCGCCGCCCGCTGCATCGGCGCTTCGTGCGCGACGGCCGGCGGACCTGGATGGAGACCCTCGACGCGACGCCGCTGCCCGAGGACGGGCTCGTGCCGCTGTGCGCGCCCAAGGGCACGCTCGTCGTGCTGCACGGCCAAGTGCCGCATCGCAGCGGCCCGAACCTCTCGACCCGCTCGCGGCACGCCTACGCGCTGCACCTGATCGACGGCGCCTGCCGCCTCAGCCCGGACAACTGGCTGCGGCGTGCGCCCGACATGCCCTTGCGTGGCTTCTGAGCGCGGCATTGGCGTGCGCCCATGGCCATCCTAGGTATCGTGAAGGGAAAGGTGCGGGAGGGAACATGCCGCTGAGCTGGGTGCGGGCGAAGTTCGAGGGTTTCCGGTCGCAGGTGCTCGGCGAGCTCGCCAACGAGCTCGAGATCGAGGTGAGCGACGATCTGCTGGAGGCGCTGGCGGCCGCGACCGCCCTGGTGGCCTTCGCCGACGGCGTCTCCAGCCCCGACGAGCGCGAGGAGCTCCTGTCGGTGTTCGAGGACGAGGACCGCCTTACCGAGATCGATCTCGACGACCTGTTCGACGCGTTCGACGACTACGCCGAGCAGTTCACCGACGACCGCAAGGCGGCGGAGGCGGAAGCCATCGGTGCCGTCGCGGTGTTCGACGATGCGCCGGACCAGGCGCGCCTGCTGGTGCGGGCAGCGCTCGCCATCGCCAGCACCGACGGCGTGCTGACGCCGGCGGAGGAGCAGGCGGTGCAGAAGCTGTGCGACACGCTCGGCATCGAGCTTGCCGAGCTCAAGCGGCCGGTGAAGCGGCGCGTGGTCGAGGACGAGGATGACGACGACGAGGACGAGGAGGATAGGGACGAGTAGGCCGCGGCTCTCAGGGGTGCATCCTGGAGACGCGGTCGGCCAGCCGCGTCGGCTCGGGCAGCCGGTAGCGGGTCAGGCAGGCCGTGACCAGAGCCACCGCCCGCTCCAGCGAGATCCGGTGGCCCGTCGAGACGAACAGGGGCCGCGACCGCTCGCGTGAGCGGAGCACCGTCCCTGCGACCTCCTCGCCGATGCGCAGGGGGGAGCGCTCGCCCTTGCCGGGGCCCGGCTCGTCGAAGCGGCCGACCAGGCGCGACTTAGCGACCCCGATCGACGGCAGCCCGGCGACGACCCCGAGATGGGCGGCGATGCCGACGCCGCGCGGATGGGCGACGCCGTGGCCGTCGACCATCAGGAGGTCCGGCGGCCGGCGCAGCAGCGCCAGTGCGGCCAGGGCGGCCGGCACCTCGCGGAAGGAAAGATAGCCCGGCACGTAGGGAAAGCCGGTCGGCAATGCCGCCAGTGCGGTCTCGACCAGCTCGAGCCCGGGCATGGCGACGACCGCCACCGCCGCCCAGGTCAGCCCCGCCACCGGTGCGACATGGGCGTCGATGCCGGCGATCGTCCTGATCGGGCCGGGATCGCCCGAGCGCACCACCTCGTGCCGAAGCCGCTCCTGGACTGCACGGGCCTCAGCGACCGACGCCGGCCAGGGCGGGCTCAAGGCGCCTCCCGTCCCTGCAGCATCGCCACCACCTCCGCATCCTCGACCTGGCGGAAGTCGCGATAGTGCTGCCCGACCGCGGCGAGACCGCTCGGCGTGTGCAGGCAGACGATCCGGTCGGCCTCTCCCGCGAGCCGCGCCAGCACCCCCGCATCGGCCACCGGCACCGCCAGCACGAGCACGGCCGGCCCCGCCCGGCGCACGGCATGCAACGCCGCGCGGATGGTGGCGCCGGTGGCGATGCCGTCGTCGACCACGATCGCGGTCCGCCCGGCGACCGGCACGCGCGGCCGGCCGGCGAGATAGAGCGCGCGGCGCCGGGCGATCTCCGCGAGCTGGCGCTGCTCCTCGCGCGCCAGGTAATCCTCGCCGATCCGCAGGTCGCGGATCACGCCGGGATTGCGCACCAGCTCGGGGCGCTCGCCGTCGACCACGGCGGCGGCCGCCAGCTCGGCATGGCCGGGCGCGCCGATCTTGCGCGCGATCACGAGATCGAGAGGTGCGGCGAGCCGAAGGGCCACCTCGACCGCCACCGGCACCCCGCCGCGCGGCAGCGCCAGGACCACGGGATCGGCCAGCGCCAGCTCAGCCAGCCGCTCGCCGAGCTCCCGGCCGGCCTCCCTGCGCGTCGCGAACCGCATGCTGCGACCTCCCAGCATTTTTTATAGCGCCACCGGCCCCGCCGTCGATAGGATCGCCGCTCGGGAACGGGAGAATGAAGGCATGCCGTCGGGCACCCTGGACGGCATTCGGCTGCTCGCGCCGCTGGCACCGGACGAGCGGGCGCGGCTTGCCGCCCGCTGCGCCTGGCGCCGCTACGAGCCCGGCGAGTTCGTGCTCAGCCGCGAGGCCGACGACAATCGCGACGTGCTGTTCCTGGTCGCCGGGCGCGTGCGCGTCGTGAACTACGCCAGCTCGGGCCGCGAGGTCGCCTATGCCGTGCTGGAGCCCGGCGCGCACTTCGGCGAGCTGGCGGCGCTCGACGGCTCGCCACGCACCGCCGCCGTCGAGGCGCTGGAATCGTGCCTCGTTGCCGCCCTGCCGAGCGGCCCGTTCCAGGAGCTGGTCCTCGCCCATGGCGCCCTGGCGCTGACGCTCCTGCGCAACCTGGCGCGGATCATCCGCGACACGGACGAGCGCATCGCCGAGCTGAGCGTGCTGACCGCCATGCAGCGCATCTACCGCGAGCTCGGCCGCATCGCCCAGCCACGCCCCGACGGCAGCGCCGCCATCGCCGCGCTGCCGACCCAGGAGGAGATCGCCGCCCGCGTCGGCACCACGCGCGAGACGGTGGCGCGCACCTTGGGCCAGCTCGCCCGCTCGGGCGTGGTCCGCCGCCGCGGCCGCGAGCTGCTCATCGCCCGCCCCGAGCTCCTGGAGAGCCTGGCCCTGCTCGACGGCTGAGCCCGCCATCCGGCTTGATTTCCCGCGCACGCCCCATTAGCTCTGCGCCCCGGGTCCCCATCGTCTAGTGGTCAGGACACAGCCCTTTCAAGGCTGGAACACGGGTTCGAGTCCCGTTGGGGACGCCAACGATATCAGCATGTTAGCGCGCTTGGTCGGACTTCGTTTCGCATCCATGTCGTCCTGGCTCGGCATTCGCCACCTTGCCTTGAGCACCCGGTTCTAGTCATCGATCTCGATCCACGCCGGAGCGTGATCGCTGGCCTTCTCCCAGCCGCGGACCTCGCGATCGACGCCGGCACCCTTCAAGCGGGTCGCCACCACCGGGCTGAGCAGGAGGTGGTCGATGCGCAGGCCGGCGTTCCTCGCCCAGGCATTCCGGAAATACTTCCAGAAGGTGTAGATGCGCTCGTCCGGGTGCAGGGCACGGATGGCGTCGGTCCAGCCCTGCGCGACGAGATCGGCGAAAGCCGCGCGCACCT
>JAXMCJ010000026.1:0-74588 GCA_046349415.1 Geminicoccaceae bacterium
GCCCGGGAGCGTGCTCGTCAATACCGCCCGAGGGACGCTGGTGGACGACGAGGCGCTGATCGAGGCGCTGCGTACCGGCAGGCTGTTCGCTGCCGGGCTCGACGTGTATGCGGGCGAGCCCGCCTATCACAAAGGCTATCTGGCCCTTCCAAACTGCTTCCTGCTGCCCCATCTCGGCAGTGCCACGGTCGAGACTCGCGAAGCGATGGGCTTCCGGGCGCTCGACAATCTGGACGCATTCTTCGCCGGCAAGCCGGCACCGGATGCGCTCGCCTGAGCGGACGACCCCGCACCATGCCGCTACGACGTTCCACTCTCGTTCTGGTCACCGCCGCGGCCGCTTGGCTCGCGGTCGTTCCCGTCGCCCGCGCGGACTGCCCCGGCTCCGAGGCGTTCGTCCAGGACGCCGCGGATCGCAGCATCGCCATCCTCAACGCGCCCGGCGCCAGCGATGCCCAGCGCCTCGACGGCATGAGCAAGCTGCTGTTCGAGGTGGCCGACGTGCCCCTGATCGCTCGGATCGTGCTGGGCAAACATTGGCGCTCGGCGACCGAGCAGCAGCGGACCGCCTATCTCGACGCCTTTCGCGTCTATGCGCTGGACAGCCTCGCCTATCGCTTCGCCCGGCTGGGCGGCGAGGTCGGCTTCAAGGCGCTGGGGCGCTGCGTCGAGGACGGCGACGACGCCCTCATCGCGACCGAGGCGACGATGTCGACGCGGCCGCAGCCAGTGCGCATCGACTGGCGGGTGCGCGACAGCGCCGGCCAGTACAAGCTGATCGACGTGGCGGTCGAGGGCGTGAGCATGGTGGTCAGCAATCGGAGCGAGTTCGATGCGGTCGTCGGCCGACAGGGGCTCGACGCGCTGATCGCCCAGATCCGCGGCAAGTCGGCCGAGCGTTCCTGACAGGCTAACGTTCGATCGTCAGCCGCGCGAACCGGACTTCCAGCCCCGCGGCCTTCGGGCTGCAGGCGTAGATGCCGGCCCGGACCGGGCCGCCCTGATCGGCCTGCATGCGCCCGAGCCGGATCTGGCTCCACGGTCCGCCGCCGACCGCCGCCTCGACCAGGTAATCCGCGCCGCGTCGGGTGACGCGAAACTGCATATCGCCGGCGAGATCCGCCTGCAGATCCTGCGTCGACCAGTCCGACCAGCCGTGATTGGTGATCACCGCCCCGAGCCGGCTCGGCTCACCGGGCTCGTGCTCGACCGAGGTCTTCAGCCAGCACTCGGCGCTCAGCCGGACCATCAGTCCCGCCTGGTCGTATTGATGCACGGGTGCCGTCCGCACCCGCGACTGGAGCAGGAAGTCACCGGCGACCTCTGCCAGCAGCGCGTGGCCGTTGTCGACACGAAAGCCGTAGTGCGTGCCTTGCCAGAAATCCGTCGCCGCCACGGTGGCGAAGCGGAGCCCGTCGGGGCCGGTCCGCCATTCCGGCGGCGCACAGTGCCAGGCCAGGCGCGGGTCGATCCCGTCGCCGGTGAAGCTCTCGTCGAGCCAGGGCGTCTGCATCAACCAGCCTTTCGTTTGTGGCGTGCTGCGGCGACTAGAATGGCGAGCTCGCGCGCCGCGTCGCGCGGCGCCAGGGCCGAGCATATGGCCGATACGACGGCGATACCGTCGGCGCCGGCGGCGATCACCGCTGCGGCATTGCCGCGGTCGATGCCGCCGATCGCGACGATCGGCAGGCTGCAACCCATTCGCACGTCGGCAAGCCCGCCGAGACCGATGGGCGGGGCGGCGTCCGTCTTGGTCGCGGTGGCAAAGACCGGTCCGACACCCAGATAGTCGACGACGCCTGCGGGGACGGCCGCGACCTGATCGGCCGCCGTGATGCTGAGCCCGATGATCGCGTCGTCGCCCAGCCGAGCCCGCGCCAGCCGCGGCGAGGCGTCGGTCTGCCCGAGATGCACGCCGGCCGCCCCGGCCGCGGCGGCGATCTCGACGTGATTGTTGATTATCAAGGGCACGTTGGCGGGCGCGAGCAGCTCTGCCAATCGACGGGCGAGCGCGATCAGCTCGGCCGCGGGCGTCGCATCGTCGCGCAGCTGGACCATGGTGGCCCCGCCCGCGACCGCCTCCGCGACCACGCTCTCGATATCCCGGCCGCGACACAGCTCCCGGTCGGTGACCAGATAGAGACCCAGGGTGAAGGCGGCTCTCACCCGATCCGGGCCATGCGAGCGGCGGTGGCGCCGTCCAGGGCGCCCAGCGCGTCGAGCAGGGCCGGGACGAAGCTGCCGCATCCCTGCGCGCGAGCCGCCGCCAGCTCCGCCGCGACCCCGTAGGCCGCGAGCGCCCCCGCCGTGGCGTCGAGGGCGTCCTCCAGCACGGCGGCCCACGCGCCGATCAGGGCGGTGAGGGCGCAGCCCGATGCCGTCGTCCTGGTCAGCAGCTCGTGCCCGTTGGCGACCCGCAGCATGCGCGTGCCGTCGGTGACGAGATCGACGGCACCGGTGACGGCGACGACCGCACCCGTGGAGTCCGCCAGCCGCTTGGCCGAATCCGCGGCGGCCTCGGCACCCGCCGTGCTGTCGACGCCCTTGCCGCCGCCGGTGGCGCCCGCCAGCGCCATGATCTCGGAGGCGTTGCCGCGGATGATGCGGGGGCGGCTCGGCAGCAGCGAAGCGGTGGTCTCACGCCTGAAGTCGGTTGCGCCCACGCCGACCGGATCGAGGATCCAGGGCCTCCCGGCGCCCACGGCCCCGCCGACCGCCGCATGGGCGCCTTCGACCCAGTCCCGGGTCAGCGTACCGATGTTCACGACCAAGGCACCGGACATGGCGGCCAGCGCCGCGGCTTCCTCGGGGGCGGCCGACATGATCGGCGATGCCCCGGCCGCGATCAGCACGTTGGCGGACAGCGTCATGGCGACGAGATTGGTGACGTTGTGCACCAGCGGCGACGTCTGCCGGATCCGGTCGACCCCGGTGGCGACGAAGTCGGTCATGGCGAAGTCTCCGCGAACAGGTCCCGGGCATAGCTGGCCACAGGCGGCGGGCTGGGGATCAGGCCGCGTGCCGCCAGGAAACCGGCAAAGCGCTGATAGCGCCCGTAATCCAGTGCGGCGGGCCGGTGGGCAAACCGGGGCAGCGTGTCCCGCCAGGCGCGTTGGTTGAGCTGGTCGTCGAGGGCCGGGTCGGCCCCGCGAAACACGTCCCACGCCTCCTCGGGGTGATTGATCGTCCAGGCGGTGGCCGCCTCGACGGCAAGCAGAAAACGGCGCAGCGGCTCGCGGCCCAGATCGTCGCGATGGGCGATGAAGATCAGCTCGTCGTAGCCCGGCACCCCTTCCTCCTCCGGAAAGAAGGCGCGGCCCGGCCGACCGTTCAGCTCCATCTGGTTCAGCTCGAAATTGCGGAACGCGCCGATCACGGCGTCGACCTGCCCGGCGAGCAGCGCCGGCGAGAGCGAGAAGTTCACGTTGACCAGCTCGACGTCGGCGAGCTGCAGCCCGTGCCGCTCCAGCATCGTGCCGAGCAGCGCATCCTCGAAGCCGCCGACCGAGAAGCCGACCTTCCGCCCCTTGAGGTCGGCAAGCTCGTGGACCGGCCCGTCGGCCAGCACGACGAGGCTGTTGAGGGGCGTGGCGATCAGGGTGCCGACGCGGACCAGCGGCAAGCCCTGCGCCACCTGGAGGTGCAGCTGGGGCTGGTAGGAGAGGCCTAGGTCGGCTTGCCGGGCGGCCACCAGCTTGGGCGGGTCGTTGGGGTCTGCCGGTGCGATCAGGGTGACGTCGAGGTCCTGCGCGGCGAAGAAGCCGTGCTCGCGCGCCACCACCAACGGGCCGTGGTCGGGATTGACGAACCAATCGAGGACCACCGACAGCTTGTCGGCGGCCTGGCTGGGCGACCAGGCGAGCAGGAGAGCCGAGAGCACCAGGAAGGCGTGCCGCAGCCGCATCAGTCGAGTCCTCCAGGATCGGGGCTCAGCGCCTCGGGCTGCCAGCGGGCGAGCGCGCGGCCGCCATGGTCCGCAGCGGTCCACAGCAGGAGCCCGATCACCGCCAGCACGACCAGGGCGGCGAACATCAGGTCGACCTGCATGCGGGCGTTGGCATGCAGCATGAGGTAGCCGAGGCCGGCGCTCGAGCCGACCCACTCGCCGACCACGGCGCCGATCGGCGCCACCGCCGCGGCTACCCGCAGGCCCGAGGCGAAAGCCGGCAACGCGGCTGGCACCCGGATATGGCGCAGCACGGCCGTCGACGAGGCGTCCATGCTGCGGGCTAGGTCCAGCCACCCCGGATCGGTGCGGCGCAGGCCGTCGAGGAAGGCGGCGGTCACCGGGAAGTAGATGATCAGCACCGCCATCGCCACTTTCGACGCCATGCCGTAGCCGAGCCAGAGCACCAGGATCGGTGCCAGGGCGAAGACGGGTAGCGCCTGGCTGATCACCAGGAGTGGCGTCAGCCAATGGCGCGCACGCGGTGAGAGGGCGAGGAGGATCGCCGTCGCCGCGCCGATGGAGGCACCCAAGGCGATGCCGAGCAGGATCTCGACGAGCGTGATCCTGGCGTGCAGGGCGAGGAGGCCGGCATGGTCGGCTAGAGCCCGGCCGACCGCGACGGGGCCGGGTAGAATGAAGGCGGGCACCTCGGTCAGCCAGACCAGCGCTTGCCAAGCCAGGATCAGGCCGCAAGCAGTGGCAACGGCCCTCAAGGCGCTCACGAGGCCGCCTGCAGCACGGCCGAGCGGGTCAGCTCGCCCATCAGCTCCGCCTCCTGGGCCAGCAGCGTGGGATCGGCGGCGTCGCGCGGCGGCGCTCCGCGGGGCACGATCGGGGCGGAGAGCGTGGTCGGCCGCCCGCTCATGACGACCACCTTGTGCCCGAGGCGCAGCGCCTCGAGCGGGCTGTGCGTCACCAGCAGCACGGTGCGCCCGGCGAGCAGCTCGGCCGCCAGATCCTGCAGCCGGTGGCGGGTGATCGCGTCGACGGCCGAGAACGGCTCGTCCATCAGCACCACCGGCCGATCCTCCATCAGCGTGCGGGCGAGCGCTGCGCGCTGGCGCATGCCGCCGGACAGGGCCGCGGGCAGGCTGTGCACCCGGTCCCCGAGTCCGACCTGAGCCAGCAGCGCCATGGCCGGCTCGCGCAATCGGCGCAGCTCACGCCTCCCGACGCCGCGCAGGCGGTGGCCGAGCAGCACGTTGCCCAGCACGTCGAGCCAGGGCAGCAGCAGGTCCTGCTGCGCCATCCAGGCGATCCGGCCGTGCAGATCCGCACCATCGTCGGCGACGACAAGCCCGCCGGGCTGCAGGCCGGCGACGACCCGGAGCAGTGTCGACTTGCCGACGCCCGAAGGCCCGAGCAGGCAGGTCCAGCGTGCGGCATTGAGCCGGAACCGCAGCCGCTCGAACAGCGGCGCGCCGGCGAACTCGATGCGCCCGATGCCGACGGTGACGCCCAGTCCCCGCTCAGCCATCGCCGCGACCGGAACCGGGATCGGGCCAAAGGGCAT
The DNA here is from genome assembly GCA_046349415.1 of Geminicoccaceae bacterium. Lineage (GTDB taxonomy): Bacteria > Pseudomonadota > Alphaproteobacteria > Geminicoccales > Geminicoccaceae > Benzoatithermus. Next base: position 5,463 of record JAXMCJ010000026.1, read on the forward strand.
GGAAATGATGGACCGGGCCGATCCCGCGACCGAGCCGCAGGCTGTCGGCGGCCCGCAAGGCCCCTGTCAGCCACACCTTGGCTTCGGCCACGGCCTCCGGCAGTGCGCGGCCGCTGGCCAGCAGGGCGGCGATCGCCGCGGACAGCGTGCAACCGGTGCCGTGTGTGTGCCGCGTCGCGATGCGTGGGGCCTCGAGCCACGTCCGGGCAATGCCGGTATCGAGCAGATCCGGGCTCGCGTCCGATTCGAGATGCCCGCCCTTGACCAGGACGTTACGGGCACCGGCGGCCCGAAGCGCGGCGGCCGCGGCCACCATGCCCGGCCGGTCCCGCGGTGCGGCGGAGTCGAGAAGCGCCGCCGCCTCGGGCAGGTTGGGCGTGATCAGGTCGGCCAGCGGCAGCAGCCGCTCGCGCAGGGCAGCCACGGCCTCGGCCCGCAACAGACGATCGCCGCCCTTCGCCACCATCACCGGGTCGAGGACGACGTTGGGCGGCCCCCAGGCCAGCAGCCCGTCCGCCACGGCCAGGACGATGTCCGGGTCGCCGAGCATGCCGATCTTCACGGCGTCGACACGCAGGTCGGCAAACACGGAGTCGATCTGGCGACGCACGAAAGCGGCGTCGATCGGCAGGACAGCCTGCACGCCCTGGGTATTTTGAGCCGTCAGTGCTGTGAGCGCCGAGGCGCCGTAGACGCCCAGCGCCGAGAAGGTCTTCAGGTCGGCCTGGATGCCGGCACCGCCGCCGCTGTCCGAGCCGGCGATGGTGAGCGCCGTCGGAACGCCGCTGGGCCACCTTCGCGTCACGGGCGCCGCGCCTCCCTCGAGGTTGCTCCGGCGCGGGGATCGGGGTGCCGGGCTGCGGCATCTCAAATCCCTTCGCCGGTATGAGCCGGATCAGGTTCGACGGGTCGCGCCGCGGCGCCTCTCAGCCCGGGCAAGCCCGGACACCCCGTTGAGACATCACCTATCTAGGCACGGGCGACGAGCCTGACAATCCCGGGCTCAGCCGACGACCAGCGCGATCTCCCGGCCGCCGCGCAGGATGTTCAGCTGGAACCGCTCGCCGCTCGGCGCGAGCGCGCCGGCCAGCTCCTCGGGCGAGCCGGTCGCGTCGCCGTCGACGCCGAGGATGATGTCCCCTCGCCGCAGACCGGCCGCAGCCGCCGGGCTGCCACGCTGCACGCCGGTGACCAGCACCCCGTCGACCTCGCCATAGGCCGGATGGTCGGCCGGAATCGGCGCCAACCGCGCGCCGGCCAGCGCGCCCGATCCGGCGGCCGCTGCATCCGTCTCGCGCATGGGGGTCACCGGCACGGCGATCGTGCTGCGCCGCCCGTCGCGCAGGATCTCCAACCGCACGGTATGCTCCGCCTCGACGAGGCCGATATGGTTGCGCAACTCGCCCGAGCCGTTGACCAGATGGCCGTCGGCCGCGACGACGACGTCGCCGGCTCGCAGCCCCGCTTGCGCGGCCGGGGACGACGGCTCCACGCGCGCGATCACCGCCCCCTGGTCGGGCGCCAGCCCCAGATGCTCGGCCGCCTCGGGTTCCAGGTCCTGGATCACCACGCCGATGCGCCCGCGGCGCACCGACCCGAAGCGCAGCAGCTGGTCCATCACGGCGCGGGCCATGTTGGCGGGGACGGCGAAGCCGATGCCGACATTGCCGCCGCTCGGCGCCAGGATCGCCGTGTTGATACCGATCAGCTCACCCTTGGAGTTGATCAGTGCGCCGCCGGAATTGCCGGGATTGATCGACGCGTCGGTCTGGATGAAGTCCTCGAAATTGCCGTTGGTGATGCCGCCTCGGCCGAGGGCGCTGACGATGCCCGAGGTCACGGTCTGCCCCAGGCCGAACGGGTTACCGATGGCGACGACCAGATCGCCGACCTTGAGCCGGTCGCTGTCGCCGAAGGCGAGCGCGGTCAGGGCCTGCGACGGGATGCGCAACAGGGCGATGTCGGTGGCGGGATCGCTGCCGATCAGCTCGGCGGTGTAGTCGCGCCGGTCTTTCAGGGTGACGGTGATCCTCTCGGCGGCGCGGACGACGTGATGATTGGTCAGCACGAGGCCGCGTCGGGCATCGACGATCACGCCGGAGCCGGCGCTGATCGAGCGCCGCGGTTCGGGCTGCGCGGGGAGATCGAAGAAGCGACGGAAGAAGGGGTCGCGAAACAGGGGATTGTCGCTGCTCGCCTCGCGCGCGACCACCGAGATGTTCACCACGGCTGGCGTGGTCCGCTCCAGCAGCGGCGCCATCGTGATCACGCCACGCTCGGGGTCGAGCGACATTTCCTGGGCCGGCGCGGGAAGCGCGGCCGCCACGCCGAGCGCCACCAGCACCGCCGACAGGCCACGACGCCGCCTTCGGCACGAGCTGCATTGCCGATCGGTCATCCGTCACCGGCCTCGTCGTCAAATGTGCATACGCGACCGCACTATGTGGTGCCGGGCCGGATCCTGACAACGATAATGCGGCGGCCTTTCCAGACGACTATGCCGCCCTCGCCAGCGGGGCCCGCACGGCATAGGTCGGGTCGTCGAGCACGTGCTGGACGCCCACGGACTGCGCGATGTCGACGAGCACCGGGGCGCGGCGATTGACGTGGAAACCGAGGTCGTCGCCATCGGCGACGTTCGGCTGCAGCGTCACGACCAGCAGCACCTCGACCTGCCCGGCGCGCAGCCCGTGACGCGCGCAGGCATCGTCCAGTTCGGCGGGCTGCAGCGGCAGCGCGTCACGAGCGCAGCGCAGCAGCAGGAAGCGCAGATCCGGATCGTCGACCGAGCGCATGACCAGGAACCCGGTCGGCCATTGCTCGACCGAGTGCAGCGTGAAGCCGGTCGCACCGGGGAACCCAGGCAATCCCCGTATGAAGCGGATCACCGGCAGTTCCGGCGGGCGTGACGTGATCGCGCCGTCGGGCGGCGGGCTGGCGGTCATTCGGAGTGGCATGCAGGATCTCCCGAGCTGTTTGATGGAGCCGCCTCGGCCACGTTGGCCTGCCGGCGGGCGCCGGAGCGGGAACGGGCCTCAGCGCAGATAGTCGGCAAGCGAGAGCGCCGCGAGGCGGCCTGTGATCGTGTAGGCTGCCTCAAGGCTCGCTTGGTCGCTCGCGATCCGGGTCATGACGGCGGCCAGATCGACGTCCTCGATCGAGCTGGTCACCTCGTCCAGGTAGAGCACGGTCGTGCGCTGACCCTCGGCGATGGATTCCAGGCGCTCCGCGGCAATGCCGACCTGCGCCCGCAGATCGGTCAGTCCGCCGAGTGCCGTTTCCATGGCCGACGACGCGGCGGCGAGGCCGGCGCGATCGTCGTTCAGATGGGCGTCCCTGGCCTGGCCCAGCGCGCCGATCAGTGCCGCGAACGGTGCGGCGTCCGCCGTCACGCCGTAGGTCACCTCGACGCCCAGGTCGGCGCGCGCGGTCAATCTCACCTGGTCGCCGCGATAGTATGCGGTCGGATCGGCGGTCGTCGGGGGAGGGGACGGCAGGCTTACCGGAGCCGCGTCCGTCCGCGTGCCGCCGAACAGATAGCGCCCGTTGAACCGGGTGTTGAGGGAATCCTCGACCTCCGCCAGCAGGGAATCGATCTCCGCATCCAGCTGGACCTCGTCGCCGAGCCCGCCGTCGAGCCGTTGCACGAGTGCGACGCGCGCCCGATCTGCGACATCGATCACGGCCGCCATGGCCCCGTCGGCGACTTGCAGCTCCTGGCCGAGGCGGTCGTTCTGGGCGGCGAGCGCGGAACGCACGGTACGCGTATCCCGCACCCGCAGCAGTTCCGCGGCGCGATCGGCAATCTGATCGAAGCTCGCAGCGGCCTTGCCGGAGCTCACCGCCGCCTGGGCCTCGCGGAGCCTACCCTGGACGCCGAGCATGGTCGCGGTCAGCCGGCTGCTCTGGGCGAGATCGCCGATTCTGAGCGTCATCGGCCCCCTCCTATCCGGTCACGGCCAGCAGATCGTCGAACAGCTGGTTCGTGATCGCCAGGAGACGCGCCGACACGCTGTAGGCTTGCTGGAACAGCACGAGCCGCGACAGCTCCTCGTCGAGATTGACGCCCGACACCTCCGAGCGGCGCAGGTCGAGATCTTCGAGCAAGTCCTGGTCGAGAGCGCTGTCGGCGCTGGCCCGCTCGGCCGCTCCCGCCCGCACGGCGACGAGCTCGGCTGCATAGTCGGCGAGCTTGAACGAACCGCCGGGCAGTGCCCCGCGCGGCACGGCAGCCGTCGCGGTCTCGAACGCTGCGGCCAAGGCTTGCGCCCCGCGATTGTCACCTTTCCCACCCAGCTGGGCAGTCATGGGCGGCCCGACGTCGACGTCGAGCACGGAGCGCGACACCAGACGCGAATCGGCCGCGAGATCGGTGCGGACCCGCAGTTCGGTCGGCCCGCCAGCGCCGACGACCAGCAGATCGTTGAGGCCGAAAAAGTGCGAGAAGCCCTGCGCCCGCGCGTGCCCTTGAGCATCCGTGGCGGTGATCGCGCTGTCGGCCTCGCTCACGGCGAGCGCATAGTTGCCGGCAGCGCTGATCACCAGCCGGCCGGCGCCGTCGATCGCGGCGCTGCCGTAGCCGCCGAGGCCTGCCGAGAGCGAGGCTGCCAGCGCGGATGCGTCGGCCGATCCGGCGACATCGATGGCGATCGTCGTCGCGACCGCGCCCGAGGTTCGGTCGATCACGGCAAGGTAGGCCGTGCCGCTCCGCACGGCGCCCGCGAAGGCGTCGGTGTCCGTGCGCGTGCCGGTCAGTGACGTTGCCGGTGGATTGGGATTGGCCGAATTGTGCGCCGCATTGAGCGTGAACCGGGTGAGGTCGGCCAGCTCGCCCAGCTCGTCGGCGAGATCAGGCAACAGCCGGTCGCGCGCCTCGAGCAGCCCTTGCAGCCGCCCGGTGCGCAGGGGCGAGACGATCTGCTGGGCAGCGTCGGGTATCGCATCGCCCTGGAGCTCGCTCGGCAGCTCCGCGCGAACGCCCGCACTCACCAGAAGGTCGCCGACCGTGCCGGCAAGCGGCTGGCCCGTTGCCGCATCGATATCCTCGGCATCGAAGATGCGGATCGCGCCGAAGCTGGTCGTCTGGCCGACTTCGGTGGCGGGCTCGTAGACCAGCTGCCGCAGCTCGCCGTCGAGCAAGGCTGCGCCGCCGCGCGCGTAGACGGTCGTGACACCTCGGGGGCCGAAGTTCACCGAGACGTCGAGCTGCTGCGCGAGATCGTCCAGCAGCCGGTCGCGGCTGTCGAGAAGGTCCGGAGTCGCGCCGTTGTGCGTCAGAGCCTCGTTGATGTCGGCGAGTCGGGCGAGCGTTGCGTTGGCGCTGGTGACCGTATCGGCTATTTGGCCATCGACCTCGCGCCGCATGGCTTGCACTTCGCTGCCCGCCCCGCTGATCGCACGCGCCAGACCCTCGCCGGCGCCGAGCAGGCCGGCGCCGAGTCCCGCCTCCTCGGGTCCGGCCGCCAGGGCCTCGGCCGCGGTCGCGAGGTCCGTCAGGCGCGCCGACAAGCCCTGCGATGCATCGCCCGGTGCGCCGAGTATGCGATCCTGGATCTGTTGGTGGATCGTGTCGAGGGCGTCGCTGCGCCCGACCCGGCTCGCCTGGTCGCGCGCTCGCGCCGTGAGCAGATCGTCGACCGCGCGCGTCGTCGGCAGGCTGCGTGCGCCGGCGCCGCGACCGGCGAGCACGACCGACTCCTGCTGCGCCACCTGCCGCGAATAGCCGGCGGTGTTGGCGTTCGCGACGTTGTTGGAGGTGACGGCCAGGGCGTTCTGTGCGACAGCGAGGCCACTAAGCGCGTTGGAGAGGACGGCATTCAGCGACATGGCGGCCTCCTAGCAGCGCCGGTCGAAGGCGATGGCGACGACTCGGGCCGCGCCGCCGACCGGAGCTGCTCCATCGGCGTAGCGCACCGCCGGCTCGGCACCGAGCTCCTGGCCTAATGCCTGCACCAGCGCTTCCACGAGGCCGTGCGCATTCCTGAGCCGCTCGGTGTTGGCTCGCGCGGAGCGCTGGAACTCGCGCATCCGCTCCTCGAGCAGGCGCCGTGCCGCGTCGTCGAGAGCGGCCAGCACGTCGGGCATCTCGCGCAGGCGGCGCAGCTCGCGCTCGAAGTGCATGGCGAGCGCCGACTTCTCGGCCTGCAGCTCGCGCAGCCGTGCCAGCTTGAGATCGCGCAGCAGACCGTTTTCCGTCCGCATCACCTCCTGCAGCTGGCCCATCAAGGCGAGAAGCACGGCGACCCGCGATTCGGCGCTCATCGGACCTCCTGTGCTCGCATGAGCTGCCGCAGCACCGCATCCGCCACACCGATGCCGCCCTTGCGGCTGATCAGCCGCCCATACTCGTCGCGCAGCATCGACCCGAACGGATCGTCGGCCCCGCCCAGGGGACCGTCGGAGCTGAGGCCGGCCGTCATGCCAGCCAGCATCTGGCCAACCAGGACGGCCTCGAACTCGGCCGCGGCGCGGCGCATCGCGGCCACGCGCGGCTCGGAGGCCGGCTCGCTGGGGGTAGTGGCGATGGCGTCCGTGCGCGACATCAGATGATCTCGATCTCGGCCTGCAGGGCGCCGGCCGCCTTGATGGCCTGCAGGATCCCGATCAGGTCGCGGGGACCGACGCCGAGCGCGTTCAGGCCGTCGACGAGATCCTTGAGGGTGACGCCGGGCTCCAGCGCGACCATGCGGTTCTGGGATTGATCGTCGACCTGGATCTCCGTGCGCGGCACCTCCACGGTGCGTCCGTCGGCGAACGGATTGGGCTGGGAGACCTGCGGCGTCTCGGTGATCCGCACCGTCAGATTGCCCTGCGCCACGGCGACGCGGCTGACCTGCACGTTCTCGCCCATGACGATGATCCCGGAGCTCTCGTCGATCACGATGCGGGCGGCGGTGTCGGGCTCGATCGGCAGCTGCTCGATCTCGCCGAGCAGCTGGGCGATGCGGCCGCGATAGGCGGGCGGCACGGGCAGCGCCACCGTGGCGGAGTCGATCGCCCGAGCCGTCGCACCGCCCACCAGCTCGTTCAGTGCACCGGCGATACGCTCGGCGGTGGTGAAGTCGGGATTGCGCAATGCCAGCCGGACCTGGGTCAGCTCGTCGAGCGCGAACTGAACCTCGCGCTCGACGATGGCGCCCGCCGGAATTCGCGCGGCGGTCGGCACGCCGCGCGTCACGGTCTCGGCATCCCCCCTGGCCTCGAAGCCACTCACGCTGAGCGGGCCCTGAGCCACCGCATAGGCTTCGCCATCGGCACCGAGCAGAGGGGTGACCAGGAGGGTGCCCCCGAGCAGCGACTTGGAATCGCCGAGCGAGCTGACCGCGACATCGATACGGCTGCCCTGGCGGGCGAAGGGGGGCAGGGTCGCCGTGACCATCACCGCGGCGACGTTCTTGGTGTTCAGGGCATTGCCGCGGGTGCTCACTCCCAGACGCTCGAGCATCGCGACCAGGCTCTCTTGCGTGAACATCGAGTTGCGCAGGCTGTCGCCGGTGCCGTTCAGACCGACCACCAGGCCGTAGCCGACCAGCATGTTGGTCCGCACGCCCTCGAAATCGGCGATGTCCTTGACCCTCGACGCGGCGAATGCCGGCTGGACATGAAGCGCCAGCGCCAGCAGGGCCACCACGCCGAGCCATGCGGCTGAACCGCCGAGCCATACGGTCGATCTGCACATGCCCGCATTGTCGCCGCTGCCGGTTAACCGATCGTTGAGCAGCCGGGGCGACACTGCGACGACCCCGTGGCGATCAATGTGAGAGGTCGAGCCATGCGCGTGACGAGCGCCACCGGACCGCCCGTATCCGAAACCCGGTCCAGGCGGCATGCCGACGCGACGACCGCGTTCTCGCTGGCAAGACCGGCGAGCGCGGCATCCGGCAGCATCGGCGCCGCGACATTGGGGTTGCTGGCTCTGCAGGATCTGCCCGCCACCGGCTCGGAGCGGCGCCGACGCGCCGTCCGGCGCGGCAGGTCCCTGCTCGAGCGCCTTGCCGAGGTGCAGGCAGCACTGCTGTCGGAGATTGCTTCGGCCGAGCCCCTGCGTCGGCTCCGGTTGGAGCTGGACTGCGCTGGAGACGCCGAGCTGGACGTCGCGGCGGCAGCGGTGATCCGGGCGATCGAGGTTCGCTGCGCCGTGGAGCTGGCCAAGGCCGACCTCCCGTCTCGATGAGGCCGGCACGGTTGCCGCACGATGTCGCAGCCGACGACGCGAGCGAGACAGCGAAGGCCGTTCGACCCAATCTTACAGCTGCGATCGGGCGGTCGGGCACAACGACCGGCACGGGCATCGGTTGGATTCCGCGGACGGGATGGGATGAACAGCGAGGTCTTGCACGGCGAGGAGGCACTGTCCCGCTCCGAGCAACGCGCCTCGCCGCTCTATGCCGGCCGCGTCGAGGTCTACGCCAAAGCGGTGCGTGGCCATTTCCGGACGATCAAGTGGGCGGCGCTCGCGGTGCTGCTCGCCATCTACTACGTGACGCCATGGCTGCGCTGGGACCGCGGGCCCGGGGCGCCGAATCAAGCCGTGCTCGCCGACATGGCGGGCGGCAAGCTCTATTTCTTCGGGATCGAGATCTGGCCGCAGGAGGTCTACTTCCTGACCGGCATCCTGATCCTTGCCGCGTTCGGGCTGTTCCTCGCCACCTCGCTGTTCGGGCGCCTCTGGTGTGGCTTCGCTTGCCCGCAGACCGTCTGGACCGACCTGTTCATGCAGGTGGAGCGCTGGATCGAGGGCGACCGGGCCGAGCGGATGCGGTTCGACAAGGCGCCCTGGACCGTCGCCAAATGGCGCAAGCGAGTGCTGAAGCATGCCGTCTGGCTGCTGATCGCTTTCCTCACCGGCGGCGCCTGGATCATGTACTTCCGCGATGCGCCGACCGTGGTCGGCGAGTTCTTCACCGGCCAGGCCGAGGGGGCCGTCTACTTCTTCGTCTTCCTGTTCACCGCGACCACCTATCTTTTGGCCGGGATGGCCCGCGAGCAGGTCTGCACCTACATGTGCCCGTGGCCGCGCATCCAGGGTGCCCTGGTCGACCGCGATACCATGGCGGTGACCTACGAGGCGTGGCGCGGCGAGCCGCGCGGCAAGTACCGTAAGGGCGAGAGCTTCGCGGGCCGCGGCGACTGTATCGACTGCCGCCAGTGCGTCGCCGTGTGCCCGATGGGCATCGACATCCGCGACGGCTTCCAGCTGGAGTGCATCGGCTGCGGCCTGTGCATCGACGCCTGCGACGATGTGATGACCCGAATCGGGCGGCCGCCCCGCCTGATCGCCTACGACAGCGAGCGCAATCAGGAGCTGCGCAGCGCCGGGCAACCCTCTCTTTACCGCATCTTCCGGCCACGCACGCTGCTCTATGTCGCGATCATCGTGGTGGCTGGGCTCATCATGCTGAGCGTCCTGCTGCTGCGCTCGGACATCGACGTCAATGTGCTTCCGGACCGCAATCCGCTGTTCGTCACCATGACCGACGGCAGCATCCGCAACGGCTATACGATCCGGGTGATGAACAAGGAGCATGCGGTCAAGAGCTACGAGCTTGGCACGGCGGACGGCTCGGCCCGTCTTGCGGTTCAAGGCGTCGAGGGCGGCGGGCCGGCGGTGCCATTGAGCGCGCCTCCGGACGGGGTCGCGACCTATCACGTGTTCGTCCAGCTGCCGCGCAGCGAGGTGCACGGCGAGCAGAACGAGCTCGAATTGACCCTCAAGGACCTCGATACCGGGAGGGTCACCACCTACGGCACGATATTCCGAGGCCCCAAGCGATGAGCGCGGCCATGCCGGCACCGCTGAGCCGCGGGCGCTGGATTCCCTGGCTGTTTGTTGGGCTGTTCCTGCTGGTCTTTGCCGTGAACGGCGTGATGATCTGGTACGCGCTCAGTTCCTGGACAGGCCTCGCCGCCAATGAGGCCTATGACCAGGGGCTGACCTACAACCGGAATCTTGCGGCGGCAGCGCGTCAGGCGCAGCTCGGCTGGCGCCCGCAGCTGACCGTCCGGACTGCTGGCGACGGCGCCGAGGTGGAGCTGGCGGTCGTCGATGCCGAGACGCGGCCGGTCACCGACGCTACCGTCGTGGTCGACTTCGAGCGCCCCACCTTTGAAGGTGCCGATTTCGCCGTGGCGCTGGGCGCGTTCGCCCCGGGACAGTATCGCGCTCGGGTGGCAGCGCCGCAGCCCGGGGTCTGGAATCTGCACGCCACCATCCGCCGGGGCGCGGATCTGTTCGTCCATGAGCAGCGCATCGTCCTGCCCTGAGCCATGAGCAGCGTCGCCGCCGCCGCGTCGTCGGGCACGGACCGCGAGGGCCTCGCTGCCGGACCCGGCCTGGACGTGATGCCGTTCGTGCGCCGCGACGGACCGGATGGCGCCAATGTTCTGCACCTGCTCGTGGAAGGCGTGCACTGCGGCGCCTGTGTGCGCAAGATCGAGCGGCGTCTGGCGCGCGAGCCCGACCTGCTGGCGGGACGGGTCAATCTCACCACCCGTCGGCTGACCCTGCGCTGGAACGGCGAGACCACCCGGGGCAGCGGCTTCGCCGAGGCGGTGGCCGACCTGGGCTATCGGGTCGCGCCGTTCGACCCGGATCGCCTGCAGGCACTCGACGATCGCTCCGAGCGGGAGCTGTTGCGCTGCCTCGCCGTGGCCGGCTTCGCCGCCAGCAACGTCATGCTGCTCGCCGTCTCTGTCTGGGCGGGTCACGTCTCGGGCATGGGCGCGGCCACGCGCGAGCTCCTGCATTGGTTCGAGGCCCTGATCGCCTTGCCGGCGATCGCCTATGCCGGGCGGCCCTTCTTTCGCTCGGCGGCGGCGGCGGTGCGCGCCGGGCGGACCAACATGGACGTCCCGATCTCGCTCGCCGTGATCCTCGCGCCGGCCATGAGCCTCGTGGAAACCATCCGTGGCGGCGAGCATGCCTACTTCGACAGCGCCATCACGCTTCTCTTCTTCCTGCTGATCGGCCGCTATCTCGACCAGCGGGCGCGCGGGAGCGCGCGCTCGGCGGCGGAGCGGTTGCTGGCGCTCGGCGCGGGCTCGGCGAGCCTGGTGCTGCCGGACGGCACCATCCGCTCCGTGCGCCCCGAGCAGCTCGAGGCCGGGCAGGAGATCCTCGTCGCCACCGGCGAGCGCATCGCCGCCGACGGCGCGGTGAGCAGCGGCGGCGGCGATCTGGACACCAGCCTGATCACCGGGGAATCGCTGCCGCAAAGGGTCGTCGTCGGCCAGCGGGTGTTCGCCGGCACGATCAATCTCGGTGCGCCGTTGCGCATCATGGTCCGGGCGGTCGGCGAGGGCACCCTGCTCGCCGAGATCGTCAGGCTGATGGAGCTGGCCGAGCAGCGACGCTCGCGCTTCGTGGCATTGGCGGACCGGATCGCTCGCGCCTATGCGCCGGTGGTCCACACGCTGGCACTGGCCACCTTTCTCGGCTGGACCCTGAGCGGCGGCGCTGGCTGGCAGACCGCCCTGCTCTACGCGATCGCCGTGCTGATCATCACCTGCCCGTGCGCCCTCGGCCTCGCGGTGCCGGCGGTGCAGGTGCTGGCCAGCGGTCGTCTGATGCGGCGTGGAACCCTGCTGAAGTCGGCGACGGCGTTGGAGCGCTTCGCGCGCGTCGACACGGTCGTGTTCGACAAGACCGGGACGCTCACCGAGGGGCACCCCGTGCTGCTGCCCGGTGCCGCCGAGGGCGAGCTTGTCGCGGCGGCCGGGATCGCTCGTGCCTCGCGCCATCCGCTTGCCCGCGCGCTCGCGGTCGCCGCACCCCAGGCGCGCCCGGTTCCCGGGGTCGAGGAGCTGCCGGGTCTCGGCCTGCGCCTCGAAACACCGGAAGGCGAGTACCGTCTGGGCCGCCGCGACTGGGCTGCGGGCGTGGCGGACGACGACGCGGCCGGGCCGGAGCTCTGGCTCGCGCGTCCGGGGACCCCGCCGACGCGCTTCGGCTTCGGCGACCGGTTGCGCGAGGATGCCGGCAACGTCGTGCGCGAGCTGCAGCGGCGCGGCTATCGCGTCCTGCTGCTGTCCGGCGACCGGACGGCGACCGTGCGCGCCGTGGCCGCCGAGCTCGCCATTGAGGATTGGCAGGGCGGCTGCGCGCCCGGGGACAAGGTCGCCCGGCTCGAGGCCTTGGCAGCCGAGGGGCGACGGGTGCTCATGGTCGGCGACGGGCTCAACGATGCCCCGGCTCTCGCGGCGGCTTACGTCTCGCTCTCTCCGGCCTCGGCCGTCGACATCGCGCAGACCGCGGCAGATGCGGTGTTCCAGGGGGCGAGGCTCGCGCCCGTGCTCGAGGTAATCGAGGTGGCGCGCCGCGCGGAGCGTCTGGTGCGCCAGAACATCGGCCTGTCGCTGTGCTACAATCTGCTGGCGGTGCCTCTCGCCATCTTCGGCTTCGTGACGCCGCTCGTCGCGGCCCTGTCCATGTCGAGCAGCTCGTTGCTGGTGGTGCTCAATTCCATGCGGCTGAGCTGGCAGCGGCGCGTCTGACGCCATGGCCGGACTGCTCTATCTGATCCCGATTGCCTTGTTCCTGGGTCTGCTCGGTCTTGCCGCCTTCATGTGGGCGCTGCGCAGTGGTCAGTTCGACGATCTGGATGGAGCCGCGGAACGGATCCTGTTCGACGACGAGGACGATGGACCCGCTGCGCGCTGACGGCCCCATGTCGCGCGGGCATGAAGGCGGCGGACGGTCTTCTGGTGTCCGGGCCCATCCGGTGCGCGAGGGTTCCCTGATGGCCAGCGATCCGGTCCTTGAGACTTTCCCGCTCAAGCATCTCCGGCTCGAGAACCGTATCATCAGCAGGGCACATGCGCCGTCATATGTCGAGGACGGCAAGCCGAAGCTGCACTCCCGCCTCCATCATAAGAAGAAGGCCCAAGGCGGCTTGGCACTCGCCATGTTCGTCGGCTCGACCACCACGGCGCCGAACAGCCCGTCGGCTCTCGGCCAGATCAGCGCCGCCAGCGATGCGATCATTCCGTGGTTCCAGGAGCCCTTCGACGGCGTCCACCGTCACGCTGCTCCCTGATGTGTCAGATCACGCACATGGGCGCCTGCGACGGCGACGCCCAATGGCTTCCGACCCTGGCGCCCGGCCCGATCCGCGCGCGGCAGCACCCCTCGTCCCGAGGACGATGGAGCCGCACGGGAGCGAGCGGGTTCTCGCGCGCCATGCCGCCGACGCTGCCGTCGTGAGGACGTGCTCGACGGCCGCGAGGTGATCGCCTGGGGCAATCGGCTGGTCGCCAGCTTCCGGAACGAGTATGTCGAGGCGAGTGTCCAGCGCGTGGTCGATCAGGTGGTCGTCGAGCACGGCAGGCTACCGGCGGACGACTCTACCATGCACTCAGGGACGGGTCGCGCAACGGCGGTGCAGTGGATGTCGAGGGCAAGGCGCGCGGCGCCCCGGAGGTGCTTCTCACCAATCCCGCCGGATCGCACCTGCTGTATCGGATCGGGGATGCGGTCTCCACGCGGAACAACCATGCGGCGATCTACGACTCACTCAGGCTTTGTAAGGGTCTTTGACCGGCGGCGGGTTCTCCGCACATGACCTGCGCAATCGTCGCCTGCTGCGCCGAGACCGGTCAGGTGGGTGTCGCCGTGGTTTCCTCGCTGATGGCGGTGACCAGCCGCTGTGCCTTCGTTCAGGCCCAGGTCGGCGCCGTGGTCGTCCAGAGCATGGCCGACCCGCGGCTCGGCCCGGCAGCGCTCAAGCTTCTCGCCAGCGGCTACCGGCCGGAAGGCGTCATTCGCGCATTCGCCCGCACCGAGGAAGGTTTCGACTATCGTCAGGTGGCCCTGATCAGCGCCAGCGGCGCCACCGCGGTACACCAGGGCAAATTCGCTGTCGGCGAGGGTGGCGGCGCCGAAGCGCAGGACTGTGCCTCGATCTGCAACCGGTTGCGCGACCCCGACGTGCCGGAGCGGATGGTCGAGACATGGGTCCGCACGCCTGGGGAGCTGGGCGATCGGCTCATGGCGGCGTTGCGCGCGGCCGTGGCCGATGGCGGAGCAGGAGTTGTGCGCGCCGCCGGCTTGCTGATCGCCGAGCGGGAATCCTGGCCCCTGGTCGATCTGCGCATCGATTGGTCGGAAGCCGATCCGGTCGCCGAGCTCGACCAGCTTTGGCATCTGTGGCGCCCGCAGATGCACGGCTACCTCGAGCGGGCGCTCGACCCGGCTGCTGCCGTCGGTACCCGCCACGCATGATGCGCAGCTCGCGCAAAGTTTCTCGCGTCGCCTCGTCGACTGCGAGGAGCCGCAGCTCAGTGCCGTTTGCCAATCGGACATGGCACCAGGAGCCGCCCCAACCGCTCGCCGCGCTTCGAAGCCCGCTCCGGGTCGCCCGCGCCGGGGGCACGCCGGGCTCGGGCCAGCAGCTCGCCTTCGCCCGACCAGATTCGGTCGCGCCGCGCCGGGACGCGATCGATCCTTCGACGGCTCTCATCACATGAAGCTGCGGTAGCTCGGCAATTCCGCTTGAGTGCCGTACGCGGGCAGGCTCGCCAGGGGCAAATCGCCAGTATACAGCGGCAGCCGGTCCATCAAGCTCGGGTTGCGTCGGCGCGAATCAGGCCAAACCACCGGAGGATGTTTGCCCGACACGGCTCGAACCGGCCCGACGCTGATCGCCTCCCGCGACGCCAGGGGAGCCGCGGCGATCCGCGCCTACGCCGCCGCCTGTCGCGCCCGAGTGCCGGCGTTTGCCGCCCGCCACTTCGGATGGAGGGGCGCCCTGCGGCTCCATCGCGCGGCGCTGGGCTTCGATCTGCTCCGCGCACCGTTCAATGTCATGATGGTCGCGCCGACCCTGCTGCTGCGCATTCTGGCCTGGGCGACAAGCCGTTCGGGTTTAGGACGCGTCTCCGACTGGCTGGCCAAATGCGATCTGTTCGTCGAGACGGCGCTCGCGCGACGCGTGGCGGATCTCATTCTCGGCGAGCTGCTGCAGGTCGACCGAGCCGGATCGGCCTTCCCGCCGGAATGGCACGAACGGGCACGGGGCCTGATCGCCGAGTATGTCGCCGTCCGCCACGCAGCTGCCGAGTTCGGCGCTGGATGTCTGGCAGTCCTGATTGGGCTGGCCACCCTCCACGCGCTGACCCCGAGCGCGATGACGATGGGCCCGCTCCTCGCGCAGGAGTTGGCCAAGCGCGAGGCGATCCAGGGCTTCTGGCTCGGAAGCGGGCTTGGCTCCCTGTGGTACGCATGGTTCCCGCCGGAGGTTGATCTGGCCTTGACCATCGCCATCACCTTTGCAGTCATGGCGGGCTTTGCGCTCATCGCCACATTCATCGGCATCCTGGTCGACCCGTTGCTTCACGCGCTGGGCCTGCACCGGCGGCGCCTTGGCCGGCTGGTCGACACTTTCGAGCGAGCGGCATTGGGCGACGACAGGGCCAAGCTTCGGCTGCCAGACCTCTATCTCGCCCGTTTGGTCGACCTCGCCGATGTTGCCCTGCTCGCCCTTCGCATGACGCGCTGAGGGCTGTCGGCGATCGTGTTGGCCGGACCACACCTCCACATTAACTCGCACGTGGCCCGGGCGCCAATTCGCTCGAACGGCTAACTCAGGCCTCGCCGGCTTGTGGCAGGCCGCCGCACCGGGCTGGCACGCGGCGAACTCTATGGTAAGCGGGCGCGAATCGGTGGGGAATGGAATGGCGACGCTCAACGGTCTGGAATACATCGCGTCCTACGGCGACCTGATCGCGGCCTTCGGCCCCAACCGCGGCGCAGGCGAAGCTCACTACTTCGCCAACGGGTTGGCCGAAGGCAGGCGGCAGGGCTTCGACAGCCTCCAGTATCTCGCCTCCTATCGCGATCTCGCCTTCGCGTTCGGACTGAACCTCGACGCGGCCGCGGCCCACTACATCACGAACGGATATCACGAAGGCCGGTCCTGGGATCGGTTCGATGCCGTTCAGTATCTCGCCAACTATCCCGATCTTCAGGCCGCCTTCGGCACCGATCTCGAGGCGGCGACCAGGCACTATGTCGGCTGGGGCGCCCGCGAAGGTCGCAGCGCGGTGGCGACCGACCTCTATTTTGCCGCGAATACACCAGGACAGGGCTTCGAGGTCTGGAAGGTCCAGTCCAACGGCATCTTCGCTCCCGTGGCCTATATTGGCGAAGGTGCCAACGGCTCCTCGCCGGACGACTTCACCTCCTTTCGTGGGGAGCTCTACTTCAGCGCGGAGAACGGCGGCATCGGGCGGGAGCTATGGAAGGTCCGCGCCGACGGCGTTCCCGTCCTGGTCGCTGATATTGTGCCGGGCGCCGGCAGCGGTGACCCCTATGGTTTCACGGTTCACAACAACTCTCTCTATTTCACGGCTAACTACGCCGGTCTTGGCTACGAATTGTGGAAGGTGAATGCGAACGGCACCGTCGGGATCGTCGCGGACATCGCACCCGGTGCCGGGAGCTCTTCACCCGACGAGATGACCGTCTTCCGCGGAGAGCTCTACTTCAACGCGGACAATGGCAGTCTGGGCTCGGAGCTCTGGAAGGTCGCGTCGAACGGCGCCGTCACCTTCGTCGCCGACATTATGAGCGGCGCGGGCAGTTCCTATCCGCACGGATTCACCCAGTACAACGGCTCGCTCTACTTTGCCGCCGACAACGGCTCGCTTGGGGACGAGGTCTGGCGGATTGGCCCGAATGGCGCCTTGGGCTTGGTCGGCGACATCAACAGCGGTGCCGGAAGCTCGACTCCCGACGGCTTCGCGATCGCCGCGGGGGAGCTCTATTTCGCCGCCGAGAACGCGGCATTGGGCAACGAGGTCTGGAAGATCCGGGCGGATGGCGTGGCCCAGGTGGTCGCCGACATCAATCCGGGTGCGCGCGATTCCAACCCCTACGGCTTCACCGAGTTGTCGGGCGAGGTCTTCTTCTCCGCCACCACCGCGGCATCGGGGGCGGAGCTGTGGAAGGTTCGCAACGACGGCGCCGTGGTGCAGGTCGCCGAGATCCGGGGCGGCAATATCGGGTCGGATCCCGATGGCTTCACCGTCTTCGGCAGCGATCTGTATTTTGCCGCGACCTCTGCCGGCTCGGGTCGCGAGCTGTGGAAGGTGCAGGGGAACGGCGCGGTGGTCCAGGTAGCCGACATCCAGGCGGGCGCGGGCAGCTCGGATCCCACGGACTTCAAGGTTTTTCGCGGCGAGCTCTACTTCACGGCCCATTCCGACGCTTACGGAACCGAGATCTGGAAAGTTCGCGCCGACGGCGTCGTTCAGATCGCGGGTGACATCATGCCCGGCGGCGGGGATGCCGACCCCTATGGCTTGACGCCCCACGGCATTGGCGCCGCCGGCGCGGACCTGATGTTCTAGCCCGGGTGGCCACGCCGGGAGAGCAGCCATGCTGACCGTCTACTCGGACGAGCACGCCTTGCAGGACGGTCGGGCCGAGCTGGTGGACGGCAAGCTGGTCCCCTGCTTCGAGATGCCCCGGCGGGCCTATCTGATCCGCGATCGGATCGTCGAAGCCGGCCTCGGCGAGATCGTGGGGCCGGAGACCTTCGGCCGGGCGCCGCTCGAACGGGTGCATTCCGCCGACTTCGTCGAGTTTCTCACGCGCGCCTGGGCCGACTGGACGGCCACCGGCCGCGAGTTCGATGCGCTGCCCTGGACCTGGCCGACGCACAGTCTGCGGCGGATCAGGCCGGAGCGGATCGATGGCAGGCTCGGCTACTACAGCTTCGATGCGGGCACCCCCATCACGGCCGGCACCTGGCGGGCGGCGGAGGCCAGCGCCAACGTGGCTCTCACGGCGGCCCGGCTGATCGCCGATGGCTCGCGCAGTGCGGTGTTCGCCCTCTGCCGGCCGCCCGGCCATCACGCGGCGGCCGACCTCTATGGCGGGTACTGCTTCTTGAACAACGCTGCGATCGCCGCGCAGTATCTCATCGACGGAGGTGCCGAGCGGATCGCGATCCTCGATGTCGACTATCACCACGGCAACGGCACGCAGGCGATCTTCTACGACCGGCCCGACGTGCTGTTCCTGTCGCTGCACGGCGATCCGCGCGAGGAGTACCCCTTCTTCCTGGGCTGGGCCGACGAGCGCGGCGCCGGGGACGGGGAAGGCTTCAACGTCAACTATCCGCTGCCATGGGGCACGGGGTTCCCCGCCTGGGCGGAAGCGCTCGAGGATGCCTGCGGCCGGGTCGCCGACTATGCGCCCGACATCCTGCTGGTCTCCTTGGGGGTCGACACGTTCAAGGAGGATCCGATCTCGAAATTCCGGCTGGAGAGCGAGGACTTCACCACCTACGGCCGCCGGATCGCCCGGCTGGGTCTGCCGACCCTGTTCGTCATGGAGGGCGGCTACGCGGTCGAGCAGATCGGGATCAATGCGGTCAACGTCCTGCAAGGCTTCGAGGGGAGCTGAACTCGGGCGCTACCGCTCGAGATCGACCAGCGTCCCGCGCCATGGTTGGCCATCCGGCCGGCATCGCTGGCGACGGTCGGCGGGCGCAGCCGGCAGGTTGCGCCGCAATCGCGGCACCGCTGGCGCGTAGCTTGCCTGCGGGTCGACGCGGCGCCGAAGGGGGCTGCGTTCGACCTGGCCCGATGCTGGGGGATCGTTCTGTTCCACAGGCATCAGTGTTTCCGAACAGCGAGGCTGGGCCAAGAGCGGCTGATGGGTTTGCGTACCCCGGGGCTGTGGCACCGCTGCGCTTGACGTTCTGTTAGGATCCGCGTGGTGACCGGGTCGCGCACAGCCCCGAGGTGATTTGCGACATGCATCAGAGACTGTTCGGAACCGACGGCATCCGCGGCATGGCCAACCGGCATCCGATGACGCCGGAGGTGGCCCTGGCCGTCGGCAAGGCGGCCGGTCTCATGTTCGCGCGTGGCGGGCCTCGAAACCGGGTCGTGATCGGCAAGGACACCCGGCTGTCCGGCTACATGCTCGAGCCGGCCTTGACCGCAGGGTTCGTGTCGGCCGGGATGAGCGTCATGCTCGTCGGCCCCATGCCGACGCCGGCCGTCGCCTTCCTGACGCGCTCTCTCCGGGCGGACCTGGGGGTGATGATCTCGGCATCCCACAATCCGTACCACGACAACGGCATCAAGCTGTTCGGGCCGGATGGGTTCAAGCTGTCCGACGAGATCGAGGACGAGATCGAGCGGTCGATGGCTTCGGGCGCCGGCGAGAGCATGCCGGCCGCCGGCGAGCTCGGTCGGGCGCGGCGGATCGACGACGCTCGCGGCCGCTATGTCGAGAGCCTCAAGAGCAGCTTCCCGCGCGGACTCACCTTGGACGGCCTCAAGCTGGTGGTGGATGCCGCTCACGGCGCGGCCTACCACCTGGCGGGCGATCTGTTCTTCGAGCTCGGCGCGGAGGTCGTCCGGCTCGGCGTGGAGCCCAACGGCCTGAACATCAATGCCGGCTGCGGCTCGAACGAGCCCGCCCTTCTGCGCGAGGCGGTGCTGCGTGAAGGCGCGCACCTCGGCATTGCGCTCGACGGCGATGCCGACCGTCTGGTGCTGGTGGACGATCAGGGGCGGCTCGTCGACGGCGACCAGCTCCTGGCGCTGATCACCGCCAGCTGGAGCGCCGGCGGCAGAATGCGGGGCGGCGCCGCGGTCGCGACGGTGATGTCGAATCTCGGGCTGGAACGCTATCTGGCGGGGTTGGGCCTCGGCCTTCTGCGCACCAGGGTCGGGGACCGCTATGTCGTCGAGTGCATGCGCCGGGAAGGGTGCAACATCGGCGGCGAGCAGTCGGGGCACATCGTGCTGTCGGACTTCGCCACCACCGGCGACGGGCTGCTCGCGGCCCTGCAGGTGCTCGCCGTGCTGCGCGAGCGCGACAGGTCGGCGAGCGAGGTCACGCAGGTGTTCGAGCCGGTGCCGCAGCGCCTGCGCAACATCAAGTTGCGGAGCCGGCTCGATCTGGCATCCGCCGCCGTCAAGAGCATGCTGGCGCGCGAGGAAGCCCGGCTGAACGGTACCGGCCGGCTGCTGGTCCGCGCCTCCGGCACCGAACCCGTGATCCGGGTCATGGTCGAGGCCGAGGACGAGACGTTGCTCGTGGACGTCCTCGACGCCGTGAGCGACGGCATCGATGGTCTCGCCGCTGGAGGGTCGTGATCTCTTCTTCGGCCGACCAGTCGCCGGCGCGTTAGTCTTACCGAAACACATCGTCGCTAGGAATGACCTGCCCGTCGATTCGGCTTTGGCCGATCGGCCTGGACATGCCCGTGGGGACGATCGTGACCGGAACGATGAAGCTGCGCAGGATTCGGGGGCGGACGACGAGCTTCGTGGCGCTGCTGGCGGCGCTATCCGGCGCGTTGCTGGTGCAGTCGGCCGCGATGGCGGACGACATGCCCGACTATGTCGCCTCCGGGCCCACGGCGAGCCGGCCCGCCGCACCGTTCGGCTACAGCATGTCCGCGCCGGAAGCGGTCCTGGCATCGCCGACACCCGACTACTTCAAGGCGGTCTATCCGCACCTGTTGCGCGCGCCATTGCCGGTGCGGATCTACAATCAGGGCGGTGTGCCGCCTCTTCTTCCCCGGCTGGCGCTGACCGGCAACCCCTACGGTCGGCTGGGCACCTTCCTGCCCGGCGGCCCGATTGTCCCGGCGCGGCACGCCTTCTTTCGCGCCCTCGGCACTAACGGCCGGGCCTGCGTCACCTGCCACCAGCCGCCGAGCGGCATGAGCTTCAGCTTGCGCAACGTGAACGCGCGTTTCCGCAACACACAGGGCACGGACCCGATCTTCGCGCCCGTCGACGGCGCCAACTGCCCCGATGCCGTTCCGGCCGCCTCCACCTCGGCCGCGCCCTATGGCGGCGCGCGCGGCAAGGGCAAGACCACGCTGCGGGCTGCCTACTCCCTGCTCCTGGGTCGGGGCCTCATTCGCGTCGCGATGCCCTGGCCGCCCAGGGACAATCCGGACCCAGAGTTCACGCTCGAGCTGCTGCGCGACGCGCCGCGCTGCAATGCCAGCTCGGGGTTCGGTCTGCCCACCGGGCTCGCCTCGGTCTATCGGCGGCCGATGATGTCGGCGCAGCTCAACTTCAAGACCGTGCGCCCCGACGGCACCGGCCCCATTCTCGCCGGCAGCCTCATGTGGGATGGCCGCGAGACCTCGCTCGAGCAGCAGGCGATCGACGCGACGCTCGGCCACGCCCAGGCCACGCACCCGCCGAGCCAGGTCGAGGTGAGGCAGATCGTCGACTTTCAGAACGCGATCTTCAGCGCGCAGTTGAAGGACCGGTCGGCCGGCCTCCTCGACGCGGCTGGTGGGCGAGGCGGCCCGGTGTGGCTTTCCCGGCAGCCGGTGAACCCCAGCTTCGTGCCGCCCGTGACCCCGTTCGACGAGTTCGCCGCCTGGGCTTCGCAGGCCGGTACCCGCAAGGCGATCCAGAACGGGCAGCAGATCTTCAATCGCCGCCCCCTGCTGATCTCGGGCGTGGCGGGCCTGAACGACGTCGTCGCCAATCCCTTCGTCGGGTCCTGCGCCACGTGCCACAATATCGACCACGCCGGCGCCGATCTCTTTGCCCATCCGCAGCGTGACCTCGGCATCGGCGGGACGGCATCGGGCGCCGGCGGGCCGCCGCCGGCCGGCGACCTGCCGGTGTTCCGTCTGACCTGTCGAGCCGACGCAGCTCCACATCCGTTCCGCGGCCGCGGCCCGATCGACACCAACGACCCGGGCCTGGCCTTGCTGACCGGCAAGTGCGCCGACATCGGCCGGTTCACGGTGCCGCAGCTGCGGGCGCTGGCGGCACGCGAGCCATTCTTCCACGACGGCAGCGCGCGCACGCTCGCCGACGTGGTGCGTTTCTACGAGCATCGGTTCCGTTTCGACCCGCCGCTCGACGATCGGGAGCGGTCCGATCTGGTGGCCTTCCTCAGCGCCCTCTAACGCCCGGATACATCGTTGGGATCGGCTCGGGTCGAGCCCGGCGGACGGCCGTCCGCCGGGCTCGACCGTTTCCTGGCCGGGGTCTGCTTTCCGTTCGCTTCAAGGCGTTGCAGGGCCATGGAGCGGTTCTTATATGCCCGATACGCTGGGCGCTTCGCTGCCTGCCACCGGTTCGAGCCTATCCCTCGCCGGCTGCGCCCTCACTGGCTCGAGGCTTTTCTTCGCGTGTGACGCGAGAGGTAGGAATGAGCAAGATCATCGGAATCGATCTCGGCACGACGAACAGCTGCGTCGCGATCATGGAGGGTAAGAATACCCGCGTGATCGAGAACGAGGAGGGGATGCGGACCACCCCGTCCATGGTGGCCTACACCGAGGACGGCGAGATTCTGGTCGGCATGCCCGCCAAGCGGCAAGCCGTCACCAATCCCGAGAACACTCTGTTTGCCGTCAAGCGCCTGATCGGCCGCCGCTTCGAGGACCCCGTCGTCCGCAAGGACATGGAGATGGTCCCGTACAAGATCGTCAAGGCGGACAATGGCGACGCCTGGGTGCAGGTGCGTGACGAGAAGAAGGCGCCCGCACAGGTCAGCGCCGAGATCCTGAAGAAGATGAAGGCGACGGCCGAGCGGTATCTCGGCATGCCGGTCGAGAAGGCCGTCATCACCGTCCCGGCCTACTTCAACGACAGCCAGCGGCAGGCGACCAAGGACGCCGGCAAGATCGCCGGCCTCGACGTCGTCCGCATCATCAACGAGCCCACGGCTGCGGCGCTCGCTTACGGCATGGACAAGGGCCAGAACCAGACCATCGCCGTCTATGACCTGGGCGGCGGCACGTTCGACGTCTCGATCCTCGAGATCGGCGACGGCGTGTTCGAGGTGAAGTCGACCAACGGCGACACGTTCCTCGGCGGCGAGGACTTCGACAAGCGCCTGATCGACTACATGGCCGACGAGTTCAAGAAGGAGCACCGGATCGATCTGCGCAACGACCGTCTGGCGCTGCAGCGCCTCAAGGAGGCGGCCGAGAAGGCGAAGATCGAGCTCTCCTCGACGATGCAGACCGAGATCAACCTGCCGTTCATCACGGCGGACGCGACCGGCCCCAAGCATCTGACGATGAAGATCACCCGGGCCAAGCTCGAGCAGCTGGTCGAGGACCTGATCCAGAAGACCATCGAGCCTTGCAGGAAGGCGCTGCAGGACGCGGGCCTGAAGGCCGGCGACATCCACGAGGTGATCCTGGTCGGCGGCATGACCCGCATGCCCAAGGTCGTCGAGACCGTGAAGCAGTTCTTCGGCAAGGAGCCGCACAAGGGCGTCAACCCGGACGAGGTCGTCGCCATCGGCGCCGCCATCCAGGGTGCTGTCCTGGCCGGCGAGGTCAAGGACGTGCTTCTGCTCGACGTGACCCCGCTGTCCCTGGGCATCGAGACGCTGGGCGGCGTGTTCACCCGGATCATCGACCGTAACACGACGATCCCGACCAAGAAGAGCCAGGTGTTCTCGACTGCCGACGACAACCAGTCGGCCGTGACCATCCGGGTCTTCCAGGGCGAGCGCGAGCTGGCGGCGCAGAACAAGCTGCTCGGCCAGTTCGACCTGATGGGCATCCCGCCCGCACCGCGCGGCATGCCGCAGATCGAGGTCACCTTCGACATCGACGCCAACGGCATCGTCAACGTCTCGGCCAAGGACAAGGCCACCGGCAAGGAGCAGCAGATCCGCATCCAGGCCTCGGGCGGCCTGAGCGAGGCCGAGGTCGAGAAGATGGTCCGCGAGGCGGCCGAGCACGCCGAGGAGGATAAGAAGCGCAGGGCCGCGATCGAGGCGCGCAACCATGCCGACAGTCTGATCTATTCCACGGAGAAGAGCCTCAAGGAGTATGGCGACAAGGTCTCGGCCGGGGACAAGGCGGCGATCGAGCAGGCCGTGGCCGACCTCAAGGGTGTCCTCGACGGCGAGGATGCGGAGGCGATCAAGAGCCGGACCGACGCGTTGGCCCAGGCGTCGATGAAGCTCGGCGAGGCCATGTACAAGGCACAGGCCGCGGCGGCCGAGGGCGGCGGCGAGCCCCCGCACCAGGACGGCGGCGACGGCGTGGTCGACGCGGAGTTCGAGGAGGTCGACGACGGCCGCAAGAAGTCGGCCTGAGACTGACCCAGTCGATGCGGGGCCGGCGGGACGCGATGCTCCTGCCGGCCCCGCGCCGCTTATCCGGCTCGATGCACTGCGAGGATCGAACGACGCGCCATGGCCAAGCGTGACTACTACGATGTGCTCGGGGTCACCCGCTCGGCCGGCGAGGCCGAGATCAAGGTCGCGTTCCGGCAGATGGCGAAGCAGTACCATCCCGACCGGAACCCCGGCGACAAGGCCGCCGAGGCCCGCTTCAAGGAGGTCAACGAAGCCTACGAGGTGCTGCGCGATCCGCAGAAGAAGGCGGCCTACGACCAGTTCGGTCATCAGGCGTTCGAGGCCGGCATGGCCGGTCGTGGCGGCGCGCAGGGAGCCGGCTTCGACTTCACGAGCTTCGCCGACGTGTTCGACGACCTGTTCGGCGACTTCATGGGCGGCGGCGGGCAGCGTCGCGGCCGCGGGCAGGCCACCCGCGGCGCCGACCTGCGCTACAACCTGACGATCTCGCTCGAGGAGGCCTTCGCCGGCAAGCGGGCGCAGATCAGGGTCCCGACCTCTGTGGCATGCGAGGGCTGCGGCGGCTCCGGCGGCGAAGCCGGCAGCGAGCCGGCGGTCTGCCAGAGCTGCCGCGGAGCCGGCCGCGTCCGTGCCCAGCAGGGCTTCTTCACCGTCGAGCGAACCTGTCCGACCTGTCAGGGCACCGGCCGGGTGATCAAGAACGCGTGCCGGCAATGCGGCGGCAGCGGCGTGCAGCAGCGCGAGAAGACGCTCGCCGTCAATATCCCGGCCGGCGTCGAGGACGGGACGCGGATCCGGCTCTCGGGCGAGGGCGAGGCGGCGATCAGGGGCGGCCAGCCCGGCGACCTCTATATCTTCGTGACGGTAGCGCCACACCGGCTGTTCCGGCGCGAGGGGCCGAACGTCATGTGCCGCGTGCCGATTCCGATGACCACGGCGGCACTCGGCGGGCAGGTCGAGGTCCCGACCATCGAGGGCCGCCGGCTGCGCGTGGCCGTGCCGGCCGGCACCCAGGCCGGCAAGCAGATCCGGCTCAAGTCCAAGGGCATGACCGAGCTGCACGGTCAGGCGCGCGGCGACATGTTCGTCGAGATCGTGGTCGAGACGCCGATGAACCTGACCAAGCGCCAGCAGGAGCTGCTGCGCGAATTCGAGCGCGCCGGTGGCACCGACGCCAAGGAGCATCAGCCCGAGTCCGAGGGCTTCTTCGCCAAGGTGAAGGAGCTCTGGGACGATCTCCGCGAATAGCCGTGCTTGGCGCAACCTGCCGGCGGCGGCCGCAGGCGATCGCGGCGGACCGACACCTCACCGATTGAACTCGTGCCGTCGGGGCGTCAGTATCGCGCCGAGCCGGCTCGTGCACCAAGGTCCGTCGCACCAGAACAGGGGCCGCATCGGAGGGGCAGATGGCATCGGTCGAGATCCGCAAGGTCGACAAGTATTTCGGCAGCACGCACATCCTGCACGGGGTCGAGATCGACATCCCGGACGGGGAGTTCGTCGTGCTGGTCGGGCCCTCGGGCTGCGGGAAATCGACCCTCCTGCGCATGGTGGCGGGGCTCGAGGAGATCACCAAGGGCGAGATCGCGATCGGC
Organism: Geminicoccaceae bacterium; assembly: GCA_046349415.1. Taxonomy (GTDB): domain Bacteria; phylum Pseudomonadota; class Alphaproteobacteria; order Geminicoccales; family Geminicoccaceae; genus Benzoatithermus. The sequence continues at coordinate 31,122 of JAXMCJ010000026.1, forward strand.
GGGCGGGTGGTGAACCAGGTCCCGCCGAAGGATCGCGACATCGCCATGGTGTTCCAGAACTACGCCCTCTATCCGCACATGACGGTCCGCCAGAACATGGCGTTCTCGCTCAAGCTCGCCCGTGCCCCGCAGGCGACGATCGACGAGCGGGTCGGCCGCGCGGCGGCGATCCTGGGCCTCGACGCGCTGCTCGACCGCTATCCGCGCCAGCTGTCCGGCGGCCAGCGCCAGCGGGTCGCCATGGGCCGTGCCATCGTGCGCGATCCGCAGGTCTTCCTGTTCGACGAGCCCCTGTCGAATCTCGATGCGAAGCTCCGGGTGCAGATGCGCACGGAAATCAAGGAGCTCCATCAGCGGCTGAAGACGACGGCGATCTACGTCACCCACGACCAGATCGAGGCCATGACCATGGCCGATCGCATCGTGGTCATGCAGCACGGCGTGGTCGAGCAGCTGGGAGCGCCGCTCGAGCTGTACGACCGACCCGCCAATCTGTTCGTCGCCGGCTTCATCGGCTCGCCGGCCATGAACTTCGTCGATGCGCGGGTCCAGGGTGTCAACGGCCAGGCGGTGGCCCTGGCCGGCGATGGCACCAGCCTGCCCCTGCCGGCGGGCGCGCAGGTGCGCGACGGTGCGGAGGTCGTCTACGGCATCCGGCCCGAGCATCTGGCGCTGCAGGAATCGGGCGGCGGCCTCCCGGCCGAGGTGGTCGTGGTCGAGCCGACGGGTGCCGAGACGCTCCTGGTCACGCGGTTCGCGGGCATCGAGTGCAAGGCCGTGTTTCGCGAGCGGCATCGGCTCGAGCCGGGCGAGCGGATCGGGCTGCAACCGCAGCTCGACCAGGTCCACCTGTTCGATCGCGCCTCGGGCCGTCGCCTGCTCCAATAGCGCGGCATATTTGTGAGTTTTCTCACATTTCTGGCGCTCGCCCGCCCGCTATGATTCCCATCCGAGACCGGATGGGAACGCAGGTCGGCGATGGTCGCTCTCGAGCAGGCGCGCAGAATCGTGCTGGCACGCTTTCGCGACCGGATGGATCGCATGGCGGCCTTGCTCGCGGGGATCTCCGCGCCGTCCGAGCACACGGTCGCCCAGGCCGCTGAGGCGCAAGAGGGCAGCGGAATCTCTCGCGGAGCGGTCGGCACGCTGGAGTCGGGCGCGCCGCGGCGGCGCACGGGCTAGCTCAGGAGCCGCCGCACGACACGGCGATATTGCTCGCCAATGCCGACTTCGGCGGCGTGTCGGCCGTCGCGGATGCGCCAATCGCCGCCAACCATCACGTCGCGCACCGCGGAGCCGGGCGCGAACAGGTGCGAATCCAGCACCGGATCGCCGCGGCGACCGGCAAGGCTCGGATGGTCGGCGTCGAGCGCCACCAGGTCCGCGCGAAAGCCCGGGGCGATGCGGCCGACGGGCCGGCCTGCCGCCCGCGCGCCGCCGAGCAGCGCTGCCTGCCAAAGGGCGGGGCCGCAATGGGGCGCAGCCTCGGTCGCCGCGGCGGCCCGGCGCAGCTGCACCAGACGTTGGCTCTGCTCGAGCAGCCGCAGCTCGCCGGCGGCGTCCGTCTGCATGTTGCTGTCCGATCCGATGCCATAGAGCCCCTCCTGCGCGAGGAGCGCCCCGAGCGGGAACACGCCGTCGCCGAGATCGGCTTCGGTGCTCGGGCACAGGCCGATGACGGCTTGATGCGCAGCGACCGTCGCGATCTCCTCGTCGAGGAGGTGGGTGCCGTGCACGAGACACCAGGCATGATCCAGCTCCGCCGAATCCATGAGCAGCTGCAGCGGCCGGCGTGCGAAACGATCGAGGCAGTCGCGTACCTCCTTCGGCTGCTCGGCGAGATGGATGTGGATCGGAATGTGGCCACTGCGTGACCGGGCTGCCGCGACCGCCGCTGTGATGGCCGTCGGCGGCACGGCCCGGATGGAATGCAGCGCCATGCCGAGCTTGCGGTCGGGGTCGTCGCCGAAATGCCGGTCGAGGGCCTCGGCAAGACGCAGCCAGGCGCCCGTATCCAGGGCGAACCGCCGCTGCGCGCCGTCGAGCGGACTCCCGTCCACGCCGGCCTGCATGTAGACCACCGGCAGCAGGGTGAGCCCGATGCCGGCCTCGCGCGCTGCCGCGTCGACGGCCAGCGACATGGCTGCCGGCATCGCGTAGGGAGTGCCGCCTGGCTGATGGTGCAGATAGTGGAACTCGACCACCGAGCAGTAGCCGCCCTTGAGCAGCTCGACATAGAGCTGCGCCGCGATCGCGTGCTGGTCGTCCGGCGTGATCCGGTCGGCGAGCGCGTACATCGTGTCCCGCCAGGTCCAGAAGCTCGCCTCGTCGGCGCCGAGGCGCTGGGTCAGGCCCGCGAGCGCGCGCTGGAACGCATGGCTGTGCAGATCGATCATGCCCGGTACGACGAAGCCGCGGATGTGTTCGGCGGCCCGATCGTCGGTGGCGGGGCGCACATCGGCGATGGTACCGGATGGCCCCACCTCGATGAGGACGTTCTCGGCCCAGCCTTGCGGCAGCAGTGCCGCCTCGGCGAGATAGCTGCCCATCGGCCGTCCCCTGGCTGTTCAGTCGAAGCTGGGCAGAAAGGATGATACCGTCAACGGCCCTGCTCCCGCCACCCACGCTCGCCGAGATCCGGTCGACCGCTGACCTGTTGCGGGACCGGGTGGTCCGCACTCCCGTCCTGGAATGGAACGGTCCGGAGCTCCGCAGCCGCGTGGCAGCCGGCACCTCGGTGAATCTCAAGCTGGAACTCTTCCAGCACACGGGCTCGTTCAAGGCGCGCGGTGCGCTGGCCGTGATGTTGGGGCTGCCGCGCGACGTGCTCGCCAACGGGGTGACGGCAGTCAGTGCCGGCAACCACGCCATCGCTACCGCCTGGGCGGCGCGCGAGCTCGGTGTCTCGGCCAAGGTCGTCATGCTGGCCAAGGCCAACTTGGCGCGGATCGAGCGGGCGCGCCGCTACGGCGCCGAGCTCATCATGGTGGCCGACGTCGCCGAGGCGTTCGCCATTGCCGACGGCATCGCGCGGGACGAGGGCAGGGCCTTCGTTCATCCGTTCGAGGGCCCGGACACGGCGCGTGGGACGGGTACGGTCGCCCTTGAATGGCTCGAGCAGGCCGTCGGCCTGGATGCCGTCATCGTCCCGGTGGGCGGTGGCGGGCTGATCGCCGGGATGGCGTGCGCGGTCAAGCAGCTGCGCCCCGACTGCATGGTGTTCGGCGTCGAGCCGTTCGGTGCGGACAGCATCTGGCGCAGCTTGGCGGCCGGCAGCCCGCAGAAGCTGGAGCGGGTCGGGACCGTGGCCGACAGCCTTGGCGCCCCTTACGCGCTGCCCTACAGCTTCGAGCTGTGCCGCCGCTTCGTCGACGAGGTGGTGCGGATCGAGGATGCCGCCATGATCGAGGCGATGCGCTTGGCCCTCGACGCGCTGAAGCTGATGCTCGAGCCGGCCGGTGCGGCCGCCACCGCGGCGCTGGTGGGACCGCTGCGCGACCGCCTGGCCGGCCGCCGGGTCGGCGTGCTGGTTTGCGGCTCGAACATCGATCTCGCGACCTTCACGCGGCTCGTCGCGGGCGATCCGGGGTGAGCGAGGCCACCGACATGCTGGGTCGGCGGATCGACCAGGGCTCCGGCCGGGAGGTGGCCGATCTCGCGATCCGCAACGCGCGGGTCTTGAACGTCGCGACCGGAACGCTGGACCGGGGCGACATCGCGATCTGCGGCGACACGATCGTCGGCACGCTCGACACCTACCGCGGTCGCCGGGAGATCGACGCCGAAGGGCGGATCGTGGCACCGGGCTTCATCGACACGCATGTGCATGTCGAAAGCTCGCTCGTCCTGCCGGCCGAGTTCGAGAAGGGCGTGCTGCCGCGGGGCACGACGACGGCGATCTGCGACCCGCACGAGATCGCGAACGTCCTGGGGGTGGCGGGCATCCGCTTCTTTCTCGAGGCCAGCCGCAGTCTCGCCATGACGTTGCGGGTCAATCTCAGCTCCTGCGTGCCGTCGACCGACCTCGAGACCGCAGGCGCCCGATTGGAGATCGACGACCTGCTACCACTCGCGGCCGATCCGGCAGCGCTCGGCCTCGCCGAGGTGATGAACTACCCCGGCGTGCTCGCGCGCGATCCGGGGCTGCTCGCGAAGCTCGTCGCCTTCGCCGGGCGCCACATCGATGGCCACGCGCCGCTCCTGCGCGGTCTGCCGCTCAACGGCTATCTCGCCGCCGGCATCCGCACCGACCACGAATGCACGCAGCTCGAGGAGGCACGGGAGAAGCTCGCGAAAGGCATGTTCATTCTGATGCGGGAAGGATCGATCGCGAAGAATGTGGCCGCTCTCGCCCCTCTTTTGACCGAGCTGACATGGCCGCGCATCGCGTTCTGCACCGACGATCGCAATCCTTTGGAGATCGTCGAGGAGGGCCACGTCGATGCAGCGATGCGCATCGCCATCGCGTCGGGCGCGCCGCCGCTCGCCGTCTACAGAGCCGCCTCCCTGGCCGCCGCCACTGCGTTCGGTCTGGCCGACCGGGGTGTGGTCGCACCCGGCTACCGCGCCGATCTCGTATTGCTCGACGACCTGGAGCGCGTGGCCGTCGGGCAGGTGGTCTGTGGCGGGCGGCTGGTCGAGGCCGGGCTGTTCGAAGGCAGGCAGCATCCCGAGCCCGTGGGATACAATTCGGTGCGCCGCTCGCCGGTGCTGCCTTCGGATCTCGAACCACCGCCGCCTGACCGCAATACGCCCGTCATAGGTGCCAGGCCGTTCTCGCTCCTGACCGACCATCTCGCTCATGGCGGGCTGGAAGGGCCGGCCCTGAAGCTGGCGGTGCTGGAGCGTCACGGGCGGAACGGCAATATCGGCCGCGGCTGGGTCGCCGGCTTCGGCCGGCTACGGGGGGCGATCGCATCCAGCATCGGCCACGACTGCCACAATCTCATCGTCGCCGGCGACGATGCGGCCGACATGGCGGCCGCCGTGAACCACCTGATCGCGATCCAGGGGGGCGCCGTGGTCGTGAGCGACGGGCAGGTGCGGGCGGATCTACCGCTGCCGGTCGCCGGCCTGATGAGCGATCGCGATTTCCACTTCGTCGAGAACCGCCTGCGGCCGGTGCGGGCCCAGGCCGCCGCGTTTGGCTGCGCTCTCGCCGAGCCGCTGCTGCAATTGGCGTTCCTGCCGTTGCCGGTGATTCCGCACCTGAAGCTCACCGACCGCGGCTACGTCGCCGCGGGTCCAGATGGCTTGCGGCTTCTGACGCTCTAGCTGCTGGCCAGCTCGTAGGTCAGCGTCTCACCGCGGGTCAGGACGATCGCGCGGACGAGATTGCCCTCCGGGTCGTACCAGACCGTCCCCGATCGGCCGCGGGTGCCGGCCATCGGAAAGCGCTCCGTCTCGATGGTCCGACCCAACACCTCCAGCTTCTCGGGGATGCTCGGTTTGACCGTGATGTCGATCAGGTCGCCATTCTGGCTGTCGATAACGGGCGCGCCTTGGGTGATGGCCCGATTCCAGAAGCTGAGATCGGTCATTGCGCCGAGCGGGGTAGCGTAGCTGCCTTTGGGACCCTGCACCGCGAGCTGGCCATCGCTGGACTCGGCGATGACCACGGACTTATCGCCATCGTCGTTCGTCTCGATTCTGGTCCGGACGAGCACGTTGCGCTGCCAGACGTCCTCGCCGCGCTGCTCGTAGCTGTAGGCAGTGACGAACGCGATCTTCACCGCCAGATCGAGCCGGTTCGACACGGTGAGATGCTCTTCGTCGCCGCCGAAGTCGATCTGATGCGTGCCGATCGTCGAGCCTTTGCGGATGACGTTGAACACGCGACTGGACGGCAAGCTGCGAGCTGGCCCGACAAGTCCGACGGCGAGCGCGCCGCCCCCCGTCAGCGCCAGCCAACACCGTCGACTCAACGCACTCGCGCTCATGACTTCCGTCTCCTCCTTTGCTTCTCGGCTCAACAATCCGGATGTTGATGAAATCCGCTCATGACCGCTGAGGTCTCGGCATCCTCGTCGAGCCGGGTCACCCGTGCCGCCGGTGGCCCCACCCGGCACGCCTCGATCATGTCGGAAACGCTCGCGGGGGCTCCGGCGAATACGGCCTCGACCGACCCGTCCGCGCGATTGCGCACCCAACCGTCGAGTCCGCGCGCCTGCGCCTCGCGGACGGTCCAGGCTCTGAACCAGACGCCCTGGACCCTACCATAGATCCGCACGCGAACCGAGCGAGTCAATCCTCCTGCCATCGAGAAGCCGCCTCTGCCGCCGTGGCGTCGCAGCCGGCTGGTAGGCTCGCCATCGCGGCCGGTCAATTCGGCGTGTAGGTCGCCGATCTTTCTTTGAACATCGACTGACTGGGGCATCGATGGAACAGAAGCCCGGCTGTGCGGTTTGCATCGGACGGGCGGGTCGGCTGGTCCGGTGCGCGGAGGGGTGTGTCATGGCGTCGAGCGACACGGTCGATGCGGAGCGGGCGAACCGTCGGCTGATCCGCGACTCGATGAGCGCCCCCTTGCTCTCGCGCGAACGCGAGCTCGATCTGGCGCGGCAGTGGCGCTGCCGCCAGGACGAGCGAGCGCTGCACGAGCTGATCCGCTGCTACCTGCGGCTCGTGGTCAGCACCGCCAGTCGCTTCAAGCACTACGGTCTGCCGCTGAGCGATCTGGTCCAAGAGGGCGTTGTCGGCCTGATGCAGGCGGCCGCCCGCTTCGAGCCGGAGCGTGACGTCCGGTTCTCGACCTATGCTTCGTGGTGGATACGCTCCGCCATGCAGGACTTCATTCTGCGCAACTGGTCGGTCGTGCGCACCGGGACCACCGCGGCGCAGAAATCGCTGTTCTTCAACCTGCGCCGGCTGCGCGCCAGGATCGACGACGGTCGCTGTGCCGGGCTCGACGATGCCGGCAAGGCGTATATCGCCCAGGAGCTGGCCGTCGATGTCCGCGAGGTCGAGGCGATGGAAATGCGCCTGATGGGCGGCGACCAGTCGCTCAACGCGACGATCTCGCCAGCGGGCGAGGATGCCTGGCAGGACTTTCTGGCGGACGAGCGGCCCGGCCCGGAGGAGATCGTGACCGGCGCCCACGATGGCCGGCAACGGTCACGCTGGCTCGCGCTGTCGCTCGCCGAGCTCACTGAGCGCGAGCGGACGATCATCAACGAGCGCCGGCTGCGTGAGGACGGGCGCACGCTCGAGGAGCTCGGCGTCCGCCTGGGAATCAGCAAGGAGCGGGTGCGTCAGATCGAATCGCGCGCGTTGCAGAAGCTGAAGACGGCTCTCGTCCGCCGAGTAGGCGATCCGGTCGAGATCGACCTGTTCACCGCGGTCACTGCCTGACCGCGCTGGACGACGACCGGGGCGAGCGCCTACCAGGGCGCATGGCGAGTAGCGAGCGGGTCGAGGTGGTGATTGCCGGCGGCGGCCACGCCGGCCTGTTGCTCGGCACGGCCTTGGTGGCCGCCGGCTTCGATGTCCGCATCGTGGAGCGGCAGAAGGCTCCCGCCGTTGCCGCTGCCCCCGCGGATGGCCGCAATCTCGCCCTGCTGGCTGGAAGTGCCGCGATTGCACGCCGACTCGGGGTGTGGCAGGCCCTCGCCGCCTGGGCCGAGCCCGTGCAGCGGGTCGTGGTCACGGACGTCGAGGGCGGGGGGCGGGTCCACTACGACAGCGCAGCGCACGGCGGCGGCCCCTTCGGCCACGGCTTCGAGCATGTCGTGCTGCGGCGTGCCTTGCTGGAGGCCTTCCTGAGCAGGGCTGGTGCCGATGGCTGGATCTGCGACGAGGTGGCGGAGCTGGATCGGGTCGGGAACGGCATTGCCGTACGTCTGGCTTCTGGCAGGCAGCTGACTGCGTCTCTGCTGGTGGGCGCCGATGGCCGCGCCTCGCGGGTCCGCGAGCTGGCGCGGATCGGCGTCGATCGCTGGTCTTACCCGCAGCGGGCGCTGACCATGGTGATCCGGCACGACCGCCCGCATCTCGGCATGGTGCGCGAATGGCTGCGGGCCGGCGGGCCGCTGGCGACGCTGCCGCTGCGCGGCGACCGCAGCGGCATCACGTGGACCGAGCGCGCGGGGGACGTCGACGAGCTCCGCACCCTATCCGAGGACGATCTGGTCGCGACGCTGACCAGGGCGACCGGAGGCGTGCTGGGTCGAGTGGCGATCGAGAGCGGGCCCTCTGTCTTTCCGCTGGGCGCCCAGCACGCCCGCGCTTACGTGGCGCCGCGCATCGCCCTGGTCGGCGACGCGGCGCACGGCGTGCACCCGATCCACGCCCAGGGCTTCAACATGGGCGTGGCCGATGTCGGCGCACTGGTCGAGGCGCTGATTGGTGCGCGCCAACGGGGCCTCGCGCTCGGCTCGGGCGAGGCGCTGCTGCCCTACGCCCGGGCGCGCCGGGCCGACAATACGCAGCGGCTGTGGCTGACCGATGGGCTGGTCCGGCTGTTCGCCGCGGATCAGGCGCCCCTGCGCGCGGCCCGCAGCCTGGCCTTGGACGCGATCGAGCGACTGCCCCCGCTCAAGCGCTGGGCCGTGCGGCACGGCATGCAGACTGGATGAGCCGCTTGCCCCGCTCTTGACCGGGGCCTGGCGGGTGCTCACTAACCGGCAATGAGCGACGCTCTCACTTCGGATGCCGTGACCGTGGCGGCGGCGTCCGATCGGAATGCCGGGGCCGCCCTCATCCGCAGCCTCGTGTCGACCCTGCCGAACGAGCCCGGCGTCTACCGGATGCTCGATGAGCGGGGCGAGCTGCTCTACGTCGGCAAGGCCAAGTCGCTGCGCAGGCGGGTGCCCGCCTATGCCAAGTCGCAGGGCCTGACGGCGCGTCTGCAGCGCATGGTGGCGCTCACCCGGTCCATGGAGTTCGTCACCACCGCCAGCGAGGTGGAGGCGCTGCTCCTCGAGGCCAACCTGATCAAGCGGCTGCGGCCGACCTTCAACATCGTCCTGCGTGACGACAAGAGCTTTCCCTACATCTTCCTGCGCACCGACCACGAATTTCCGCAGCTCGGCAAGCATCGTGGCGCCAAACGTGCGGGCACCGAGTATTTCGGCCCGTTTGCGTCGGCCGGCGCGGTCAACGACACCTTGAATGCGCTGCTCAAGGCATTCCCGATGCGGAATTGTCGCGACAGCGTATTCAACACGCGGACGCGACCCTGCCTGCAGTATCAGATCAAGCGCTGCTCGGCGCCTTGTGTCGGCCGCATCGGCGCCGACGCCTACGGGCGGATCGTCGGCGAGGTCCGCGAGTTCCTGTCGGGACGGTCGGACGAGGTTCAGACGCGGCTGCAGGCCGAGATGCTCGAGGCGAGCGTAGCACTTGATTTCGAGCGGGCGGCCGTCTTGCGCGACCGTCTCAAGGCGATGGCGCACATCCAGTCGCGACAGGGGATCAACACCGAGTCGGTCGCGGACGCCGACGTGATCGCCGGCCACATCGAGGGCGGCCAAGCCTGCGTCCAGGTCTTCTTCTATCGGTCGGGCCGAAACTACGGCAACCGCGCCTACTATCCGGCTCACGCCAAGGAGGCGTCGGTGGGCGAGCTGCTGGCAGCGTTCCTGGCCCAGTTCTACAGCGAGCGCGCGCCGCCGCGGCTCATCCTGATCGCCGAGCCGATCCCGGAGCAGGATCTGCTGGCGGAGGCGCTGACGGTGCGCGCGGACCGCAAGGTCGAGCTGATGGCCCCCAAGCGCGGCGGGCGGCGCCAGCTGGTCGAGATCGCCCTGGTCAACGCGCGGCAGGCCCTGGCGCGGCGGCTCGCGGACACCGCGAGCCAGGAGGCGCTGCTCGAGCGACTGGCGGACCGTTTCGATCTGCCCGAGGCCCCGGGCCGGATCGAGGTCTACGACAACAGCCACATCCAGGGCAGCAACGCCATCGGCGCGTTCGTCGTGGCGGGGCCGGAGGGCTTCGACAAGCGTAGCTACCGGACCTTCAACATCAAGAGCGCCGAGCTTGCCGCCGGGGACGACTACGCCATGATGCGCGAGGTCCTGTGCCGCCGGTTCGCACGTCTGATCCGGGAAGACTCGGAACGGGCGGGCGGGGCATGGCCCGACCTCGTGATCGTCGATGGCGGGGCGGGTCAGCTGGCTGCGGCGCAGGCCGTCCTGGCGGAGCTGGGCGTGGTCGACGTGCCGTTGCTGGCGGTGGCGAAGGGCCCCGAGCGCGACGCGGGCCAGGAGCGGTTCTTCCTGCCGGGGCGGGAGCCGCTGGCGCTGGACCCGCGCGACCCGGTCCTCTATTTTGTCCAGAGGCTGCGCGACGAGGCACATCGGTTCGCGATCCAGACACATCGCGGGAAACGGACACGTGAGATCGGGCGATCCGTGCTCGACCAGGTTCCTGGGGTGGGGGTCAAGCGCAAGCGGGCCCTGCTCAATCACTTCGGCTCCCCCCGAGGCGTGGCGCAGGCCGGGCTGTTGGATCTGGAACGGGTGCCCGGCATCGACCGGGCGGTGGCGAAGGCGATCCATGATTTCTTTCATGACGGCGGTTGAGCGGAACCGAGCATGACGCCCAATCTGCTCACCGTCGGGCGGATCGCCTGCATCCCCGTGCTCGTCGGCATGTTCTACCTGGACGGCGAGTGGGCGCGGTGGACGGCGTGCCTGCTGTTCGTCCTCGCCGCCACGACCGACTATGTCGACGGCTATCTCGCCCGAAACTGGCAGCAGGAATCGCTGCTCGGCCGGTGGCTGGATCCTGTCGCCGACAAGTTGCTCGTCGGCGCGGCCGTGCTCATGCTGGTCGGTTCCGATCAGGCGCCGCTATTGCCCTCGCTGATCATCGTGCTGCGGGAGATCACGGTTTCCGGCCTGCGCGAGTACATGGCCGAGGTGAGTGTCGGATTGCCTGTCTCGCGGCTCGCGAAGTGGAAGACCGCGGTCCAGATGACCGCGATCGCCTTCCTGCTGCTCGGCGACGCCGGCCCGAGCTGGCTCCCCGTCAAGGCGATCGGCTGGTGGGGATTGTGGGTGGCGGCCCTGCTCACCCTGGTGACCGGTTGGGACTATCTGCAGGCCGGCCTGCGCCACATGCTGCACGAGCCGCCGGTGGCGCCGCAGGTGACGGGTCGGCGGGCCGGCGCTGGGAGCTGAGGCGTGCGGATACGCTACTTCGCTTGGCTCAGGCATCGCGTCGGCGTGGCCGAGGAGGAGGTTGAGCCTCCGGCGGGCGTGACCTCGCTGGCCGCGCTCAAGGAATGGCTGGCGGGCCGGCATGCGGGGTTCGCCGCGGCGTTGGCCCTGCCTGGCGTGGTTCGCTGTGCGGTGAATCAGGAGTACGTTCCCGAGGATGCCGAGCTGCGGCCCGACGACGAGGTGGCGTTCTTCCCCCCGGTCACGGGCGGATGACGTGATCCGCGTCCAGGCGGAGCCGTTCGAGCCTTGGCACGAACTCGACGGGTTCGCACGAGGCAGGGGCGATGTCGGCGGCATCGCTACATTTGTCGGTCTGGTCCGCGACGAGCATCATGGCGAGCGGGTCACCGCCATGACCCTCGAGCATTATCCGGGCATGACGGAGCGCCAGCTCGCCGCTCTGGAGACGGAGGCGCGCGAGCGCTGGGGGTTGCTCGACTGTCTGGTCGTTCACCGAGTCGGCCGGATGGCGCCCGGTGACGCGATCGTCCTGGTCGCCACCGCTGCGGCGCACAGGCAGGCCGCCCTGGATGCCTGCGCATTCCTGATCGACTGGCTCAAGACCACGGCCCCATTCTGGAAGCTCGAGGAGACGCCCGACGGCGAGCGCTGGGTCGAGGCGCGGGCGAGCGACACGGCCGCAGCGGCACGCTGGCACGGCGTGCGCTGAGCGTTCGCCTCAGGCTCCGGCTGTCCTGCCACGCAGCTCGTCGTAGAGCCAGGCCGCCGCGTCGGAGCCGAACATGATCTCGACGACGCGCAACTGCTCGAGCCGGCCGCGCCGCTGCCCCGATTCGAGGGGCGGCTGCTTCAGGGCCTCGTGGACGGCGGGCAGATAGCGCGCGACCATGGCATCCGGCGACGGCGCGAGCCCGAGCTTGGCGCCGGCGATCGACAGCCGCCGCGTATTGCGGGCGCAGTCCTCGAGGCGCTCGACGTCGTCGTCACTCAGGGACTCGCGGGTCAGGATCGCCAGCGGCCCGAGGATCTGTTGCTCGACGGCGCACTCGATCCCGGAGCCGATGCCGGCCGCCGCTCGCTCGCGAAGGCCGGCGAGCGCCGCCCGGTCCTCGGGCGAGATCGTCCACTTGTGCTCCAGCGCGTCGAGATCCGCGACCACGCGCAGCATCTGCGCCGCGCTCGGCCGATGCGCCGCCTCGCCCGATCCCGTCAGCCGCGCGACGATCTCGCCCATGTCGGCGATCCGGCGCCGAACCGCTTCCGCGAGCATCGCCTCGCGCTGCCGCGCGTCGATGCCGAGATCGGCCTGGCGCAACAGCTCGAGCATCAAGACCGGCGAGGCCGAGCGGGCGAGAAGCACCTCCAGCACGCTCTGGGCCGCTGCGTTGCCGGCTGCGAGCGCCGTCCGCACGGAGCTGACCACCAGCTCCCCCTGCGCCCTCGCGAGTGCGGTGATGGGGCGGGACGGCAGCTGCCAGATCGCCGGCACGAGCGTCGGTGCGATCGCGAGCAGCGGCGCTACGGCAGCAAGCTGCGCACGGCGCATCGGATCGAGCGCGTCGTTCGCTGCGACCCGCGCCACGACGGTGCCCGCGAGCGGCCAGATGACGGCGCCGATGCCGCGAACGCTCTCGGCATCGAGCATCGTGCGGCCCGCCGCCTGCTGGCGCAGCTCCGCGAGTTGCGGTGCCGGAATGCCCGCCGTGATCTGCTCGACGAGCCCGCCGAGGCCGCTGCGCGGAAAGCAGCAGCGCCCTGCCCAGGCGTCCCCGGGGGCCACCAGCAGATCCTCGAATGGCAACACCAGGATGCGGCCCAGCGTCAGCGGCCGCGGCGGTCGCAACAGGGCCAGGCGCGTGCGCACCGACGCAAGGAGGGTGTCGACCGTGCCGCGGCGGTCCAGCGAGTCGATCAGCCCGACCACCCGCAGCAGCTGCTCGTCGCTCGCCGAGGTCATGTCGCGATCCATCGCCGGCAGGTGCGTGGCGGCGCTCATGCCGTCGCCGCCCGCAGCAGCTCGGAACGGGCGCGGCTGTCCAGCAGCGTGGCGCCGGTTCGCCAGTCCTCGTGCAGCCGGACACGTCGTCCCCGGTCGAATCTGACATCCGTCGCCCCGCGCGTGGCGGTCACGTCGCGGTCGGTGGGGTCGAGGAGCGGGAGTGCCGAGCGGATCTGCTCCAGTGTCTCGCGCTGCACGGCGCGTTCGTCACGCACGGCCACCTCCCACAGGCCGCATATCTGCGCCCACCCGTCGAGCAGCCATTCCGGCCGGGTGAGTGTACCGCGCATCGCTTCCCCGGATCGGACATGCCAGCCGCGGAGCAGCAGACTTGCAGCGGCCAACAGCTCGCGAGCGGCCGTCTGCGCCGTCGTCGCCTCGGTGAGCGTCCGATCGGCCACGTTGCACAGCATTGCCGCGTTCGTGGCCGCAGCTGCCGTCTCGCCGACAGACCATTGTCGCAACGACTGGCTGAACGTCCCCAGCCGACCCAGCATCGCTTCGTTCGCCGAGGGGCTTTCGGCGGTGCCGACCGGTGTGGCCACCTCGGCGATCTCCTCGATCGCATGGAAAACGCCGTCGACCGAGAGGCCGAGCGAGGGCGCCACGGCGCCGAGGCGGGCCTTGATGGCTGAGCGCAGCTCCCGATTGTCGCCGGTGAACTGGCGCCAGTCGACGCCTTCCAGGCCCGCGTCCTGCAGCAGCCGCGTGACCAGGTGAAGCTGTATCAGGAGCCCCACCGCGGCATCGGCGGACTCGGCCGCATCGGCTTCACGGGCGGCCCGGCGCCCGGCCGCACCCTCGCTGGCGATGGCCCGTGCCGCCTTCCGGATCTCCGACGGCGTCGGTGCAGGCAGCTCCAGAAGGCGCTCGAGCAGCAGTCGGTCGTGCAGGGTGAGGCTAGTCAGCTCGGGAGCCGCACCGAGATCGAACACATAGAGCCCGCGGCCCCCAGAGGGGTTCGGCAACAGCATTTCTGGCTGTCCACGACGGCCGGGACGGATTCGCCCGCTGCTGAACATGGGCGTGGTGAACGGGACGGCCACGCCCCATTCGAGGAACGTCTTGGGCAGGTATCCGGGCGGCCGGACGGCATTGGCTGACAACGAGCGGTCTCCGCTCGGCGGCGGTTCGTCTGTCTTCAATGCCAGCTAGAGGTTAAACAAGCCCGAACGGGCCGGCTCATGCCGCGGCGTTCATCCGCTCCATGAGATCGAATGCGAACCGGGCACAGGCTTCCAATTCGCCCCAGTGCCGTTCCGGCAGCTCCACCGTGAACACGCTGCCCGGCTCAACCGGCAATCCGGGCAAGAGATCCGCGAACGGGATGTCGCCCCAGCCGAATGGCAGGTGCAGGTCGCCGACGCCGAAGGCGAGCCGCTCGGAATCGGTGTAGAATCCCGACAGGCTGCCGGGCGGGCGCCCGAACGAATCGTGCAGATGGAAATGGCCGGTGACCGGCGCGAACGCCCGCACGGCATCGGCCAGCCGCGTGTTGCGGAAGCTGCTCATCAGGTAGCTGTGGCTGACGTCGAGGGTGCCCGTGACGTGCGGATGACCCACTGCCCGGATCTCCGCGGCGAGGCGCTCGGGTTCGGCCGTGTATTCGTGCTCGTTCTCGACGAACAGGGTCTCGACGGCGATCCGCAGGCCGAAGCGGGCGGCATGGTCGCCCATCTGGCGCCACGCATCGCGCTCGACAGCGTGCAGCCGCTCGATCTCCGCGGGCGGGACGGGTGTCGTCAGCATGCCCGGATGCTGCACCAGGACCGTGGCGCCCACGCCGGCGGCGAGCTCGATGGTCGCCCGGCACACCGCACGGTGCAGGTCGAGATTGGCCTCGTCCATGAAGTTGACGGCGAGGACGCCGTGGGCCGTATAGCACAGCCGCCGCCGGGCGCAGATCGCCTCCAGCCGACGTCGGGGCCCTGGCAGGATCCGCCCGTTCGCGAGCAGGTCGGCCGCGAACAGCGCCAACTCGGCATGGGTGGCGCCGACATCCTCGATGCGGCCGAGCGCGCGGTCCAATCCGGACAGATCGGGATGCTCGCCGATGGTCGCGAACCCCACGCCGGCGATCGGTCGCTCAGCCATTGTTGTCCCCTCAGCTGCCGAGCGAGTCCACCCGGTCCTTGATCTCGCGGTACTCCGGCTGGGTGGGATCCAGGCGCGCCAGCACCTTCTCCCAGGCGGCACGGGCATCCGCCGTCCGCCCGTCCTGGAGGGCGCGAATCCCGAGCAGCCACCAGATCTCGGGGTCGTCGGGCTGCAGCTTGACTGCCTTGGTGAGCAGATCGTTGGCCTGATCGTCGACCTTCGGCAGATCGGCGCCGCTCGGGGCGGGACCGACCAGCAGGGCCGCGTAGCCCTTGAGCAGGGCCGGCTCGTCGGGATGCAGCTCGAGGGCCTTTTGATAGGTGGCCTTCGCCCGGTCGGGCTCGCCGAGCACGATGCGCGCCTGCGCCAGCCTGAGCCAGCCCTCGACGTCGCTGCCGTTCGCGTCCATCCGGGCCTGCAGCTTGTCGACCATGCCGCGGATCATCGCCGTCTGCTCGTCGGGCGACATCTTTGCGGCCGCGGCCATCTCCTCAGACGTCGGCTGGCCCGGGGCAGGGGCTGGCGCCGGAACCTCGGCCAGCACGGTTTTCGGGTCGAGGCCGAGCTGGCGGGCCGCCGCCTCCACACCCTCGACCACCTGCTGCCGCCACGGCGCGTCCGCCGGGGCCGAGGCGAGCAGGCGCTTCCAACGGTCGAGCGCCTTCTGCGCCTCGCCGGCCTGCAGGTCCGCCCAGCCGAGATAGAAATCCGGCCTGGGATCGTCGGGCGCGAGCTTCGCCAGCCGCTCGAACAGGCCCATCGCCTCCGCCGGCATCGCGCCGCCGGCATCGGTCGTCAGCGCTTCGGCGAGGCCGCCGATGGCGCCGGGGTCGTCCGGCGCCAGGGCCGTGGCGCGGCGAAAGGCGACGATCGCCGCCGGCATGTCGCCCAGCACGGCCCGCGATCGCCCGAGCATCAGCCAGCCGTCGAGGTCGTCCGGTTTCTCGGCGAGACGAGCCTCGAGCCGCGCGATCATCGCGGTGACGTCCGGCATCCCCTGCGGTTGCTGCCGGTCCTGCCGCGACGCCACCGGCCGATCCGGCAATCCCGGTGAGCCCAGGAATGCGTAGAGCGAGGTCGCGAACAGCGGCACGAGCAACGCGGCGGCGAGCACGGGCCCGCGACGTCCCACGGCCGTCTCCTGCGGCGCCTGAGTGACGGAGGTCGCGCGCAGCAGCCGCCGCTCGATCTCCAGCCGCGCCGCGCGCGCCTCGGCCTCCGGGACGAGCCCGCGCTCCCGCTCGCGCTCCAGCTCGGCGAGCTGGTCGCGGTAGATGGCGAGCTCGAAGCGGTCGCGCGGCACTTCCGGGCGGCGCCGAAACACCGGCCACAGCACGGCCAGCACGGCGATGCCGGTGAGGAGCGCAAATGCGGGCAGCAGCATGCTCATGGTGGCGGTCAGACGCTCGCGTCCTCGCCCAGGAGCCGGCGCAGGCGCTCCCGCTCGGCGCTGTCGAGATCGGGCGTCGCCGCAGCGGCGCCGCCGCGGCCGCGGAAATAGGCCGCGAGGAGTAGCCCGCCCGAGAGGAGCACGATGGGTGGCCCGAACCACAGCAGCCAGGTCGCCGGCTCGACCGGGGGCTTCAGCAGCACGAAGTCGCCGTAGCGATCGGTGATGTAGGCCAGGACCTGCTCGTCGCTGTCGCCCGCCTTGAGCCGGTCACGCACCAGTCGCCGCAGATCGTGCGCCAGATCGGCGTCGGAGTCGTCGATCGACTGGTTCTGGCAGACGAGGCAGCGCAGCTCCTTGCCGATCACGCGCGCCCGCGCCTCCAATGCCGGGTCGGGCAGCATCTCCGCGGGTGAGGTCGCCGCCAGGGCCGGGCCGGCGAGCAGCAGCAGCAGGAGGAACACGAGGCTTCTCACCGCAGCCGCTCGAGCAGTGGCAGGATGGTGTCGGTGAGATCCTGCGGCTGCAGGGGACCGACGTGGCGGTAGGCGATCCGCCCGTCCTTGTCTATGACGAAGGTTTCCGGCACCCCGTAGACGCCCCAGTCGATCGCGACGCGGCCGTCCCGGTCGGCGCCGAGGTTCCGGAACGGATCGCCGAGCTCGGCGAGCCAGGCCCGCGCGTCCTCCGGCCGGTCCTTGTAGTTGATGCCCTGCACGATGACGCCCTGCTCGCTCAGCCGCGTGAGCAGCGGGTGCTCCATGCGGCACGGCACGCACCAGGACGCGAACACGTTGACCAGCATCGGCGTGCCGCCTAGATCGGCGCGGCTCAGGCCAGGGCCTTCCCGACCATCCAGAGGCGGCAGCTCGAAGGCCGGCGCGGGCTTGCCGACGAGCGCGGAGGGGAGGGTGCTCGGGTCGCGCGTCAGCCCGATGGCCAGGAAGGTCCCCACCAGTGCGAACAGCAGGAGGGGAATGCCAAAGACGAGCAGCCGGCGGCGCCCCGGCCTGGGAAGCGCTTCTTCCACCGTCAGGCGCCCGCCTCGACGGCCCGGCGCGGCAGTCGGCTGGGACGTGGCGCGCCGACCCGCAACCTGCGGTCGGTGAGCGACATAAGGCCGGCAAGGGCCATGATGCCGGCCCCACCCCAGATCCAGAGCACCAGCGGATTGTAGTACAGGCGCACGGCGAAGCCGCCGCCATCAGCGGCATCGCCGAGCACGAAATAGAGATCTCTCCACAAGTTGGTGTGGATGCCCGCTTCGGTCGTCGGCATCCGCTCCACCGGGAAGAAGCGCCGCTCTGAATAGAGGACCGTCACCGGCGCGCCCGACTTCGTCACGCTGAAGGTCGCCCGTTCGGCCTGATAGTTCGGCCCTTGCACGGAAGCGATGCCATCGAGCCGCACGTCATAGCCGACGAGATCGACGGTCTCGCCGGGCCGCATCACCAGAATCCGCTCCACCTGGCCAGCGCTCTGCACCGTGATGCCGAGCACGAGCACGCCGAGGCCGAGATGGGCCAGCGTCATGGCCCACGCGGATCGCGGCAGGCCGCTGGCACGCTCCCTAACCCGCCTGAGATCGAGCGGCCAGCCGATGCCGAGACGCAGCGCCAGCTCGCTCAACGAGCCGGCGATGACCCAGACGCCGAGCGCGATACCGCCGAGTGCCAGACTCGCTCGAAAGTCGTGCAGCCCGACCCATAGCAGCGCCGCCGCGACCGTGACGGCGAAGGCGGCCAGCAGGCGAGTGGTCACCCCCGCCAGATCCCCCCGCTTCCACCCCAGCATGGACCCGAACGGGACCGCCACCAGCAGCGGCACCATCAGCGGCACGAATGTGGCGTTGAAGAACGGGGCGCCGACCGAGATCTTGGGTCCGCCGATCGTGTCCAGGGCCAACGGATAGAGCGTGCCCAGGAGCACCGTCGCGGCGGCGGTCGACAGGAGGAGATTGTTCAAGAGCAACCCGCCCTCGCGGGAGATCGGGGCGAAGGCACCGCCGCCTTGCAGGGCCGGAGCGCGCCACGCGTAGAGAGCCAGCGAGCCGCCGATCGCGATCACCAGCAATGCCAGGATGAACACGCCACGGGTGGGATCGGTGGCGAAGGCGTGGACGGAGGTCAGCACGCCCGAGCGCACGAGGAAGGTGCCGAGCAGCGACAGCGAGAAGGCGAGGATCGCCAACAGGATGGTCCAGCTCTTCAGCGTGTCGCGCTTCTCGACCACGATCGCCGAGTGGAGCAGGGCGGTGGCGGCCAGCCAGGGCATGAAGGAAGCGTTCTCCACCGGGTCCCAGAACCACCAGCCGCCCCAGCCGAGCTCGTAGTAGGCCCACCAGCTGCCCAGAGCGATGCCGAGGGTCAGCGCGATCCACGCGGCCAGCGTCCACGGGCGGACCCAGCGCGCCCAGGTCGCATCCACCCGCCCCTCGAGCAGCGCGGCGACGGCGAAGGAGTAGGCCGTGGAGAGCCCGACATAGCCCAGATAGAGCATGGGCGGGTGCATCGCGAGGCCGGGGTCCTGCAGGATCGGATTGAGCCCGCGGCCGTCGATCGGCGCCGGATCGAGGCGGAGAAACGGATTCGACGTCAGCAGCATGAAGGCCAGGAAGCCAACGCCGATCAGGGCCTGAACGGCGAGCACCCGGGCGCGGAACACGGGCGGCAGGTTGCGGCCGAGCATCGCCACGGCCCCGCCGAACAGCGCCAGGATCCACACCCAGAGCACCAGCGAGCCCTCGTGGTTACCCCATGCGCCGCTGATCTTGTAGATCATCGGTTTGGTCGAGTGGGAGTTCTCCGCGACATTCTGGATCGAGAAGTCCGAAGTAATGTAGCCGTGGAGCAGCGCCGCAAACGCCAGGGTCACGAACAGGAGTTGGGCGCAGGCGGCGGGCTCGGCGACGGCGATCAGGCCCGGGTCGCGCTTCCAGGCGCCGACCAGGGGCAGTGCGGCCTGGACGATGGCCATTCCGAGAGCCAGCACCAGGGCATAGTGGCCGATTTCCGCGATCATGGTGCCTTGGTCGCCTCGCTGGGCTGCTGGTTCCAGTATCCCGCCTGCTTTAGCGCGTCGGCGACTTCCTTGGGCATGTAGTTCTCGTCATGCTTGGCCAGCACCTCGCTCGCCTCGAACACGCCGTCCGCCCGCATCACGCCGTCGGTGACCACGCCCTGCCCGTCGCGGAACAGGTCGGGCAGCAATCCATGATAGGTGACCCGAACCTGCTGCGCGGTGTCGGTGATGGCGAAGCTCACGCTGCCGTCCGTCTCGCGTCGGATGCTGCCGTCGACGACGAGCCCGCCCAGCCGAAATCGCCTGCCGGGTTCCGGGCCGCGTTCCGTGACCTGCGTGGGGGTGACGAAGAACGCCACCTTGTCCTGCAAGGCGGCGAGGACCAAGCCGGTCGCGCCGCCGACCAGCAGGATGGCCAGGGCTATGAGCGCCAGTCGCTGTTTCTGCCGAAGTCGCATTGATTCGTCTGATCTACCGGCCTTTGCGATCAGCGGCCGCTGTCGGCCGCCGGCGACACCGCCTCGGCCTCGCGGCGCGGCCTCAGCGGTCTGACGTCGACTGCCGCCCGCGGGCGGATGCGCGACCGAAGCTCGACGAGTTCCGCGTCCCGCTGTTGGGCCGCGCGCCGGCTCTGCAGAAACAGGCCGACCATCAACGCGGCCGCGATGGCAAACGCCGACCAGACATAGGCCGCATAGCCGCCCATCGCGAGGAAGTCGATCAAGGTCCGCCCCGGCCCGCGCAACACACCGCCACCTACCCTGGAACCTATAGAATTTTCTCGCTGCCTGACAAGCTGCGGCGCACCCGCATGGCGGTACTCGAGGGGCTATGCTACCAGATCCGCGGCGCCGGCAAACCCGGCCGCCGCCAATCCGGACCGGGGTGTGCCGCACTGGACTTCGACCTTCTCGACCCGCAACGCCTCAGGGACGAGATCGCCGGCAGCCCGACCGAGGACGCCGGGTCGGGGCTGCTCGGCCAGTTGCGGCAGCAGCTGCAGACCGGTCGCGGCGAGATCCAGAGCTATTTCGAAGGCGGCGGCAGCGCCGAGGTGGTGCTCCGCGAGCTCAGCCGGCAGATGGACGCGTTGATTCAGGGGACTCTGGACTACGCGCACGTCCGCCTCTTCGGCAGCTCCAACCCGACGACCGGCGAGGAGCTGGCGGTGATCGCCGTCGGCGGCTACGGCCGGCAGGAGCTGGCACCCGGCTCCGACATCGATCTCCTGTTCCTCTGCCCCTACAAGCGCACGCCGCACGTCGAGCAGGTGTCGGAGTTTCTGCTCTACAAGCTCTGGGACCTGGGGCTGAAGGTGGGCCAGGCCGTGCGCTCGGTCGCGGAGACGATCAGGCTCGCCAAGACCGATCTCAGCGTCCAGACCAGCCTGGTCGAGGCGCGTCTGCTGTGGGGCTCGCCCGACCTGTTCGCCCAGCTCCGGCGCAGCTTCGCGCGGGAGATCACCGCCGGGCGCGGCGCGGCGTTCGCCGAGGCCAAGCTCGCCGAGCGCGATCAGCGCCACCAGCGGATGGGCGACTCGCGCTTCCTGCTCGAGCCCAACATCAAGGAGGGCAAGGGCGGCCTGCGCGATCTGCAGACCCTGTTGTGGATCTCCCGCTTCACGGAGCCCGGCGACGATCCTGCCGCGCTGGTGCGTCAGGGCCTGCTGACCCGCCAGTCGCTGATCCGCTTCCTGCGCTCGCGCCGCTTCCTTTGGACGGTGCGCTGTCACCTCCACTACCTCACAGGCCGCGCGGAGGACCGGCTGACCTTCGATCTCCAACCCGAGATCGCCCGCCGCATGGGCTACCGCGAGCGCAACCGGGTCCGGGCGGTCGAGCGGTTCATGAAGCGCTACTATCTGGTCGCCAAGGACGTGGGCGCGCTGACCCGGATCTTCTGCGCGGCACTGGAGGACGTCTACCAGAGGCCGCAGCGCTTCTCCTTCCCGCGCTTCGGCTTCTCGCGCCGGCGCGGCGAGGGCTTCGTGGTCCAGGGTCACCGGCTGACCGTGGGTGATGCGAGTCTGTTCGAGCGCGAGCCGATCCGCATGCTCGAGATCTTCCACGTGGCCCAGGAGCGCGAGCTCGACCTGCATCCGCAGGCGCTGGCGGCCGTGACCCAGCATCTGGGCCGGATCGACAACAAGCTGCGGGAAGACAAGGAAGCGAACCGCCTGTTCCTCGACATGCTGTGCTCGCGCAAGGACCCGGCGCTGACGCTGACCCGGATGAACGAGGTCGGGCTGCTGGGGCGCTTCGTGCCCGACTTCGGCCGCATCGTCGCGCAGATGCAGCACAACCTCTACCACATCTATACCGTCGACGAGCACACCATCCGGGCGATCGGCATCCTCTCCCAGATCGAGAGCGGCGAGCTGGCCGACGAGCTGCCGCTCTCGACGGAAGTGATGCCGAAGCTGCTGTCGCGTCGTGAGCTGTACGTCGCCTTGTTCCTGCACGACATCGCGAAGGGGCGGGCAGGCGATCACAGCGAGCTCGGCGAGGTCGTGGCCAAGCGGCTGTGCCCGCGCTTCGGCCTCGCCGACGACGCCACCGAGACGGTGGCCTGGCTAGTGCGCCATCACCTCGTAATGAGCCGCTTCGCCTTCAAGCGCGATACCGAGGATCCGCAGACGGTTCAGGACTTCGTGTCGATCGTGCAGTCGCCCGAGCGGCTGAAGCTGCTGCTGCTGCTGACGGCCACCGACATCAGGGCGGTCGGCCCCAATGTCTGGAACGGCTGGAAGGGCCAGCTGCTGCGCGAGCTCTACCTCGAGACCGCGGCGGCCATGGCGACGGGCGATGCGCAGGGGCGGCGCGCCGGCCGCATCGAGCGGGCCAAGGAGCGGCTGGCCGAGTCGCTCGCCAATCTGCCGGAGCGGCCTTGGTCGCCGGAAGCGATCGAGAGCTATCTTGCGCGTCACGACCCGCGCTACTGGCTGGGCTCGCCCCGAGAAGAGCACCTGCGCCACGCGGTCATCGTCGGCCGGGCCGATGCCGAGCGGGCGCCGTTCGCCATCGATTTCCGGATCGACGAGTTCCGGGCACGCACCGAGATGCTGCTTTATGGTGCCGACCATCCCGGCCTGTTCATGAAGGTCGCCGGTGCCTTGGCGCTCTCCGGCGTGAGCATCGTGGACGCGCACATCTTCACGACCGCCGACGGGATGGCGCTCGACACTCTCGGCTTTCAGGATGCCGGCAGCCGCTTGGCCGTGACCGACCAGGCACGGCTGGGCCGGATCCGCGAGAATACGGAGAAGGCGCTCCGCGGCGAGATCTGGTTCGAGAAGGCGCTTGCCGGGCGGCGCACCCTTCCGCCGCGCGCCGACGTGTTCCAGGTCGAGCCGCGCGTGCTGATCGACAACAGTGCCAGCCGGACCCACAGCGTGATCGAGGTGAACGGTCGCGACCGGCCGGGCCTGCTGTTCGAGCTCGCCAAGGCACTGAAGGATCTCGGACTGGTCATCCACAGCGCCCACATCAGCACCTATGGCGAGCGGGTGGTCGACGTCTTCTACGTCAAGGACGTGTTCGGGCTGAAGATCGCCCACCGCGGCAAGATGCAGAAGGTCCAGAAGCGGCTGGCCGAGGCGCTGACGCCGCAATGAGTGTCGGCCGCGCCGCGCTCACCGTGGGCGGCCTCACCGCCCTGTCCCGACTTGCCGGCTTCGGCCGCGATTTGCTGATCGCGTCGGTGCTCGGCGCGGGTCCGGTGGCCGATGCGTTCTTCATCAGCCTGAAGCTCGCCAATTTCCTGCGTCGGCTGTTCGCGGAGGGTGCCTTCGCCGCGGCATTCGTGCCGCTCTACGTGCGCATCGGCGTTGCCCGAGGGCGCGCCGCCGCCGCACGCTTTGCCGGCGAGGCGCTGGCCATGCTGGCGCTCCTGCTTGTCACGGCCGTCGCTTGCGGTGTGCTGGGGATGCCTTGGATGGTGCGGCTGGTCGCAACCGGGTTTCCCCCCGGATCCCTGCAATATCAGCTCGCGGTCGAGCTGGGGCGGATCACTTTCCCCTACCTCCTGCTGATCTCGCTCGCCGCCCTGTTCGCGAGCCTGCTGCAGGCGGGGCAGCGGTTCGCTGCCGCCGCATTCACGCCGACCCTGCTCAATCTCGTCCTGGTCGCGGCGCTGCTCGCGACGGGCGCGCGGGACCAGGACGCCGCGCGGGTGCTGGCCTGGAGCGTTCTTGTCGCCGGCGTGGTCCAGCTCGCCTGGGTTCTGCTGGCCGCTTGCCGGGCCGGCTTGGCGCCGGCCTGGCGAAGCCCGCGCCTGACGCCCGAGGTGCGGCGCCTATTCCGGCTGACCGGCCCGGGACTGCTCGGAGCCGGCGTGGTCCAGGTCAATCTGCTGGTGGCGAGCTGGTTCGCCACGCATCTGCCATCGGGCACGGTCTCCTACCTGTTCTATGCCGATCGGCTGGTGCAGCTGCCCCTCGGCATCGTCGGCGTGGCGCTCGGCACCGCGCTGCTGCCCGCACTGACCCGTGCATTCGCCGAACGGTCCGGCGACGCCGAGTTGCTGAACCGCTCTCTGGAGGCGGGGCTTCTGCTTGCCATGCCCGCGGCGGTAGGTCTGTTCCTGCTCGCGGAGCCGATCGTCACCGTCCTGTTTCAGCGCGGCGCCTTCGGTGTATCCGACGCCGTGGCGACCGCCCAGGTGCTGGCCGGATTGTCGCTCGGCATTCCGGCGCAGGTTCTTGCCAAGGTCCTGGCGCCCGGGTTCTTCGCCCGCGAGGATACGAGAACCCCTGTCCTGGTGGCGGGCGCCGCCGTCCTCGTGAATCTGGTATGCGCGGCCATGCTCGCGCCGGCGCTGGGCCATGTGGGAGTGGCATTGGCGCTGTCGCTGTCGAGTTGGGTGAACATGCTGGCTCTCGCCATGCTGCTCGGCCGAGACAGCCGCTTGCGCCCTGACGCCGCCCTCCGCAGGAGGTTCGTCTCGGTGCTCGCCGCCGTGCTGCTCATGGCGGTGGCGGCTCTGGCCGCCCGAAGCCTGTTCGGTGCCTCGGGCCTGGTCTCTCTTTCGTTGATCATCGGGCTCTCCGGCTGCGCCTTTGCGGTCGCGGCATGGGCAGCCGGTGCCGTCGACCTGAGCTACTGGCGGCGCGCCGCGCGCGCTTGACGCTGCAGGCGCGGACGTGCGTTAAGCGCGCTCCCGCGACGACGTGAGCCGATCCATGCAGGGCCGCATCTTTTCCGGCATTCAGCCGACTTCGGGCATTCATCTCGGCAACTATCTCGGGGCGATCCGTCATTGGGTGCGCCTGCAGTCGGCCTACGACTGCATCTATTGTCTGGTCGACCAGCATGCCCTGACGACGTTGCACTCGCCCGAGGAGATGCGCGCCAATACCCGCGAGGCTGCGGCGGCGCTGATCGCGGCCGGCGTCGACCCGCAGCGTTCGATCCTGTTCGCTCAGAGCGCCGTGCCGGCGCATGCGCAGCTGGCCTGGGTGCTGAGCTGCGTGAGCCCGCTGGGCTGGCTGAACCGCATGACGCAGTTCAAGGAGAAGGCGGGCAAGGACCGAGAGAATGCGCCGGTCGGACTCTACACCTACCCGATCCTGATGGCGGCCGACATCCTGGTCTATCAGGCCACTCATGTGCCCGTCGGCGAGGACCAGAAGCAGCATCTGGAGCTGGCGCGCGACATCGCCGGCTCGTTCAATCGCCGCTTCGGCGTCGAGCTGTTCCCCTTGCCCGAGCCGATGATCCTGGGCGAGGCGACCCGCGTCATGTCGCTGCGCGACGGCACCAAGAAGATGTCCAAGTCGGACCCGTCCGAGCAGTCGCGGATCAGCCTGATCGATGATGCCGACACGATCGCGCTCAAGTTCCGCCGTGCCAAGTCCGACAGCATCCTCGGCATCGGCTACGATCCGGAGAAGCGTCCCGAGGCGTCCAACCTGCTGACCATCTTCGCGGCCCTGGCCGAGCGCCCGCGCGCGGAGATCGAGCAGGTCTATGCCGGTGCGACCTTCTCCGAGTTCAAGGGTCACCTGGCCGATCTCGCGGTGGAGAAGCTCGCGGGCATTGCCGGCGAGATGCGGCGGCTGCAGGCCGATCCCGGCTACCTCGACCGATTGCTGCGCGAGGGTGCGGAGCGCGCTGCCGCCAGAGCGGAGCCGATCCTCGCCAAAGCCTACGATGCTGTCGGCTTCCTGCGCGTCCACTGAGCAGTCGCGAGGTTGCCGAACCTCGCAGGCATGCCCACCTTTCATCTCGGCTGGTGCAGTATTGGGAACAGGATCTTCGGGATGGCCGCTGCCGATGGAGAAATTGCGGGCAGGAGATCGGGCTCTGCCCTGCGCCGCATCCTGATCGGACTGGGCGTCCTACTGGCGTTGGTCGTCGTCTACTATGTGGGCGGCGCCATCTGGGTCCACGAGATCGACGACGATCCAGCGTTCGACGCCGAGACGGTGGTGCCGGCGAATGCGAGCCGGGCGGTGGCCGTGGCCGCCGACCTCGTCGACCGCGAAGTGAACCAGAACCGATGGGTAGCCAACGACCCGTTCTTCCAGCCCGGCTACCTGCTCGACAACATGCCCGCCTACCAGACCGGCATCGTGAGCGCGGTCGGGCGGTTCACCACGGAGCTCCGCGACCGCGTCGCCCGCGTGCGCGGCTCGAGCGCGGTCGATCCCGATCTCGAGAGCGCGGCGGGGCGGCTCAACTATCCGGGCGACGTCTGGATCTTCGAGTGGTCGGGCACGCCGGTGCAGCCGAGCTCGGAGAGCCAGTATCGCCGCGGGATCGAGGATCTTCGCCACTACAACGAGCGGCTCGCCCAGGGGCAGGCGGTCTATGAGCGTCGCGCCGACAATCTGCTGGCGACCCTCGACCGCATATCCGGCGATCTTGGTGCGGCCTCGGCCGCGCTGACCACCGAGGTCGACGAGGGGAGCACCAACTTCCTCGACTTCAACGCCGACGGCATGTTCTACTCGATCAAGGGCAAGCTGTATTCCTACTACCTCATCCTGCGCGCGCTGGAGCAGGATTTCCCGGACGTGATTCGCGAGAAGAACCTGCAGGCGAGTTGGGCCGAGCTGCTGACCAGCCTGCGCTTGGGTGCGACGCTCCATCCCTGGGTGGTCAGCAACGGCCCGCTCGACAGCATGGCGACGCCCAACCATCTGGTGGCCGAGGGCTTCCTGCTGCTGCGGGTTCGCACCAAGCTTGAAGAGATCATGGACATCCTGCGAACCTGAACCTGTCGATCGGGAGATCGAGGAGCGACTAGCATGTTCATTCAGACCGAGCAGACCCCCAACCCCGCGACCCTGAAGTTCCTGCCCGGCCAGCCGGTGATGGATCGCGGCGTGGCCGAGTTCACCGAGGCCGGCGAGGCCGAGCGCCTCTCGCCGCTGGCGGCGCGTGTCTTCAAGGTCGACGGAGTGACCGGCGTCTATCTCGGCAGCGACTTCATCAGTGTCACCAAGGCCATCGACGAGGAGTGGCACCTGCTCAAGCCGGCCGTCCTCGGCGCGATCATGGAGCACTATCTCTCGGGTGATCCGGTAGCGCTGGCGGGGGCGGAGGCCGGTGCATCGGAGGCGGGCGAGGACGATCCCACGATCCGCCAGATCAAGGAGCTGATCGAGACCCGCGTGCGGCCGGCGGTTGCCCAGGACGGCGGCGACATCGTCTTCCACGGCTTCGATCGGGGCGTGGTCTTCCTGCACCTGCGCGGAGCGTGCTCCGGCTGTCCGAGCTCGATCGTGACCCTCAAGAACGGCATCGAGAACCTCCTGAAATACTATGTGCCCGAGGTCGTCGAGGTTCGCGCGATTTCCTGACCACGGTGCGGTTGCTGGCCTTCGACACGTCCGGTCCGGCCATCGCGGCGGTCGCGGTGGATGCGGGTCTGCCGCTGGCTTGGCGTGACGAGGGGCTGGGCCGCGGGCATGCCGAGCGGCTGCTCCCGCTGCTGTCCGACTTGCTCGCCGAGGCCCGCTGGTCGTGGCGGGACGTCGAGGTCGTGGCCGTCGGCACCGGGCCGGGCAACTTCACGGGCATCCGCGCCGGGCTCGCCGTGGCCCGCTCGCTCGGGCTTGCCGTGGGTTGCCGGTGTCTGGGCGTGAGCTCGCTCGACTTGCTGGCGGAAAGTGCCACCTCCATGGCGCCCGGCCATAGTCCGATCGACGCGGTCATCGATGCGAGACGGGACGAGATCTACGCCCAGCGGTTCAACGGCGAAGTTCTGCCCGCGACCGAGCCGCTGCTCGTGCCGGCGGCCGAATTTGCCGCGATCCTCCCCGGTCCTGGCATCCTGGTCGGCGACGCCGCTGCCGAGCTTGCGCGTTCGGCGCGCAAGGGCGACCCGTCGATACCCGGCGCTCGCGATTCGCTCACCCTTGCCCACCTGGTCGGCCGCCGGCTCGCGCGCGGGGAAGCGGCCGCACCGGCTGGCAGCGTTCGCCCAACCTATATTCGATCGCCCGATGCCCGGCCGAACGCAGGTGCCTCCCTGATCCATGCCGGGAGGTGACATGGCTGCCCAGCTGAAGCCGACTGCCGTCACGATCCGATCAGTCGGTCCGTTCGATTTGGGCCGTCTGGCGCGACTGCACCGCGGTTGCTTCGAGGAGGCATGGAGCCGTTCGGATCTCGCCCACCTGCTGGCGATGCCGGGTAGCTTCGGCCTGATCGCGCGCCTGTCGGAGGGTGTGCTGGCGCGCTTCGACGCCATGCGTGGCGTCGGCTTCGCTTTGTGCCGGGTCGCGAGTGACGAGAGTGAGCTCCTGTCGATCGGGGTGGGAATGCCGTATCGCCGACGGGGCGTGGCGGGGCATCTCCTGCGGTCCAGCATGATGCGCGCACGCGGGATCGGTGCCCGTCAGATGTTCCTCGAGGTCGCGATCGACAATGTCGGGGCGCAGCAGCTCTATCTCGATCACGGCTTCGAGCGTGTCGGCACCAGGCCCGACTACTATCAGCGGACTAATGGCGAGCGTGCGGCGGCCTATACGATGCGCTGTGCTCTCAACCCCGACGAGGCGTGGGACGGCCGATCCGAAATCTGAGGGGTTTGTTCAGCGCGCCTTGCGGACCGTGAGCTGGTAGAGCCCATCGTCCAGTGGGGACAAGCTGATGATCTCGTGGCCGTGGTCTTGTACCGCCTGCGGAACATTTCGCCTCGGCTCACCGTCTCGCAACCTGATGCGCAGGATCTCGCCGATCGCGAGTCGCTCCAGCGCGAGCTTCGTGCGGACGAACGTCATCGGGCATACCTCCCCGGTGATGTCCAGATCCATAGCAGCATCGCTCACGCTACTTTCTCCTTTCTTTGAAACAAAAATAAGGCTTGCCAGCACGAGAATACCGGATATTTTCGTGCGCACCTCTCTTTCGAGAAGAAGCCTGAGGACCAATGACCGAGAAATTGAGCCAGAACGAGCTGCTCTCTCTGACCACAGAGATCGTGGCCTCGCACCTGTCCAACAACACCGTTGCCGTTTCCGACATCCCCCAGCTGATCAAGCTTGTGTTCGCAACCCTCGCGACCCAGGGGGTCGAGGAGGAGAAGGAGCAGCCCGAGAAGCTGATGCCGGCCGTTCCGGTCAAGAAGTCGGTGATGCCCGAGTACATCATCTGCCTGGAGGACGGCAAGAAGCTCAAGATGCTCAAGCGGCATCTCAAGACGCGCTACAACATGAGCCCCGAGGAGTACCGCAAGCGGTGGGGCTTGGCCGACGACTACCCGATGGTCGCGCCGAACTATGCGGAGCAGCGCTCGAGCTTGGCTAAGAAGATCGGGCTCGGCACCAAGCCGCGCGCCCGCGGCCGGCGCAGCGTCGCCTGACACCCTCGGCCGCGGTTCGGCTGTGTCCGGCCGCGGCCCTGCCGTCCTTTGCGGATCGTAACGATCCGGTCATCGATCGCTGCCAGGATGCGCCACGGCACGGACCGATGCCGGGAGCGATCTTCTGGGTGCGCGATTGTCGGCGAGCGGCTATGGTGGTGGGGAGGTCGCTCGCTCGACACGAGGAACAACGCCGCTTGGCAGCTTGGCAACCGCCTATTTGCTTGCCGCTCTTCTTGAACGAGGCGGGCAGGCTCTCATCTCAGCGACGTTCGAGCGCGGGCTGACGGCGACCCAGTGGCGAAGAAGCTCTTCATCAAGACCTATGGCTGCCAGATGAACGTCTACGATTCCGATCGTATGGCGCATTCGCTGGCCGTGCATGGCTATCGCCGGGTCGATGCGGCCGAGGATGCCGACCTCGTCGTGCTCAATACCTGCCACATCCGCGAGAAGGCGGCCGAGAAGGTCTATTCCGAGCTTGGCCGCCTGCGGCGGCTGCGCGATTCGCGCCGCCAGCGCGATGGCCGCGACCTGCTCCTGGCGGTCGCCGGGTGCGTGGCGCAGGCCGAAGGCGAGTTGCTGGTCGAGCGCGCGCCCTACGTCGATCTCGTCGTCGGCCCGCAGTCCTACCATCGTCTGCCCGAGCTGCTTGCCCGGCGCGCCCGTGCCGAGGGCGCCGTCGTCGACACCGAGTTCCCGATCGAGAGCAAGTTCGACCGGCTCGAGCCGGATCAGCCGGCGTCCGGAGTGTCGGCGTTCCTGACGATCCAGGAGGGCTGCGACAAATTCTGCACGTTCTGCGTGGTGCCCTACACGCGGGGCGCGGAACAGAGCCGGCCGGTGGCGGCGCTCGTTCGCGAGGCGCGAAGCCTGGTCGAGTCGGGCGCGCGCGAGTTGGTGCTGCTCGGTCAGAACGTCAACGCCTATCACGGCGAGGGCCCGGACGGGCGAAGTTGGGGCCTCGCCCGGTTGCTGCGTCGCCTTGCCGAGCTGCCCGGGCTCTGCCGCCTGCGCTACACCACCTCGCATCCGGTCGACATGGATGCCGAGCTGATTCGGGCGCATCGCGACCTGCGGCAGCTCATGCCGTTCCTGCACTTGCCGGTTCAGTCGGGTTCGGATGCGGTCCTGACCGCGATGAACCGCGACTACACCAGCGACGACTATCGGCGCGTGGTAGGCGCGCTGCGCGAGTCGCGCCCCGATCTCGCCTTGTCCTCCGATTTCATCGTCGGGTTCCCCGGCGAGAGCGACGAGGATTTCGCCGCCACGCTGGCGCTGGTCGCGGGGATCGGGTTCGCCCAGGCCTTCTCCTTCAAATACAGCCCGCGACCCGGCACGCCCGCTTCGGGGGCACGGCGTCAGGTGCCCGAGGCCGTCAAGACCGAGCGGCTGCGCGAGCTGCAGGATCTGCTCGATCGGCAGGCCGCGGAATTCAACGCTGCCTGCGTCGGCCAGCTCGCCCCCGTGCTGCTCGAGCGGGAGGGTCGCTACCCTGGCCAGCTGGTCGGCCGCAGCCCCTACCTGCAGGCCGTGCACCTTTCGGCCGCCGGCCGCTCGGTCGGGGATCTCGTCGACGTCCGCATCACGGCGAGCCATCCGCACAGCTTGGCCGGTACGGTCGAGCCCGGAATTCCAGCTCAATCGGAGTCACCCGCCTGACCACCCTAGCGCCGCTGCCCGACCTTCGAGGCTCCAGCCATCGCCTGCACTTCGACGACAATGCCGCCTGCGCGGTGCTTTTCGGACAGCACCACCTGAACTTGGCTCGCATCGAGCAGAAGCTGCCGGTCAGTATCGTCACCCGCGGCAACGAAGTGTTCATCCAGGGCGAGGGCGATGGCGACGTGCGCGTCGCGGCGGCCGTGCTCGAGGACCTGTATGCGCAGCTGAAGCGTGGCGTGGTCGTCGGTCGCGACGAGGTCGACGCCACCCTGCGCATGATGCTCGACGGGCCCGAGCGTGGCGTGGCGGGCGATCGCGGCGCGATCCGCACCGAGCGGAAGCTCGTCACCGCCCGCTCGCCCAACCAGGTTGCCTATCTGGATGCCCTGGCCGCGCACGATCTGGTCTTCGCGCTCGGGCCGGCCGGCACCGGCAAGACCTACCTTGCCGTGGCGATGGCTGTGGCCCTGCTCAAGCAGCGGCAGATCGACCGCATCATCCTGTCGCGGCCGGCCGTGGAGGCCGGAGAACGGTTGGGGTTCCTGCCCGGCGACCTGAAGGAGAAGGTCGATCCCTATATGCGTCCGCTTTACGACGCGTTGCAGGACATGATGCCGGAAGGCAAGCTGCAGCAGCGGATCGAGAGCGGCCAGATCGAGATCGCCCCGCTCGCCTACATGCGCGGCCGGACCCTGAGCGACGCCTACGTGATCCTCGACGAGGCGCAGAACACCACGCCGTCGCAGATGAAGATGTTTCTCACCCGCATGGGCGAGAACTCGCGTATGATCATCACCGGCGACACCACCCAGACCGACCTGCCGCCCGGCATGCCGTCAGGCCTCGCGGACGCGGTGCGCAAGCTGAGCGGGCTGCGGGCCGTCGGCGTGGTACGCTTCGACAACAAGGACGTGGTGCGGCATCCGCTTGTCGGGGCGATCATCGAGGCATACGAAGCGGCGGCGCGCCAGCCCGCCCAAACCAGCGAGGAGACGCCCCCGGCCGCCGTTGCGGCTGGCGTCGTTTCGGAACATGGACAGCGACAGTAGTCATACTATCGAGGTGACGGTGGCAGCCGAGGATTGGCGTGCTGCCGTCACCGGACCCGAGGCGATCTGCCAACTTGTGGTGGGCGCCGTCCTGGACGGTGAGTCCGCGCCGCGATCGGAAGTCAGCGTGCTGCTGGCCGACGACCGTTTCGTGACGGAACTGAACCGCGACTATCGCGGCATCGACCGTCCCACCAACGTGCTCTCCTTCCCGGTCGGCGACATCCAGCCGGCCCCCGGGGACGGCCTCGTGCTCCTGGGCGACGTGGTCGTGGCGCTCGAGACCGTTCGACGGGAGGCCGCGGCCGAGGGTCGCAGCGTGGGCGACCATCTCGCGCACCTGCTCGTGCACGGGACGTTGCATCTCCTGGGCTACGACCATGAGCGGGACGACGAGGCGGAAGCGATGGAAGTGCGTGAGACCGAGCTCCTCGCCGGCCTCGGCATCGCCGATCCCTACCGGGAGGCGGCGGCATGAGGCAGCTCGCCAAGCGGGAGCAGCCGCAACCGTCGCTGCTCGACAGTCTCGTCCGGCGCATCCGCGATCTGGCGGGCCGTGGCGGCGGCGAGCCCGCCGATCTGCGCGAGGCGCTGGAGGAGCTGCTCGCCGACGCG
Organism: Geminicoccaceae bacterium; assembly: GCA_046349415.1. Taxonomy (GTDB): domain Bacteria; phylum Pseudomonadota; class Alphaproteobacteria; order Geminicoccales; family Geminicoccaceae; genus Benzoatithermus. The sequence goes on from JAXMCJ010000026.1 coordinate 63,894, forward strand.
GACGAGGAGGGCGAGACGCCGATCGGCGAGGAAGGCCGCGAGCTGGTCCGAAACGCGTTGGGGTTCGGCGAGTTGCGGGTCGACGACGTCATGGTGCCCCGTGCGGACGTCAGGGGCATCGCGGTCGGCAGCAGCCTGCGCGAGGTCGTGGCCGGGATGCAGGACGCGCGGCATTCGCGCCTGCTCGTCTATCGTGACAATCTCGACGACGTGCTCGGGGTGATTCATCTCAAGGACCTGCTGGCCTATTGGGGCGACGGGGCCGAGTTCTCGCTCGAGCAGGCGATGCGGCAGGTCTTGGTGGTGCCGCCCTCGATGCGCGTGCTCGATCTGCTGCTCGAGATGCGGCGGTCCAACAATCGCATCGCTGTGGTCGTCGACGAGTTCGGCGGCACCGACGGCCTGGTCACCATCGAGGACATGGTCGAGGAGCTGGTGGGCGAGCTCGCCGACGAGCAGGACCGCTCGGGCCCGCCGCAGCTGGTCGAGAATCCCGACGGGACCATCGATGCCGACGGCCGGGTCTGGCTCGAGGAGCTCGAGGAGAAGCTCGGGCAGCCCCTGCTCGAGGGCGAGGACCGTGACGAGGCCGACACGCTGGGCGGCCTGATCTTCACGCTGCTCGATCGCGTGCCGACGCGCGGCGAGCTGGTGTCGCATCCGTCCGGCTACGAGTTCGAGGTGCTCGACGCCGATCCGCGGCGGATCAAGCGCGTGCGGATTCACCGCCGCGCCGCCGCGGACTGATCTCGATCCCGACTCCGGCCACGCCGGTCCGCATGCGCGCGTGGCTCGCACGTCGTCCCGTGCTCGGCCTGCTGCTGGCCGGGGGCGTGACCGCGACGGCCTTGCCGCCGCTCTATCTGCTGCCCGCCCTGCTGGGCTTCGGAGTGCTGGTGGCCGCGCTGCATCGCGATCGGCCCGGCCCGGCGATCGCGTTCCTGCGCGGCACGGCGTTTGGCTTCGGCCTTTTCCTGGCCGGCCTCTACTGGGTCGGGATCGCGTTCTTCGCCGACGCGGAGCGCTTCGGCATCTATGCCGTGCCGGCCGTCTTGGGGCTCGCCTTGCTGTTGGCGTTGACCGCCGGCCTTGCCGCCGCGCTCGTGGCGCTGCGGCGCTGGCGTTCCCTCGAGGCGCAAGCGCTCGCCTTCGCCGCGGCCTGGACCCTGGCGGAGCCGCTCCGCGGCGCGCTGGGCCTGCAGTTCCCTTGGAACCCGATCGCGTCGGTCTGGGCGATCAGCGACGTGACGCTCCAGGCCGTGGGATGGGTTGGCACTTACGGCCTCAGCCTGGTCACCGTCGCCGCGGCATCCCTGACTGCGCCCCTGTTTCTCGCCGGCGCCGCCCGGCGGCGGGCACCATTGGTCGCGGCGGCCGTCCTGGTGCTCTGCCTGGTTGCGGCGGGTGGCCTGCGCCTGGCGCTCGGCCCGGAGGTGCCCGATACCAACGTGCGCATCCGCATCGTCCAGGCCAACATCGCCCAGCACCACAAGTGGGACCCGCAAAAGCGCCTGGAGTGGTTCCAGCATCACCTCACTCTTTCCGCGACCCCGGCCCAGCTGCCGCCGCAGATCATCGTCTGGCCGGAAAGTGCCGTCCCGTACGACATCGACGGTCAGGCGGAGGTGCGTGACTATCTGGCACCCGCCGTCCCCGCCGCCGGCGTCCTGCTGGTAGGTGGCGATCGCTACCAGTTCGACCGCGAGCCGCCGGTGGCGCACAACACGCTGTTCGTCCTTGGCGATCGCGCCGAGGTGCTGGATCGGTACGACAAGGTCGACCTCGTCCCGTTCGGCGAGTTCCTGCCCCTGCGCGGGGTGCTCGGCCGCCTGGGCTTGCGCAAGCTGACCGAGGGCTCAGTCGACTTCCAGCCGGGCGAGGGGCGCCGCACGCTGCATCTGCCCGGCCTGCCGCCGGCAAGTCCGCTGATCTGCTACGAGGCCGCGTTTCCGGCGGAGGCGACCGATCCGGCCGACCGCCCGGCGTGGCTGGTGAACATCACCAACGATGCCTGGTTCGGGCGCAGCTCCGGCCCCTACCAGCATCTGGCGATGGCGCGGATGCGCGCCGTTGAGGAGGGTCTGCCCCTGGTCCGGGCGGCGAACACGGGCATCTCGGTGGTGACGGACGCCTATGGCCGCATCCGCGACGAGCTGCCGTTGAACCAGACGGGGATCATCGACGCCTATCTGCCTGGGCCGCTGCCCCGGGCATCCTTCGGCCGACGCCATCTGATTCCTGTCACGCTGGGGTTGCTGCTGTTCGCCGCAGGCGTTAGCCTATTGATAGAGCGAAGAGCATTGGACATCGCGCGAGACTAGAGGATGAGCGACCCCCATCCCACGGACGTCCGGGTCGGCGGCTTGGTGCGGGAGCGGCGGATGGCCATGGGAATGAGCCAGGAGCGGCTCGGCTCCCTGTTGGGTGTCACCTATCAGCAGGTGCAGAAATACGAGCGGGGCGCCAACCGGATCGGCTCCAGCCGCCTCGAGGCGTTGTGCGGTATCTTGGGTGTGCCCGCCGGCTACTTTCTCGAGGACCATGTCGGCAGGGGCCTTGCGGAAGTCGGCACATCGTTCGACCTGTCCATGGCGCCTGGACTCAACCCCGACAGTCGGGCGCTGCTCGCCGCGTTCGAGGGCATCGTCGACCGCGAGGTGCGGCGGCGAATCCTCGAATTGACGCAAACCCTGGCTGCGGCGGCCAGGCGAGACGCCGCTGACCCTTGACCCTGTCCCGCCCGCACTGATAGGTGCCCCCGGTTCTTAGCGCGCCGACGCGCGCCGCTGCACGGGTAGCCCTCGCCCCGGCGGCCCAAGTCGCCACCGATGCTCAGGAGCGCCGCCATCATGGCCGCCAACGATTTTCTGTTTACCAGCGAATCAGTGTCTGAGGGTCATCCGGACAAGGTCTGCGACCGCATCTCCGACGAGGTGGTCGACCTGTTCCTGCGTGAGTACCCGTTCGCCCGCGTCGCCTGCGAGACGCTCGCCACGACCAATCGGGTGGTGATTGCCGGCGAGGTGCGGCCGGGTCCGGGCAGCAAGATCACCTCGGATCTGATCGCCCACACGGCGCGCATGGCGATCAAGGACATAGGCTACGAGCAGGACGGTTTCCACTGGCACAATGCCCGGATCGACGTGCTGCTGCACGAGCAGTCCGCCGACATCGCCATGGGCGTGGACGCCGGTGAGCAGAAGGACGAGGGCGCCGGCGATCAGGGGATCATGTTCGGCTATGCCACGGCCGAGACGCCGGCCATGATGCCGGCGCCGATCCAGTTCGCGCACGATCTGCTGCGGCGCCTCGCCGCGGACCGTCACTCCGGCGTGCTGCCGCAGCTCGGCCCGGACGCGAAGAGCCAGTTCACCCTGCGCTATGTCGGCGGCAAGCCGGTCGGCGCCACGTCGATCGTGCTTTCCACCCAGCATGCGGCCGGCCATTCGCCGGCGGACATCAAGGAGCTGGTGCGTCCCTACGTGCTGTCGATGCTGCCCGACGGCTGGATGTGCCCCGAGACCGAATTCTACGTCAATCCGACCGGCAATTTCGTCATTGGCGGCCCCGACGGGGACGCCGGCCTGACCGGGCGCAAGATCATCGTCGACACCTATGGTGGCGCGGCGCCGCATGGCGGCGGGGCGTTCTCGGGCAAGGACCCGACCAAGGTCGACCGATCGGCCGCCTATGCCGCCCGCTATCTCGCCAAGAACGTCGTGGCTGCCGGCCTCGCCGAGCGCTGCGTCATCCAGCTGTCCTACGCCATCGGCGTGTCGCGGCCCCTGTCGATCTACGTCGACACCTACGGCACCGGCGAGGTCGACGAGGCGCGGCTCGGCGTGGTTCTCAACGAGATCATGAACCTGAGCCCGCGCGGCATCCGCGAGCACCTGCAGCTCAATCGGCCGATCTATGCTCGCACCTCCGCCTATGGGCATTTCGGCCGGGTCGCCGAGGAGGATGGCGGCTTCTCCTGGGAGCGCACCGACCTCGCTGCCGAGCTGCGACGCGCGTTCAACTGAGCGAGGCGCGCGGCAATCCACCTCCCGGAACCGGCCACCGCATCCTGCATGGCCGCAGGCAGGGGCCGCGTCTGCGGCCCGAGGCGCTGCGGCGTCTCGGGCAGGTCCTGCCCAGAATGCAGATTGCCGTCGCGGCCGGGGCCGTCCTCGAACCGCGCTCCCTGTTCACCTCGCCGCCGACCGAGGTCTGGCTCGAGATCGGCTTCGGCGGCGGCGAGCATCTCGCCGCGCAGGCGGCGCGCCATCGCCATGTCGGCATCATCGGCGTCGAGCCGTTCATCAACGGGGTCGCCAAGCTCATGCGCGCCGTCGAGCGCGAGGCGCTGGTCAATGTGCGCGTGCTGATGGACGATGCCCGCTTGCTGCTGCAGGCGGCCGGGAGCGGCAGCATCGACCGCGTATTCATCCTGTTTCCTGACCCTTGGCCGAAGGTTCGCCATCACAAGCGCCGGATCGTCAACCGTGAGTCGCTGGCCGACATCGCGCGTATCCTGCGCCCGGGCGGGCGCTTACGGCTGGCGACCGACCATGCGGACTATGCGCGGTGGATGCTCGCCGCGGCACTGGCCGAGCTGAGGCTTGCCTGGACTGCCGAGTCGAGCCGTGACTGGACCAGGCCCCCGCTCGACTGGGTGCCGACCAGGTACGAGACCAAGGCGCGGGCTGCCGGTCGAAGCCCCGTCTTTCTGGATTTCGTGCGGCAATCCGCCGCATGATGTAGATGATCGACTGATCGCCACGGCGTTTCACCAAAACGGCTTGCGCGGAGCGGCACAAGCCGCCATATTCCGGCCACATCCTTCTTGACTGCTCCGAGAGAGTGGGCAAGCGCCCGCTCCCTTCGTGTTGTCGTATAGCTAGGGACGATGTCCTTCAACGAGGTGGCACAGCTGATCGAGCCGACCATTCGCGATCTGGGATTCGATCTCGTCCAGGTCCGGATAATGGGCGGCGCGCGGCGGACCCTGCAGGTGATGGCCGAGCCGGCGGATCGCGGGCGGACCATGACCGTCGACGACTGCGCGGCGATCAGTCGTGCCGTTTCGGCGGTCCTCGACGTGGCGGACCCGATCGAGGGTGCCTACTCGCTGGAGGTCAGCTCGCCCGGGATCGACCGCCCCCTGGTCCGGCCCGTCGATTTCGAGCGGTTTTCCGGCTTCGAGGCGAAGGTCGAGTGCGAGCCGGCGGTGCAGGGTCGCAAGCGCTTCAAGGGGCTGCTGCGCGGGCTGGAAGGGACCGAGGTCGTGATCGAGGAGGCGGGAGCGCGAATGAGCATTCCGTTCGAATCCGTGCGTAAGGCCAAGCTCGTTCTCTCCGCCGATCTGCTGGCCCGGGCGGCCGGCGGGCGCGGTTGAGTTCGTAGGCAGGGAACGTCGACGATGGATACGAGCTCGAGCCTGGGACGCGCCGAGATGCTGCGCGTCGTCGAGACGGTGGCTCAGGAGAAGGGCATCTCGGCCGACGAGGTGCTCGAGGCCATGGAGCAGGCCTATCAGACGGCTGCCCGCCGCACCTATGGTGCCGAGCACGAGATCGTGGCCGAGATCGACCGGCGCACCGGCGAGCACCGCCTCTATCGCGTGCTCGAGGTTGCCGATCCGGTCGAGGACACCACGAAGCAGATCGGCTTCGAGGACGCCCAGACCTACAATCCGGCGGCCCAGGTGGGCGACCATATCCTCGACCCGCTGCCGCCCATCGAGCTCGGCCGGATCGCCGCGCAGAGCGCCAAGCAGGTCATCGTCCAGCGTGTGCGCGAGGCCGAGCGCGAGCGCCAGTACAACGAGTTCAAGGATCGCATCGGCGAGGTCGTGGTCGGCGAGGTCAAGCGGGTCGAGCACGGCAACGTGCTGGTCGACCTCGGCCGGGCCGAGGCGATCGTGCGGCGCGACGACCTGATCCCGCGCGAGCTGTTCCGGCCCAAGGATCGCATCCGCTCCTATCTCTACGATGTTCGCCATGAGCTGCGAGGGCCGCAGCTGTTCCTGTCGCGGACCCATCCGGGCTTCATGGAGAAGCTGTTCGAGCAGGAGGTGCCGGAGATCTATGACGGCATCATCGAGATCAAGGCCTGCGCTCGCGATCCGGGCAGCCGCGCCAAGATCGCGGTGATCTCCAAGGACAGCAGCATCGACCCGGTCGGCGCCTGCGTCGGCATGCGCGGCAGCCGCGTCCAGGCGGTGGTCCAGGAGCTCGGCGGCGAGAAGGTCGACATCATCCCCTGGTCGCCCGATCCCGCGACCTTCGTCGTCAACGCCTTGGCCCCGGCCGAGGTCAGCAAGGTGGTTTTGGACCCGGACGCCAAGCGGATCGAGGTCATCGTCCCGGACCAGATGCAGCACATCGCGATCGGCCGCCGCGGCCAGAACGTCCGCCTCGCCTCGCAGCTCACCGGTTGGGACATCGACATCGTCTCGGACACCGACGATCGCGAGCGCCGCCAGCGCGAGTTCCGCGAGCTGACCGACATGTTCATGGACTCGCTGAACGTCGAGGAGGTCATCGCGCAGCTGCTGGTCACCGAGGGCTTCGCCTCCATCCAGGACGTGGCGTTCACCGCCACCGAGGAGCTGGCGGGCATCGAGGGCTTCGACGAGGAGATCGCCGAGGCGCTCAAGGAGCGCGCGCAGGCCTATCTTGACGAGGTTGAGCAGAACCTGCGCGCCGAGGCTGCCGAGCTCGGCATCGCCGAGGATCTGCTGGACTATGACCAGCTGCAGCTGTCGACCATAGTGGAGCTGGGTCGGAAGGGTGTGAAGAGCCTGGAGGATCTCGCCGACCTCGCGGCCGACGAGATGATCGAGCTCGTGCCGGATGCGGGCCTCGACGCAGAGCAGGCCGGCGCGATCATCGTGGATGCGCGCGTCCGGTTGGGCTGGATCGAGGCGGCACCCGAGAGCGAAGAGGTTGAGTTGGCCGAGGAGCCGCAGTGATCGCATGACGGACGCGTCGGCCGAACATCCGCTGGTCGAGCCGGAGGTGGGGACCCGTCTCCGCCGCTGCGTCGGCACGCGCGGAGCGCGGCCGGCCGAGGCGCTGATCCGCTTTGTCGTGGGTCCCGACGCGACCCTGGTGCCCGATCTCGGCGGCCGGCTGCCGGGGCGCGGGCTCTGGGTGAGCGCCGATCGCGCGATCCTTGGCAAGGCGCTGGCGCGCAACCAGTTCGCCAAGGCGGCGCGGGCGCCGGTCCAGGCGCCGGCGGATCTGCCCGAGCGGATCGAGGGCCTGCTGGTGCAGCGCTGCCTGGATCGCGTAGGCCTCGCCAGACGGGCCGGCGGGCTGGTGGTCGGCTTCGATCAGGTCGAGGACTGGCTGCGGCATGGCCGCTGCGGGCTCGTGCTCTGTGCCCGCGACGGTGCGGCCGAGGGTCGGCGCCGGATCGAAGCCCTGGCGGGCGACGTTCCCGTCGTCGTGGCGTTCGACCGCGCCGAGCTCGGGCGTGCGGTGGGCCGCGACGAGGTCGTGCATGTTGGCGTCGCTCGTGGCGGCATCGCGCGCGAGCTGCGTGCCGAGCTGGGCCGGCTCCATGGTTTTCGAGAGTTTCGCATGCCTGATGGGCATGCTGTCCGCAACGTCGTAGCTGAAGGCACAGCCCGTCCATGAGTGACGAGAAGGGCCAGGATCGTACCGCCCGCATCGGCCTTTCCCGGCCGTCCACGGGCGGGCGCCTCGAGCTGAAGAAGACCGTCGAGACCGGCATGGTCCGGCAGAGCTTCAGCCATGGGCGCAGCAAGGCCGTGGCGGTCGAGGTCAAGAAGACCCGCGCCCCGCTGCGGCCCGTCGGCGCGCCGCCGCAAGCCGCCCCACCCCCAGTCGTCGAGACGCGACAGCCCTCCGCGCCGCCTCCACCGGCCCGGCCGGCGCCGTTGCATCCGGCTCCGCCCCCGACGCCGGTTCAGGTGCGTGCACCGGAGCCGCCGCCTCCTCCCCCGGCGGCGCCCGTCGAGGCTCCGGCCGAAGCGCCCCCTGCTCCGCCGCCCGTGGCGAGCGAGCCCGTCGCGGCGCTGCCTCCGGTCGAGGCGCCTCCGCCTGCTGCCCCGGCCGCGCCGCCTGAGCCGCCGGTGGCTGCCGAGCCGGTGCGTCCGGCGCCGGTCTATCGCCCTGGGCCGAACATGACCGCTCCGCCTCCGCCGCGGCCGGTCGCGCCGGCGACCCCGCCGCGCGGTGCGGCGACACCCGCGCGGCCCGGGCCGGCTCGCCCGGATTCCCGGCCGGATGGCAATCGTGCCGGCCGTCGGCCGGTGATGCTCAAGCCGCTGACCGAGGAGGAAAAGGCCGTCCGGCTGCGCGCCCTCAGCTCGGCCCGGAAGGCGGAGGAGGAGGCACGCTCCCGCGCTGAGGAGAACTCGCGCCGCGCCGCCGAGGAAGCGGCGCGTCGGCGCTCCGAGGAAGAGGCGGCGGCCAAGCGCAAGGCCGACGAGGAGCAGCGCCGTCGCAGCGAGGATGAGTCGCGCCGCAAGGCCGAGGAGCTCGCGGCGAAGCTGCTGGCCGAGGAGGAGCGCAAGCAGAAGGAGCGCGAGGCGCGCGGCGTGGCGACGCCCGCCGTTCGTCCCAAACCCGGCGTGGCCGAGGCCCCGGCGGCGACGCCGGATGGCGTGCGCCGTCCGGGTCCGCGCGAGATTCAGGACGAAGGTGGTGACGACCGGCGAAAGGCGCGCGGCGGCAAGGTGGAGAAGCGGCCGGCACCGCGCCGGACAGACCGCGACACCGCCGTGCCGAAGCGCCTCGATCGACTGGTCCTCGGCGGCGACGCCGAGCTGGTCGAACGCCGCGGGCCGAGCCTTGCCGCGCTGCGTCGCCAGCGCGAGCGTGAACGGCGTCAGTCGATGGGCACGTCCGAGCTCGTGGTGCGCGAGGTCGTCCTGCCTGAAAGCATCACGGTGCAGGATCTCGCCGCACGCATGGCGATCCGCGGCGCCGAGGTCGTCAAGGTGCTGATGAAGAACGGCATCCTGGCGACGATCAATCAGAGCCTGGATCCGGACACGGCCGAGCTCGTGGTGTCGGAGTTCGGGCACAAGGTGAAGCGCGTCAGCGAAGCCGACGTCGAGGAGGGCCTCGAGGGCGTCACCGACGTCGAGGAGAACCTGCAGCCGCGCTCGCCGATCGTCACGGTCATGGGCCATGTCGACCACGGCAAGACCTCGCTGCTGGACGCCCTGCGCTCGACGGACGTCGCGGCCAGGGAGGCGGGCGGCATCACCCAGCACATCGGCGCCTACCAGGTCGACATCGGCTCGGGCCGCCCGGTGACCTTCATCGACACCCCGGGCCACGCCGCCTTCACGGCGATGCGCGCCCGCGGTGCCTCGGTGACCGACATCGTCATTCTGGTGGTGGCCGCCGACGACGGCGTCATGCCGCAGACGATCGAGGCGATCAGCCACGCCAAGGCGGCCGGTGTGCCGATGGTGGTGGCGATCAACAAGATCGACAAGGCGGACGCCAACCCCGATCGGGTGAAGCAGGAGCTGCTGAGCCACGACGTGGTCCTGGAGGACTTCGGCGGCGACGTTCTGGGCATTCCGGTCAGCGCCATCAAGCGCACCAACCTCGACAAGCTGATCGAGGCCGTGCAGCTGCAGGCCGAGCTCCTCGACCTGCGCGCCAATCCCGAGCGCGAGGCCCACGGCACGATCATCGAGGCCAGGCTCGATCGCGGTCGCGGTGTGGTCGCGACGGTGCTCGTGCAGCGCGGTACGCTCAAGGTCGGCGACATCGTGGTCGCCGGCGCGCAATGGGGTCGTGTCCGGGCGCTCGTCGACGATCGTGGCCAGACGGTCGAGTCGGCCGGCCCGTCGATGCCGGTCGAGATCCTCGGCCTCGACGGTGTGCCCGAGCCGGGCGACCTGCTGGCGGCGGTCGAGAACGAGAAGCGGGCGCGCGAGATCACTGAATATCGGCAGCGCAAGCGTCGCGACCAGGCACAGGTGGTGGCCACCGGCGCGCGCGGTTCGCTGGAGGACATGTTCTCCCAGCTGCGCTCCGGCGAGACCGGCGAGCTGCCGCTCGTCGTCAAGTCCGACGTGCACGGCTCGCTCGAGGCGATCACGGCCGGTCTCGACAAGATCAGCACCGACGAGGTCAAGGTACGGATCCTGTTCGGCGGGGTCGGCGCGATCACCGAATCGGACGTCACCCTGGCTGCGGCGTCCAAGGCCGCGATCCTGGGCTTCAACGTCCGCGCCAACGCCCAGGCGCGCGAGATGTCCCGTCGCGACGGGGTCGAGATCCGCTACTACTCGATCATCTACGAGCTGCTCGACGAGGTGAAGGGCCTGCTGTCCGGCATGCTCAAGCCCGAATCGCGTGAGACGATCATGGGCCACGCCGAGATCCGAGAGATCTTCAACGTGCCGAAGATCGGCAGGATCGCCGGCTGTATGGTCACCGACGGGCTGTTCAAGCGCAACACCAAGGTCCGGCTGCTGCGCGACGACGTGGTCATCTATGACGGCACGCTAGGCTCCCTCCGGCGCTTCAAGGACGACGTGCGCGAGGTCAAGGAAGGCTTCGAGTGCGGCATGTCGATCGAGAACTACGGCGACATCCGTCAGGGCGACGTGATCGAGGCCTATGAGATCGAGGAGGTCGCGCGCTCGCTGTGACCGACTCACCTTGCCCCGTCGCGTTCGCGGGGCCCTTCTTCCGCCGGGTGACCGTTCGATGG
>JAXMCJ010000027.1:0-69492 GCA_046349415.1 Geminicoccaceae bacterium
GGAGCAGGCCGCCGAGCACGAGCCAGCGCAGCCATCGGCGCGTTGGCCGGGGCGTGGCCACGGGCTCGGGTTCCGGCTCGGCGCGATCCGGCACCGGCTGGCCGGTGCGCAGGGCGTCGATCGCCAGCTCCAGGTCGGCAAGCGCGGGATGCTCGCCGCCCTCCCAGCCGGTCAGGTCGACGGCATGGATCGAGCGGTAGCCGAGCGGCGGCTCGGCGACGCCCGTCAGCACCGGCACCAGCACGCCGCGCTCGAGGCCCTCGTGCGCCTCGTCGCGCACCCAGCCCGACTGGGTCGAGGCCGGCGACCAGATCACCACCACCGCCTTGGCCTGGTCGAGCTCGGCGCCGATCAGCTGCGCGAAATCCTTGCCCGGCAGGATCTCGCGGTCCCACCAGACGCTGCGCCCGCCGGCCTCGAGCGCGCGGGCGAGCCTGGCGGCGAACGGCCGATCCTCGCGCGCGTAGCTGATGAACACGTCGGCCATGGCAGAGGCTTACGTCCTGCCGGTTGTGAGGTCCATCACCGCCGCGGTCCATCCTCGTGGTAGAGGATCGGGCGGGGGAGCAAGGGGGCGAACGATGGTGTCGGAGCAAACCCGGGAGTCGGGCGCGTTCGCTCGCGCGGCCGCAACGCTGGCAGCTGAGCCGGCAACCGGCATGCGGGTATTGCCCCGGGCGGCGGAGCTGCTTCGCCCGGTGGCCCCCGGGCTCGCGGACATCATGACGTCGTCTGCGGTCCGGGCCTGCGCCGAGAGCTATCCGCGCTACTCGGCGGAGGCCGCCCGCCAGCAGTCCCTGCTGATGCGCGAAGCGACGCGGGCCAATCTCTGTCTCCTCGGAGCCGGCCTGCTCAGCGGATTGGTGCTTGTCGCACCGAATGCGGCGCTGGTGCTCGGCGAGCCGCTCACCCAATGGGTGATCTTGCTCCTTGGCTTGGCTACTCTGGCACTTGGCGCCCTGGCGGCGATGTTCAGCTATCGCGCCCGCGAGAGTGACCGGCTGCGCCGCTGGTACACCGCCCGCAGCCAGGCCGAGCTTGCGCGGCTGGGCACGTTCCGCGCGCTTGCCGCCGCCGCCACGGCGGCTGGCGGCGATACGGCCGCCGCAGCGCTGGCTTTGGTCTGGCGCCACCTGTTCGAGGATCAGCGGCAATGGCTGGCGTCCAGGGCCGCACGCCATCGACTGTCCTATGAGCGCACCAACCTCTGGGGCGGCATCGCGAGCGCACTCGCCTTCCTCGGCGGCAGCGGCGCGGTGATCGCGAGCTTCAAGCCAAGCCAGAGTTGGATCACCGTTGCCGGCGTGGTCAGTGCCGCGATTGCCGCCTACGCGCTCGGCCGCGAGGGGCTCCACCGCGATCGGGCCAACGCCGACCGATACGAGAAATCCGCCGTGGCGCTCGATCAGCTTGCTGGCCGCCTCGACGAGATCGTGTCCGAGACGGAGGCTGGCCGGCCCGAGGCGATGCGCGCCTTCGTCGACGAGGTGACCAGCCAGCTCGAGGCCGAGCACAAGCAATGGCTCGACGGCGCCACCCAGGCCGAGGCGGCGCTGGCCCGGCTCGATGCGCGCCTGCAGGAGCTGCGCGAGCGGCCCAAGGCGGAGGCGTCGCCGCCTTGAAAACGCTCGCCCAATCCTGGCAGCTTTGGGCCCTGCTGTCGGCCGGCTTCGCCGCGCTGACCGCCATCTTCGCCAAGCTGGGCGTGGCGCAGGTCAATCCCGACCTCGCGACCCTGATCCGCACCGTCGTGATCCTGCTGGTCCTGGCCGTGATCGTGGCGGCCACGGGACAGTGGCAGCCGCCGGGGTCGATCGCGGCCCGAACCTGGCTGTTCCTGGCGCTGTCCGGCCTCGCCACCGGCGGCTCGTGGCTGTGCTACTTCCGCGCGCTGCAGCTCGGCGACGCCGCCCGCGTGGCGCCGATCGACAAGCTCAGCGTCGTGCTGGTGGCGCTGTTCGGCGTCCTGTTCCTCGGCGAGAGCCTCTCGCCCCTGGGCTGGCTCGGGGTGCTGCTGATCGGTGCCGGCGCTCTGCTGATCGCCCGGGGCGCCTGATCAGGCGAGCCCGAACAGTGTCCTGGTGTCGAGGATCACGACCTTCGCCCCGCGGGCCTTCGCCTTCTCGACCATGTGCTCGGTGCCGCCCGGCCCGTCGCCCGTCTTGCCGTCCCACAGCGCGATCAGCGTGACCTTGTCCTGCCCGAGCGCCAGCGCGTTGTGCAGCATCCAGAGATTGTTGCGCTGCCAGATGTCGTAGCCGGGCTTGCCCTGCAGCCAGCCTGGCAGCTTCTTGGACTGCGCCAGCACGCGCTTGGGCAGCCGGTCGCAGGCCCGCTGGAAGCGCTCGATCCAGTCGCCGCCGGCTGGCGCCACCGAGGCCGCGATGAACTGCTCGGGCGGCAGCGCGAGATAGAGATCGGCAGCGATGCCCAATTCGGCGCAGTCCTCCAGAAACAGCAGGTCGCCGCCGCTCGCCGCGCCGGCGATGGCGCGTGACACGCCGCCCGGCATCGCCAACTCCGCCTGCAGGGCCTGCCTGATCGCCTCGCGGGCCACGGCCTCCTTGTCGGCGGGGAACCGCGGCTCCTTGCGGCCCGGCGCGTCGATCATGTGACCGGTGAACAGCACCACCCGCGGCCGCGGCCCCTGCGCCGGCGGTGGCGGCGCGGGGGAAATACGGCCAGCGCCGCCTCGACATTGGCGGTGCGCACGCCGAGCGCGCGATAGAGGCCGAGCTGCTGCCGCGCGGAGCCGATGGCGAACTCGACGCCGTGGCGAGCGCACGCTGATAGTTGCCCGCCACCGCCTGCGGCCGGTCGACGGTGAGCAGGCGCAGGTCGGCCTCGGTCAACAGCAGCCATTCGTCCGCGGTGCCCGCCCGTTCCTGGCGCTGCCTGCCCGAGTCCAGCGACAGGCGGACGCCGGTGGCGAGCTGCGCGAGGTCCGCTCTCCTGGTCGCCAGCTCGCGCTCGGCGGCCTGATCGTCGTCGAACCGCTCGGCCCAGACCGCCGGCAGCCGTGCCGCCAGCTCGGTCGCGACCGTTTCAGCGCCAGGGCATTCAGGCCCGAATAGAAGTGGTTGCGGTCCTCCACAAATCCCGCCCCGTATGCCTGGGCGGACTGGTCGAGCCAGCTGGAGCGCAGGGCTGTGGTCCGGGCTCGGTCGGCGCCGCGACCATTCGGCCTGCCAGCGCGTCTTGGCGTTGCGGCCGACCAGCGCCAGCAGCTCGGCCCGGGCGCCGCCGCTGGCCTTCTTCAGCGCCCGTTGCAGCGCCTGGTCGGAGGACACCAGCTCGCCGGTCTTCTGGTAGCTGGTGCCGAGCAGCGTGTTGGCCTCGAGATCGTCGCCGCCGTCGACCTCGCGCACCGCCTCCCAGGTGACGATCGCCCCCTCGTGCGCCCCCAGCGCGAACTGTGCCCGGCCGACCACCCGCAGGCCCTGGCTTTCCCACTCGAAGCCCCTGGCCTCCTCGGCCAGCAGCTCGAGATCGCCCGCGCGCTTCTCGGCCCGCGCCCGCTCGACCGCCTCGCCGAACTCCTGCGGCACCGGCAGCAGCGCCGCGCGTGGTGGCGCATCCAGCTGCGGCAGCAACAGGTAGACCGGGCTGTCCGTGCGCTCGGCCGCCAATGACTGCCGCAAGCCTTCGACGAGCGCGGGCAGGCAGGCGACGGGATCGTCGCGTTCATACTGGAGGTAGCGGTCCGTCTGCAGGTCGAACACCGCCTCGTCGGCGCGGCAGCGCAGCAGGAACGTGCGCCAGGGTCTGACCGCGTGGCGGATGCCCAGCTCGTAGAACACGTTGGCGTTGTGGATCGAGATGTCGGCGATCACCACGTCGGACGCGATCAGCATCCGGAACATGTCCTCGCGGATGTTGCCCGCGGCCGCGATCTCGCCCGTGGTCCGGCCCTCGATCCCGAGCGCCTCGAGCGCCGGTGCGACCAACTCGCGCTCGACCCGGTCGAAGTCGATCGGCTGGCCCTGCTTGTCGTTCTTGGTCCCGAACGGCCGTACGATGAACGCGCGCAACGCCATCCTCCCCGGAACGTAGCCCGGGAAGGATAGCAGAGTGCCGCGCGCCGATCAGTCGGGGATGCGTACGGCGCATCGTGATCGGCGCGGGACAGCCCGCTCCGTTGACCGCGCCCTGTCGGCAACCCATGCTCCAAGGCGTTCGTCAAGGAGCCTTGCCATGCAGATGCCCGAGCCCGACGCTGAGGTGCTGGCCAAGCGCGACCGGGTGATCGCGGCCTTGCACGAGATCGTGCCGGGCGAGGGCGTGATCGCGACCGAGGCGGAGCTGCGCGCCTACGAGTGCGACGGGCTGATGGCCTACCGGACGGTGCCGATGGCCGTGGTGCTGCCGACCTCGACCGCGCAGGTGGCGGAGATCCTGCGCTATTGCGACCAGGAAAAGGTCAAGGTCGTGCCGCGCGGCGCCGGCACCGGGCTGTCGGGTGGGGCGCTGCCGCTGACCGACGGCATCGTCCTGGGCATGGGCAAGTTCAACCGATCCTCGACATCGACTACGAGAACCGGACCGTCACCGCCCAGCCCGGCGTCACCAATCTCGGCATCACCCGCGCGGTCGAGCACAAGGGCTTCTATTACGCCCCCGACCCTTCCTCGCAGATCGCCTGCACCATCGGCGGCAACATCGCCGAGAACTCGGGCGGGGTGCACTGCCTGAAATACGGCCTGACCACCAACAACGTGCTGGGCCTCGAGCTGGTCCTGCCGAACGGCGACGTGGTCCGGCTGGGGGGCAAGCATCTGGACGCCGACGGCTACGACCTCATGGGGCTGATGACCGGCTCCGAGGGTCTGCTCGGCGTCGTCACCGAGGTCACCGTGCGCATCCTGCAGAAGCCCGAGACCGCGCGCGCGGTGCTGATCGGCTTCCCCTCGGTCGACCAGGGCGGCCAGTGCGTGGCCTCGATCATCGCCGCCGGCATCATCCCGGGCGGGCTGGAGATGATGGACCACCCGGCGATCAACGCCGCAGAGGATTTCTGCGGCGCCGGCTACCCGCGCGACGCCCAGTCCCTGATCATCTGCGAGCTGGACGGCCCGGCGGCCGAGGTCGACCACCTGATCGGCGTCGTGGGCTCGATCGCGCGCCAGCATGGCTGCAGCTACAGCAAGGTGTCGGAGAGCGAGGCCGAGCGGCTGGCCTTCTGGGCCGGGCGCAAGAACGCCTTCCCCGCCGCCGGCCGGCTCTCGCCCGACTATCTGTGCATGGACGGCACGATCCCGCGCAAGCAGCTGTCCTACGTGCTCGACCGCATGCAGGAGATGTCGGCGCAGTACGGCCTGCGCTGCGCCAACGTGTTCCACGCCGGCGACGGCAACCTGCACCCGCTCATCCTCTACGACGCCAACGTCCCGGGCGAGCTGGAGGCCGCCGAGGCGTTCGGCGCCGACATCCTCAAGCTCTGCGTCGAGGTCGGCGGCGTGCTCACCGGCGAGCACGGCGTCGGCGTCGAGAAGCGCGACCTCATGGAGACCATGTTCGACGCGGACGACCTCGCCCAGCAGCAGCGCGTCAAATGCGCCTTCGACCCGACCCAGATCCTCAACCCCGGCAAGGTCTTCCCCAAGCTCCACCGCTGCGCCGAGCTCGGCCGCATGCACGTCCACAAAGGCGAGGTGAAGTTTCCCGACCTGCCGCGGTTCTAGGCGAGGCGCAGCCCGCGGTGGCGGGCGAAGGGCTGGAAATCGCGGTCCGCCTGCAGGAGCGGCACGTCGTGCTCGATGCACCAGGCCGCGATCAGGCAGTCGATGGCCTTGCGCACCGTCTGGCCGAGCCGTCGCAACGCCACATAATGCTCGGCCGCCAGGAGCGCTGTCACCCTCCCCCCGATCCGCACCGTCTCGAACGCGAGCAGCGACCGGCGCACGCGCTGGCGCTGCCCGTCGTCGTCGATCCCGCGCAGCACTTCCAGAAGCACCATGTCTCCGACGACGACGTCGTTCGGCTCGCTGTCCTCGGCCCGCGGGTCCAGCCGGCGCAGCAGCGAGCGCAGGAGCTGCGTCTCGCGGCTGTCGATTCCCCGCAGATGATCCACCCAGACCGAGCTGTCGACGAAAACGCGGCTCACTCGGCCGCGGCCACCCCGGGGTAGCGCCCTGGCGCCGGCTCGTCGCGCCGCTCCGTATCGAGGTCGCCCCGCCAGTCGATGGTCCCGAACAGATCGGCGGCCGCAGCTTGCCGTGCTCGCCGCGCCAGCAGTCGCAACCCCGCCTCGACCGCCTCGCGTTTGGTCTGCAGCCCCGTTGCCTCCAGGGCCTCGGCCATCACGGCGTCGTCGATGACGATGGTGGTGCGCATGGGCGGTCCGATGTGTAAAATTGTGAGCGCGATATACACACTCAGTACGCCCCTCGCAATTCTTGCGTCATGCTTCCCGGCGAGCATGGCGTCGACAAGCGGCACCTTTGGAGGGGATGCTCGCCGAACACGGTCTTCCTCAAGCTGCGCAGCGGTACCGAGCTGCGCGAGATGCACGTCTACAAGGGCCAGCGCCGCTTCCCTGAGCTGCCGCGCTGGCCTCGTCTGGCATTTATAGCCGAATCTCATCCAAATGGACGATGCAGCCGGCTAGGCTCGATTGCCGGTCGGCCAGCGCCCGGAACCGGCGGTCCGCTGTCACGACCGCGGTGCGGCGGGCCAGCGCCAGCTCGAGGTAGCAGCAGTCGTAGGCCGGATGACACAGCTCCAAGGCCAGCCCGAGCGCTTCGCCGGCGCTTGCGGGGTCGATCGGGATGGTCTCCATCGGCGCACGCAGCAGATCACGCCAGGCATCCTCCAGTGCCGACCGCGACAGCTCGCCACGCCGCTCCTTGGTCGCCAGCACGTTTGCCGCCTCGACCCAGAACAGCGCCGTCGCGATCATGCCGCAGGTCGTGGCCAGCGCCGCGGCGACCTCGGAGCCGGGCTCGTCGCCCACCCACTTCAGCCCGACGCCGGCGTCGACCACTACGACCGAGGGTAGTGCATCATCGCGCATCGCGGCCTTCGCCGATGATCTCGGCACTGTCGGTCTGCGGTCGTCCGGCGGTCCGGGCCCGCGCCCGGGCCTGCAAGCCTTCGGCCCAATCGCCCGACCTCGTGCCCAGGCAGGCGTCGGTGAGGATCGCACGCGCTTCGGCTTCCATGCTTCGCCCCGCACGCCGCGCCCGCTCGCGCAGCGCCGACTGCACCGCTTTAGGTAGACGGCGGATGGTCAGGATCTCGGCCAATGCCCCCCTCCCATCGTTTCGTCAGATACGCATTCACTGCATGCAGAGCGCAAGCGGCCTGGCGGTTTCCCGAGGTCACGGGTCCGCCTCGTTCGCCTCGGAAATTGATCTGGATCAATGATGAACATCCATATTCGCGGCAGTCTGCGCCGGCGGTGGCGATCATGGGCGACGCCCAGCTCGGCGAGCAGCTCGCGGCCGAGGAGGCCGGTGCCATCACCGCCTTCCCGCAGATGCTGACGGGCGAGCAGCCGCGGGTCGACGCTCCCGCCGCCGGCCAATTGAGTTAGGGGGGCAGCCCGGGCCGGCCCAGCCGCCGAGACGGCGGGCCGGCCCTTGCGCGCTGGCCCCATTGCGCCTGGGATGAGTTCGCCCGTCGGCCGATCCTGCACCGTGGCGGGCGAGGGGAGTGCTCGTGACGCAGCCCGCCGGTCCCGACCTCGCCGACGTCTACCGGGCCTATCTCGATTGCCTCAACCGCCGCGACTGGGAGCACCTCGGCGACTTCGTCGGCGAGGACGCCCGCCACAACGGCCGACAGCTTGGTCTCCTCGGTTACCGGGCGATGCTGGAGCGGGACGTCCGGGAGATCCCGGATCTGCGCTTCTCGCTTCAGCTCCTGATCGTCCAGCCGCCGCGCCTCGCGGCCCGGCTCGCCTTCGACTGCACCCCGAGCGGCATGTTTCTCGGCCTGCCGGTCGAGGGCAGGCGCGTGCGGTTCGCCGAGAACGTGATCTACGAGTTCCGGTCGGGCAGGATCGCGGAGGTGTGGTCGGTGATCGACAAGGCGGCGATCGAGGCGCAGCTTCAGCACGGCTGATTCGACCCAAACCCCATCGGGTGGCGGCACGGGGAGTCTGAGCAGGATGGGGCAGCAGGCGCGGACCGGAAGCGAATCGGCGTCGAGCCTGATCGACGCTCGGATCAGCGAGCTCGGCGACTGGCGCGGAGCCATGCTGGCCCGGGTCCGCGCGCTGATCAGGCAGGCGGACCCCGAGGTGGTCGAGGAGTGGAAATGGCGTGGCGTGCCGGTCTGGTCGGATGCCGGCATCCTCTGCACCGGCGAGACCTACAAGGCCGTGGTCAAGCTCACCTTCGCCAAGGGTGCCGCGCTGGCCGACCCGACGCACCTGTTCAACGCCAGCCTCGAGGGCAGCACCCGACGCGCCATCGACCTGCGCGAGGGCGACGTCCTGGACCCGGATGCCTTCGGGTCGCTCATTCGGGCCGCGGTGGCGTTGAACAGGGGCACGCCTCGCGGTCGTGCGCGATGAGCGGTGAGCCGCGAAGCAGAGCTTCGTCGAGCCGCGCGCCGGTCGACGGCCGCGTCAGCTCCAGACGTGGGGCAGGCCGCGCATGCTGAGCAGCATGATGGCCGTGCCGACCAGGATCATCAGCGGCCGGTCGGGGATGTTCTCCGCGGCGTAGCGGAAAGGGGACGCCTGAGCGGCGCGACCGTTCCCGACGACGACAATCCGGAGTGGACCGACGCCGATCTCGCGCGTGCCCGGCCGTTCACCGAGATGTTCCCCGTGCTCGCCCGAACGCTGCGGGCGCAGGGAGGGCGGCGCAGGCTGGCGCGGCCCAAGTCCCATGTGACCCCATCACTGGAGCTTCAACAAGCGCCGCTGCCGGCGGAATATCCAGAAGCGCATGCCGGGCATCTGCCATAGCTGCCGTGGTGGCTGCCCATGTGGGTGATCGTCGTGTCGAGCGTGGGGGTGCTTGCGATCGGCGCGGCGATGTTCGTCGTGGTGAGACTTCCGATTCGAGCGCGTGATCGTGTACGGCCGGCCGGTTGCGTCGACGCTCTATCCGTGGTGGAATTGAACGGTATCCAATAGCCAGATCCGGTAGCAACGCTGGTGAGTGAAGGTGTGGCGTGGCGCTCGGGTGGCGGGCTTGCCCTCGCCGGCCTCGTCATCGCTCTGCTTGCTGTGGGTGGCACACCCTCGGCTGTCACTGCGGCCTGGGTCGGTGGCCTGGGAAGCACCCTGCTGCTCGGGGCGGTCGCGTGGTCGGTCACCGGCAACCGATCGTTGCATCGGCAGCTGGCCGACGCGCGCCGTCGGTACGACGATGCCCTGGACAGCATGGCCGAAGGCTTCGCACTGTTCGGTCCGGACGAGCGGCTGGTCTACTGCAACCGGCGCTACGTCGAGTGCTTTCCGCGGACCGGGTGGCTGCGGGTGCCCGGAGTGCCTATGTCCGTGCTGCGCGATGCTGCGATCAAGCATGGCGAGTTCAAGGATGTCGACAGCAGCAACGGCGCGGCATGGATCGCAGCTCAGCAGGCGATCTTCGGCGCAGGGGGTCGGGCCGAGTACGAGTTCGCCGACGGTCGCCACATGGTGTCGGTCACCCGCCCGACACCAGACGGTGGTCGCGTGGTGGTCTGGCACGATGTCACTGAACGCAAGCGGCTGGAGCGCGAGCTCGAGCACCGGGCGACGCACGATACCCTGACTGGCTTGCCCAACCGCGCCATGTTTCGCGACGAGCTGCGCCGCGCGCGTGCCCGCGCCGAGCGCGACGGCAGCGAGCTCGCCGTCATGCTCCTCGATCTCGACCACTTCAAGGAAGCGAACGATTCGCACGGCCATGCGGTCGGCGACAGGCTGCTGGTCGAGGTCGCTCGGCGCCTGGATGCGGCGGTGCGGGCCGGTGACTTCGTGGCGCGCCTGGGCGGCGACGAATTCGCCATCCTTGCCGCCTGGCCGGCGGGCGGCAGCAAGGTCGAGCGGTTGGCGCATCGCATCCTGCGGCGCCTGGGCGAGCCGGTCCGTCTCGGCGGCGGTATCCTGCGGCCGTGCGGCAGCATCGGGTTCGCCGTCTATCCTGCCGACCCGGGCGGGGCCGATCTTTTGCTGGAGCATGCCGATCAGGCTCTCTATCGCGCAAAGAAGGCGGGGCGCGGCACCTGGGCCGGCGGCAGGGTGGAGTGGTCCGGGCCGATCGGGGCCGCGGTCTCGGCCGATCGGTTCGTCGCCGCGGTCGAGCGCGGCGAGCTCGATGTCGACTATCAACCGATCCTGGCCCTCGACACGCTCGACGTGGTTGGTGTCGAGGCGCTCGTGCGCTGGAATCATCCCGAGCTGGGCCGGCTGCCGGCTCGCGCCTTCATGCCCGTCGCGGAACGCAGCCACGCCATCAACGCGTTGACGCGATGCGTCGTGACGCGTTCGCTCGCCCAGCAGCGGTCGTGGCTCGCGGACGGCGTGGGCGACCTCCAGGTCTGGGTCAATCTGGCGCCACGTTGCATTGCATGGGACGGTCTGGTCGACATGGTCGGCGCACTGTTGGCCGAGACCGGGGTACCTGCGCAGCGGCTCGTGCTCGAGCTCACGGAGAGCACGATCGCCGGCGAGCGGTCGGCCGAAGCCCGGCTCGCCGGCCTGCGACGATTGGGCATCGCCATCGCGGTCGACGACTTCGGCGCCGGCCATTCGTCGCTCGGGCGCCTCAAGGCGCTGCCGCTCGACTTTCTCAAGATCGATCGGGCACTGGTAGCCGCGGTTGCCGCCGACGAGCGGGACCGCGGCATCGTGCGCACGATCACCGCCTTGAGCGCGAACCTGAAGCTGACCGCGACCGCGGAAGGTATCGAGACCGTGGAACAGTTGCAGGCCCTGCGCGAGCTCGGCTGCAACCTGGTCCAGGGCTATCTCTTCGCGCGGCCGATGCCCGCCGCCCAGTTGGGCGATTGGCTTGCCGCATGGCATGGCGAGCGTCGCGCCAGCTTCCGCGCCGCCGGCGCCGGAACGCACGGCAATGTCCTGAGCCGCCCGCGCTCGGTCGCCTGAGAGGGGAGGATCGCCGAAAGGGGAGGAGCAGTGGTCCTGCTCCTCCAGTCGGGCGGTAGCGGGGCCGACCGGAATGTCGCCTCGCACACGGACAACACTCCGGCCCGCCACTTCCTTCCCCGAGCGAGGCGATGGTTGGAGCCGCCGCCGCCCGCGGCTAGCCTGACTGCCCCGCCGACCAGAAACAGGACCTCCCATGAGCCCACGCGCACCCGAGATGTCCGACCGGCTGCACGACTATGTCCTGCGACAGGGGCTGCGCGAGCATCCGGTGCTGCGCGAGCTGCGCCTGCTGAGCGACGACTTGCCGGAAGCGAGCATGCGCAGCTCGGCCGAGCAGATGCAGCTGCTGGGCCTCCTGATCGAGCTGATCGGGGCGCGGCGCGTGCTGGAGATCGGCTGCTTCACCGGCTACGGCGCCTTGGCCATGGCGTTGGCGCTGCCGGCTGACGGCAAGGTGGTCACGCTCGACGTCAACGAGCACTGGCCGGCGATCGGGCGCCGTCACTGGGAGCGCGCCGGCGTGGCGGATCGGGTCGAGCTCCGCGTCGGGCTCGCCCTCGACAGCCTCGATCGGCTCGTCGCCGAGGGTGCGTCGTTCGACATGGCCTATGTCGATGCCGACAAGAAGCTCTACGACACCTACTACGAGCGCGCGCTGGCCCTGGTCCGCCCAGGCGGGGTGATCGCGCTCGACAACATCCTCTGGGGTGGTGCGGTCGCCGATCCGGACGACGACGAGCGGCAGACCGAGATCCTGCGCACGCTCACCACGAAAATCCGCGACGACGCCCGCGTCAGCCCCGTATTGCTGCCGGTCGGCGACGGCGTGCTGCTGGCCCGGAAGCGCTAGGACCGCTCAGTTCACGGCCTTGCGCTGGTCGGCGATCAGCTGCTCGAGCCGCGCCACGTCCACGGCACCCGGGATCAGGGTCTTGCCGACGACGAAGCTGGGCGTGCCGTTGATGCCGAGCGCCTCCGCCAGGGCGTGATTGGCGTCGAGGCGTTCCTGCACCCAGGGGGCATTCATCTCCTGCTGCAGCGCCTTGACGTCGTAGCCCTGCTCGCCCGCGAGCTTGAGCACGGTCGCGAGTGTGATGTCCTGCGAGCGCATCAGGGCGAGATGGTAGTCGTAGTACTTGCTCGGATCGAGCTTCGACGCGGCCAGCGCGGCCTTGGCGGCGGTCACGGAATCGGGGCCTAGGACCGGCAGCTCCTTGAACACGAACCGCAGCTGCGTGTCGCCCTCGACCATGTCGCGGATCTTGCCGACCATCGAGCGGCAGTAGCCGCAGTGATAGTCGAAGAACTCGACCAGTGTGACGTCGCCGCCAGCGGAGCCGACCACCGGATCGCCACCGTGCCGGAAGATCTCGTCGGCGCGCTCGACGATCGCCGCCTGCGCCCGCACGGCCTCCGCCTCCTGCTGCCGCTTCTGCAGCTCCTGGATCGCCTCGTAGATCACCTGCGGCTCGCGCATGAGGTAGTCGCGGACGATCTTCTCGATCTCGGGCACCGGCAGCGGCTGCTCCGCCCTGACCGCCGGCGCCCAACCGACTACGCCGGCGACAATGGTGCAGGCGGTTGCAAGTGTGACGAAACGAATCACGGCCGAGGCTCCATAGCACGCAACATACCACGTCGTTCTAAGGCAGAGGGTCATGCTCCGCCAGTAACATCGCCTTCATCGCCGCCGGGGCGGCTCCTCGATGTCGTCGACCGCGCGCGACAGATCCTGCAGCCGCAGGAAGTCCGGGCTGTCCGGGCCGATGAACTGCTCGGCCCGGTGCAGGTAGAGCTGGGCGTCCTTTCGGTTGCCGACCAGCACCGCCTGCTCGGTGAGGGCCATGGCCGAGGCGCCTTCGTTGCCCAGGCGACCCTCGGCTACACCCAGAAAGCGCCATGCGCCGGGGCTGTCGGGCTCGAGCCGCACCACCTCGCGCAAGTTGGCCGCCGCCTCGGGCACGTCCTTGTCGTCGCCGGTTTCCAGGAGCGAGCGGGCGAGCGCCAACCGGATCAGAGCCGAATCCGGGCGGTAACGTAGGG
The DNA here is from genome assembly GCA_046349415.1 of Geminicoccaceae bacterium. GTDB lineage: Bacteria > Pseudomonadota > Alphaproteobacteria > Geminicoccales > Geminicoccaceae > Benzoatithermus. Next base: position 13,094 of record JAXMCJ010000027.1, read on the forward strand.
CCTCGCGACCCGGGGCGATGGACTCCTCGATCCGCCCGTTCTCGAACAGGATCTGCGCCTTCATCTCATAGAAATACGGGTCTTTGGGATAGTCCCCGATCAGCCCGTCCATCAGGGCCAGGGCCTTAGGCACCTGCGGCACGCGATAGTAGGCGATCGCCCGCGCATACCGGTCGGGCACGCTGTCGCTCTTGCGCCTTTCGATCACCTGGGCGGGATCGTTGAGGAAGCCGTCCAGCTTGGCCACCACCCGCTGATAGGCAGCGGCCAGCGCGGGGTCGGGCTTGCGGTCGTTGTAGGGCGACTTTGCGACCTGCTCCTGCAGGAACTGGATACGGTCCTGGGTCAGTGGATGGGTGCGCAGATACTCGCTGCCATCGGCGGAGATCCGCAGGTTCTCGGTATCCAGCACGTGGAAGAACTCGAGCAGGCCCTCCGGCGACATCTGCATCGAGCCGAGATAGGTGACCGCGGCCTGGTCCGCGGCCTGCTCCTGCGAGCGGCTGAACTTGAGCAGCCCGCGCTGGCCGACCGTGGCCCCGCCGGCCATGAGTGCGGTGCCCAGCTCGGGGGCGCCGGCGACGGCCGCCGCCGCACCCAGCAGCATGCCGGCCACCAGCGGGATGCCCGCCTTCTGCTGCGCCTGGGCCATCCGGCTGAGATGGCCGCCGGCGATGTGGCCGGTCTCGTGGGCGATCACCCCGGCCAGCTCCTCGGGCTTGTCGGCATGCAGGATCAGCCCGGTGTTGATGAACAGATTCTGGCCGCCGGCGACGAAGGCGTTCAGCTTGGGGTCGTTGATGAGGTAGATGTCGATCGATTCAGGGTCGAGCCGGGCTGCCGTGAAGATCGGGTCGGCGATCTTGCGAACCACGGCCTCGGTCTCGGCGTCACGGATCAGCGAGGCGGCGTGGGACGGGGCCGCCGCCAGGGCCAAGCCGAGCGCGACCGCAGCGCCCGCCAAGCCGGTCAAGGTTGCGAGGCTAGGCCGCATCTCTCGAGTCCGCTCGTTGACCTCGTGCCGCGCAGCGGCGAGAGCTTGCGCGCGGGATGCGATGCCGCCCGAGCGCGAGGAAGAATATCATGAGCTCCGGGACGCCGATCAAGCCTTCCCGCCGCAGCGACATCGATCCGTTCATCGTGATGGAAGTGCTGGCTGCCGCCAATGCCCGCGCCCGGCGCGGTGCGGACGTGCTGCACCTCGAGATCGGCGAGCCCGGCGGGGGAACGCCGCCCGCCGCCGTCGCGGCCGCTGCGGCGGCGCTGGCCGAGGGCGGCGGTGGCTACACGGAGGCGTTCGGGATGGCTGCCCTCCGCCAGGCGCTGGCGGACCGCTACCTGCAGGATCACGGCCTGACCGTGTCGCCGGAGCGGATCGCCTTGACCGTCGGCGCGTCGGGCGCGTTCATCCTCGCCTTCCTCGCCGCGTTCGACGCCGGGGATCGCGTCATCGTGACCGAGCCCGGCTACCCGGCCTATCGCAACATCCTCAAGGCCCTGGGCATCGAGGTCGTCGGTCTGCCGACCGACATGGCGGCCGCCTTTCAGCCCACGCCGGAGCTGCTCGACAGCGTCGACGGCCCCATCGCCGGGCTGGTCCTGGCGAGCCCGTCCAACCCGACCGGCTCGATCCTGCCGCGTGCCGAGCTGCAACGGCTCGCGGCCTGGTGTGCCGCGCGCCGGGTCCGGATCGTCTCCGACGAGATCTATCACGGCATTACCTTTGGCGAGCCGGCCGAGACGGTGCTCGCCTTCTCCCACGACGCCATCGTGGTGAACAGCTTCTCCAAGCTCTATGCGATGACCGGCTGGCGGCTCGGCTGGCTGGTCCTGCCCGACGAGCTGGTGGCGCCCGTGACGCGTCTGGCCCAGAACCTGTTCATCTCCGCGCCCGCGATCGCCCAGCACGCGGCGCTCGGTGCCATGGCCAACCCGGCCGAAGCGGCGCGCCGGGTCGAGCACTACCGACGCAACCGCGCCGTTCTGCTCGACCGGCTGCCGCGGATGGGGCTCGGGCGCATGGCGCCGCCCGATGGTGCCTTCTATCTCTACCTCGACATCGCCGATCTCGGCATCGGCTCGGTCGAGCTCTGCCGTCGCCTGCTCGACGAGACCGGCGTAGCCCTGACCCCGGGCGTCGATTTCGACGCCGCCCGCGGCCAGCGCTATGTCCGGCTGTCTTTCGCCGGCCCGGAGCCCATCGTAGCATCGGCCGTGGACCGGTTGGAGAGGTGGGTGGCGGCGCTGCCCCGGTCCTGACCGGGGTGGGCTGTCGCTAGCGGACCCAGCGGCTCCACCAGCCCTGACGCTGGGGCCGCTCCTCGTCATCGGCGACAGGCAGCTCGGCCGGCGCCGTGTCGGGCTCGGCCTGTGCGGCCTGCGGCGGCACCTCCGCATGCTCCTCGACCGACTGGGCCGGCGGTTCGGCGGAGCCGTTCGTGTATGGGGCCGGCACCGGGGTCTCCTCGGTGGCCGAAGCCTCCGCCACGGCGACTGGCGGCTCCGCCTCGACCTTGGCCTTGGCCGCGCTCGCGCGGGGTTTGCGAGGGCGCTTGGGGCGCGCCGGCTTGGCCGGCGCCTCCTCGGCCGGAGGCTCGGCCGTCGCCGCGGCCGTCTCCGGCACCGCCTCCTCGACCACCGGCGTGGGGGCGGCCTCGACCTCGGGCACGCTTTCGGGTTCCGCGGGCTGGACGGGGATCTCCGCCGGAGCCTCCGGCGCGACCATCTCGGCCCCCGGCGTCACCGCCTCGACGACGGGTGCCGGCTCCTCGACATCGGCCGAAGCCACGAGCTCCGCCTCCGGCGCCTCGTCGGACTCCTCGTCTTCGATCTCGCCCTGCTCCATGGCCTCTGTGGCCGTGAGCTCTGGCCCGAGACCCGTCTCGCCGGACCGCCTGCGCCGCCGCCGACGCTTGCGCCGCCGCCGCTGCTGGCCGTCCTCGCCCTCTTCGGCGGCTTGTGGCCTCGGCTGCTGGCCGCCGGCCGCTTGCGCCGGCTGGCGCTGGCGGCGCGGCTCCTCGACAGCGACCTCCTCGTCGGGTTCCTCGGGTGCCACCTCGACCCGGTCGGCACGCGCCGCCTCGGCGCGCTCCCGCTCCCGCTCGCGATCGCGCCGCTCGGTCACTTCGAGCCGGGTCGCGGGCGGCACCAGGCTGCCGTCGATCAGCACCGTGACGCGCATGGCGTAGGCCTGCTCGAGCCGCCCCAACGCGTCGCGCTTCTGGTTCAGGAGATAGAGCGCCACCTCGGGCGGTGCCGTCAGCGTCAGCGCGGCAGCGTCGCCGCGGATGCCCAGCTCCTGGATCGCGCGCAGGGTCTGCAGAGCGCAACTCTCGGTAGAGCGGACCACGCCGAGCCCGGCGCAATGCGGGCAGATCTGGCTCGACAGCTCCTGCAGGCTGGCGCGCAAGCGCTGACGCGACAGCTCCATCAGCCCAAACTGGCTGATGCGACCCATCTGGATCCGGGCGCGGTCGGCCTTGAGGGCCTCGCGCAGCCGCTTCTCGACCGCGCGCTGGTGGCGGCCCTCCGACATGTCGATGAAGTCGATGACGATCAGGCCGGCCAGATCGCGCAGCCGCAGCTGGCGCGCCACCTCGTCGGCGGCCTCGAGATTGGTCTTGACCGCGGTCTCGTCGATGTGGCGCTCGCGGGTGGAGCGGCCCGAGTTGACGTCGATCGCGGTCAGCGCCTCGGTGGTGTGGATCACGATCGACCCGCCCGAGGGCAGCTGCACGGTCGGGCTGTGCATGCCGTCCAGCTGGTCCTCGACCTTGTAGGCGAAGAACAGCGGCACTTCCTCGCGATACTGCTTCACCAGCCGCGCCCGGCTCGGCATCAGCATCGACATCAGGCGCTTGGCGGAGCGGTAGCCGTCCTCGCCTTCGACCAGCACCTCCTCGATGTCGCGCGTGTAGAGATCACGCATCGCGCGTTTGATGAGGTCGCCTTCCTCGTAGATCATCTTCGGCGCCACGCTCTTCAGCGTGGTGTCGCGGATCTCGTTCCACAGCCGCAGCAAGTACTCGTAGTCGCGCTTGATCTCCGCCTTGCTCCGCTCCTGCCCGGCGGTGCGGATGATCAGGCCCATCCCGGTCGGGACCTCGAGTTCCTGCGCGATCTCCTTGAGCTTGCGGCGGTCCTCCTGCTGCACGATCTTGCGGCTGATGCCGCCGCCGCGCGGCGTGTTGGGCATCAGCACGCAGTAGCGGCCGGCGAGCGACAGGTAGGTGGTGAGCGCGGCGCCCTTGTTGCCGCGCTCCTCCTTGACGACCTGCACCAGCATGATCTGCCGGCGCTTGACCACCTCCTGGATCTTGTAGCTGCGCAGCAGCCGGGCGCGACGGCGCGCCTGGTCGGCCATGACCTCGGCCGTCTCCTCGTCGGCGTCGGTGGTGATCGTCTCCGCCGGCGGCACGTCACCGTTGGCATGGGCGCCCTCGCCCTCGCCCTCGGCAGACGAGGACTTGGTGGCCGTCTCGCGCTCGACATCCTCAAGCAGGGCGCGATCGGCCTGCGGCACCTGATAGTAGTCGGGGTGGATCTCGCTGAAGGCGAGGAAGCCGTGGCGGTTGCCGCCATACTCGACGAACGCCGCCTGCAGCGAGGGCTCGACGCGCGTCACCTTGGCAAGGTAGATGTTGCCCTTCAGCTGAAGCTTGGTCGAGGTCTCGAAATCGAAGTCGACGAGGTAGCGATCATCGAGCACCACCGCCCGGGTTTCCTCCGGGTGGTTGGCGTCGATCAGCATGCGCTTGACCATGAACGGAAAACTCCGGTAGCCGCCTGACCGACCGCGGTGGCGGCACCCGGCAGTTGCGGCTGCATGTAGGAGCGGCCGCGAGGTCCCTGCGCGACGAGGCGCGCGATGGGCCGGAGCGGCCGCGGTTGGAACAACGGATCGAAGCACGGCAACCGATCATGCCAGGCGACTCGCGACGCGCACGGTCTCGCCCCCGCATCCTCGGTGACTCGGCCAGAACCTTTTGGTTGAGACGGCTGCGGTCGGGCACCCTGTCGCGATCGGGCAGCAATACCTTGGACGCAAACGATCGATGCCGGAACCGGGCCATCACGCGTGCGACTATAGAGCCTGTCCCGGCCCGCCACAATCGCGTAATCTCCGGCTGAGATGCATAGGGCCAAACATCTCCTCAGCCGCGCCCGCCGGCTTCTTGTCGCTGGTCTGGTCGCTCCGCTCTTGGCCTTGCTCGGAGCGTCGGCGCACGGCGCCGAGCCCGCCGGCGCCACCGACCTGCGGTTCGGCGACCATGGCGACCGGTCGCGGGTGGTGGTGGAGCTCGACCGCAAGGTGAGCTTCACGGCGCAGGTCTGGTCCGGCCCTGATCGCCTGGAGGTGGATTTCGGCCCGGTCGAGTGGCGATTGCCCCAGGGTGCCGGACGGCCCCTGCGTGGGATCGCGCGCGGGTACGAGCTCACGGACGGCGGCTCGCGCCTGGTGGTGCCGTTGGCGCGTCCGGCGCGGCTGGTCAGCGCCATCCTGCTGCCGCCCAACAAGGACAGCCCCAGCCATCGGCTGGTGATCGACCTCGCGGCGACACGGCCGGGCGAGGCGGTGGCCGCCGCACCGAAGACCTCCCCGCCCGCACCGGTGGAGGCGCCGGCTGCGGGCATCGCTGAGCCGACGCCTCGTCCGGGAGCGCCCGTGCCGGTCTCGCGCCCGGCCTCGTTCGCGGCCATGGTGGACGGCCAGGCGCGGGCGGCGGCCGCGGCGCGCGGCCACGAGCTGCCGGTCGTGGTCCTCGACCCCGGCCACGGTGGCAACGACCCCGGTGCCATCTCCGTCGACGGGCGCTACGAGAAGGACCTGGTGCTCGAGATGGCGCGCGAGCTGGAGAAGCTGATCGAGCGCAGCGGGCGCTACCGCGTGGTGCTGACCCGCGAGGACGACGAATACATCCCCCTGCGCGAGCGCATCGGCAAGGCGCGCCGGCTGGGCGGCGACGTGTTCATCTCGCTGCACGCCGACAGCCTGCGGCTTGCCGACATGCGCGGCGCGTCGATCTACACGCTCTCGGAGAAGGCCTCCGACCAGGAGGCGGCCAAGTTCGCGACCCAGGAGAACAAGGCCGACATCCTGGCCGATGCCGACCTGTCGCAGCACGACGCGATGGTCGCCACCATCCTGATCGACCTGGCACAGCGGGACACCAACAACAAGTCGATCGCCCTGGCGGACGCGCTGGCCGAGGAGCTGGCGGGCGTGACCTCGCTGGTCAGGCGTCATCGGCGGTTCGCGGGCTTCGCCGTGCTCAAATCGCCCGACGTACCGTCCGTGCTGCTGGAACTGGGCTATCTTTCCAATCCCGACGACGCGCGCAATCTGGCGCAGCCCGATTATCGCGCCAAATTAGGGCAGGCGATCGTGCGGTCCCTCGACCGGTACTTCGCCGCGTCGCAGCCCTGACCACCGATTTGCCAGTCCGCCCGACCGCGCCTGACGAGGACTTTCTGCCGTGAAGCGCCTTCTCCGCCTTCTCTCGGCCGTCATCATGGCGGTGACGCTCCTGGTCGTGCTGGGCGGCGCCGGACTGCTCTGGCTGGTCAACAACTACGGTGGCGGCCTGCCCGATCACCGCCAGCTGGCCGACTACGAGCCGCCGATGGCCACCCGCATCCATGCCGGCGACGGCCGGCTGCTCGCCGAGTATGCCCGCCAGAACCGCACCTACGTGCCGATCGAGGCCATTCCCGAGCGGGTCAGGCACGCCTTCGTCGCTGCGGAGGACCAGCATTTCTACGATCATCCGGGCATCGATCTGCTGGGCATCGCCCGGGCGGCGATCAGCAACCTGCAGCGCCTCGGCGACAATCGCCGGCCGGAAGGTGCCTCCACCATCACCCAGCAGGTGGCCAAGAACTTCCTGCTCAGCAGCGAGCTCTCCTACGAGCGCAAGCTCAAGGAGATGCTGTTGGCCCTGCGCATCGAGCGCGCCTTCACCAAGGACCGCATCCTCGAGCTCTATCTCAACGAGATTTTTCTCGGCAACCGCTCCTACGGCGTAGCTGCTGCCGCCCTCAACTATTTCGACAAGTCGCTCGACGAGCTGACCATCGCCGAGACGGCCATGCTGGCGGGCCTGCCGAAGGCGCCGTCGAGCTACGATCCGGTCGACAATCCGGATGCCGCCTTGCAGCGGCGCGACTATGTCATCGGCCGGATGCAGGCCGACGGCTACATCACCGCCGACGAGGCCGCCGCCGCCAGGGTGGAGCCGATCACGCTGCACCCGCGCTCGGCGATCCAGACCGCCGAGGCCGACTTCTTCATCGAGGAGGTGCGCCGGCAGCTCGTCGCCCGTCTCGGCGAGGAGGGCTTCTACGAAGGCGGGCTCTCCGTCCGCGTCACCCTCTCGCCGAAGCTGCAGGCGGCGGCCGATCACGCATTGCGCCACGGGCTCGCCGGCTTCGACCGGCGCCAGGGCTGGCGCGGCCCGCTGGGCCAGATCGACCTCGCCGCCGCCGGCGACGACTGGCTGACCGCGCTGCAGGCCTTCGATCCCGGCTTCGAGCTCGACGACTGGCGCCGCGGGGTCGTGCTGTCGACCAAGGGCGGCCGGATCGAGATCGGCCTCGACGACGGGGCGCGCCTGCGCCTGAGCGGTGACGACACGGCCTGGACGAGACGGCAGCCGCTGGCCGCCGGCGACGCCGTGGTCATGGAGCCGGCCGGCACGCCGGAAGCGCCGCAGTGGATCCTGCGCCAGCGGCCGGTGGTCGAGGGTGCGGTGGTGGCGCTGGACCCGCATACCGGCCGCGTGCTCGCGATGTCCGGCGGCTTCAGCTACCGGCAGAGCAAGTTCAACCGCGCCACCCAGGCGCACCGGCAGCCCGGCTCGTCGTTCAAGCCGTTCGTCTACCTGGCGGCGCTGGAAGCCGGCATGACGCCGGTCACCATCATGAGCGATTCGCCGATTTCCCTCGACCAGGGCGCCGGCCTGCCGCGCTGGGAGCCAGAGAACTACACCGAGGACTTCCTGGGGCCGATCACGCTGCGGGTCGGGCTGGAGCGGTCGCGCAACCTGATCTCGGTGCGCGTCGCCCAGGAGGTCGGCATGGACCACATCATCGAGACCGCGCGCCGGCTGGGCCTCGGCAGCCAGATGCAGCGCAACCTCGCCGCCGCCCTCGGCACCAACGAGGTCACGCCGATCGAGCTCGCCGGTGCTTATGCCGAGCTGGTCAATGGCGGCCACAAGATCGAGCCGATCCTCGTCGAGCGGATCCAGGACCGCCACGGCAAGACGATCATGCGCGCCGACCCGCGCAGCTGCGACGGCTGCACCGCGCTCGCCTGGGACGGCAGCCTACCGCCGGCGATCCCCAACACCCGGCCGATCGTGGTCGACCCCCGCAACGCCTACCAGATGGTCAACATGCTGGAGGGCGTGGTCGAGCGCGGCACCGCCAAGGACGCGCTCGAGCTCGGCAAGCCGCTGGCGGGTAAGACCGGCACGACCAACGACAACAAGGACGCCTGGTTCGTCGGCTTCTCGCCGGATCTGGTGGTCGCCGTGTTCGTCGGCTACGACCAGCCCCGCTCGCTGGGCAAGCGCACCACCGGCGCGTCGCTGGCGCTGCCGATCTGGATCGACGTGATGCGCGCGGCGCTCGCCGACAAGCCGGCGACGCCGTTCCGCACCCCGCCCGGCCTGAGCCTGGTGCGGGTCGACGCGACGACCGGCCGGCTCGCCGGCGGCGGCGGGCGCAACGTCATCGCCGAGGCGTTCATCCCCGGCACCGAGCCGGGGCGCGACCGCTCGACGGTCGAGGAAAGCACGGATAAGGACCCCTTCGCCGTGCCGAAGGCATCGGGCCCGGCGGCCTCGCCGTCCTCGGGCGGCCTCTACTGAACCACCTGCGCCATTGGATGGATCTGCGTCATGCGTGCCGACATCGCCAATCTTTCAGGTTCCATCCGCGAGGGGCTCGAGCTGCAGCGGAGGCATCTTTGACTGGGACAACGCGCTGCTGCGCCTGGACGAGCTGAGCTCGCTCTCCGAGGACCCGAAGCTCTGGGAGAACGCCGAGAAGGCGCAGACCATCATGACCGAGCGCAACCGGCTGGCGGCCGCGGTCGAGCGCCAGCGCGCGCTCGAGCAGGGGCTCGCCGACGCGCTCGGTCTGGCGGAGCTGGCCGAGGAGGAGGGCGACGAGGCGACGGCCGACGAGGTCGCGGCCGACCTGGGCCGGATCAAGGAGCAGGTCGACCGGCTGCAGCTCGAATCCATGCTCTCGGGCGAGGCGGACCAGAACGACGCCTTCCTGCAGGTGGCGGCCGGTGCCGGCGGCACCGAGAGCCAGGACTGGGCCGAGATGCTGCTGCGCATGTATCTGCGCTGGGCCGAGCAGCACGGCTACAAGACCGAGTGGATCGAGGAGAGCGAGGGCGAAGAGGCGGGCGTCAAGTCGGCGACGGTCAAGATCGTCGGCGAGAACGCCTATGGCTGGCTCAAGACCGAGTCGGGCGTGCACCGGCTGGTGCGGATCTCGCCCTTCGACGGCAACGCCCGCCGGCACACCAGCTTCGCCTCGGTCGCGGTCTCGCCGGTGATCGACGACCGGATCGAGATCGAGATCCTGGACAAGGATCTCAAGGTCGACACCTACCGCGCCTCCGGCGCCGGCGGCCAGCACGTCAACCGGACCGATTCGGCGGTGCGCCTGACCCATCTGCCGACCGGGCTCATCGCCGCCTGCCAGAACGACCGCTCGCAGCACCGCAACCGGGCCCAGGCCATGGATATGCTGCGGGCCAAGCTCTACGAGCTGGAGCTCGCCAAGCGCCGGGCCGTCTCCGACGCGGCCGAGGCGCAGAAGATGGACACCACCTTCGGCTCGCAGATCCGGAACTACGTCCTGCACCCCTACAAGATGGTCAAGGACCTGCGTACCGGCATCGAGAGCGGCAACCCGTTAGGCGTGCTGGACGGCGATCTGGACAAGTTCCTGGAGGCGGCCCTGGCCCAGGGTGCGGGCGACCGGCGGCCCGAGGCGAGCTAGGCTTCCGGGCGAGGCGGAGCGATGGGCAACTGATGGCAACGCGGATCGAGCGGCTCTACGAGAAGGACTTTTCGGCCTGGACCCGGCATCAGGCTCGCGCCCTGCGCCGGCTCGCCGCGACGCGGCCCAATGCCGATCTCGATCTCGAGCATCTGATCGACGAGGTGCGCGACTTGGGCAAGAGCGAGCGCGACGCGGCCCGCAGCCAGCTGCGGACCATCATCGAGCATTGCCTTAAGCTGGAGCATTCGCGCGCCCACGACCCCAGGGCCGGCTGGATCGTCTCGATCACCCATGCCCGGGTCGCCCTCGAGGACAAGCTCAGTCGAAGCCTGCGCCGCGACCTCACGGCCAATCTGGCGCGCATCTACGATCAGGCGCGCCGCCAAGCCGCCGTCGCCCTGCAGGCCCATGCCGAGGACGACGTTGCGGCAGCCCTGCCAGCGCCATGCCCCTACCGGCTGTTCGACCTCCTGGCCCGGGACTGGCTTCCCGTCAGCCGCGCCGATGCGTCCTGACGCCATGCGGTTCGAAGGCACCGAGCGCTACATCGTCACCGAGGAGCTGCAGCTCGCCGTGCGGGCCGCGATCGCGCTGCAGAAGCCGCTGCTGGTCAAGGGCGAGCCCGGCACCGGCAAGACCATGCTGGCCGAGGAGGTGGCGGCGGCGCTGGGCATGCCGCTCTTCCGCTGGCACATCAAGTCGACCACCAAGGCCCAGCAGGGGCTCTACGAGTACGACGCGGTCTCGCGCCTGCGCGACAGCCAGCTCGGCGATCCGCGGGTCCAGGACATCCGGCACTACATCCGCAAGGGCGTGCTCTGGCAGGCCTTCGCCGGCGAGGAGCGGGCGGTGGTGCTGATCGACGAGATCGACAAGGCCGACATCGAGTTCCCGAACGACCTGCTGCTCGAGCTCGACCGCATGGAGTTCGCGGTCTACGAGACCGGCGAGACCGTGACCGCCCGCCACCGGCCGGTGGTGATGATCACCTCCAACAACGAGAAGGAGCTGCCGGACGCCTTCCTGCGCCGCTGCTTCTTCCACTACATCCGCTTCCCCGACCGCGAGACCATGCGCCGGATCGTCGACGTCCACCATCCGGGCCTGCGCGACGAGCTGGTGCGCGAGGCGTTGGAGGCGTTCTTCGAGCTGCGCGATCTCCCTGGCCTGAAGAAGAAGCCCTCGACCTCCGAGCTGCTCGACTGGCTCAAGCTCCTGATGGCCGAGGACATCGGCCCCGAGGTGCTGCGCGAGAAGCGCATCAAGAAGGCGATCCCGCCCTTGTTCGGCGCGCTGCTCAAGAATGAGCAGGACACCCAGCTGTTCGAGCGGCTGGCGTTCATCGCGCAGCGCCAGGGGCGGTAGTTCCCCGTAGCGGCGACCGTTGCGAAAGGAGCGGGGCCGCAGCGCCCGAGATCCTGGTCAGGCTGGAGGGGTAGATCCACCTGACGGCGAGCGACTTTATCCTTAGCTGAGGGCCGCCGGGTTGCCGAGCGCGGATGGCGGCGGCAAGAAGCGGCGGAGGGTGCCGGAGGGGCCAAGGGTTGCTCGTCGACTTCTTCCTCAAGCTGCGCGCCTATGGCGTGCCGGTCACGCTGCGGGAGCTGCTGGATCTGCTGGGCGCCCTCGATGCCCGGGTCATCCACGGCAGCCTCGACGATTTCTACGCGCTGAGCCGGCTCTGCCTGGTCAAGGACGAGACACGCTACGACCGCTTCGACCTCGCCTTCCGCGAGTTCTTCGACGGCGTGCAGGGGCTGGCCGAGGTGCTGGGCGAGATCCCCTATGACTGGCTGCGCAAGGAGGCCGAGCGGCTGCTGTCGGAGGAGGACAAGGCGCGGATCAAGGGGCTGGGCTTCGCGGAGCTGATGCGCACTCTCGCAGAGCGGCTGGCCGAGCAGGAGAAGCGGCACCAGGGCGGCAGCAAGATGATCGGCACCGCCGGCACCTCGCCCTTCGGCGCCTGGGGCTACAACCCGGAGGGCGTGCGGATCGGCCAGGACGAGAGCCGGCACCGGCGCGCGGTCAAGGTCTGGGACGAGCGGCAGTTCAAGAACCTCGCCGACGATGTCGAGGTCGGGACCCGCAACCTCAAGGTGGCCCTGCGCAAGCTGCGCCGCTTCGCCCGCACCGGGGCCGCCGAGGAGCTGGACCTCGACGCGACCATCCGCGGCACGGCGCGCAATGCCGGCCTGCTCGACCTGCAGCTCCGCCCGGAGCGGCACAATGCGGTCAAGGTGCTGATGCTCCTCGATGTCGGCGGCTCGATGGACGACCATGTCCGCACGGTCGAGGAGCTGTTTTCGGCCGCGCGCAGCGAGTTCAAGCACCTCGAATACTACTACTTCCACAACTGCCCCTACGAATGGCTGTGGCGCGACAATCGCCGCCGCCAGCAGGAGCGGATCGCGACCCTCGACATCCTGCACACCTACCCCGCCGACTACCGCGTGGTGATCGTCGGCGACGCCACCATGAGCCCCTACGAGCTGGTCGAGGTCGGCGGGGCCAACGAGCACTGGAACGACGAGCCCGGCGTCAAATGGCTCGCCCGCCTGTGCGCGGCTTGGCGGCGGACGGTGTGGCTCAACCCCCAGCCCGAGGCATGGTGGGAAGGCTACCAGTCGATCCGGATCGTGCAGCGCCTGCTCGAGGACCGCATGTTTCCCTTGACGCTCGCCGGGCTGGACGGGGCGATCAGGGCGCTGCGCTAGGCGGCGTCCTCGATGTCGAAGCGGGCCACTCTGCCGTCGCGGAAGCGGAACAGGTGGCCGACCGTCCTGTCCGCGAGGCCGTGCGTCTGCCCCTGCAGCGGGTTGCCGTCTCGGTCGCGCACGGTCTGCCGGACCTCGGCGCGGACGGCGCCGTCCGCGGTCCGCCGGAAGCCCGTGGGCTCGACCCGCGGGCTGACCATGGCCCACTGGCGTGTCCAGTAGGCGCGGACGCCCTCGCGGCCGTGAACATGGCCGCCATCCATGCCGTTGGCCCAGGCGACGTCGTCGGCGAGTGCGGTCAGCACGCCGTCGATGTCCCGCGCGTTGAACCGCTGGTAGATCCGTCTGAGGAGCTCGAAGTCGGCGTCCATCGGGTCGTTTTCCGCCAGCTGCAGGAGTTGCGGCGCAGTCGGGTGATTTGCATATGTACATATGTATCATGTCGGCGCGGGGCGCAAGAGGTGGGCGATGGAACTGGACGTGCTCTCGACGCCCGGGCACCTGATCAGCCTGGCGGCACGCGGGTTCGCCCGCCTGAGCGAGGCGCGGCTCAAGCCGCTCGGCTTCGGCGTCGGGCAGTTGCCGGTGCTGGTGGCGCTGCGCGACGGAAGGGCTGGCACGCAGCGCGATCTCGCCCGCGTCGCCCGGACCGAGCAGCCGCCGATGGCGCAGATGCTCGCCCGCATGGAGCGCGACGGGCTGATCCGGCGCGAGCGGGACCCGGCCGACGGGCGCAGCAGCCGCGTCTTGCTGACCGAGGCCGCGCGAGCCCGCCTGCCCGAAGCGGTGGCCGTCCTGCTGCAGGGCAATCGGGAGGTGCTGCGCGGCTTCAGCGACGAGGAGGCCGGGCTGCTGGTCGGCCTGCTGACGCGGCTGATCGCCAATCTCGACCGGGTCGCGAGCGCCGAGGCCTCGCGGGCGGGCGCCGTGGGCGCGCGATCCTAAGCGGCGCGCTTGCGTGCCATGGCGGCCAGCGCCCGGCGCTGCTGGCGGTTGAGCGGGCGCTCGGGTTCGTCTCGCACCGGCAGGTCGTCGGCCGGCGGCTCGGGTTCGTCTCGCAGCGGTGCGCCGAGGCGGCGCCGGCGCAGGGCGTCGAGTGCGGCGCGCAGGGCCGCGAGCTCGCGGCCGAGCCGGGCCTGGTAGCGCAGCACGGTCGAAAGCTGGCGGAAGGCTGAAGCCCGGGCGGCCTCGCGCACGGCCTGCGCCTCGATCCTGGCGGCGGCGAACAGGTCGCCCAGCACCTGCGCCTCCAGCCGGTCGCCACGGACCTCGCGCCACTCCGCCCGCACCAGCGCCAGCACCGCCTCGCGCTCGGCCTGGTCGCGCGGCCGATAGGCTCGCAGCAGCTCGGCCTCGTGGGCGGCGAATTCCGCGGGGTCCTCGTCGGGCAGGAGGAAGAAGGTCCGGCCGGAGAGGCCGTGGCGGACGGCGTTGAGCGCCGAGCGCGCCTTGCCGGCCTCGGATGCCGGGCCGGCGGACAGGGCACCGTTCTGGCGGGAAGCCTCGGACTGCAGGGGTGAAGGGCTGGCGGGCATGGCGCGGCTCCAAGTTGTGCGGATCTCTCAACTAATGCGCGATGTTCTGCTTCATGGCAAGGATTCTTGGCCTATGAAATGCCAGCGATAGGCGAAATTTCCGACAGAAGAGTTCGCCTTGGTAATCATGCCGAGATCGAGTAGGGCAGGCAGATCGGGACGCTGCTATTCGGCCGGCGCACCTATGAAGGTATGGCCCCTATTGAAGCCCGGAAGCCGGGCGGTGGCAGACCTGAGGACTTCGATCGAGAGGCGGATGCGACTCGCATGCTCGAAGAGGCGAGCTTGCATAGCTACCGACTCCTGTAGGGCGATGCGGTCGAGGCGGTCAGGAGGCACCAGGCGGAGGACGGCAAAGACGTCTATGTGCTCGGCAGCGCCGACCTGCTCGCCGACGGGCGGGTTGATCCTGACCCATGCGGTGGACGGATAACGGACAGTTGCGGCGGGTCGGCCAGGGCGGGTCCCGACCACAAGCGCTGGAGCTGGTACGAATTCTTGCTACCATCCTCCGCAAGGAGATCCCGATGGCCAACGTCGAGAAGCTGAGCATCGCCCTGACCCCCGACATGGCCGCCACCGTGCGTCAGGCGGTCGAAAGCGGTGACTATGCTTCGGCGAGCGAGGTGATCCGGGAAGCGCTGCGCGACTGGAGGCTGAAGCGCGGAGTGGACCGGGAGATCGTCGAGGAGCTGCGCCGCCTCTGGGGGGAGGGCGTCGACAGCGGCCCGTCCGCGCCGCTCGACATGGACGCGATCAAACGCGAGGCGCGCGCCCGCTTCGCGGCTCGGGACAAGCTCGACGGCTGATGCGCCGGGTCGTCCGCTCTCCCCGGGCGAGCGAGGACCTGATCGAGCTCTGGACGCACATCGCCGCCGACAACCCGTCCGCCGCCGACCGGATGCTCGACCGAATCGAGGCGAAGCTCCGCCTGCTGGCGGCCACCCCAAAGCTGGGTCCGGCCAGGCCCGATATCGCCGAAGGCCTGCGCCTGTTCCCGATCAAGCGCTATGTCGTCCTCTATCGCGAGCTGCCCGACGGCATCGAGGTCGTCCGCGTCGTGCATGGTATGCGCCGCCTGGACGAGCCGGAATAGCGGCCATCCGCCAGCTCAGGGCTCGCGATCCCAGTCGGGCGACAGGTCGGCGGGGGCGACGAGGCGCAGGGCGGCCGAGCCGAGGGCGGAGATGGCGGCCATCTCGGCTTCGGTCAGGGCGAAGTCGAAGACGGCGAGGTTGGCGCGCATGCGCTCGGCACCGCTGGCCTTGGGGACGGCCACCACGTCGCCCTGCTGGACCAGCCAGCGCAGGGTGATCTGGCCCGGGCTGCGGCCGTGGCGGGCGGCGATTTCGGCGATCACCGGGTGCCGGGCGATGCGGCCGCGGGCGAGCGGCGAGTAGGCGGTGAGGAACATGCCCTGGCGGCGCAGCTCGGCCAGCATCGCCCTCTGGTCGAGAAAGGGATGGTACTCGACCTGGTTGGTGACCAGCGTGCCGCCGGCCATGGCCTGGGCCTCGCGCAGCTGCGGGCGGTTGAAGTTGCTGACGCCGACAAAGCGGGCCCAGCCGCGCTCGCGGGCTTCGAGCAGGGCGCCCAGCGTCGCCGCCATGCCGTGCGGGAAGGCCGGCCAGTGGATCAGCAGGAGGTCGAGCCGGTCGAGGCGCAGGTCGCGCAGGCTCCGCTCGACCGAGCGCAGGAAGGCGTCCGGCGCGTTGCGGTCGGCGCGGACCTTGGTGGTGACGAACAGCTCGTCGCGGGGGATGCCGGAGGCGGCGAGGGCCGCGCCGACCTCGGCCTCGTTGTCGTAGAGCTGGGCGGCGTCGATGTGGCGGTAGCCGACCGACAGCGCGGTCACCACCGCCTCGGTGCCGAGGCCGGGGTCGAGCTTGTAGGTGCCGAAGCCGATCGCCGGGATCCGGCAGTCGCCGCTCGTGACGGTGAGCGGGCTCATGCCGCGGCCGCCAGGCGGTTGCCGCGGATCAGGTCGCTGGCCTTCTCGCCGATCATGATCGAGGGGGCGTTGGTGTTGGAGCTGACCAGGCTCGGCATCACCGAGCTGTCGCACACCCGCAGCCGCTCGATGCCGCGCAGCCGGAGCTGCGGGTCGACCACCGCGGCAGCGTCGGAGCCCATGCGGCAGGTGCCGACCGGGTGGTAGCAGGTCCGGCCCTGGCGCCTGATGTATTCGGCGCACTCGGCGTCGCTGCGGACCGCGGCGCCGGGCAGATGCTCGCCGGCGAGATAGCGGGCGAACACCGGCTGGCCCATGATCTCGCGCATCAGCTTCACACCCTCGACCGACATGGCGAGGTCGCTCGGCTCGGCCAGATAGTTCGGGTCGACCAGAGGTGCGGCCGCGGGATCGGCGCTGGCCAGCGCCACCCGGCCGCGCGAGCGGGGGCGCAGATAGTAGGAGTTGAGGGTGACGCCCGAGCCCGTGGGCACCGGCGGCACGCCCTCCTCGACCCCGGCGCCGGCGAGGAAGTGGAATTGGGTGTCGGGCGTTGCCGCCGCCCGGTCGACCCACCAGAAGGCGCCGCCCTCGACGATGTTGGAGGCGACGGGGCCCTTGCCGAACAGCTGGTACTCGAGCCCGGCCAGGAGCGCCCAGTACCATTTCTGGTACTTGTCGAAGCTCCAGCTGCCCTTGAGCGCATAGACCACGTCGGTGCCGTAATGGTCGTGCAGGTTGGCGCCGACCGAAGGCAGGTCGTGGACCGGCGCGATGCCGAGCGCTTTCAGCTCGTCGGCCGGGCCGATGCCGGACAGCATCAGGAGCTTGGGCGAGCCGATGGCGCCGGAGGTGATCAGCACCTCACGGTCGGCGCGGGCGGTGTGGGTGCGGCCCATGCGGACATACTCGACCCCGACCGCCGCACCGTTCTCGACCAGGATGCGCGTGGTCAGGCAGCCGGTCTCGACCGTGAGGTTGGGCCTGCCCAGCGCCGGGCGGAGATAGCCGACGGCGGCCGAGCAGCGCCGCGCGTTGCGGGTCGTCGTCTGGTAGACGCCAGCGCCGGCCTGGCTGGGGCCGTTGAAGTCGGGATTGTAGGGGATGCCCGCCTGCTGGCAGGCCTGGACGAACACCTTGGTCATCAGGTTGGGCGACAGGCTCGACACGCCGAGCGGGCCGTCGGTGCCGTGATCCGCGCCGGCGAAGGTGTCGTTGCCCTCCGAGCGCAGGAAATAGGGCTGCACCTCGGCGAACGACCAGCCCGGGCAGCCTTCCTCGCTCGCCCAGCGGTCATAGTCCGCACGGCAGCCGCGGGTGAACACCTCGGCGTTGATCGAACTGCCGCCGCCGATGACGCGCGCCTGCGCGAACGGGATCTCGCGATCGTTGGCGTGGCGCTGCGGGGCGGTGCGCAGGCCCCAGGTGAACGGCCCGGCCGTCATCTTGGCGAAACCGACCGGCCAGTGGATGTAGCGATTGTCGTCGGTCGGGCCGGCCTCCAGCAGCAGCACCCGGGCGTCGCGCATCTCCGACAGCCGTGCCGCCAGCACGCAGCCGGCGCTGCCGCCGCCGACGATGACGTAGTCGTACAAGCCCGACCTCCCCGTTGCTTCGTCAAGGGCAGCTTATGGCACGAAATGCCGGGCCGGCATCTGCCGCAGGGGTGCCGCCACCGCCGGCCGGAAACGCATCCGCTCCAGAACGTCGCGCTCCAGCTCGACGCCGGGGGCGAGCTCGATCAGCTCGACGCCCTGCCCGGCGAGCCGGAACACGGCGCGCTCGGTGACGTAGAGCACCTCCTGGCCGACGCTGCGGGCATAGTCGGCCGAGAAGGTGATCTCGCGCACCTCGGGCACCAGCTTGGCGACCTCGCCGTGGCGACGGATGGCGAGCTTGCCGTCGGCCCAGCCGCAGTCGGTCCCCTTGGCGTCGAAGGTGCCGCAGAAGACGAGCTTCTTGGCGTTCTGGGCGATGTCGACGAAGCCGCCGGGGCCGACGACCTTCAAGCCCAGCCGCGAGACGTTGACGTTGCCGGCGGCATCCAGCTCGCCCATGCCGAGAAAGGCCATGTCGATGCCGCCGCCGCTGTAGAAGTCGAACTGGCGGGTCGAGCTGACGATCGCCTCGGGATAGCGGGCGGCGCCGAACATCGCGCCGTCGAGCAGCTCGCCATTGTGGATGCCCTGCTCGACCGTGATCCACAGCGCCTCGAGCGTGCCGCGCTCGGCCAGGATGCCGGGGATGGCGCCGGGGATGCCAAAGCCGAAATTGACCGAGCTGCCGGGCCGGGCCTCGTCGGCCGCACGCCGGGCGATGATCGCGCGCAGGCCGAAGGGCGGCGGCTCGGCGGCGGGGCGGAAGTCGGGTCGGCCGCCGACCTCGCCGCTGATGGCAGGGTCGTAGGCGCCGAGATAGGTCTGGGGCTGGTCGGGCGCCTCGACCACGGCGTCGACCAGCACGCCCGGCACGGTGACCTGCCGGGCGGGCAGGGTGCCGCGCGCCACGATCCGGCCGACCTGGGCCACCACCCGGCCGCCGCTGTTGTGGGCGGCGAGCGACGCGGCCACCACGTCGAGATCGGCGGCCTCATGGAGGAGGCTTAGATTGCCGGCCGGGTCGGCGAGGCTGCCGCGGACGATGGCGAGGTCGATCGGCAGCGGCAGATAGCGCAGCAGCTCGCGGCCGCCGACCGTGATCAGCTCGGTGCGCGGCGCGTTGGCCGCGAGTGCCCGGCGGTTGCAGGCGCCGCCGCCGTGGCGCGGGTCGGCGAAGGTGCCGAGCCCGACATGGGTGATCAGCCCCGGCCGCCCGGCGCCGATCTCGCGCAGCAGCAGCATGATGGCACCGGCGGGCAGGGTGTAGGCCTCGATCGCGTCGGCCTCGGCCAGCGCCTGCATTCGCGGCGACCAGGTCCAGTGGCCGCCGATCACCCGGGCCACCATGCCCTCGTGGGCGAAGCGGTTGAGGCCGCGCTCCTTGGCGTCGCCCTGGCCCAGCGCGTGGATCAGGGTCAGCCCGCGCGGCTGGCCGGTGGCGAGGAAGCGGCGCTCGATGGCGGCGTGGATCGCGTCGGCCTCGATCAGCCCGCCGCCGGAGCCCGACAGGGCGATCGTGATGCCGTCCGGAATGGACGCCGCGACCGCGTCGGCCGTCGTCAGCTTTCCTTCAGCGTGGCCTGATGCCATGACCGAACCCGTTCTGCCTCCCACCCCCGAACCCGGTTGACGGCCCGCGCCCGAGAGCATTAATAACTATCTAGTTACATACTTGATTTGGGCCGTCAAGGAGGCAGGCGATGCTCAGCGAGGATCAGGCGCAGGTGCGCGACATGGTCCGCCGGTTCGCCGACGAGGTGATCCGCCCCGTGGCCGGCGAGCTCGACGAGAGCGAGCGCTTCCCGAGCGAGATCTACGAGCAGATGGCCGAGCTCGGCCTGTTCGGCATCGCGGTGCCGGCCGAGCTGGGCGGGGCGGGCATGGACACCACCGCCTACGCGCTGGTGATGGAGGAGCTGAGCCGGGGCTACGCCTCGGTCGCCGACCAGTGCGGCCTGGTCGAGCTGATCGGCACCCTGCTGACCCGCTACGGCACGGACGCGCAGCGCGAGCGCTGGCTGCGGCCGCTGCTCCAGGGCAAGCGCCGGTGCGCCTACGGGATCACCGAGGCCGATGCCGGCTCGGACGTGTCGGGCCTGCGCACCACGGCGACGCGGACGGCCACCGGCTGGCGGCTCGACGGCGGCAAGCTGTGGATCCACAACGCGCCGGTGTGCGACTTCGCGGTGGTGCTGGCGCGCACCGACAAGGCGGCCGGGCATCGCGGCATGAGCATCTTCCTGGTCGACGCCGACCGGCCGGGATTCTCGCGCGGCCCCAAGGAGCACAAGATGGGGCAGCGGGCCTCGCCGGTGGGGGCGCTGCATTTCGACGGCATCGAGCTGGCGGAGGAGGCGCTGCTCGGGCCGGAGGGGCGCGGCTTCCACATCATGATGAGCGTGCTCGACAAGGGCCGCGTGGGGATCGCGGCGCTCGCCATCGGCATCGCCCAGGCCGGGATGGAGGCAGCACTCGGCTATGCGCGCCAGCGGCGCCAGTTCGGCCGGGCGATCGTCGACAATCAGGGGCTGGCGTGGATGCTGGCGGACATGGCCAAGGACATCCAGGCGGCCCGCCTGCTGACCTGGGACGCCGCCGGCAAGCTCGACCGCGGTGAGCCCGCGACCATGGCCTGCTCGATGGCCAAGTGCATGGCCGGCGACGTGGCGGTGGCGCAGACGGCCAACGCGGTGCAGGTGTTCGGCGGCAGCGGCTACATCAAGGGCTTCGAGGTCGAGCGGCTCTACCGCGACGCCAAGATCTGCCAGATCTACGAGGGCACCCAGCAGATCCAGCGGACGATCATCGCCCGCGAGCTGCTGAAAGCGAGCGAGGCGGCATGAGCGAGCGACCCGCGGCCCTGGTCACCGGCGCCGGCCGGGGCATCGGCCGCGCCTGTGCGGTGGCGCTGGCCCGGCGCGGCTACGACGTGGTGGTCAACGAGCGCTCGGCGGCCGAGGACACGGCGGCGACGGTGGGCGCGGTCGCGGCCGCGGGTGCGCGCGCGGCCACGGTGACTGGCGACATCGCGGATCTCGCCGGGCACGCGGACCTGCTCGAGCGGGCGGCCGCCGCCTTCGGGCGGCTGGATTGCCTGGTCAACAATGCCGGCGTCTCGGTGCTCAGCCGCGGCGACCTGCTCGAGGTCGGGCCGGAAAGCTTCGACCGCTGCATCGCGGTCAATGCGCGCGGGACGTTCTTCCTCACCCAGGCATTCGCCAAACTTCTGCTGGCGTCGCCGGCGGGGCCGTGGCACCGGGCGATCGTGTTCGTCACCTCCTCCAACGTCGAGGTGATCTCGGTCAACCGGGGCGAATATTGCGTCTCCAAGGCGGCGGGCGGGATGATCGCCAAGCTGTTCGCGGTCCGCCTCGCCGCCGACGGGATCGGCGTCTACGAGGTGCGGCCGGGCGTGATTCGCACCGAGATGACCGAGCCGTCGCGCGAGAAGTACGACCGGTTCTTCGCCGAGGGCGGGGCACCCATGCCGCGCTGGGGCGAGGCCGCGGAGGTCGGTCGCTGCGTCGCCACCATGGCCGCGGGCGACCTGCCCTACACGGTCGGGCACAGCGTCCTGGTCGACGGCGGCCTGGCGCTGCCACGGCTGTAGCCCGGAGAACGACGATGCTACGGCCAGCCCGCGCGGAAGACGTGGCGACGATCGGCCGGATCGTGCGCGATGCCTATGGCCACTATGTCGCCCGCCTCGGCAAGCCACCCGGCCCCATGCTGGACGACTATGCGCGCCGCGTCGCGGATGGGCAGGTCTGGGTGCTGGAGGATGAAGGTGCGCTGGCCGGCATCCTGGTGCTGGAGGACGCCGAAGACGGTGCCCTGCTGCTTGACAACCTCGCCATCGCCCCGGGCGCCCAGGGCAAGGGCCACGGGCGGACGCTGGTCGCGTTCGCCGAGGCCGAGGCCCGGCGGCGCGGCCACTCGCAGGTCCGGCTCTACACGCACGTGCTGATGGTCGAGAACGTCGCGATCTACGGCCGGCTCGGCTTTCTGGAGACCCACCGGGTCACCGAGAAGGGCTACGACAGGGTCTACATGACGAAAAGGCTGGCCTGACGCGGCCAGGCTCTCTCGTGACCGGACCTGACACGATCGGGTAGAATGGTCTGGCTATCGAGGGCACTCGGAATTCGGGGGCGGACATGTGGCGCGAGATTGAGCCTCAGAACGGTACGAGATCGGGGTGGACGGTCACAAAGTGGTGGCTTACGCCTTCGGCAACGGCGAGGAGACCGTCCTCTGCCTGAACGGCGGCCCAGGGCTGCCCTGCGATTACCTCCGCGACGCCCATTCCTGCCTGATCGACCAAGGCTACCGCGTCGTCGCCTTCGACCAGCTCGGGACCGGGGCCTCGGACCGGCCGAGCGACCGTTCCTTGTGGACCATTGCCCGGTACGTCGCCGAGACCGAGGCTGTGCGGCGGGCCATGGGCCTGCACCGGGTGCATCTGCTCGGCCACAGCTGGGGCGGCTGGCTCGGCATCCAGTACGCACTGACCCATCCCGAGGTGCTCAAGACCCTGATCCTCGAGGACACCGCGGCCGACATGCCGCACCTTGCGGGTGAGCTCGAGCGGCTGCGCGGGGCACTTGGACCCGAGACCGTGGCGATGATGCAGCGCCACGAGGCTGCGGGCACGCTCAAGCACCCCGCGTACCAGGCAGCGGTGACCATCTTGAACCATCGGCACGTCTGCCGGCTGGACGAGTGGCCGGCCCCGCTGCGCCGCTCGCTCGACGGCTGGAATGCGGACCCCTACGAGACGATGCAGGGTCCGAACGAGTTCCTCTACACGGGCAACCTGAAGGACTGGAACCGCGTGTCCGAGCTGCACCGGATCGAGGCGCCGGTCCTGATCACGGTCGGTCAGCACGACGAGATCACCCCGGCCTGCGCGCTTCGGATGAAGCTGGCGCTCGCGAGCGCGGAGCTGCACGTCTTCTCCAACAGCAGTCACATGCCATTCTACGAGCAGCCGGATGCCTATTACCCCGTGCTGCTCGATTTTCTGGCCCGACACCGGGGAGCCTAGAGCACTTTCCCTCTGGTCGGAATCTGTTCCCGATTAACGGATTGCTCAGGACGTGATTCTCGCTTCTCGGTTTGGCTGAACCGAGGTGGCATGATGGCGTGGAAGTCTGGGCAGAGCTACTCGGCGGACCTGCGCAGCCGGGTGCTGGCGGCTATCGCAGGCGGCATCCCTGCCCGGACCGTGGCGGAGCGGTTCCAGGTCAGCGTGTCCTACCTCGACAAGGCCCTGAGCCGGCGCAGCACCACCGGTGAGACCGAGGCACGGCCGCAGCGCAACCACCAGGAGCTCAAGCTGGCTGCGCATCACGACGCGATCCGAGCCGAGGTGGCGCGCCGGCCGGACGTGACGCTCAACGAGCTGCGGGCCTGGCTGCAGGCGACCCATGGGATCGGCGCCAGCCCTGTCAGCTTTGCTGACATCCCTCCGGGGATCGGGCGTAGCCCGATGGGCTGATGCACCGGACGCTGGGCCGGCTCGGGCTGACGCTGAAAAAAGTCGCTCCGGGCAGAAGAGCAGGACCGGCCCGAGCTCGCCGAGCAACGCGCGGACTGGCGGGCCGGGCAGGGCCAGCTGAACCCGGCCCGGCTGGTGTTCGTCGATGGTCGAGCGCCAGAGGCGATCGACGGTGCCGCCACCGACATGGCCCGACGTCATGGCCGTGGTCCGCGTGGCCAAAGGGTCGACGGGCCGGTGCCGCAGGGTCATTGGAAAAGCACGACCTTCGTCGGTGGTCTGACCAGCCGCGGCTTCATCGCGCCCTATGTCATCGACGGCGCCATGAACGGCAGCATCTTCCGGACCCTCGGCGGTCATTGGACCGCCGTCCCTGCGGGACCGGATCGTCCGCGCTGCGGACGATGGATCGAGCAGATGCTGGCACCCGGGCTGCGACCAGGCGACATCGTCGTGATGGACACCTGCCCGCCTACCCTGTCAGCTTCGCTGACGTCCCTCCGGGGGATCGGGCAAAGCCCGATGGTTGCCGGTGTCCGCGCGGCGATCGAGGCCTGCGGCGCGGAGCTGGTAGCGCACGATCTCCGGCTTGGGCTCGAGCGCGGCGAGGCGGCACAGGCCGTGCCGGCGCAGCACCAGACCCACGGTGGCGAGCGGGCGCCGCAGCCGGCAGGCGATCGCCGGCCCGGTCAGCCGCTGCCGCCGCAGCGCCAGGATCTCGGCCTCGGCCGCCTCGCCCAGCCGGGTCGGGCTGAGGTGCGGCCGCGAGCTGCGGTCGCGCAGGCCGGCCCGCCTTCGGCGGCATGCCGGGCCTGCCATTTGCGCACCGTCTTGGCGGTGACCCCGAAGGCGGCCGCGACCTTGCCCACGGACCAGCCTTCAGCCAGGCGCCGCACCATCGGGAGTCGACCGCTGGGCGTGGTCTTGGCATGCTGGTGGATGTCCATCCGGTGCCTCCGCAGCGCGGTTGTCAGCTTGGCAGCGACAACCTCCCACCGCGGCGCCGGGTGGACAACCTCCATAGCAACGACAGCTAGCCCGGGACCGGCACCAGCGTGCCGGCATAGACCCCGTCGTGCTGGAACAGCACGAAGTAGCCCTCGTTCGCGCGCACCGTGTAGCAGTGATAGCCGTCCCGCTCCACCCGGCCGCTGAACGGCGGGCGCAGACCGATGCCGGCGCCCAGCCAGGGTAGTAGGCGCAATAGCCGTGCTCCCAGGCGCGCCAGCGGCCGATGCCGTTGACGTAGCGGCCGCGGTAGATGACCGTCCCGTCCGGCAGGAACTGCGCCTCGTCGAGGCTGCCCGGCGCCGGCAGGCGGAAGCTGAGCACCTGGCCGACCACCTGGTGCTCGAAATCGGCGCCGGACACCGGCGTGCCCATTTCCGGCGAGGGCATCGGCGCGCAGGCCGCCGCGCCGAGAAGGATCGCGATCCAGCGCAACATGCCGCACTCCCGTTGCGCCGCTGCGGGCGCTCCGGGACCCTTCACTTGGCGCAGAGCCCCGGCTATCAGGCTGCGGCTTTCGCAGATGCGAGAGCGCGCGTCGAGAGGGTACGGGCATGCGGATCGAGACCGTCGGCATCGTGGGTGCCGGGACGATGGGGGCGGGATCGCGATCAACCTCGCCCAGCACGGCTTTCACGTCCTGCTGACCGATGCCCGCCCCGCTGCGGTGGAGGCGGCGATCGCCGGCGCGGCCTCGTTCTGGAACCGTGCCGTCGAGAAAGGCCGCCTGACGGCTGCCGACGCCGAGACGGCGCGCGGCCGGCTGGAAGGCGTCCCGACCATGCGGGCGCTGGCGCCGAGCGATCTCGTGATCGAGGCGGTGTTCGAGGATTTCGACCTGAAGGCCCGGCTGTTCGAGGAGCTGTCCGGCGTGGTGCGGCCGGCAGCGCTGGTCGCGACCAACACGAGCTGCCTGCGGGTGGGCGATCTCGCACAGCACATGCGGGGGCCGGAGCGCTTTCTCGGTCTGCACTATTTCAGCCCGGCCGCGGTCAATCCCATCGTCGAGGTGGTCATGGGCGAGCGCACCGCGCCCGACGTGGTCGAGGCCGCGCTCGCCTTCTGTGCCGCGAGCGGCAAGCAGCCCCTGCGCTGCCGCGACTCGTTCGGCTTTGCCATCAACCGGTTCTTCTGCCCCTACACCAACGAGGCGGCGCGCGCCCTGGACGACGGCCTGGGCGGCACGGGCGAGATCGACGCCGTCGCCCGCGAGGTCCTGGGCGCCGCGGCCGGCCCGTTCACGGTGATGAACCTGATCAAGCCGCGGATCAATCTGCACGCCATCCGCAATCTCGCCCCGCTGGGCCCGTTCTACGCGCCGGCCGCGGCGATGGTCGCAGCAGGCGACGCCGATCGCTCCTTCGAGCTCACGAACGGGGCGGCGCCGTCCGGCGAGCGCCAGGCCGCGATCGCCGACCGGCTGCTGCGCGGCTGCTTCCTGCCCGTGCTGCAGGCACTCGAGGAGAAGGTGGCGGAACCCGCGGCATTCGATCGCGGGGCCCGCGAGGCGCTGAAGTTCGGCATCGGCCCCTGCGCCCTGATGGACCGGCTGGGCAAGCCCGAGGTGGAGCGGATCGTCGCCCCGGCGCTGCAGGAATACGGTATCGCCCGGCCGTCCGCGCTCGACGCGATCGGACGGCTCGTCGAGTGATCGCTCGTTCGCTTTCACATCTCAGCCATGCAGAAAGCGCAGGGCTGGATTGCTGCGTCGCACAATGGATCGGGTTGATCGAGTGGCATTCCACGCCTACATTTTGTGCAGTGCACAACTGAGGGGTAAAGTCCATGACCAAATCCGCCATTCCGAGCCTGCCGTCGCTGCCGAAGTTCGACGTCGAGGCGCTGATCGCCCTGCAAAAGGCGAACATCGAGACCGTGGTGGCCGCGCAGAAGATCGTCTTCGATCTCGTGCAGACCGTGGCCAAGAAGCAGGTCGAGGTGGTGAAGGAGGCCATGGCCAAGGCCGACGTCGTCTTCAAGAGCTTCGACGCCAAGAAGGAGCCGACGGCTTACGCCGACGAGATGAAGGCTGCCGTCGAGAAGGCGATGGCCGACGTCAAGGAGACCGTCGATCTCGGCATCAAGGCGCAGAGCGAGGTCGTCGACCTGTTCGTCAAGCGCGCCACGGCGAACTTCGAGGAGTTCAAGGCCGTCGCCGCCTGAGCAGGCACGATAGTCTGCCAGCAGCAGCCCCGGGGGCAGGTCCCTCCGGGGCTTTTGCTTTTGTGGCGCCGGTGCGCCTAAGCTGCGCGCCCGTTCACGAGCCGGAAGTCACAGGCATGGCCGATCTCGACCCGCCGCACGGCGCGCTGCCCAGCGCACGCGAGGACGTGGCGCGGGTGCGCGAGGTCCCGGTCACGCCGCAGACCGTCTCGCCCAGCTATCGGCTGGCCTTCGCCGATGCCGAGTTCCTGCTCCGCGAGGAGCTGCGCCCGGTGCGGCTCCAGCTCGAGCTGCTGAAGCCCGAGCTCGAGCTGCTCGCCCGGGGGATCGAAGCGACCATCGTCGTGTTCGGCAGCGCCCGGCTGCAGGCGCCGGCCGCGGCCCGCGCCTTGCGCGAGGCCGCCGAGGCGGCGGCGCGCGCCGCACCGGAGGATGCCGCCTTGGCGGCGAGCGTCAGGGCGG
This sequence comes from Geminicoccaceae bacterium, assembly GCA_046349415.1. GTDB lineage: Bacteria > Pseudomonadota > Alphaproteobacteria > Geminicoccales > Geminicoccaceae > Benzoatithermus. The sequence goes on from JAXMCJ010000027.1 coordinate 40,051, forward strand.
CGGTCAATCTCGAACGATTGTCGCGCAACTACGACGAGGCCCGCCGGTTCGGCAAGCTCGCCTCGACGCCGCGCGGCCGGACGGGAAGCAGCGCTACGTCATCGTCACGGGCGGCGGTCCCGGGGTGATGGAGGCGGCCAATCGCGGTGCCGCCGAGGCGGGTGCGATCAGCATCGGCCACAACATCGTCCTGCCGCACGAGCAGGCGCCAAATCCCTGGGTCACGCCGGAGCTGTGCTTCCAGTTCCATTACTTCGCGCTGCGCAAGATGCACCTGACGACCCGCGCCAAGGCGCTGGTCGTGTTTCCCGGCGGCTTCGGCACGTTCGACGAGCTGTTCGAGATCCTGTGCCTGATCCAGACCGGCAAGGCGCGGCCGATGCCGGTTCTGCTGTTCGATCACGAATACTGGCATCGCGTCGTCAACTTTACCGCACTCGCCGAGGAGGGGGTCATCGACGCGGCCGACCTCGGCCTGTTCCGGTTCGTCGAGACCGCCGACGAGGCCTGGGCGATCATCGAGGCGCACTACGCGGAGCAGGCGTAGCATGCGCCGGCGGGGATGAGCGCTTCTCCTGTCGTGCCGCCTCTTCTCCACTGGCTCGATCTGCTCGGTGTGGCCGTGTTCGCGGTGAGCGGCGCGCTGGAGGCCGCGCGCAAGCAGCTCGATCCGGTCGGTTTTCTTTTCGTCGCCGCGGTGACCGGCATCGGGGGCGGGACGTTGCGCGACGTCCTGCTCGACCGCCCGGTTTTCTGGACGCACGAGCCGATCTATTTGTGGGTCACCAGTGCTGCCGCCCTGGTGACCTTCTTCGTGGCGCCGCACATCCAGCGCCGCGCCGTGGCCCTGCTCTGGGCCGATGCCCTGGGAATGGCCCTGTTCTGTGCGCTCGGTGCCCGGACGGCCCTGGCCGCCGGCGCCGGGGCGACGGTATCGGTGCTCATGGGCACCATGACGGCGACGTTCGGCGGCCTGATCCGCGACGTGGTCTGCACCGAGACGCCGCTGCTGCTGCAGCGCGAGATCTACGCCACGGCTGCGGCCGTCGGGGCGGCCAGTCTGGTCGCCGCGCATGGTCTCGGGCTGTCCGACGCCCTCGCCACCGCCCTCGGGCTGAGCGTCGCCTTCATCATCAGGGCGGTTGCGCTGGCCTGGGGGCTGTCCATGCCGATCTACCGGCCGCGACCCGCGCGCGCCCGTTGAGGCGCCGTTCAGCTCACTCCACCATCCGTCCGTCGCGCTCGGCTTCCTTGGCGATCCGCGCCCATTTGCGCCGCTCCTCCTGCCGCCGTGCCGCCTGCGCCGAAGGGTTGCGGGCGCGGGGTGTCGTCAGGGGTGCGGCTTCCTGCGTCACGCAGACGGCCTCGGCGGTGTCCAGGAGATGCCTGACGCTCGTCACGGTGAGCTCGCCCCTGGGGATCTGCGCCCGAACGGTCTCTATGGCCTCACGCAAGGCGGTGACGGCATCGGGCATGTCGCAGGGTCCCTGGGCAACGAAATCAATCCCGGATCATTAGCAGTGCGCCCGCGCGAAGTACAGCAAATCGCCGATATCAAGCAAACACGGGTGCGGTGGCGGTGGTTGGACCCCTGTGCCACCTTGGATTTCAATAGTCGCGACGGGCGGCAAATGCATTGCTGGTGGCGCGCACGGTTTCGCTGATAGATGGGCGGCGGTTCCGTGCGGAGAGTGGCGCATGGCTCTCTACGACAGCATCGGGCGCACCTACGCGCAGTTTCGGCGGCCGGATCGACGGATCGCGGCGGCGATCGACGCGGCGCTCGGCGACGCTGCGAGCGTGGTGAACATCGGGGCCGGGACGGGCTCCTACGAGCCGCAAGGGCGGACCGTGCTCGCGGTCGAGCCGTCGGCGGTGATGGTCCGGCAGCGCCCCGCCGGGGCCGCACCCTGCGTGCGCGGCAGGGCGGAGGCGCTACCTCTGGCGGCGGCTTCCGTCGATGCGGCGCTGGCGGTGCTCACCATCCATCACTGGACGGACCTCGAGCGCGGGCTCGGCGAGATGGCGCGGGTGGCGCGCAAGCGCGCCGTGCTGTTGACCTGGGTGCCCGATGCCGTGCCGTTCTGGCTGACGGAGGATTACTTTCCGGAGATCGGCCCACGATCGTCGGATCTTTCCCCCGTCGGCCGCCCTCGCCACCCTGCTGGAACGCGTGCTCGGGCCTGTGCGGATGGCTCCCGTGCCCGTTTCGCACGATTGTACCGACGGCTTTCTTTGCGCCTACTGGCGTAGACCGGAAGCCTATCTCGGCGCCGAGACGCGGGGCGCCATCTCTAGCTTCGCGCAGATCGACGCCGCGGCCGGCCTCGCAAGGCTGGGCGCCGATCTCGCCGACGGAAGTTGGGTAGAACGCAATCGGCGCCTTCTGTCGCTGGATTCGCTGGACTTGGGATACCGTATCGCTTGCTGCGAAATCGACCGTTCACCGGCCGATGGGACAAGCAGCCTCGCAGCGGCTGCACGGGAGGCGACGACCAAATAGCGCCAACGTGGCGCCCTCGCCTCCCGATCTCGGATTTGCGGAGGCGATGATCCCCGGTCGGAGCTCCACTCCGTCTCTGCCATCAATAGTAGGCACGATGTGTCAGGGCGTTGCTGGTGCCGCGTGCGAAGCAATCGATGCGCGCCCCGGTCGGCGCGACGCAGGCGGGCCGTACCAGCGCCAGCGAGCCGCCGAGGCCGACCCAAGGCTGCCAGCCACCACCGCCTTTGCGCTTCTGTTGCAGGCTGCCATCCGCAGCCGTGGCATAGCAGTGCGTCTCCGAATTGTTGAACCAGATACAGGATGGCCCGCTGTACAGAGCGCCGCCCAAATTCTCAGGAGTCGCCCACTTGGTGCCATTGAAGTAGACGCGCCGTAAGCTGCGGTCGCTACCCTGAATGAAACAGGTCCGAGTGGCCGTAGTCGGTGCGATGCAGCTCGCCAGTCCCATCACGCCCGTGGCGATCTTTTTCGGTGCGGTCCAGCTCCCGCTGCCGCTCCGGCGCAGGTATTGGAGATTGCCGCTGGAATCAGCAACCACGCAGTCGATGCCGCCAGCTCGGGCGAAGCAGGTCGGCGGTTCCGTCGTGGTGACGCCGGCCGCCAGAGCTGCCCAGGCGCCCCATTTCGTGCCCGACCAGGTCCTGGTACGCAGCTTGTTGCTGCCACTCAGTGCGACGCAGGTGATCTTGCTGCCATCCACGGACGTGCAGGCGGGCCGGCGGCGGATATTGTCGCCGAGGCTGGTCCAGCCGCTCCAGGTGATGCCGGTGCGGGTGATCTGGCCGAGCTGGTTCGAGCTGAGGGCAACGAAGCAATGTAGCTTGCCGCCGGCGTTGAGGCAGCTCGGCGGCGAGTTCACCGCACCGCCGAGGCTCACCAATGCTGGTGCCGCGGTGCCGTCGTATCGCCACCAGCCGAGCGCCCCAGACGAAATCTTGGCCCAGCATTCGGTCTGAGTTGCGCCGAAGGCGAGACACTCGGGATTGGACAAGAGGGAGCCGGCGAAGGACTCCCAATTGCGCCATCCTGGTCCGGGCACCACGCCCAGCTGATAGAGGGCATCGTCAACATTGATTCTGGGTTTGGTGATGCCGCTGTCGCTGTCGGTAATCGCCGTGCCCGTGCTCTCCAGGGCGAGCTCGATCTGCGCGACGGTCGCAGCCGGCAGCCTGGAGCGGATCGCGGTGATGGCGCCGGCCACATGGGGCGTCGCCATCGACGTGCCGCTCAGATAGCCGAACGTGCCGCCCAGCAGGGACGAATAGATGTCGGATCCGGGAGCGAGGACGTCGACATTCGGTCCGCTGTTGGAGAAGGAGCTGACCGACTCGCTCTTGGTCGTGCTACCGACGGCAATGGCGTTGTCGATACAGGCGGGGGCGCTGATACCGCCATTGTGGCCATTGTTGCCCGATGCCACGACCGTCGCAATGCCGGCGGTCTTCAGATTGTTGATGACCGTGGCGATTGCTTGGTAGGTGACGTTGGCATTGTCACAGGCGCTCGCGTATTGCGTCGAATCTCCAAGGCTCATGTTGACCGCCGCGATCGCATATTGGGACCGCAAGGTCGTGTAGACGTAGTCCAGGCCGCGGATCACGTTCTCCCAAGGGGCGCTGTTGCATTGAAACACGCGCACCGAAACAATCGATGCGTCGGGCGCCACTCCGGAGAAATCGGTTCCTTGTCCGGCGGCGATGCCGGCCACATGCGTGCCGTGATAGCATCCGGCGTTCGGCTCGCCGGCGCCGGGCTGATCAATCACGGCGCTGCCGCAGTCGGATGCCGAGCAGACGCTACGCACCACGCGCCCACCGAAGAACGGATGTGCGCCCTCCACGCCGCTGTCGACGACGACCACTGCCTTGCCCGCGCCACGAGCTCCCGCGGCCCAGGCTGCGGGTGCGCCAATCAGCGGCGCGCTTTCGAACAGATTTGCCCGCACGATCGAGTTCTCACCCACACCGCGCACCAGACCGGTCGCGAGCAGGGCATCGAGTTGCGAACTCGTGACCTCGAGGGCAACATAGGGGATCGAGCCGAGATTTCGTACGCTGCCGACGCCCATACCGGCGAGACGCTGCGCCAACTCGACCCGCGCGGATTCGATTTCGCTTGCGGCAAGGGCGCCCGTGGGCCCGGAAGCCAACTCGGCAATGATCGAGACGCGACCGCTCTGCGCAAGCCTCGCGCGAAGCGCGTCGACCCCCTGAATCTCGGGATGGCCCTGAGCGATCGCGGATGCGGCGAAGGTCGCGCACGAAAAGGCGAGAACAAGAAGTAACAGGACGATGCTGCGAATGAATGCAGCACAGCAATTTCTTTTGATTACTTCTATCATTTAGTGCCGCCTCGATGGAGAGCAATAACGGCCTTCTAGATTGATCAATGTGGAGACGTCAATGACTTAGTAGTTTACAAGAGTTGACAAGAATCAACTTTAGATTGCAGCTCTGCATCGCGCAGGGTTGGATTGGGGCGTGCCGCCAAAGTTGACGCTGGGATGGTGCCATGGCACTTCGGCCCGGGACGAGCGAGGGCATTGTCGCAACATGGCAGGATTCGACGCTGCCGAGCGCGAGCTGGATGCCGCGTTCGGACGATTCGAGGGCTTGATGGCGCGGCTGCAGGGCTGGCGCGAGACGGAAGCCGAGGCCGAGCGGCGCGCCAGGGCGGCGGAGGCCGATGCGCTGCGGGTGATCGAGGAGAGCGAGGCGGCGGCCGAGCAGGCGCGCGCGGAAGCCACCGCGGCCCGCAATGCCTGCGAGACGGCGACCGCCGAGCGCGACCGGCTCGGCGGCGAGCTCGCCGCGTTGCAGGACCGGGCGGCAAGCGAGACCGCGGCGTTGCGCGGCCGCATGGAGCAGCAGGCTGCCGAGGCGGCGCAGCGCGTGGCCCAGGTCGAGCGTGCCGTCGGCGAGCTGAAGCAGGCGCTCGAGGCGGCGAACCAGCAATTGCGCACCGCCCAGGTCGAGCGCGAGCGCCTGCAGCAGCAGGCGGCGCAGCTCGCCAATGGCCGCCAGAACCTGGAGCGCGAGGCCATGCTCCTCAAGGGCGAGGGCGAGCGGCTGAGCCGGGAGCTCGTTCTGGCGCGCGGGCGGGCGGACAAGCTCCAGCAGGCCGTGAGCGCCGCTGCCGAGCTGCTCGCCGGGACGCAGGAGCCGACGGCATGACCGAGTCGGTCGAGGTCATGATCGGCGGCCGCCGCTTTCGCCTGCAGTGCGGGCCAGGTGAGGCCGCGCGGCTGCAGCAGCTGGCGCGGCTGGTCGACCAGTGCGCCTCGACGCTGATCCAGGGCCAGCGCGGCATGGGCGAGGAGAAGGTGCTGCTGCTCTCCAGCCTCACGCTCGCCGACCGGCTGGAGGAGGCGCGCGGCGAGGCCGAGCGGCTGCGGACGGCACGCTCGCGCGGCGACGAGGTCATCCACGACCGCCTGGCGCTCGCGCTCGCCACCGCCGCGCGACGCCTCGACGCGGTCGCGGCCGAGATCGAGCGCGTCGCCTGACCGCTCAGCCGGCCCGGACCCGAACGTAGCTGCCGGGCGCATCCTCGAGCGGAGTGAGCTTGCCGTCGCCGGGCTGCCGAGCAGGGACCATCTCGCCGGCATGGCCGGCGTTCCAGCTCGCCCAGTCCGTCCACCAGGAGCCCTCGTGGTGGACGGCACCGGCGAGCCACGCCTCGGGGTCCGCCGGCAGCGCGTCGTTGGTCCAGTAGCCGTACTTGCCGGAGGCGGGCGGGTTCACGACCCCGGCGATGTGGCCCGAGCCGGCCAGAACGAAGCGCCGCGGGCCGCGATAGAGCTGCGTCGCCGCGTAGGTGCTCTTCCAGGGGGCGATGTGGTCCTCGCGCGTGGAGACCCAGTAGACCGGCAGGTCGATCCGGCCCAGGTCGATGTCGACGCCAGCGAGGCAGACCGCACCGGGCTTGACCAGCGCATTCTCGTGGTAGAACCGGCGCAGATAGAAGCTGTGCATCGCCGCCGGCATGCGGGTGCTGTCCGAGTTCCAGTAGAGCAGGTCGAACGGGAAGGGGTCCTTGCCCATCAGATAGTTGTTGATGACGAACGACCAGATCAGGTCGTTGGCGCGCAGCATGTTGAACGTGGTCGCCATCTCGGCACCGTCGAGATAGCCGCGCTTGGCCATGCTGCGCTCGATCGAGGCCAGCTGCTCCTCGTCGATGAACACGCCGAGCTCGCCCGGGTCCTGAAAGTCGACCAGCGTGGTGAAGAAGGTGGCCGACTTGATGCGCGAGTCGCGCTTGTGCTTCATCCACGACAGCGTCGAGGCCAGCAGCGTGCCGCCCAGGCAGTAGCCGATCGCGGTGACCTCCTTCTCGCCGGTCGCCCGCTCCATCGCGTCGAGCGCGGCGAGCGGGCCCTGCAGCATGTAGTCCTCGAACGACATGTGGCTGAGCTTCTCGTCGGGGTTGACCCACGAGAGCACGAAGGTGGTGTAGCCCTGGTCGACGCAGAACTTGATCAGGCTGTTCTTGGGCTGCAGGTCGAGGATGTAGAACTTGTTGATCCAGGGCGGGATGATCATCAGCGGCCGGCGATGCGCCTCGGCGGTGCTCGGGCTGTACTGGATCAGCTGCATCAGGTCGGTCTGGAACACGACCTTGCCCGGCGTCGTGGCGATGTTGCGGCCGATCTCGAAGGCGTCGAGATCGGTCATCTTGATCGCGAGCCGGCCTTTGCCGCGATCGAGATCCTCGAGCATGTTCTTGAGGCCGCGCAGCAGGTTCTCGCCGCGGGTCTCGATGGTCGTCCGCAGGACCTCGGGATTGGTGGCGACGAAGTTGGACGGCGCCATCATCTCGACGAACTGGCGGGTGTAGAATTCCAGCTTCTGCTGGGTCTTGTCGTTCAGGCCGTCCTTCTGGCTGGCGACCTGCAGGAAGTATTTGGAGCTGAGCAGGTAGGACTGCTTGATGAAGTCGAACAGGGCGTTCTCGTTCCAGGCCGCGTCCTTGAAGCGACGGTCGGCGCGGTCGGGAACGATCACCGGCTCGGCCTCGGCGCCGAGCATGCGCTGGGCGGTACTCTGCCACAGCCGCATATAGTCCTGCCAGAGGCCGAACTGGGCCTGGACCAGCTCGTGCGGCTGGCTCATCACCCGGCTGAGCATCTCCATGAACGTGCCGCCGAGCGGCGCATGGCCGTTGCCGAGGCTCTCGACATCGCCCTGGCGGGCGACGAACTCCTCGATCAGCTTGCGGCTGCGGTCGGCGATCTCGCCCAAGATCTCGACCACCTGCGCGGACTGATCGGTTTCGGGCGCCGCTTGCTGTTGCCCGGCCATCTCGCGATCCCCTACTATGCCCCCCGAGGGGCTGGCCCGTCCCGCCGCTCACGCCGGGGGCGTGGCCGCTGTGTCGAAGCGCCCCGTCGTCGGACCGTCGTCCTTCTGGGTCGAGGCGCGCCCGTGTATGTAACCAAACCGCCACGACTCGCAATCTGGCCCCGCCCTGCCGGTGCCGGTCGCGGCGTTATGCGGCATCTGCGTCGCGCCGGCTGCGGTCTCGCCTTGCTGGCTCTTGGCGGCTGCGGCGGCGGGACCCCTTCGGGCGAAGCGCCCGCGCAGCCTTTGTCGCCGACCACCTATCCGGATCTCGCGAGCGTGCCGCCGCGGCCCGAGCTCCAGGATACGACCGAGCAGCGCAGGCAGCTGCAGGCCAACCTTGCCTCGGCCGGCCATGCCGCCGACCGGCGTGCCGCCGAGATACGCTACGAAACGGGCCGCGGGCCCCAGCCGCCGCCGCTGCAGCCTGCGGGGCCGGCGGCAGAGCCGCCGCCGGCTGCCCCGATCGTCGGCGGCGATGGCCGCATCGCCCGTTCCTACCTCGATTCCAGCCTCACCGAGGTGCGCGACCGCGGCAAGCTGCGCCAGTTCATGCGCCGGATGACCCGTGAGGCACCCGATCCATTCGGGCCGAATACCGTCGTCGAGGCCTTGGGTCTGGTGGCGACGCCGCCGGCAGACGCGACCGCCGCCGAGGCGCAGCCGCAGGTGCCGCAGCCAGCGACGCCGCAGGCGGTGGATCCCCGCGAGCGGTTCGGCGACTTCAGCGACGACGCGTTCAACCCCTTCCGCTAGCACCCCCGCACGCGACGCGGGCACGATTCGCCTCGGCGGGGAAACGTGCTAGGAGCGTCGCCCACGTCTCCGCTCCCCGGAAATCTCGATGCCCGAGCCCGAGTTTCACCGCATCCGCCGCCTGCCTCCCTACGTGTTCGCCGAGGTCAATCGCCTCAAGGCGGCGGCACGGGCGGCGAAGAAGGACATCATCGATCTGGGGATGGGCAACCCGGACAGCCCCACCCCGCCGCACATCGTCGAGAAGCTGGTCGAGACCGTGCGCGACGGCCGCACCCACCGCTACTCGACCTCGCGCGGCATTCCCGGTCTGCGCAAGGCCTGGGCCGCCTACTATGCGCGCCGCTTCGGCGTGCGGCTCGACCCCGAGGCCCAGGTCTGTGTCACGCTCGGGTCCAAGGAGGGGCTGGCCAATCTCGCCCAGGCGATCACCGCGCCCGGCGACACCATCCTCTCACCGAACCCGAGCTATCCCATCCACCCCTTCGGCTTCATCATCGCCGGGGCGTCGATTCGCCACGTCCCGTTCGGGCCGAAGATCGACCTGATGCGCGAGCTGGCACGGGCGGCCGAGCACTCCGTGCCGGCGCCCAGCATGGTGGTGCTGAATTTTCCGTCGAACCCCACCGCGCTCACCTGCGAGCCCGAGTTCTATCGCGAGGCGGTCACCTGGGCGCGGCAGAAGGGCATATGGCTGCTCTCCGACATCGCCTACGCCGAGATCTACTTCAATGACCGGCCGCCGCCGTCGATCCTCGAAGCACCCGGCGCGTTCGACGTCGCCATCGAGTTCGGCTCGCTGTCGAAGACCTATTCCATGCCCGGCTGGCGCATCGGCTTCGCCGCCGGCAACGACCGCCTGGTCGGCGCCTTGACCCGGATCAAGTCCTACCTCGACTACGGCGCCTTCACGCCTGTGCAGGTAGCCGCGGCCGCGGCGCTGAACGGCCCGCAGGACTGCGTGCAGCAGTTTCGCGAGCTCTATCGCGACCGGCGCGACGTGCTGATCGACGGGCTGGCCAAGGCCGGCTGGCAGGTGCCGCGCCCCGACGCCACCATGTTCTGCTGGGCGCCGGTGCCGGAGCCGTTCCAGAACCTGGGCTCGCTCGGCTTCGCCAAGCTGCTGCTCGAGGAGGCCGAGGTCGCCGTCGCACCGGGGATCGGCTTCGGGGAGTATGGCGAGGGCCATGTGCGGCTGGCGCTGGTCGAGAACCGGCACCGTTTGCGCCAGGCCGTGCGCAACATCCGCGCTTTCCTCGCCCGGCACGGCAACGGGGCGGCTGCGGACGCGCTGGCGGTGGCATGATGGGGAGCGTTGGCGAGCTCAGGGTCGGCGTCGCCGGGCTCGGGACGGTCGGCGGCGGCGTCTGCCGGCTGCTGGCCGATCAAGCCGAGCTGCTGGCCCGCCGCACCGGCCGCCGGCTGCGCGTGACGGCGGTGAGCGCCCGCGATCGCGCGCGGTCGCGCGGCCTCGCGCTCGACGGCCTGCGCTGGCACGAGGATGTCCGCGCGCTCGCCGAGGATCCCGAGGTCGACCTCGTTTGCGAGCTGATCGGCGGCGAAGGCCCGGCGCTGGACCTGGTGCGTGCCGCCCTGCGGCGCGGCCGTCCGGTGGTCACCGCCAACAAGGCGATGCTGGCGCTGCACGGCGCCGAGCTGGCGCGGCTGGCCGAGCGCAACGGGACGCAGCTGCGCTGGGAGGCGGCGGTCGCCGGCGGCATCCCGATCATCCGCTCGCTGCGCGAGGGCCTCGCCGCCAACCGCATCCTGCGGGTGCACGGCATCCTCAACGGCACCTGCAACTTCATCCTCACCACCATGCGCGAGACGGGCCGCGAGTTCGCGGACGTGCTCGCCGAGGCGCAGAGCCTGGGCTACGCCGAGGCGGATCCGGCCTTCGACGTCGACGGCATCGACGCGGCGCACAAGCTGGCGCTGCTCGCGGCCCTGGCGTTCGGCGGCCGGCCGCGCTTCGACGCCATCGACATCGAAGGCATCCGCCACGTCTCGGCGATGGACATCGCGTTCGCGGACCAGCTCGGCTACCGCATCAAGCTCCTGGGGGTGGCGCGGATGACGCCGGCCGGCCTGGAGCAGCGGATGCACCCCTGCATGGTGCCGGCGACGGCGCCGATCGGTCAGGTCGAGGGCGTATTCAACGGCGTGGTGGTCGAGGGCGACCAGGTCGGCGCGGTGATGCACGAGGGCCGTGGCGCCGGGGCCGGACCCACCGCCTCGGCGGTGGTCGGCGACATCATGGACGTGGCGCGCGGCTGCGCGGTGTCGACCTTCGGCGTGCCGGCCGAGCTGCTGGCCGATCATCCAATCGCCCCTTTGGCCGCGCACGAGGGCAGCTACTACATCCGGCTGATGGTGCTGGACGAGCCCGGCGTGCTCGCCGACATCTCGGCCGTCCTGCGCGATCAAGAGGTGTCGATCGAATCGCTGATCCAGCGCGGCCGCAACCCCGGCCAGCCGGTGCCGATCGTCCTGACCAGCCACGACACGACCGAGGCGCGGATGCGCGAGGCGTTGGCCCGGATCGGCGCTCTGCCGACGGTGCTAGAGCCGCCGCGACTGATACGAATCGAGCGATCCTAGGGGAAACGCATGGCCGACTATCTCAGCGAGGACCGCAATCTCGCGATGGACACGGTGCGCGTCACCGAGGCCGCGGCGCTGGCCAGCGCCCGGCTGATCGGCAACGGCGACGAGAAGGCTGCCGACCAGGCGGCGGTCGACGCGATGCGCCAGGCGCTCAACGTGCTCGACATCGACGGCACCGTGGTCATCGGCGAGGGCGAGCGCGACGAGGCGCCGATGCTCTACATCGGCGAGAAGGTCGGCACCGGCAACGGGCCCAAGATCGACATTGCGCTCGATCCGCTCGAGGGCACGACGATCTGCGCCAAGGGCGGGCCGAACGCGATCTCCTGCATCGCCATGGCGCCGCACGGCGGCTTCCTCAACGCGCCCGACGTCTACATGGACAAGATCGCGGTCGGCGCCGGCCTGCCGCCGGGCATCGTGCGGCTGGCCGACCCGCCGGCCGCCAACCTCGCGCGCGTCGCCGAGGCCAAGGGCCTGCCGATGGAGGATCTGGTCGTCCTGATCCTCGACCGCCCCCGGCACCAGGAGCTGATCGCCGCCGTGCGCAAGGCGGGCGCCCGCATCCGCCTGATCAGCGACGGCGACGTCGCCGGCGTGATCGCCACCTCGCGCGCCGACACCGGCATCGACATCTACATGGGCAGCGGCGGCGCGCCGGAGGGCGTGCTGGCGGCGGCGGCGCTGCGCTGCATCGGCGGTCAGTTCGAGGGCCGGCTGATGTTCCGCACCGACGAGGAGCGCAGCCGCGCCCGCAAGATGGGCGTCAAGGACTTCGACCGCATCTACGGCATGGAGGATCTCGCCCAGGGCGACGTCATGTTCGCGGCGACCGGGGTCACCGACGGCACGATGCTGCGCGGCGTGCGCCGGCAGGGCAATCGCGTCTATACCGAATCGATCGTCATGCGCTCGCGCACCGGCACGGTGCGGCTGATCGAGGCCGAGCACAATCTGCCGGTCAAGTCGGACGCCGTCCCGCACTTTCCCGGCTGAGCCTCAGCGCGGCGCGAGCAAACTCGCATCGATGGTCGCGAGGTCGTCGCAGCCGCACAGCGCCATGACCCGGTCGAGCTCGCGGCGGTAGAGCTCGAGCACAGCGGCGACGCCGGCCTCTCCGGCGACCGCAAGGCCCCAGAGGTGCGGGCGGCCGATCAGGCAGGCCGTGGCACCGAACGCCAGCGCGCGGGCGATGTCGACGCCGCGGCGCACGCCGCCGTCGATCAGCACCGGGACCCGGCCGTCGACCGCCGCGACGACCGCCGGCAATGCCGCGATCGGCGCCGCCGCGCCGTCGAGCTGCCGGCCGCCGTGATTGCTCACCACGACGCCGTCCAGGCCTTCGGCGACCGCGCGGCGCGCCTCGTCCGGGTGCAGGACGCCCTTGAGCAGGAACGGACCGGGCCACAGCCTGCGCAGCCAGGCGACATCCTCCCAGGAGGCGCCGGGATCGAGCAGGCTCGCCATCCGGCTGGCGATCGTCCGCAGGTCGCCACCGGCGTCGGTGTAGTTGGCGAAGGTCAAGTCGCGATGCGCGCGCATCCGCCACAGCCAGGCGGGCCGCGCCGCCATGCCCAGCATGGTGCGCACCGTCGGGCGCGGCGGGATCGAGAAGCCGTTGCGGACATCGCGCTCGCGGTTGCCCAGCGCCTGGTTGTCGGTGGTGAGCACCAAGGCCTCGTAGCCCGCCGCCTGGGCCCGCTCGGTGAACGAGCGCGTCAGCCCGCGATCCTTGAAGGTGAACACCTGCATCCAGCGCGGCGCCGCACCGATCGCGGCCAGTTGCTCGATGGTGCAGGTCGAGCCGTGGCTCAGGCAGTAAGGCACGCCCGCGGCCGCCGCCGCCCGTGCGGTCGCGAGCTCCCCGTCCGGCCAGAGTAGCCCGGACAGCCCCGTGGGGCCGACGATCAGCGGCATGGACAGCTCGCGGCCGAACAACGTCAGGCGCTGGTCGCGGCGGGTCGTGCCGTGCAGGGGGCGGGGTAGCAGCCCGATGCCGGCGAACGCTGCCTCGTTGGCGCGCAGGGTCGTCTCGTCCTCCGCACCCCCGTCGACGAAGTCGAACAGCGCCGGCGGCAGGGCGCGCTGCGCCTGCCGCCGCGTTGCCGCGACGCTGTAGAGACGGCGTGCGAGCGGCGTCGCCATGGCTCCCCGACCTCGTTCTGCGGTGATAAGCCTAGCAGCCGATCAACGGGTCGGGGAGATCGCGTCTTGCGCATCGTCGTCATCGGCGCGGGTGCCGTGGGCGCCAGCTTCGGCGCGCGGATCGCTGCCGCGGGCCATGCGGTCACGCTGGTCGACCGTTGGGCCGAGCATGTCGCGGCGATCGCGGAGCATGGCCTCAAGGCGCTCGGTGTCCCGGCACCATTGGAGATCCGGTTGCCGGCGGTGCTGCCCGAGGCGGTGCCGGGCGAGCAGGAGCTGGCGCTGATCGCCGTCGACGCCAACAACACGGCCGAGGCGGCGGCGATCGCCGCGCGGGCGCTGGGGCCGGGAGGCTGCGCGCTCACCGTGCAGAACGGCATCGGCAATGTCGAGACGCTGAGCGGAATTCTCGGGCGCGAGCGGGTGGTGGGAGGCGCCACCATGTGCAGCTTCCGCACCGTCGGCCCGGGCGTGGTCGAGCAGACCAACGTCGCGACCACGGTGATCGGCGAGTTCGACGGCCAGCACGGCGCGCGGGTGACGACACTCGCCGAGCTGCTGACCGGCGCCGGCTACCCGACCAGGATCACCACGGACATCATGTCGGCGATCTGGGAAAAGCTCGTCGTCAACGTGACGATCAACCCGATCTGCGGCATCACCGGCTTGCGGATGGGCGAGCTGGCCAGATTGCCCGCCACCGACCGCTACCAGGACCAGCTGCTCGACGAGGCGTTCGCCGTGGCGCGCGCCAAAGGCCTGTCGCTGCCGGAGCAAGAGCTGCGTGAGCGGGTGAAGCAGCATTGCTGGGACAAGTACAGCCAGCCCTCGATGCTGCAGCATCTGGAAGCCGGGCGGCGCACCGAGATCGCGGCGCTCAACGGTGCCTTGGTGCGCGAGGCCCAGGACCTGGGCGTGCCGGTGCCGTTCAACCAGGCGATCGCCTGGCTGGTCGAGGGCCGCGACCGGCACGAGCGCCGGCGGCGGGAGCAGCCGGACATCGACTATGCCGCGCTCGAGGACAAGGCCAGGGAGGAGCCACGCCCATGATCGAAGACCCACCGCTGCTGACCATCGCCGCCCGGCCGGAACCGCTGCCAGCCGGCGCGCTCGAGCCGTTCAAGGAGGTGCCGACCGGCTGGCTGGTCGACGCCATGGCCGGCCGAGGTGCGATGGACTGCGCCATCAAGCCGATGGCGCCCGAGGTCGCCGGCATGCGACGCTTCATCGGCCTGGCGCTTACCTGCTGGTGCGGCCCCAACGACAATCTGGCGCTGCTCGGCGCCATCGCCGAGGCCAAGCCGGGTGAGGTGATCGTCTGCGCCTGCGAGGGGTTCACCGGGGCCGGCATGTGCGGCGACCTCACCGCCGGCATGGCGCGCAACCAGGGTGCCGTTGCCATCGTCACCGACGGCATGGTGCGCGACCGCGAGGGCATCGTCGCGGTCGGCCTGCCGGTCTATTGCCGCGGCATCACCCCCAACAGCTGCGTGCGCAGCGGGCCGGGGACGGTGGGAATGCCGGTGGTCGCGGGAGGAGTGCAGGTGGCGACCGGCGATCTGGTGGTGGGCGATGCCGACGGCGTGGTGGTGGTGCCCCGCGCCCGCCTCGCCGAGGTCGCCGCCCGCCTGGACGCCATCCGCACCGCCGAGCAAGCCGCGGAGGAGAAGGTGCGGGGCGGCCAGACCGTCATGGGCGAGATCGCGGCGCTGCTCGCCTCCAGCCGGGTGCGCCGGCTGGGATAGCTGCCTATGGAAGGTGCTCGCCGATCGCCGGCACCGGGCCGTAGCTGCGCTCCTCGCCCATGAAGATCGGCGCCGGTGCTGGGAAGGAGACCTGGCCTGCCGGCGAGCCCACGGTGATGCGGCGCAGGTGCGGGTGCGCCGAGAGGGCCGCCATGTCGTTGACCGAGGCGAAGGCGGTATCGGCCCGGAGCAGCGCCGCCTCGGCCTCCACCTTGTCCAGGCGGGCGAAGGCGGCGGCGACCATGCCGTCGGTCGCCGGGCGGTTGCGCACGCGCGCGACGTTGGTGGCGAAGCGCGCGTCGGTCGCGGCGTCGGGCAGCGCCAGGAACTCCGTGGCGAACCTCGCCCATTCCCGGTCGCTCTGGATCGAGATCAGGATGTCCCGGCCGTCCTTGGTGCGGAAGACGCCGTAGGGCGCGATCGAGGGGTGGGCGAGGCCCAGGCGCCTCGGCGAGTTGCCGCCCTCGTGGTTCAGCAGTGGCACGGTCAGCCAGTCGGCCATGACGTCGAACATCGAGACGCGGATGTCGGCACCCTGGCCAGTGACGGAGCGGGCGATCAGCGCCTCGAGGATCGCCGAGTAGGCGGTGGCGCCGGTGGCGATGTCGACGATCGAGACGCCGACGCGGGCCGGGGATTCGGGGCCGCCCGTGATCGAGGACAGCCCGCTCTCCGCCTGGATCAGGAGGTCGTAGGCCTTGCGGCCGGCGAGCGGGCCGTCCTCGCCGTAGCCGGAGATCGAGCAGACGATCAGGCGGGGCCAGGCGGCACGGAGCGTCTCGGCGCCGAAGCCCAGGCGGTCCAGGGCACCGTGCTTCAGGTTCTGGACGACGATGTCGGCCTCGGCCAGGAGGGCGCTCAGCGTCCCCTTGCCGGCCTGTGAGGCGAGGTCGACGACCAGTGATTCCTTGCCGCGGTTCAGCCAGACGAAATAGCTCGACTGGCCCTTGGCCACGTCGTCGTAGCCGCGGGCGAAGTCGCCCTCGGGGCGCTCGATCTTGACGACCCGGGCGCCGCCGTCGGCCAGCCGCGAGGTGCAGAAGGGTGCGGCCACCGCCTGCTCGATGGCGACGACGGTCAGTCCCGCGAACGGACGTGAGGCGGAGACTGGCATTGAGCTAGAGCCGGTAGGTGCGGATCGCGGTGCCGCGCCAGAGGCGCTCCAGCTCGTCGCCGCTGCAGCCGGCGGTGATCTCGTCGAGGATCGCGACCCAGGCCGGGTAGTCGTGGGTCAGCTCGGAGACGGTCCAGTCGCTGCCGTACATCACCCGGTCGAAGCCGAAGCACTCGATCACGTGCTCGACATAGGGGCGCACCTGCTCCTTGGTCCAGTGCGCGTGGTCCGCCTCGGTGATCACGCCGGAGAGCTTGCAGACCACGTTGGGCAGTGCTGCCAGCCGGCGGAGCTGGTCCTTCCACGGCTCGACCAGCCCGTCGCGGATGCCGGGCTTGCCGATATGGTCCAGCACGAAGCGCACGTCCGGGCAGCGGCGGGCCAGCTCGACCGCGAACACCAGCCCCCAATGCTTGACGCAGATGTCGAAGCAGAGATTGCGCGCGGGCAGGAGCCGGAGCGCCTCGAGAAAGGCCGGCGACAGGCAGAAGCTGATGTCGACCTCGGTTTCGATCAGCCGCCTGATGCCGCGCAGGGCGCCGTACCGCGCCAGCCGGTCGAGGTCGGCCTCGACCGCGCCGCCCTTCTCCATCGGCGCATGGGCGATCATGCCGGCGAGGCGCGGATCCTCGTCGGCAAGGCCCTGCACCCAGGCGGCCTCGGCGAAATGCAGCCCCGGGTCGACCGCGACCTCGGCGAAGACGAGCTTGTCGACCTCGACCGGGCCGCGGCAGCGGTCGAAGTCCGCGAGATCGAAGCGCCGGTTGATCTTCGGCACCCTGGCGAGCCAGCCGTAGCGCAGCCAGGTCGGGTCGTAGAGATGGACGTGGCTGTCGACGATCGCGAAGCTCGGCATGCTGTCCTCCCGGTTTGGCCGCGATCTTGGCCGGCCGGGCGGGCGGACGCTAGAGGGCGGCCAGAAAGTCGACGAGATCCTGCCGCTCGGCCGGGCTGAGCCCGAGCCGGAAGCGGCGCTCGTAGATCTCGACCACCTCGTCGAGCGACTTGGCCGTCCCGTCGTGGAAATAGGGCTCGCGGGCCGCCAGGGCCCGGAGCTGCGGCACCGTGAACTTGCCGATGTCGGCGCATTTGCCGGTGATCAGCGCGCGGCCGGGATCGTTGGTGACGATCGGCCCCAGGCCGAGGAAGCCCGGGCGCGCGCCCTTGCGGCAGGTCAGCGTGAAGCGGGGCAGGTCCGTGGCCGGCGGCGGGCCGCCGACCTTGGTGCCGGTACCGCCGATGCCGATGTTGCGGTGCGGCTCGCCCAGGAAATCCGCACCCGAGGCGCCGATATTGTGACAGGTGCTGCAGGTCGTGGCGCGCGACGGATTGCCGACGCCGGGCATGTCGTTCAGGCCGTCGACGTTGCGCACGGCGAATTCCCGCCCGTTGAACAAGGCCTCGCCGCGGGCGATCGAGCCCTGCCGGCCGGGCAGGCCCCGCCAGCCGGCGAACTCGGTGAAGGTGGTCCCGCCGGCGGGCAGCGGGATCTGCAGCGCCAGACCCTGCGGCCCGCCGCCGGCGCCCCCGGCGTCGAGCGGCCCGGCTTCCGCGTCGGCCTGCTGGGCGGTGAAGGTGTCGGTCTGCACGGCGACCAGGCGGGCGATCTGCTCCGCCGACAGCTCCTGGCGCGCCTGCAGATGGCCGCGAGCAGCGTCGACCACCTGCGCCTCGAGCGTCGGTTGCCGACCGTCCCACATGATGCTGCCGGGGAGGATCGGCCCGGCCCCGTCGGCGCGCAGGGTCTTGAAGTTCATCTGCGCTGCGCTGGGCGGGCGGCGGTAGACCGACACGGTGCCCGCGGCGACGCCGAGATCGGGATCGGTGTTGCAGCCGGTCGGGTCGTCCGCGGGCGTGATCGCGAGTTCGAACTCGACGGGCAGCGCGCCACCGTCCGGCGCGCGCGGCGGCCAAGGCAGCGGCACGCGGATCACGCCACGGTTGAGCAGGAGGGAATGGGCCGCGGCCGGGTCGCCGCCCGTGGCGTTCGGGCAGTCCGCCCCGTCGAACGCCGCGAACAGCGGATCGGCCCCGCCCGACGCCGCGAAGCTCGCCCGGACGTCGCGCAGGCTGAGGCTCATGCCGCTTTCCGGTCGGTGGCAGGTGGCGCAGGCCCGGCCGTTGCTGCCGAGGGGCGTGAAGAACGGTTCCGCCGGCCCCTCGGGCAGCAGGGTGGCGGCGACGCCGTGCGGATTGGGCGCCGTGACCAACTGCGCCGACGCCGGGCCGGCGCCGGCCAGCATGCCGACGCAGGTGGCGAGCCAGAAGCGGTGAACTGCCATCACGCGCGGGCATTAGGGCAGCTGAGCGCTTCCGCGCAACCGTCTCGCGCTGCCGTGACGAAGAGCTACGACGACTGCTCAACTGTGGCGCGAGCCGGTCCCCTTGCGCCTTGCCCGTGCGAGGGCGCGGCGGCATAGTCCGGCCGCCATGCAGTCGGCCCCCACCGCCTTCGCCCACCGGCACAAGCATCTGCTCGGCATCGAGGGGCTGCAGCCGTTCGAGATCCTGGAGCTGCTGGAGCGGGCTGACGGCTTCGTCGCGCTGAACCGGCAGGCCGACAAGAAGCTGCAGCTGCTCAAGGGCCTGACCCAGATCAACCTGTTCTTCGAGAGCAGCACCCGCACCCAGACCAGCTTCGAGCTCGCCGGCAAGCGGCTGGGAGCCGACGTGGTCAACATGTCGGTCGCCAGCTCCGCCATGAAGAAAGGCGAGACGCTGATCGACACGGCGATGACGCTGAATGCCATGCACCCCGACGTGCTGGTGGTGCGCCATCAGGACAGCGGTGCCGTGGCGCTGCTCGCCCGCCATGTCCGCTGTGCCGTGATCAATGCCGGCGACGGGGCGCACGAGCATCCGACCCAGGCGCTGCTCGACGCGCTGACCATCCGCCGCCGCAAGGGCCGGATCGAGGGCCTGACGGTCGCCATCTGCGGCGACATCCTGCACAGCCGGGTCGCGCGCTCGAACATCCTCCTGCTGACCGCCATGGGTGCCCGGGTGCGGGTGGTGGCGCCGATCACGCTGCTGCCGGCGGGCGTCGAGGGCTTCGGCGTGGCGGTCGAGACCGACATGCAGCGCGGGCTGGAGGACGCCGACATCGTCATGATGCTGCGGCTGCAGATCGAGCGCATGCAGGGCAGCTTCGTGCCGTCGCTGGCCGAGTATTTCCATTTCTACGGCCTGACCTACGACAAGCTGCGCGCCGCCCGGCCGGACGCCCTGATCATGCATCCCGGGCCGATGAACCGCGGCGTGGAGATCGACGGCGTGGTCGCCGACGACATCGACCGCAGCGCCATCCTCGACCAGGTGGAGATGGGCGTGGCGGTCCGCATGGCGGTGCTCGACCTGCTGACCCGCGACCTGCGGCCGGGGGCGGCATGAGCCGCCCGGTCGTCATCGTCAACGTGCGGCTGCTCGACCCGGCCTCGGGTCTCGACGGCCGCGGCGGCCTCCTGGTGGTCGGCGGGCGGATCGCCGAGTTCGGCCCCAACGTCACGGTGGCGCTGGCGCCGGGCGGTGCGGAGGTGATCGACGCCCGCGGTCTGTGCCTGGCGCCGGGGCTGGTCGACATGCGGGTCCAGCTCGGCGAGCCCGGTGCTGAGCACAAGGAGCGGGTCGACAGCGGGGCCGCGGCGGCGGTCGCCGGCGGTGTCACCAGCATGGCCGTCTTGCCCAATACCGACCCACCGATCGACGACCCGGCGATGGTCGAGTTCGTGGCCCGCCGGGCGCGGCAGGTGAAGCTCGGCAAGGTCTACCCCTACGCCGCGATCACCAAGCGACTGGCGGGGCAGGAGCTGGCCGAGATCGGCCTGCTCAAGGCGGCCGGGGCCGTCGCCTTCACCGACGGCGAGCGGGCGCTGGCCAATGCGCGGGTGATGCGGCGGGCCCTGTCCTACGCCGCCGGGTTCGACGCCCTGATCGTGCAGCATCCCGAGGAGCCGGCGCTCGCCGAGCACGGGGTGATGAACGAGGGTCCCCTGGCCTCGCGGCTCGGGCTGGCCGGGATCGCGCCCACCGCCGAGACGATCATGGTCGAGCGCGACCTGCGGCTCCTGGAGCTGACCGGCGGCCGGCTGCACGTGGCGCACGTCTCGACGGCCGGTGCCCTGGCGGCGATCAGGACGGCGAAGGCGCGCGGGCTCAGGGTCACCTGCGACACGGCCCCGCATTATCTCGCCCTCAACGAGCTGGAGGTCGAGGGCTACCGCACCTTCGCCAAGGTCTCGCCGCCGCTGCGGTCGGAGGAGGACCGGCGCGCGGTGGTGGAGGGGCTGAAGGACGGCACGATCGACGCCATCGCCAGCGACCATTGCCCGCAGGACCAGGACAGCAAGCGACTGCCCTTCGCCCAGGCCGCCTTCGGCGTGATCGGGGTACAGACCATGCTGCCGGTCTGCCTGCGCCTGGTGCACGAGGGCGAGATGGACCTGCTGGGTCTGCTGCGGGCGATGACCGCGGCACCGGCCCGCATCCTCGGGCTCGACGCCGGCCGGCTCGCCAAGGGTGCGGCGGCCGATCTCGTGCTGTTCGATCCGGACGCGCCCTGGAAGGTCACCGAGGCCAGCCTGCGCAGCCTGTCCAAGAACACCGCGTTCGACGGGCGGCTGGTCGAGGGCCGCGTCGCCCGCACGCTGGTCGACGGCCGGACGGTGTTCCAGCAGGAGATGTGATGGCGCGCGCCCAGGCCGGGCGTGCTAGCGTCTCGCCGGGCGAGGGACCGCGCGGGCGCATGGACCAGGGCAACGACTTTCTCCGCGACCGCTTCATCGAGCGGGTGATCCTGGTGTCCCTGCTGGCGGCCCTGGTCTTCATCTGCATCCAAATCGTCAGCCCGTTCATCGGGCCGATGCTGTGGGGTGTGATCATCGCGGTCGCGACCTGGCATCCCTACCGCAAGCTGTCGCGCCTGCTCGGCGACCGGCGCATCCTGGCCTCGGTCATCGTCTCGCTCGCGCTGCTCGTGGTTCTGGTGGTGCCGATCCTGCTGCTGGTCGATTCGCTGGCGGAAGGCGTGCGTGGCGTGGCCGGCCTGATGCGCGACCTGACCTCGATCAAGCTGCCCGCCCCGCCCGACTGGCTGCGCAGCCTGCCGGTGATCGGCATGACCCTGGACGACCAGTGGCGCGAGGCGATGGTCGACCTGCCGGCGTCGCTGCAGCAGCTCCAGCCCTATATCGGCACGGCCGCCGGCTACAGCCTGTCGATCGGGGCCGGCCTCGGCGCCGCGATGCTCGAGTTCCTGGTCGCCATCGTGTTCGCCGCGATCCTCCTGGTGACCGGCGAGGCCGGCGTCCAGGTGCTCCGCCGCTTCGTCGCGCGCATCGGCGGCCTGCACCATCTGGGCCTGCTCGACGTCGCGGCGCAGACCATCCGCGGCGTCGCCGCCGGCATCATCTTCACCGCCTTCATCCAGGCCGTGCTGCTGGTGCTGGGGCTGGTCGTGGTCGACGCCCCCGGGCCGATCCTGCTCGGCTTCCTCACCTTCTTCCTGCTGGTGATCCAGCTGCCCAACTGGCTGGTCTGGCTGCCGGTGGTGGTCTGGCTCGGCTACCGCGGCCACAACGGGCTCGCGATCTTCCTGTTCGTCTGGGGCACCTTCGTCGTCAGCACGATCGACAACTTCATCCGCCCCTACCTGATCAGCCAGGGGGCACGGCTGCCGCTGCTGTTGATCTTCATCGGCGTCATCGGTGGGCTGCTCGCCTACGGGTTCATCGGCCTGTTCGTCGGCGCGACCTTGCTGGGGGTGGGCTACACCCTGTTCCGTACCTGGCTGGACGAGGAGCGGCCGCCGCCCGAGCCTTCCATGTGAGCTGGCTTGGTCGCCCGGTCGGGCCGTGTTAGGTGGCGGTTTCACGGAAAGGGGGGGAGGCGATGGCGGACGGTCCGGCCGGTGGCGGAGCATTCGGCCTGCTCGCGCTGTTCCTGATCGGCTACGGCCTCGGCTCCATCCCGTTCGGGCTGCTGCTGACGCGCTGGGCGGGGGCGGGCGACATCCGCAACATCGGCTCCGGCAACATCGGCGCCACCAACGTCCTGCGCACCGGGCGCAAGGGCTTGGCGCTGGCCACGCTGCTGCTCGACCTCGCCAAGGGTGCGGTCCCGACCGCCCTGGGCCTCGCCTGGCTCGGGCCGGTTGGTGGGGCCGTCGCCGGCGCCGGTGCGATCATCGGCCATTGCTTCCCGGTCTGGCTCGGCTTCCGCGGCGGCAAGGGGGTGGCGACCGCCGCCGGCGTCGTGCTCGGCATGACTCCGCTTCTGTTCCTCCCTGTTCTCGTCGCGTTCATCGCCGTGGTCGCCGCGACTCGCTGGGTCTCGCTGGGCTCCATCGTCGCCGCGTGCCTGGCACCGATCGCGGCGTGGCTCATGGGCGCGCCCGCTGCGGCGATCCTCTATCTGCTGGTCGCCGCCCTGGTGGTGTTCAAGCACCGCGAGAACATCCAGCGGCTCCTGCGCGGCGAGGAGAACCGCCTGAGCTTCGGCGGCAAGGCGGCCGGCTGAGGTGCCCGCGGATATCCTGGTCCTCCAGCTCGATCCGGAGGCGCCGCCCGGTCTCATGACCGCATTGGCGGAGGATGCCGGGATCGACCTGCAGGTGCGCGAGAGGGTCGCTCGTGACGAGATGCTGGCGGCCGCTGGGCTGATCGTACTGGGCAGCGGAGCGGCGCCTCCGCCGAACGACGAAGCCGTCGCTGTGCTGGCCGGGCGCATGCGGGCCGACCTGCCCGTGCTCGCCGCGGGCGCGGGCGTGCTGCCCCTGACCCTGGCGCTGGGTGGTGCCATTGAACCGGACCGAGCGCACGAGTTCGGCTATGTCGATCTGGTGCCTACGGCGCTCGCCGCGGAGGACCCCGTGCTTCCGAGCCTGGGTGCGGGCCTGCCGGTGATGGAGTGGCACGACGAGGCGATCGAGCTGCCCGGATCGGCCGCGATCCTGGCGCGTTGCGTGCGCGGCCGGCTTCAGGCGTTCCGGCATGGAAGCTCCGTCTACGGGCTCCGCTTCCATCCCGGCTCGACCACCGAGATCGTGCGCCGCTGGGCGGCGCTACGGGGCGTGGCCGCCAACAATCCCGCCGTGCCCGTCAGGATCGGCGCCGAGATCGTCCGTCACCAGGAGCGCACCGAGCGCTTCGGTTCCAGCGTCGTCGCCGCTTGGTTCGAGCTCGTCCGGGCGAGGAACGCGGCCATGAGTTCCGGGACGTCGCTCGAGAGGTCGTAGCGCTGCGGGCCGAGCCCACGTGCCACCCGCTCGCGCACCATACCGGCAAGCTCGTCCGGTCGCTCGCAGACCCCGATCGCATGCCGCTCGGCCAGCCGTCGGACTACCGCCACCTGATCGCCGGCCGGTTCCCGGGCGGTGGGCCGGCCGCGCCGCGGCAGGGTAATGATCGGCTTGCCAGCGCGCATCGCCTCGCCGAGAAGCCCGATGCCGCCGTGGCAGAGGACCAGGCTCGCCGCAGCAAGCCGGGCGGCCAGCGCCGCCGGGCTCAGGAAACGCTCCCAGGCCAGCCATCGCGGGATCACGCGCGAATGGCCGATCTGCGCGAATCCGGCCAGGTCCAGCTCGCGCGCCACGGAGTCGGCGGCTCCCACCAGCTCGTCGAAGCCGTGGATGTAGGTCCCGACCGCGACCAGGATCACAGCAGCGGCCCCGCGGCCACCACCGCCCGTGGGAAGGCCGTGGCCTTGTCCGGCCACTGGACGATGAACAGGTGCGCGAACGGATAGACCAGCCGCCCGGCCAGTGTAGGCGTCAGCTCGCCCGCGGTCTCGACGAAGACCAGCTTGGCTCCCAGCAGACGGGCGAGGATGCACACCGCGACCGCGACGTCGGCCCCGGTCGAGATCACGATGCGCGGCCGCTCGCGCAGCACGATGAACGCCGACTGCACGAGGTTGCGCAGGGTGCGCAGCACGGAGCGGCGCGGATGGCAGACGAGGTAGGTGCTTCGCGGGGGTGTCAGCGGCGCGCGGCCGCCGGCGAAGGTCACGTCGAACCGGTCGGTGAAGCGGATGCCCGCGGTGGCGCGCTCGAGCTCGGCCAGATGGCCGCCCGGCGAATAGGCCCAGCAGGTGCGCCGCGTCTCGGTCCAGAGCGCGGTCACGGCCAGGCCGCGGCCCGGCGCGGGTAGAGCCGGGCGAGCCGCCCGTCGCGGTCGAGCAGGAGCAGCAGCGGCTCGCGCTGGTCGAAGCGGCGCAGGCGCTCGGGACGGTCGTAGGCGTAGAGGTCGAGCGGAATGGCGCGCAGGAAGGCCTCGGCGCGCAGCCGCAGCAGCAGGAGATTGACCCGAAGCCACGCGGCCCTGCCGGGGGGAAAGACGAGCCGCAGATCGAGGTCCGCACGGTCGCCGCAAATCGCCCCCCGTCGGCCGAGCGAGCCGATGCATGCCGCCTCGCGCAGCCAGGGCAGGGCGCGCAGCCGCCACAACAGGCTGAACAGATGACGCTCGAGGACGGCCGGGTCGCGGCGGTACCAGCGGCAGTAGCGCGCGCACACCCAGACCTGGCCGTTGAGCGTGAAGCTCAGGCTGTGCGCGATCGGCAGGGCGAGCGCGGCGGCCCAAGCAACGCCAATCGGCCCCGCCAGCAGCAGCGCTGCCACTGCCGCGACGCAGCCCTCGAGCAGCAGCCGGAACGACAGCTCCTTGCGGTCCATCCCGCGCATGCCTTGCAGGCACCAGTTGACCGCGAGGATGAACGGGCAGGTCTGGAACAGCCGCGCCAGCCAGGGCGTACGTGGCCGGAACGGGAACGCCTTGCGCTTCGGCTCGCTGAAAGAGGTAGCCATCGGCGAGAAAATTAACCATTAGTTGAGTATCATGTCAAATGCGGTGCCGCCCGATGGCCTCGCTGATCATCCGCATCCTGCTCATCCTCGCCTGCGGCTTTGCCGCCTTCTCCTCCTCGCTCGCGGTCGCCCTCGGCCTGGAGGAGGAGCGGATCCTGGCGTTCACGGTGGTGGTCGGGCTGCTGCTGCTCCTGCCGTTCCTGTTCCGGCCGCGGCTCTCACGACCCGGCGGTGCAGTGGTCGGGCTCGCGCTGCTCACTGCCGTCATGATCCTGACCGACCTCGGCGGCAGCTTCGATCCGCTCGACGCCCGGATCGTCCTGCCCGTCCTCGTGCTGTTGGCCTGCCCCAATCTCGCCCGCTACCTGCCGCCGGAGGATCTGACCCGCTTCGCCTGGGGCCTGCTGTCGGTCTATGTCACGCTGACCTTCCTCTATCAGGTGCTGGCCGAGCCGGCGGTGGTCGCGCGCGGCTATGAGAGCCTGATCCGCTACGACCCGACCGGGTCGGTGGTGATGCACAGCAGCCTCAGCGTGATCCAGCTCCTGCTCGCGGCGACCCGCCTCGGCCAGCCGCTGCGCCCCGGGCAGCGGCTTGTCACGCTCATGGTCGGAGCCATGGCCCTCGCGATGGTGTTCCTCACCGCCACCCGCACCGCCGCCGTGACCCTCCTGGTGTTCGGCCTCTTCGATCTCGCCACGACGGCGCGCCCGGCCCGCACGCTGGCACGGGCCGGCCTCGCCGTGCTGGGGCTGGCGATCGTGTTCACGCTGTGGACCTCGCTGGTCAGCGACAGCTTCTTCCTGCGCCTGATCGGCGCGCAGGAGGACTACAGCTCGGGCCGCTGGGCCAGCATCGGCCACTGGCTGTCGCTGTCGGGCGACCACCCCTGGGGGATCGGTCTGGGTGCCGTGCGCGAGCAACTGGCGGCAGGCCGACCGGCGCTTGACGGCACCAACCTGCTGGAGTGGCCACACAACGAGCTCGTGCGGCTCTATGTCGAGGCCGGCCCGCCCGGCCTGCTGTTCGTGCTGCTGCTGCTGTCCGTGGCGGTGCGTCGCGCCCTGGCGACCGCGCGGCGGGACGTCGACCCGCTTCAGCGCACGCTGGCGCTCGCCATCGCTGCCGATCTGGTCGCCGAGGCGCTGCTGCAGAACCTGCTCAACGCCGTCTATCACGCCACGGTGCTGTTCCTTCTCCTGACGCTCGCCACGACGGCACCGCCAGAGCCCGCGGCCGAGCCCGCCATGCCTATCGCGGACCCGCTGCCCGGCGGCTAGCATCCCGCCGGAGCCGAGCAGGGAGGCGGGCATGAACGAGCCGGGCATCTTCGATCTGGGCCTGCCGCGCACCCGCGCCAACCACCGGCCGCTCACGCCGCTCGATTTCCTGGCCTGGAGTGCGGCGGTGTTTCCCGACCGCACCGGCGTCGTCTATGGCGACCTGTCCTTGACCTGGGGCGAGGTCGATCGGCGCTGCCGCCGACTCGCCTCCGCCCTGCGCGGCCTCGGCGTCGGCCGTGGCGACACGGTGGCGGTGCTGTGCCCGAACACGCCGCCCATGCTCGAGGCGCATTACGGCATCCCGATGGCCGGCGCGGTGCTCAATGCCCTGAACACGCGCCTGGATCCGGCCTCGATCGCCTTCATCCTGGAGCATGGCGAGGCCAAGGTGCTGCTCGTCGACGGCGAGTGGGCGCCGATGGCGCGGGCGGCACTGGCGCAGATGTCCGCGCGGCCGCTGGTGGTCGACATCGTCGATCCGGCAGCTCCCGGCGAACGGCTCGGCACGCTCGACTACGAGACGCTGCTGGCCTCGGGCGACCCGGATTTCGCTTGGCAGCCGCCCGCCGACGAGTGGGATGCGATCTCGCTCTGCTACACCTCGGGGACCACCGGCAATCCCAAGGGCGTGGTCTACCACCATCGCGGCGCCTTCCTGAACGCGATGGGCAACGCCCTAGTGTTCGGGCTGAACAGCCGGTCCAGCTATCTCTGGACCCTGCCGATGTTCCACTGCAACGGCTGGACCTACACCTGGGCGGTCACCGCGGTGGGCGGCACCCACGTCTGCCTGCGCAAGGTCGATCCGGCGGTGATCTTCCCGCTGATCGAAGCCGCGGGCGTCACCCACCTGTGCGGTGCGCCCATCGTGCTCAACATGCTGGTCCACGCGCCCGAGCAGGTGAAGCGCAGCTTCGGCCGTACCATCGAGGTCGCCACCGGCGGGGCGGCGCCGCCCAGCGCGGTGATCGAGGCCATGGAGCGTATGGGCTTCAAGGTGACCCACCTCTATGGCCTGACCGAAAGCTACGGGCCGGCGACGGTGTGCGTCGAGCAACCGGAATGGCCCGACTTGCCCTTGCCCGAACGTGCGCCGCTGATGGCCCGCCAGGGGGTCCGCTACCCGACGCTTGCCGGCGCCACCGTCGCCGACGCGCAGACCATGGCCGAGGTGCCCGGCGACGGCGCGACGCTCGGCGAGATCGTGCTGCGCGGCAACACGGTGATGAAGGGCTACCTGAAAAACCCCTCCGCGACGGAGGAGGCCTTTCGCGGCGACTGGTACCACACCGGGGATCTCGGGGTCAGGCATCCCGACGGCTATGTCGAGGTCAAGGACCGCTCCAAGGACATCATCATCTCCGGCGGCGAGAACATTTCCTCGCTGGAGGTCGAGGAGGCGCTCTACCGCCACCCGGCGGTGATGGAGGCAGCCGTCGTCGCCATGCCCGACGAGCGCTACGGCGAGCGGCCGTGCGCCTTCGTGACGCTGAAAGCCGGTGCGGAGGCCGACGAGGCGAGCATCATCGCCTGGTGCCGCGAGCGCCTAGCCCACTTCAAGGCGCCGAGCCGGGTGGTGTTCGGCGCTCTTCCCAAGACCTCGACCGGCAAGATTCAAAAATTCGAGCTGCGCGACCGAGCAAGATCGCCCGGTTAGCTCAGCCGCAAGGAACTGCGCCCGGGTCTGGCGGTTCGCGTTTCGTCTGACACCGTTTGAGCACACTTCCTGCTGGAGCGTCATGTGCAGTTGACGTCGGCGACTAAATCGATTTGAGCTGTGTGCCCCGGTGTCCGATGATTGCGAGGATGGTGGCTGTTCCGTCGCTAAGGCACCGCTGCGATCGAACTATAAAATGGACCGATCAGGGCATGGCGCAGATCATCGACATTGAGGAGCGGCGCAAACCGCGCCAGCCTTCCAGCGCGCGTGCCGAAGCGGGTGGTGGTCTCCTGCCCGTCGATCCCCTGGCCTACCTGGAGCCGGCCACGCAATTGTGGCAGTCGTGCGTGGCCTCGTGGGGCAGCTTGTGGCTGGCCCCGTGGGGTTTGCGGGTCTTGCCGATCGAGGCGCCGAGGGAGCCTTCGCCCAGGCATCGCACCGGCCCGCGCGGCTAGCCCTGCCGCGGCGGTGCGCGTCCCGAAGCGGCAACCGCCTCCATTAACCAGCCCCAGGCCTCGAGTTCCGCCTCGCCGGCCGTCTTCTCGATCGCGATGCCGAGATAGCGCAGCTCGCTCTCTATCTTCTCGGCCGGCAGCATGTGCAGCCGCGAGACCAGGATTGCACCCTCGAGCACCGCCGCCTGGGCGCGGTTGAGGCCGAGGAACGGCCTGTGGCCGACCTCCCGGACGATTCTACAGCGGAAGCGTGGCCGCACCGGGTCCTCGACCACCTCGACGACCTCGACCTCGCTGTGCGACAGCGCACCGGCCAAGCGCCAGCCGACCCCATCGCGCACCGGCAGGACCGGCCAGTCCCGGCGCCGCCTGGTCACGCAGCCGGCGAACACGCGGACGTCGGTCGTGTAATTGACGCAGGCATGCGGCGCCCGACGCAGATTGTCGAGCGTGGTCGAGGGATGGAACGGGGCGATCACGAGCAGGGGCCCCTCCTCGATCACGCCGAGCGGTGCGACATGGGCGGAGCCGTCCGCGTTGGTAGTGGTGACGATGCTCTCGCGGATGAACGGCATCAGCCCTCCCGGCGCCGCGCCCGGCGCGCTTCCAGCGTGCTGCCGGGCTGCATGAAGTGCAGCCGGTCCTCGGCCGGCGGCGGCACGGCCACGCCCCAGCGCAGCTCGTTGTCCTGGACGTAGCGCTTGCCGAGCTGGTGGGCCACCTGGGCCCGGGCGAGCTCGACGCCGAGATAGAAGGCGTGCGCGCCGTCGCCCGCCACGTCGAGCTTGGGATAGAGCTCGAACGGCTCCTGCGAGACGTGATGGCCGGCGCGATTGTAGGCGTGGATGCCGTCCGCGGCGACCTCGATGCGCCAGTTGGCGTCGCCCACCTCGGCCGCCGCCGTGGCGATCTCCTCGGGCGTGCTCAGCAGCGGCCGCCGGTCGCGCAGGCACATCAGGCCGGGGTCGTAGCCCTGCGGCAGGCTGCCCTCGGACTTGGCGGCGTACATGATGCGCCGCGCCAGCTCAG